>CAZYDG010000020.1:0-30904 GCA_964645835.1 uncultured Syntrophaceae bacterium
CTCCACGACAAGAACCACGAACGAGGAAAGCGAACATCCGCCGCTCACCTCCTGCTCTTAAATGACCCTCCATTCAAGAACAGTAAAAGCGGACAATTCATTTGCTACAAAACCGGACAAGTCTATTTACTCTCGACAATAATATTAAAAATGGCCTTGATAAAAACCTGCACACGGAGTAGGGATTTCATCGGCGAGGGTGCGCGCCCATGACGTTATATCTCGGAGGTTCCACTTATGTACTGGGAAAAAGATATCGAAACAATTCAGAGAAAGGACCTTGAAGCCTTGCAGTTCGGACGCCTGCAGAAGACCCTTTATCAGGCAGCCACATCTATTTTTTATAAAAAGCGATTCGCCGAGCTAGGCATCAAACCCGGCAGTATAAAATCCCTTAGCGACTTGTCAAAAATCCCCCTGACCACAAAGGACGACTTGCGGGAAAGCTGGCCTTATGGTTTACTCGCTTCCTCGAAGGACGATCTGGTCCGCATGCATTCGTCATCTGGAACGACGGGACGGGCGACGGTCATCTTCCACACGCAAAGAGACCTGGACGCCTGGACGAACCTTCTGGCTCGATGCATGTATATGACAGGCATGCGCAAAAGTGATATTTTTCAGAATATGATGACCTACGGGCTATTCACAGGGGGACTGGGATTTCACTACGGGGCGGAAAAGATCGGCGCCCTGATCATCCCTGCCGGATCGGGCAACAGCAAACGCCAAATCCAGCTCATGCACGATTTTGAAACGACGGTCATCCATATTATCCCCAGTTACGCCCTTCATTTGTCCACCGTATTTGAAGAAATTCATGAAGATCCGAAGGGAACGTCCGTGAAAATCGCTTTTGTCGGCGCCGAGCCCCACTCGGAAAAGATGCGGCAGAAGATTGAAGAGATCTATGGATTCAAGGCCTACAACTCCTATGGCCTTTCGGAAATGAATGGCCCCGGTGTCGCTTTTGAGTGCCCCTGCCAAAACGGCCTCCACATCTGGGAAGACAATTTTATCGTTGAAATCCTCGACCCCAAGACTCTGGAACCCGTCCCCGACGGTGAAGAAGGGGAGCTTGTCATGACAACCCTCATGCGGGAGGGTATGCCCATCCTGCGATACCGGACAAAAGACCTGACGCGTATCCTGCCGGAACCATGCCCATGCGGCAGGACCCACCGGCGCATTCAACGGATTACGGGGAGAACGGATGACATGCTGATCTTGAAAGGTGTCAATATCTTCCCCATTCAGATCGAGAAGAAGCTCATGGAGATAAGCGGCGTCGGGAAGAATTTTCTTATCATTCTCGACCGGGAAGGCTATAATGACCTCATGACCGTCAAGGTCGAGGTGGAAAGGCTCGTTTTCGACGGCGAATTGAGACACCTGGAGCAATTGCGCCGGCAGATCGTGGAGGCTTTGAAGAGCGATATCCTGATCACGCCCAAGGTTGATCTGGTGGAGCCGGGCAGCCTGCCTAGCACGGAAGGTAAAGCTGTGAGGGTCGTCGACAACCGAAAAGATTGACGGCATAGAAAAAAATCCATATGCTGCGTCCTTCATTATGACAGCCAACTCAATCTTGGGCAGGCTGTTCAAAAATGCCCAGTACGGCGTAACATCATATTTTTCGCACCACTGTAGGGTGGATGAAGCAAAGCGCATCCACCATCCGCAGGTGGAACCGCTTCGCTTGTTCCACTCTACAAAGAAAATAAACGTTACACGGTACTTAACAATACCTTTCTCGAAAGGAGCCATACCATGATCGCTAGTCAAATATCCATTTTTGCAGAGAATAAGCCGGGAAAAATCAGCGCCGTGACACACATCCTGGCTCAGGAAGGCATCAACATCCGTGCCACGACCATCGCCACGTCGGATACCTTCGGCGTCATCAACCTGATCGTCGATCATCCCCGGAAGGCACAAGAAGCCCTGACCAAAGCGGGTATGCTGGCAAAGCTCCGCAATGTCCTGGCCGTCCTTATTGACGATCAGCCGGGGGCGCTTGACCGTCTGGCCCAGCTTTTGTTCCACGAGGGCATAAACGTCAACAATGCCTATGGGTTCGTTCTGGAAAATCAGGTCAAGGCTGTCTTTGTCTTAGACGTGGATCAACTGGAAAAGGCGGAAAAGATCATCGATGCTAACGGATTCAGGACCCTTGGCCCGGAAATCCTTTCCGGCGTTGAACCCTCGCACAACGCGAAATAACGGGAGGAGCCAGAGAATGAAAAAAGACGCAGGATCTTTTGCCGCTAAACGGAAACCCGGGGAAAAGGCCGATCCCCGTATCGCCGAATCTATTAAGGGCACCGCTGTGGAAGGCGAATTCTCGTGCCTTCAGGCAGAGGATCTGGTAAATCGCCTTCAGGTGACGATGGAACAAACGGGGGTAGCCCTGGATCTCCTGGGGATTCGCATTTCCCGCTGTCAATTGGGGCTTTTCGGGTATGCGCCGGAGAGCCGCATCGTCAAACCGGCGTCCGACGTATCACCCGACCTGGAAGAAGCCATCCGCCTGGCCCTGGTTAACGGACGACTTCCTTGCGTTGCCGCCTGGTCAATCGCCGAAACCTTCAAGATGCCGAGGATGAAAATCGCCGCCGCCTGCGAGGCCCTGAAGCTCAAGGTCAAACCCTGTCAATTGGGCGCTTTCTGATTCCGATCCATCTTCCGGACACCCTGGTCCAATCTGGCCTGACCGGAAGGCGTCTGTTGCATCTGTTTCTGAATGAACTCGAAATAAAGCGAATGGTGGATGCGCTTCGCTTCATCCACCCTACAGTCTGATAGAAATCCACCCACAATCCTTCAGCCGTCAGCCTTTAGCCTTCGGTCTTATTTTGCTGTTCCTCGTACCGAGCCAGGACGAAAAGCATATCGGCCAAGCGGTTTAGGTACTCGTGAAGATGGGGATTATCGACCAGTCCTTCATGTTTTGCCCGTGCCGCCTGCCGTTCAGCTCGACGGATAACCGTTCGCCCCACGTCGATCTGGGCGGAGAGAACCGTTTCCCCAGGAAAAATGAATTCACGGCGGAGAACGACACTTTTTTCCAAATCGTCGATCAGGTCTTCAAGACGCTGCACATCGGCCTCGCCGATACGTACAGCCAGTTTCGGCGCATCAGCGGGAAGGCTGGAGAGTTCGGCGCCCAATGTGAGGAGGTCTTTCTGGACGCTGAGGATGATCTCCCTGATTCGCGGCGCCTTGGACATGGCCTTGGCCACGCCGAGAACAGAACTCGCTTCGTCGAGTACGCCGTAAGTCTCGGGTCGAAGATCAAATTTCGGCACTCGCCCCCCTCCCAGAAGGCTAGTTTCCCCTTTGTCACCCCGTTTCGAAAAAATCATAACATCCTCCTTTCCAGATACCGCATAATAATCTTGACGACGGCAACCGCATTCAGGCGGGAGCAGCGCACGATTTCATCAATGTTCAGGGGTTCACTTACCAGACCGTTGGCATAATTGTCGATTGAGCATAAAGATGCATAGGCCAGATCCAGCTCTTTGGCAACAATCGCCTCGGAGGCCATGGTCATCCCGACCAGGTCGGCAAACGGGGCCATGAATCGGATTTCAGCTTTTGTTTCAAAACGGGGTCCTGCAGTCTGCCAGTAAACGCCGCCATCCCTGATATCCATATTGCAGTCACGGGCCGCCGCGAGCCACCGCTCCCGGACAAGGGAGTCCAGTCCCGGCGTCACATGAACAGGTTTATCCTGAACAACCGTTGGTCCCGGCGACAACATGATGAAATCATCCGGAACGACAAGCATACCCGGCTTCAATGCCATTTTTAGGGATCCCGTGGAATTAACGGCAATCACCTCTTCTACGCCCAGGGACTTCAGGGCTGAGAGGTTTGCCCCGTGGTTGACAAGATGGGGAAGAATGTGCCCGCTTGTCCCCGTGCCGTGACGGGGAATAAAGGCCACCCGGTCGGTCAGGAAGACCTGGGCCGGGCCGAAGTGAGTATTGATCCTGACATCTTCGGGATTATCGACGATGCCATGGAGGGTGATGGTGCCGGATATGATACCGAGACGCGACATGGGAAGACTCCTTATGCCAAATCGCCTTCATTCCGCCATCTTAATCGGCTTTGTCATCGGCTTCCCGGCGTATGAACCATACGCCAAAGTCGCCTCTTTTTGCCGTCTCGATATCCTTTTGAAAGCAACTTGATATTAAATATCCGTTCAGTCCGGCTTATTTAGCAGATTAGTCCGGCATTGTCAAAAAGGTCTGTGAACCCAAATCCACCATAAAGATCAAAAGACTTTGATGCGCATCTGACCAAAAGATTTTGTCGCGATTCGTTTTTCTAATCGATTTGAATGTAGCGCAGGACTTCAGTCCTGCAAATAATTTGTAATTTTGACTTCCTTAAATCAGAACCGCAGACCTAAAGGTCTGGACTACAACAAGTCGAATGTTACAAATATTTGAATTACGATACAGCTTCCTCAGCCCCCCCGCCCCTGGTAAGATATCATGATCATTGAAATGTTCAATCTCTGTTCCATCCCCTTCAAGGAGGTGGTCAGGAGGGGGATGGGGTGCGCTTTGTCCGATGAGGCGGCGAGACCCGCCTCGTGGGAACCGCATTCCAGGGATCGTCCGGCCAGGGATGTTTCGGATAGCGTCCTTTGAGCTCCTTTTTCACTTGCACGTAGCCGTCGTTCCAAAAGCCTTTCAAATCCCGGGTGATCTGGACGGGGCGGCGGGCTGGCGACAGGAGATGAATAAGGACCTTGACCCGTCCACATGCAATGCTCGGCGTATCGGCAAGACCGAACATTTCCTGTAATTTAACGGCAAGAACCGGGATATCGCCTGCCGTGTAATCAAGCGTCACTGAATGCCCACTGGGCACGATCAGGGCCTTGGGCGCCCGCTCGTCGAGAAGCCGTCGTTGATCCCAGGAAAGGCGGGCCGCAAGGGGCGGCAGCAGATCGATGGCGTCAAGCTGTTGCTGAGTTCGCATGCGACCGAGAAAGGGAAGCAACCACTCCTCCGGTGCGGCAACAAGGGCTTCCTCCGAAAGATCGGGCCAGTCTTCTTCAGGAAAAGTACGGCCCATAAGGGCGATACGGCCCTGGAATTGACGGGTTGCAGCGTTGAAACGAAGAGTGGCCGCGGATGATCGTATCGCTTCACAGACAAGGGCGGCCGCCTCTTCGTCGGTTGCGTTAAAGGGTTTCGATGAAAGCGTAATGGCACCCAGGCGCTCTTCCAGTATCGAGATGATGCGGCCCTCCCGTTTATCCCACGATATACGGCGCAAGGTCTCGATGTGTTCCTTCATTTCTTTCCGAATCAGAACTTCCGTGACTGGCTCTGCGATATGAACCGTCCCTTCGGCCTTTTCCCCACCATCGACATGGCAGGCGACGAGATAGGAGCTTCGGGCCGGGCCGCCAGAGCCGGAGAGCCTCACACCCCGGCCCGAGCTCAGGAGATACCGGTCAACGGCGTCTTCCCGTCTTTTGGCGATCCGGTCGGGATAGGCGCTCAGGAGAAGGCGGGCGATCATATCGTCGTCCGGGCTATTCTCAGGGCTGACTTTTCCGGACAGAAGCCGCAAGAGCTGCTTTGATACATCCGCAACGGTCCGCATGGCCGAGGGGTCCGCGCCTCCGGGGGCTTTTCTGTCTTTCCGCCAGGCATGAAGGATATCTCGCCGCCCGCTGATATCCGATGCATCAGGCTGCTCTGCAGCAATAAGACTGCGGCGAAGGATATCCCGTTCGGACAGAAGAGCCGCCAGATCGGCCCCCAGACTAAGGTTGCCGAAATCGGCCGCCTTCAGCAACAAACGGGAAAGACGGGGGTGCAAGGGCAGGCGGGCCATGGACGCCCCTACGGGCGTCAGAGTCCCCTTGGCATCCAGGGCATCAAGGTCTGTGAGCAGTAGCCGGGCCGCATCCCACGCGGCTGCAGGCGGCTGATCGAGCCAGGAGAGCGAAAGGGGATCTTTCACCCCCCAGGCGGAAAGCTCCAGCGCCAGGGTAGCGAGGTCCGAGACAAGCATCTCCGGCAGCGCATAGGGCATAAAGGACTCATAGGCATGATGGCTATAGAGGCGATAGCAAACACCGCGTCCGAAGCGCCCCGCCCGGCCCTTGCGCTGATCCGCTGCGGCACGGGAGACATTCACCGTGACCAGGCGGTTCATGCCCGTCGCCGGATCATACTGGAGGCGGCGGGTCAGGCCGCCGTCGATGACTACCCGAACCCCCTCGATGGTCAGGCTCGTCTCGGCGATATTCGTCGCCAAAACGACCTTACGGTTCCGGGACGGCAGGATCGCCCGTTCCTGTTCTGCGAAAGGCAAATCGCCATAGAGCGGGTGAAGGGTGACATCGCCCTTGTCCTGAATGACGGTACTGTTCAGCGTATCCGCGGCCCGGCGGATTTCACCTGCACCGGGTAGGAAGACGAGAATATCGCCCACCGTTTCATGCAGGGCCACGCGGACGGCATCGGCAATACGTACATCGAAGGGCTTGTTCCTGATATCAGGGCGGTAGCGCTCCTCTACGGGAAATGCCTGCCCTTCGGCGGCAATGACGGGGGCGCCTGACAGGAGGGCGGCAATGGGGCCGATGTCCAGAGTCGCCGACATGACCAGAAGCTTCAGCTCTTCCCGGAGGCCGCTGCGGATATCGAGACAGAGAGCCAGGGCGAGATCCGTCTGGATGCTCCGTTCATGAAACTCATCGAAGATGACCATGGCCACACCTTCCATGCCGGGATCGGCCAGGATGCGCCGTGTCAGGATGCCCTCGGTGACGATCTCGATGCGTGTATTTTTTGAGAACTTGCGGTCAAACCGTATGGCATAGCCGATAGTTTGGCCTACCTCCTCTCCCAGAGCCTGCGCCATCCACCGGGCGGCAGATACGGCGGCTATCCGCCGGGGGGCCAGCACGACGATCCTTCCCGCCGCTGGGGGGATCACATCGAGCAAGGCCGGAGGAACCCGCGTCGTCTTCCCCGACCCCGGCGGCGCCTGAAGGACCACCGAGGGATGCAAGGAGACCACGTCTTTGATCTGCGGCATCACGTCATCAATAGGCAAGTAACTCACGGTCTTTGTTTCTGCACCTCCACATCTAACGCTACATCAAGGCAAGGCAGCAGTAAAGCAAGAATGATATGGAACTGGATCGGGATTCAACAATTGCATTTTTGCAACAGTTCAACACAACTCTTCAGATCGTCGAGCCGGTGGACCCGCTTTACAGTGACTAAAGCGATGGATATCTATTGACATTAAAGTTCTATCTACTTATATTTAATTAAGTTTTATTGAACGAGGGAAGGTAATCCTATAAAAAATATAAGATTCTATGATTTCAGATATGGATAGTATGAGGGAGAAAATATGCTGCAGAAGATCAAATTATACGTGACTGTATTATTTGTTGCCCCACTTTTTCTGCTCAACGGATGTACAGCTTCAAAGTTGGATCTTCACGTAAAAAATGTTCATGGGGGCACGCAGATTCCCCAGCAATGTTTTAATGAATATCAATACTGGTTTGAAAAATCCGGTCCAACAAAGGCGAAATACGATAACACCATCACAGTGAGGGTCAGGGCCTTCGGCAAACAGGCAGATAAAGCAGCTGCTTGGAATAATGAGCACTTCACAAAACATCCGGATTGGGGGCCATTAAAAACAGCGGCTGCCGTACCGGCGGATCCCATTGAGATTTGGATGGATCTGATGGAAGATGGACAAGGCAACCTGGTGTTACCTCCACATGTTCTCGGGCACGTTATGGAGCACGCCCTCATCATGTACGAGAAAAGAACGGACCTGAACAGGGTAACAGACCTTTTTGATGTGGTGACCGCCCCTAAACAAATCATTGCGGATGCGGTTGTCCCCAAACAATGTTTTAGCAATTATCAAAAGTGGTTCAACAGCCTTTACCCCACCGACAAGAAAGTAGACATCAAGCTGACGATCAGGATCAGGGCTTTTGGCCAAGGATGGGAAAAACAAGAGAATTGGGATAGAGACTGGCGGAAGAAGCACCCCGACTGGGGTCCGGCGTCGGCCGGCATTACCGTTTCCGGAAATCCCATAGAAATCTGGATGGACTTAAAACAGGATGACTCCGGAAATCTCATAATGCCGCCACATGTCCTGGGCCATGAAATGGAGCACGCCATCATTATTTACGATGACCGCGTAGAGAATCCCCACCTGCGGTTTGAGCGCTACATCTATGAGAGAAAATGAAGCTTGAAGTTTTGGGGACAGTTTATATAACTATTGCCACTTCAAGTTCCCGTTGATAGGAACATCAAATGGTAGTTCTGGGGAAAGTATATTAAATTACGCCATGTCCACAAAAGCTGGAGCCGCAAAAAAGTAAACTATAGTTAGGTATACTGTCCCTATAATTCCCATAATTCCAAAGGGACAGATCATAACCCGATATTTTCGGATAGGAAGTTGTCACACCCAGATATTCATTTCCATAGAATCGGCCTACCAATCCTCGATCAATTAACCATCATTGTCCCAGTTCCAGTAATTCGATAAAAGGTGGATATTATTTTCCCACATTAAACGGCAACGAAGCTGAATACTTAGGCAGAGAATGTGACAGCCATGCCGCTGTTCAACAATTCACACGACGAAAGAAGGAAATATTATGAATGAAGAAAGCAAGACGCCAGTGACGGACAGGGCTCACCAAAACGCTGCCGGCGGCGGCACGGCGCCCCGAGACTGGTGGCCGAACCAGTTGAAGCTCGATATCCTGCACCAGCATTCTGCCAAATCCAATCCAATGGGCGAGGGTTTCAACTACGCTAAAGAGTTCAAGAGTCTTGACTTCGAGGCCGTGAAGAATAGCCTGCGTGAACTGATGACGAAGTCGCAGGACTGGTGGCCGGCGGACTTCGGACACTACGGACCGTTGTTCATCCGTATGGCGTGGCACAGCGCCGGCACCTACCGTACCGGCGATGGCCGCGGCGGCGCAGGCAAAGGCAACCAGCGCTTTGCACCCCTCAACAGCTGGCCTGACAATGTGAACCTCGACAAGGCGCGCCGACTGCTGTGGCCGATCAAACAGAAATATGGCCGGAAGATTTCCTGGGCCGACCTTATGATCCTCACCGGCAACGTCGCATTGGAATCTATGGGTTTCAAGACCTTCGGTTTCGGAGGAGGGCGTGAGGACATATGGGAACCGGAAAAGGACGTCTATTGGGGTTCCGAAGACAAATGGCTGGGCGACGAACGCTACACTGGCGAACGGGATCTCGATAATCCGCTCGCGGCCGTGCAGATGGGCTTAATTTACGTCAATCCTGAAGGTCCGAACGGCAACCCGGACCCGATCGCTGCGGCGCGTGATATCCGCGAGATCTTTTCTCGCATGGCGATGAACGACGAGGAGACGGTGGCCTTAATCGCGGGCGGCCATGCGTTCGGTAAGACCCACGGCGCCGGTGACGCGAAACATGTTGGGCCTGAGCCCGAAGCGGCTGGCATCGAGGAGCAGGGCCTGGGCTGGAAGAGCAGCTTTGGCACCGGCAAGGGTGCCGACACGATCACGAGCGGCCTGGAAGTCATCTGGACCACCACACCTACGAAATGGAGCAACAGCTTCTTCAGGAACCTGTTCCGCTATGAATGGGAGCTGACGAAGAGCCCGGCCGGTGCGCACCAGTGGAAGCCGAAGGATGGCGCAGGTGCCGGTACCGTACCGGATGCGCACGACCCGTCAACGCGTCACACGCCATCTATGCTGACTACGGACCTCGCTTTGCGGTTCGACCCTATCTACGAAAAGATATCACGGCGCTACATGGAAAACCCGGATCAGTTAGCGGACGCGTTTGCCCGGGCGTGGTTCAAGCTGACGCACCGCGATATGGGCCCGCGCGCACGCTATCTCGGCCCAGAGGTTCCGGCAGAAGAACTCATCTGGCAAGACCCCGTCCCAGCCGTCAATCACAAATTGATTGATGCTCGGGATATTGTCTCCCTTAAAGGCAAGATCCTGGCTTCCGGCCTGTCAGTGTCTGAGCTGGTTTCGACGGCCTGGGCGTCGGCGTCCACTTTCCGTGGTTCCGACAAGCGCGGCGGCGCCAACGGTGCCCGCATTCGTCTGGCACCGCAAAAGGATTGGGAAGTCAACCAGCCAGCCCGGCTGGCGAAGGTACTCAAGGCCCTGGAAGACATCCAGAGCGCGTTCAACAGCGCGCAGCCCAGCGGCAAGAAGGTATCACTGGCTGACCTTATCATTCTTGCTGGTTGCGCAGGCGTTGAACAGGCTGCAAAAAATGCTGGTCGCGAGGTGACAGTTCCCTTCATGCCGGGACGCATGGATGCCTTGCAGGAGCAAACCGACGTGGCGTCGTTCGCCGTACTTGAGCCGGTCGCGGACGGCTTCCGCAACTATCAGAAGACCCGGTATGCCGTATTGGCTGAGGAGTTGCTGGTTGACAAGGCACAATTGCTGACCTTGAGCGCACCCGAAATGACAGTGCTGGTGGGCGGTATGCGCGTCTTGAATGCTAACTTCGGACAATCCCCGCACGGCGTTTTCACCAAACGACCGGAGACGCTTACCAATGACTTCTTCGTGAATCTGCTCGACATGAGAACGACCTGGAATGCAACCGCGAAAGACAAAGATGTGTTCGAGGGTCGTGATCGCATAACAGGCGAACTCAAGTGGACCGGCACCCGTGTCGACCTCATTTTCGGTTCTAACTCCCAGCTCCGGGCCTTGGCTGAGGTTTACGGATGTGAGGACTCCCAGGATAAATTCCTGCACGATTTTGTGGCCGTTTGGAACAAAGTCATGAACCTGGATCGTTTCGACCTGGCTATGACCGTAACATAAAAGTCTTCGTTTGCGTCTAAGAAAGGGCAGCTAACATCCTGTTCAGCGGTGGCGACCGCAGGGAGTTGTCCGGCGCCATAGAAAGACATGATAAAACTATTAATTGGTGGCTGGCCACCATTCTTACGTCTCTATTTCTTATAAATATGTCCGGGCGCTTAATAGTTTCTTCTTGTTACACTAGTTGATTTCATTGGCGTCCCGTATAGCAAAGCAAGCTCTGGTTAAATCTTGTTGAGCAATGATAACAGGTCGAAACATATGCATTGATGATCATGGTTATTCCCGACCGGTACGGTACGCACAACTTCCTGTTATAAAGCACGCGGTGATTATTGAGAATATGCAACATTACGATCGAAAATATAGACTCCATCAATAGCTATTTTAAGCCAGACCTTTTTAAAATCAAGGATGAAACCATTGTTTTGTCTGTTCATCTGATGGGAAAAGAAATTCCAGCCGGAGTTCCTGGGTAGTCAAATCAAGAGGTGTTCCAAGCGTCGTGATCATGGTAAAGAAGCTTGCCTTCCTTGAATTCTTTTCCAGGACCAGACTCATTATCGGAAGATTGCTATCCATTTGAAAATCAGTCGGCGTGCTGCTACCCTTAAACTGAGAAATTTCTTTATACAATACGATCAATTCAGCATTTTGAGTTGAAACCACTTCTTCCCACAACCGGGCAAGCAGAAATTGTTCTACTACTGGCCAGCCTTGAACATAATCACGCAAACCATCGTCCGAGAAAAGAATGCGAATCGCATTGTCGTACTTCTTTAGAGTATTTTCTCCGCCATAGAACTTAATTATTTTGTCATAGCCGGAATTTTTCATGAGAATCTTATAGCCTGTATTGACCACGAAAGCTGGGTAGGGCTCATGCTTTTCAATCATTCGGCGCAAAGCGCCCCGGACAATCTCCATTTGATGCCCGTCAAAGGGCTGTTCTTCAAATTCTGGAGCATAACCGGCTGCCATCAGGAAAGCATTTCGATGCCTGAAGGGCAATTTTAATGAATGCGCTATTTTTGATACCAGATCACGGCTGGGATTGGATTTTCCGGTTTCCACAAAACTCAAATGCTTGGGGGAGATGTCAACATCCAGCGCCAGATCCATCTGGCTGATTCTGTTCAACCGCCTCCAGAAGCGCAGCATTTCACCAACCGATTCATGTTTTTTCTCTTTTTTTATCAAATAGCGCATAAATCTTACCTCCAGGGTAATAGACTTCGTTACCAGTGATGATATAATTATCGGCAAGACAATTCAATTACCTTGAAGGTTATCATTGAACATAAATTGATTTTGAAGGGAGATAAACTATGAATGCATTCAGAATTTTGTTAGGTTCGATTTTTACATGCCTGATCATTTACACGTCCATTGTCGGCATAAATCACGGATGGAATCTGTTTCCCGTTTTCTTTGGCGATATGGCAGCGATGAACTGGCCCGGTCAGTTCAATTTAGACTTTACGGGATTTCTGACACTTTCAGGACTATGGCTTTCCTGGCGTCATCATTTCTCGCCCGGCGGACTCGCATTGGGCATTCTGGGCTTCTTTGGTGGAATGAGCATACTTGCCCCTTATCTTCTTTTTGCCAGTTATAAGGCAAATGGAGATATGAAAGTTTTGCTTCTAGGGAAAGTCAGAACTGGTTATTAACAGACCACCTGTTGTATAATGTGACTGAATGATGAATTCCTGAACATAAAGGAGCAGTGTATGGAAAAACTGACAGGCAGGATAAAGGAACTGGTAAAATGTCTCGGGGCAACTGCCGTAGGAGTTGCAACTATAGAAACCCTGTCTGGTGGACCACCCTCAGTAGATTTGCCTTATGTGCTGCCGGGGGCAAAATCGGCGGTCAGTTTTCTGGTGCCTCTGAATCAATTACATATCGAACCATATCTTCAAAAAAGAGACCACCGCTCTCACGAAATGGACAACATTCGCACCAACTCGCTGGTAAGCGGCATCTCTTTTGAAGTCGCAAGTTACCTGAATCAAAAAGGGTATACGTCAGTGGGGCAGACGGCCAATTTGACTTATCGGACCGACACACCGAATGGTCCCTTTGACGAGAAGCCGCCTGTTTCGCATAGATATTTGGCAGTCAGGTCCGGGATCGGCTATTTCGGTCTTTCGGGAAATGTCATTACCCGCGAGTATGGTGCGGCGGTTATCCTGGGGTCGCTGGTCACAACGGCAGCCTTGATTCCAACCGAACCGTTGCCGCCGGAGGACAATTACTGCGATTTGTGCCGGATGTGCATTGCATCCTGCGCGTCGGGATATATGGATGCGGACAATAAGACAGTCATCCGGATGGGGGACGTTGATTTTTCTTATTCCCTACATCGCAGCCATAGTCGATGTGACTATGTATGCGGCGGTTTCACTGGTCTGCACAAATCCGGCAGATGGTCAACCTGGTCTCCTGCCAGGTTTCCAATACCCGAAAAGGATGAAGAGTTCCTGCCCGCCATCATTAATGCGGCTGATGCTTATAAGAACAGGCCCCGTCAGGAAAGGGGCTTTTTTCATTTTCTGATGCCCGGAAACCGCATCAATTTCACCTGTGGCAATTGCATGCTGGTGTGTCATCCGGATAAAAAAGTGCGCAGGCGGCGGTATAAAATGTTGACCCAGAGCGGCGTGGTGGTTCAACACCCGGATGGAACATGTGAAGCGGTTACACCGTCGGAAGCGAAAAATCACCTCGGAAAGATGACCCATGAACAGCGGGTAATGTATGAAAAGGCATAACAATCATGAGTAGTCACACAATAAACCGTTAGAGAAATTTATAAGGAACGTAAATGGGAGAAATTATAACAAATATGTCTTTTTGGTCTTTTCAGATCATTAATACAATAACAGCATGCCTGATGACGTTTATCCCAAAACAGTTTCATGAAAGCTTATTTCCAAATCCTGAAGCTGTATATGGAAAGCTTGGCTTCTCCGCGACATGCCAACACTCACCCTTTGTAGATGTACAAGCTATCGACATTGTTCTCATTATCTCTCATGTTCGCCCGCTGAATTCCGATCGAAAGCTGCTACAAAACAAATATGATCGCTCCTGATGACTTCAATAAAATTATCAAAGATCTTGAATTCACCTATCGCCGTTGCAGAAAACTGCCTTGGCACTTCGGTCACCAAGACCGGAAGCGAAGAGTCATTTGCCGCGGTTCAGTTCAAGTCCTTCTTCTTAAGATACTTGTACATCAAATCCTCTATTTCGATATTGTTCAGGTCCGAGAAGGGAAAGTGTGTGTTGCCGCGAATGCCTATTTCAGGCAGATGCACCACGGTTACATCACCGCCTCGGCGGTTCAAAGCATCTCTCCATAGCTTTGCCATTTCGATTCGTACGCGCCAGAAATTTTGCCCCGGATTAGCTGTCGGCTTCTCCGGAATTTTGTCGCCGTAGAAGATGATGATGGGGATTTTTGTAAGCATCATGAAATCCGACAGAGGTACGCCATTTGCCTCCAACGGGCCGCCTGAGCTCATTATTGGGGAAGGCACCTCGCCGTTCGGGAAGATGAAATTGCTGCCCGGTTCGTAAGCAACGATGGCGCGGACCTTTCGGCTCTTGATTGCCGTGAGCCAACCCATACCACCACTATGTGAGTGCGTGACAAGAATTCCCGGCCCGGTCTTGTCGAAAAGTGCCGCAACGGCATTTGAATTGACATCGAGATTAATGGGACCGGTATAGGGTTATTTCACTTCAACCATTTTGATTTCGAAGGTCAGGTTGCGGCCGGCGAGAGGATGATTGCCGTCAATGGTAATCTGGTCTTCTTCGATTTTGGTGATACGCCCGTCTATCTCCGTACCATCCGGCCGGGTGAAGGCAACCTCCGCTTCCAGTGCCGGTGTTATGCCTGCGGGAAGTTCCTTAGGTGCCACGACCCATATCAACTCTTGGTTCTTGGCCCCATACCCGTCAGCCGGTTTGATGGTGACGGTCCTGGTCTCACCCGCCTTCATGCCCAGGACGGCATTTTCAAAGCCCTTGATGACCTTGCCCTTCCCCACTTTAAATTCCAGCGGTGTACTACCTATATTCGTCTCAAAGACCTTTCCGTCCTTTAGTTTTCCCGTATAAAAGATCTTTACCCAACTGCCTTTTTTTACCTGTGACATGATTAACGGTTCTCCTTATTCGTTTAATTTTGCGCAATCGCCCGATCCGTTCAATCAAAAATCGAGCTGCAGATCGTGCCGATCAGACTGAAGGCCCCTTCGAGAAGACCGTCGGCCGATGCCTCCACCACATCGCAGACCACATCGCCCTGGTTGCTTGACCCCCTGTTTCTCGTGACGAAGGAGTTGGATGACTGGGTTCTCTGCCCGGCAAGTGCAGCCGTCCCGCCAAGTACTGCGGCACCGCCGACGGCGGCGGCAGCAATACCGGCTTTCGATACTCTGGAGCGATAGGTCTCCACCAGCTTCTCCCACTCCCCCTTATCCAGCCAAAGCCCCTTGCATTCCGGACATGTGTCCACCTCCACTCCCAGATGTGTGAGCGTTAGCATCCTTGCACCATCACCAGGGCACATGATGGCAGAGGTCTTGGTGCCGGGGAGTGCGCCGAAATCGTCGGCAAGGTCCACTTCATGATTGCGTCTGACCTCGCTCAGGAAGGCACTATCTAGCCACAATCCCTGACATGAAGGGCAGCAGTTCAAACCGGCGCCAGCGCCGGGCTTCCATTCGAGAGGAACTGTGCAGCGGGGACATTTCATGATTGGCTCCTCGTCATCTTGGGTGCTTTTAAGGCTAACATCAATAAAATCATTGATTATTTTATTTCAGTATAAGTTACAGCAGGCAGGGCGTCAATAAGAAGATTAGGTAGTGCTTTTGGTCTTCTAATCGCCAGTGTGACATCCGGTACCAATCTTACCACAATAATGCAATCGAACGCTTGCCTATTATATAGTCATCAAAGATTTTCGTTGCAGCTTCGTCGGCCATACCTGCGCAGACATGGATCGGCAATAAGTGCTCTTCACGCGGGTGGCAATATCGGGCGCCCGGTGCTTTCTGCCATTCGATCAGGCGCTGTTGCCGGTCAGACAAAGATAACGGACCAGTGCATGTTTCAATCAGCCAATCCTGAAAGCTGTCGTTGGATGCATCGGGTCTGCGGCCACCTTCCCAATTGAAGGCTCCCATATTATGAAACGAGAACCCAGACCCAATAACGAGTATATTATCATCAAGCAAAGCGCGCAACGCTTTACCAAGCAACACGTGCGCCACAGGGTCAAGGCCGCGCAGCAGCGATAGCTGCAGGGCAGGGATGTCCGCTTCCGGATACATTATCTTCAGAGGAATGAATAGTCCATGGTCAAATCCCCGCCGAGTATCTATGCGCGCCGGAATTTCATTTTGGTTCAACAATCCGATGATCCTCGCCGCCAGATCGGTATTGCCGGGTACTGGATAGGTAATGGCGTATGCTTCTTCAGGAAAACCATAATAGTCATAGAACAAAGTAGGAGATGCCGGACTGAGCAAAGTGGCAACGTGCTCTTCCCAATGGGCGCTGATGACCAGGATCGCGTCCGGTTTCTTCAAAAGTGATGGGAGCTGAACCATGAAATCGATCATTGCCTGGTGGCTGCCATCTCCAAGAATCGGCAAGGGTCCTCCCCCATGGGAAAGATAAACTATCTGTGCCTTTTGATGAATTTTGTTACGGTTCATAGTTTCACCAGATTTACATTGGACAGTGTCCGGCCCAGAAAGCGTTCACCGATGGTTTGAAAGCGGTAGGGTACATCGGTGACGCAGAATCGGTATTCCGGCGGTAACCGGACGGGATTGGCCACCTTTTTTTCCGTCAGCAAGGCGGCGGTAATTGCCGCCATGGCGTCGGCGGAATCGACCAGGCGAACGTCCGACTTCACCAGTTTTCGGAGCAGCGGCTTCAGCAGCGGATAATGAGTGCAGCCCAGTACAAGTGTATCGAGATTCTCGGCCAGAATGGGCTTGAGATACTCCTGGGCAATGAGGCGTGTTGCGGGATGATCCAGCCAACCTTCTTCAACGAGGGGTACGAATAGAGGGCACGCCTGGGAATAAACCCGGGCGTTTGGATTGTAGCGATGGATAGCGCGGGCGTAAGCGTTGCTGTTGATCGTTGTCGGTGTCCCGATAACACCGATCTCCCCGCTCCGCGTTTCCGAGGCGGCGATAAAAGCACCCGCATCAATCACATCGATCACCGGCACGGGTGAATGTTCACTGATGGGTTCATAGGCGACCGACGCGATGGTGTTGCAGGCGATGATCAGAAGCTTCACTTTCTGCTGCAAAAGAAATTCCGTAATCTGCAGGGCATAACTGCTGATCGTCTCTACGGACTTGATACCATAGGGGACGCGGGCCGTATCCCCAAAATAAATAATATTCTCATAAGGTAGCCGGTCCATAAGGGCACGCACGACGGTGAGACCGCCGACACCGGAATCAAAAACTCCAATAGGATGGACAAAGTCAAGTTTCATGGGAAGTCCTCCTGGGGATATCCTGCCTCTGGCGTTGCGTCCCTACCCAAATTTTCGGTGCCCAGTGGAAAAAGAGGTGATAAAATGCTGATGAGTGACCCGACTTGTCGACAACTTATATTGATAGTATCGAGATCCATCGGCAAAGATCATTAGATTTTGTCCATGTCTATGTTACTGTTGTCAAAGATACGAAAAATCGCGTCAAATCCTGAAAGTTCAATCGTCTCTTCAACAACCCCAGAGAGATTCAGTAAAATGATCTCTCCGCTTAACTTTTCCAGTCTTTTGGCAGCAGCCAGAATCGTCTGCAGTCCGGCACTGCTGATATAGTCAACTAATTCAAAATCAATTATGATGCATCTGTCGCCTTCTGCTATGAGATTATCGAGCGTTTGATCAAACTGCGGCGCCGACAGGGTGTCTATGCGACCTATAGCTGTGACCGTTACGGCATTTTGTTCTTTCCTGACATTTATCTCCATTTCCCCTCCTCTGGAGTTGAGCAGTTTTCAGCAGGCTGATGAAAAAAGAGTTTTCATCAATTTTTAATTATATTCACAACACCACAAATACAAAACGATTTGTCATGCCGGACTTGATCCGGCATCCAGTTGATTTTCTGGATTCCCGCATGCGCGGGAATGACGGTATGCGCAACTATACATATCGCTGTGTATCAGTTATCCGGCGCCCCAGGTTCAAATGACCTCGCATCCGATTAGAACGACATCATCATTGATAGGGGCGCGGCCCCTGTATTTTTCGACACCGTTTATAATAGAATCCAATGTGGTGCTCAGATCGGAGCGCTTCGCCTGGCAAATGAGCCTGCAGAGTCTATCAAATCCAAGAAGATCATTATTTGAATTAATTGTTTCGTTAAGCCCGTCCGTGTAGAGAAAAATGCAATCACCATTATTTAAGACTATGGATGTTTCCTGTAAGACAATATTGTCAATTGCCCCCAGGATTGTTCCTTTTAATCGCAGCAGTTCCACATGGTTTGTGGAAGCCCTGTAGATGATCGGGGGAGGGTGCCCGCCGATTGCAAAATTAAATGTAACACCAGAATCATGATTACCGGAATCATAGTTACCGGAATTATGATTAAAGGAAAAGTAGCCGTATATGGCAGTCAGGAAGTTTGTTGTCATGTTGTTTATCAATTCACTGTTCAAAGCCTTTATATAGTCTTTCGGGCTTTGTCCATGCTGGCGACATGCACGGTCCGTCGATGCCTTTACCAGGGCCAGGAATAATGCTGCAGAAACTCCATGACCTGTGACATCCCCCAGAAAAATACCCATCCCCCCTTCACGGAGCGTGGTAAAGGAGAAATAATCTCCACCCAGCGATCCCAGCGGCTGGTAGCGATAGTCTATCAATAATTGATTGTGAGACGGTATTTCTCTTGGGAGAAGGGCCATTTGAATTTGTCGGGCATTTATTAAATCCTGATCGATGATATCATTCTTTCTGCGGCGCATTTGCCTCTTTTGTGTTTGCTGATTCCCGACATCTTTTTTTTCGGAGTTATTTTCCTTTGCGACTACAAAATGGGTGATAATCCCTTCCTCATTTTTTATCCTCTGTTTTTCCTGATCTTTACCCAAAATAATATAATCAAAACATTTTTCCAGCGCCATAAACAGCTTTTCCGGCTTGACCGGTTTTGTGACATAGTAGTCAATTCCTATGTCGATTGCTTCCAGGAAATATTCCGAATCGTTGCCTGATATCATGGCAACTATTTGCACCTTCTGATCGATTCCTTTGATTTCTCTCGCCATTTCGATGCCGTTATCGTTTATCATCTTGATATCCGCGATAACGATATCCGGAGAGTATTGGTTGAAAATCTCAATCCCGGTTTTTCCGTTGTCCGCCGTATAAACTCTTTCTGCTTTTTGAATTAAAAGCTGTGACAAATTATCTTGAATTTGCTCATTTTTTTCTATTAATAATATGGCTATGTCCATTTTGTGATTATCCAGTGGCGGCATAATGTCCCTCAGTAAAAACAAAGCCCCCATCTCCAATTGAGAAATGGGGGTTTAATCATAGGCCCATAGTAACCCCTCACTTCAAAAGATGGGAAGGTTATATATTAACTATCGACATACCCTGATAAAATTTTATCAATCTCTCTACCACCAACAGATGGAATAGTCAATAATTGATTTCTTATTAATAACCAAATGTTATCCAAAGTGAATCATAACAGCGAAAGTCAGTTGCTCACACTTTTTTCGGGGCTTCCTGGACAAAGGAAGTTTAGGATGGAAATAATGGGGGGGCCCTTAAAGGACTCTTGCATTGTCCAAAATTCAGTGATAGCTCATTTTGTAATATGTGAACTCGTACCATACAGCCAGCGTATCAATCGGAACTGCCCGTATATGTGGCAATTATTCTTTCTCAGCAAGCATGACGAAGAGGTATAATTCATCATGAAAGAAACAATATCAGTGACAGCCAGATCAGCTCTGCTGCTTGTTACGGCACTCTGCTTTGCTTTTGTAACGCCGACGGCTACCGCTCTTGCGCAGTCGATCAAGAAGGCCTCATTCATGCCGCTCTGGAGTCCGCAGGCCCAGTTTGCCGGATATTACACGGCGCTGGACAAGGGAATTTATCGAAAGCATGGTATTGACCTGACCATCATAAACGGAGGGCCGGACTATTCGAGCTCCGAATATCTGCGCAGCGGCAAAACGGATTTTGCCGTTCTCTGGCTTACCACGGCTATTCAGGAGCGCGCATCCGGAGTGCGGCTCGTCAATCTGGCTCAAATTATTCAGCAATCCTCCATGATGCTTATTGCCAAGAAATCAAGTGGCATCAAAACCCCGGCTGACATGAACGGCAAAAAGGTCGGGTTATGGGGCGGTCCTTTCGCCATTCCCCCTCATACTTTTTTTAAGAAATATGGCCTTCATGTGCGGGAGATACCACAGTCTTATACCGTAAACCTTTTTTTGCGCGGCGGTATCGATGTGGCTTCCGCCATGTGGTATAACGAATACCACACCATCCTGAATGCGGGCTTTGACCCCGATGAACTGAACATATTTCTATTCAAAGATTATGGCGTCAATCTGCCGGAAGACGGTCTATATGCCCTCGAGGAAACGGTTAGCAAGGATCCGGCTTTGGCACAGGCCTTTGTACAGGCGTCGCTGGAAGGATGGAACTATGCCTTTGCCCATCCTGATGAAGCGCTGGATATTATCATCAAATACATGCGGCAGGCGAAGATCCCGGCCAATCGAACGCACCAGAAATGGATGCTGGAACGGATGCAGGATCTGATCACACCTCCTGCAGGCCGGGGAGGAATCGGTCTGCTATGGCAAGCCGATTATGAGACGACCGGGCAGATTTTAATCAAGAACAGGGTGATCAAAGAACTACCCGGCTTCAAGACATTCTTGGGGGCAGCCAATGCTCGCCAATAGAAGCATTGCCTTTAAACTGATCCTGATCATCACAATTTGCAGCGCCTGTATCTTTATGATGATCTTCGGGTATAACTACTACCGTTCCCATATTATTCTGGAAAAGGAGCTGGAAAATAATGCCCGCAACCTGACTCTGGCCTCGGTGAACCGTGTGGAGACGGTATTGAACGGGGTGACCAAGGCTAGCGAAGGTCTGGCTCGCTCCCTGGAACACGGCGCTACGACGCATGAGTTGAGAATCGCCCTGTTAAAAGCGGTCCTTGCAGACAACCCTCAGATTTACGGCTGCGGCGCTGCGTTCGAGCCACACGCCACCGGTCCCTATTCACGCCCCTACGCCCCGTATTTTCGCAGAGACAAGGAGAACCTGGTCTACGTGACGGAGAGTTCCTTCCTGTATCTGCGAAAGGATTGGTACCAGATAAGCCGGGAAATGGAGGCGGTAGAATGGACTGAACCCTATTATGATGAAAATGGTACAGGAATCCTGATGGCGACCTGCTCAGTCCCTTTTTTTGAAACAACGAATGGTTCCAGGCGTCTCAGCGGCATCGTAGTTTCGGATATTTCACTGGAATGGCTGACGCAACTGGTCGGATCGATCAAAGTGCTTCAAAGCGGCTATGCCTTCCTCTTGTCCCGTAACGGCACCATTGTTACCCATCCGGACAGGGAGATGATCATGAACGACACCATCTTCAGCATCGCCGAGTCGCGTAACGATCCGGCGCTGCGCATACTAGGCAAGAGGATGATCAAAGGCGGCTCGGGCTTTATCCCCTTTACAAGTTTCAAAGGGGACCAAAGTTGGCTCTATTATGCGCCGATCCCTTCCGTCGGCTGGACCCTGGCTGTGGTTTTCCCCGAAGCGGAACTGCTGGCCCAGGTCAAGACATTAAGTATTACCGGGGCGATCATGGGACTGGTCGGTATTTTCCTGCTTGCGCTGGTGGTGACATTCATCGCCCGCTCCATTACGACACCGCTGAGTCATCTGGCCGAGGCGACGGCCGAAATTGCGGGAGGTAATTTTGATGTGGAATTGCCTCCGGTTCGATCGCATGATGAAGTTGGAAAACTTAACGTTGCGTTTCGGGTGATGAAAAGCTCCCTCGATGAAAAAGTATGCTTAAACAACGAACGGCTGGCGGCGCGCTCTCATGATGAAGTGGATACCCTCACTATCGCGTTTCAGGTGATGAGAAATTCGCTCAAGGATCACATCAAGAAACTTACGGAGACAACAGTCGCCAAGGAAAGGATCGAAAGTGAGCTGAACATTGCCCATGATATCCAGATGGGGCTTCTCCCCAAGATATTTCCGCCTTTCCCGGATCGGCAGGAATTCGACCTTTTCGCTCTGATGCAGCCAGCCAAAGAAGTGGGAGGAGATTTCTATGATTTCTTTTTCATTGATGATACTCACCTCTGCTTAGTAATTGCCGATGTATCGGGCAAAGGGGTGCCGGCCGCGCTTTTCATGGCCATGTCCATGACGCTCATCAAGGCCACTGCACGTTACGGTCTGTCCCCCGATGAAATTTTATCCCGCGTTAATAACGAACTTGCCAGAGGAAACGATTCATGCATGTTTGTCACGACCTTTTTCGGTATATTTGATACGGAGAGCGGGGAATTAGCGTACGCCAACGGCGGCCATAATCCGCCGCTGCACCTGAAGCGCGACGGAACCATTTCCTGGCTGCCGATATCGGGCTGTCCGATGGTCGGTACGTTGGAAGACGTAACCTACCAGCGAGAACAACTCCTTTTGGAGCCGGGCGATAGCCTGTTCCTCTACACTGACGGCGTGACCGAAGCAATGAATCTGCGTGAGGAACCTTTTTCAGAGGAACAGCTGGAACTTGGTCTATCCACACTGCAAGGAAGCGGCATCAGAGATATTGTTTACGGCATCATGGCCAATATCCGCTCTTTCACTGGAAAAGCGCCCCAATCCGATGACATAACCATGATGATGATTCGGTATTTGGGCAAGAGTAAAGTTCACTGATTTAAATTTAGCCGGCTGTTGAAAAACTCGATTTTGCTCAGGCTGTTCAAAAGCTCGTCACATACCTGATACGGGATGTCCAGATGCAAGGCGCGCAAAAGGTGAGGCTACCACCCCCTGCACCCCCGCCGGCGGGGGACAGCGTACATAAAAGTGCGTCGAATGAAGAAGCTTGAGGGCAACGCAGAAGACGCCGTCCCCGCGAAAGCGTGGGATGGGCGTTTTTCAACAGCCCGTCAGGCGGCTGTTTTTTCTGACCAGTTTTTTCCGCCAAGTATTCTGGCAACCAATATGCTAGCCACGTTATCGCCGACTGCATTTACCATCGTTGCGGGCGCATCCACCAGAGTGCCGATCATTGTAATCAGCGGGAAAGCTTCAGGAGGGAAACCGTAAAGAGAGATAATCAGCAGTTCACCGATCGTACCTCCCCCAGGTATTCCACTTACGACCATTCCCGTCAGCATGCCGATTCCAATCGCCGTCAATATTGTACCGGCGCCTGAAAAATCCATTTGGAAAACCCCGAAGAGAAAGGCAATTTTTAATACGGCGGCGAGGCATGACCCCTCCATATGAAGTGTCGCGCCTACAGGAATAATAATATCGCTGATATCTCGGGGAACGCCCATCCTGTCAGCGGCATCCAGGTTGGATGGGATTGTCACCATGCTGCTTCCCGTAGCGAGAGAAGTGACGGATGGGGGAATGATATTTTTCCAGAATGCCTTTACGCCGGTTCCCCCTGCTGCAAGATAGACATAAAATGTAAAGACCACAAAAAAATACATGATGGAAAGAGGAAAATAGAGTGTGATGACCCTTACATAAGAAGCCAGCAACTCCGTGCCGAAAGACCCTGTGAGATATGCGAAGTATGCGCATAAACCGATTGGAGCGTAGAGCATGATGTAGCCGATAACCTTCATCATGACTTCAGTCGCAGAGCTCAGGAAATCTGAAAAAGCTTTTCCTTTTTCGCCGGCGGCAGATGCGCCGAGACCGGTAAGAATGGAAAATATGATCAGGGCCAGCATATTTTTCTTGCTCAGAATATCCCGGAAGTCGGATACCGTGAATGCCTTTACAATCTGCTCAGAGGTATTGAAATGTTCAATATTAAGGGGTGTCTCCAGGTCGATTTTCATATTCGCCGCCGGCGGGTATAACGTGACGCCGATGATCATTATAGAGGCAGCTATAAAGCCGGCCACTGTAAAGACGACAATCATGGCAGACATGATTGTCCCCAGGCGCTTCATGTCCGTCATTCCGGCCACGGCTGATGAAATGGAGAAAAAAACTAAGGGAATGATGATTGTAAACAGGAGATTGAGGAATATATCCCCCAAAGGTTTGAATATGACGGCATCTCTGCCGTAGACGAGGCCGAGGGCAGCTCCCGCCAGAACAGAAACCACCAGCAGCATGGAGAAACCGTAAGCTCTGACAAATCTATTGACTCTGATATTTATATCTCTCAATTTTGCAGATAATCGAAATTTTGTTTGAGATTTTGCATATACTCCTAAAATTATCAACTGGAGATTTTCAACTTTACGGTTCCAAGTGGAAACAAAGAGAAGATCGGTTTTACCAGGTCTTTTGTTTCGTGCATTGGACTTTTGGTGACGTCACATCAGCGTGAAGGATTTCATTGCAGGAATTACGAAAATAAAGCTGTCAAAGACTCTTGTTTTTTAAATTATTTTATTTTACACAGGAAAAGCTGGATCGAGCCGAATTTCAAAATAACGGTCAATGAGTTCAGTATGGGCTATTGGTAAAAGGCCTTTGCGCCACTAATTCAGAATGGAGATAATATTATGATGAATTCAGTAATTACCTGGTTACGAGTAGTTCTTTTTTCAAGTCTTGTCTTCATGTCTTTACTGCAGCTTGCAGCCTGTAAAGGCGATACGTACAATACTTTGACAACCAGTTCTGCAGACAACAGGGCAGATCAGTTTGTTCAGGGACTTACAAATAATGGGAATATTGTCCAGGAGGGGTCCATGCCTCTTAGTGATATTGCCTATTATACTAACTATAACATAACTGATTCAGCTGCGGGCTTTAACTACGGTGTGCCGTATAAAAGACTGCAAGTTCCCTCCTATAAAGCTACTGAGGCAGATGATCAGGCAACAGGGACGTCAGGGATTTTCCGACTCCAACCTTACGAGGCCATCGTCTACGTGGGGTTGACACCGCCATCGGGTGATTACTTCAGCTTTACGCCCTTTCTCTGGTCAAGGTCTGCCGGTAAAATATCTAAAAAAGGAGACTGGATATTTGCTGCCGTGGGAGACCCGCTCAATAACACCCAGATTAAAGTCGAAGGAGGCGGCAGCACCTTCCAGAAAAACACAATCATAATCTTCACGGCCGACCAGGCCGTCAATGATCGCATAGTAGCGCAGGCCAAAGCAGCCGGTTATCCCGAATCGATGATTAATACCTATATATTACCATCCAAGTTGCTCAACATGGGCGTCAACTCCCCCATCAACAATCAGGACGATACATTCCTGATATTGGTGCGTGCCGCCAATGTTTACAATGCAAAATCGTTAAATGACTATAACAGCAATGATAACTATGCAAGAGTATTCCGGGTTACACCGACGTCCAATAACATTCCGAATCCTTTGAAACCTTATGACACTCCCCCAATGGCAACACGAAAAGCGAAAACTGAGCAAGATCTTGTTAAAACAGAAAAGTCTTTGGCGGATAGTCTGAGAGATCTGCGAAACGAAATTATTAAAGCCCATACGCCGTACATCCAATATAATGACTACTCATCCATCAGATGGTTCGCCGAGTCCAGGGACATCCTCATGGAGAAAGACCCGAATTCGCCGAATTATCATAAATTTGTGGCTGGTGAAGCTTCCGATACTCCCTACCTGCGTTCTTCTTCCGGGGGTGTGGCAGCCAACTTCACGTTGGGTAAAGACGACATAGTGGTCGTCTATGGCATAAACCATGCCGTAACCGGCCTATCCACATATTCAAATTTCGCCGTCTATGGCGAAAAAATACTTAACCCGTGCCCTGATGACTCCACACCTCCTAAATATACATTTGGGTGCGGTGACCCAATATGGGGTGGGGTAGTCGGCATGGGTAACAGGGACAGCAAGGATCCGCTTTATGGCAAAAATAATTACACCGACAGCGCCAATTATTACATCCCGAACGACCCCAATAAAAAATATCTCTATGCGGTGAGAGTCTTGCGTCAGGCCCCTTCCGATCCGGAGAGAAAACCATGGATTGTCGTTCCGGAACCCACGGCCGAGGGGGGGCCAGCCTCCGGTATTGCTCTTACTGATCCAATGTTTATCGGTTACAGGGCTTATGTCAGTCCGATAACAGGTCATGGTCCCGACTATGGCGATATTATACCGGACCAGGCTATCTGGTTCAAAATGAAGTAAGGGACAATACAATTATAATTAATTGACTCAAGTAGATCAGCTTCTTCCGATGCTGCAGGTCAATATTTGTGTTCTCCGTTTCCGCCTGGATTCTCCTGACGGCGCCACATTATCTCGACCATACATCAGTTGTCGCTGACGCTTAACATTTCCAGTCATAATATCATATTGATCAATCGTTCCTGAATTGAAGAGGCCCTAATGCTGATATGGTGAACAGAAAGAGAGCGAGGACTATCAGGGAAGGTCAAACAGGAGAAGGCCCTGTCGTATATTGGATGAGCCGCGACCAGCGTGTGAAGGACAATTGGGCATTATTATGGGCACAGGAACTTGCCCTGAATGCGGGGATGCCGCTCGCCGTTATGTTCTGCTTGGCGCCGGAATTTCTGAAAGCGTCATGCAGGCAATATGCCTTCATGATGGCCGGTCTGCGTGAAGTCGAAAACAATCTCGCAAAAAAGAATATCCCGTTCTTCCTACTCGCAGGCGCTCCCGAGACCGTGGCGGCAGATTGGCTCGTGAAACAGCAGGTGAAGGAGGTCGTGACTGATTTTGATCCGCTGCGCATAAAAAAGTCGTGGAAGAAGGCGGTTTCCCAGAGAGTTGACAGCCTCATTTATGAAATTGACGCCCATAATGTTGTCCCTTGCTGGGTTGCGTCCCAGAAACAGGAGTACGGCGCTTACACAATCAGACCGAAGATCCACAGATTGTTGGAGGAATATCTCGATGCGTTTCCCAGGCTGAAGATTCATCACATTCCATGGCGGGAAGGGGCACGGAGAAACAACTGGGATGAAATTGAGCGCAAGCTTGGTGTGGACCGTTCCATACCCAAGGTTGACTGGATCCAGCCCGGTGAAAAGGAAGCGCACAGGGCACTTCACTCATTTGTGGGGCACAGATTACCCCGCTACGAAGAGTTAAGAAACGATCCGGGTTCCGATGGCCAATCGAACCTATCGCCCTATCTGCACTTTGGGCAGCTCTCCGCACAACGGGTTGCCCTGGAGGTTATGAAGGCGGAAGCTCCGCAGTATGTAAAGAACACATTTCTGGAGGAGCTCATTGTAAGGCGGGAATTGTCCGATAACTTCTGCCATTATAATCCCTGCTATGACAAGGTCAGCGGGTTCCCCGAGTGGGCAAGAAGGACCCTCGACAGTCATCGCCGCGATCCACGGAAATTTATCTATTCCACAGAGCAGTTTGAAAACGCGCAAACGCACGATGATCTCTGGAATGCCGCACAGATGGAGATGGTGAAGCGCGGTAAGATGCACGGCTACATGAGGATGTACTGGGCAAAGAAGATACTGGAGTGGACTAAATCGCCGGAAATCGCCCTGGAGACGGCGATCTACCTGAACGACAGGTATGAACTGGACGGGAGGGACCCAAACGGATATACCGGCATCGCCTGGAGCATTGGAGGCGTGCACGACAGGGCATGGAATGAAAGAGAAGTTTTTGGCAAGATTCGTTATATGAGCTACAATGGATGCAAATCAAAATTCGATATAAAAAAATATATCGAGCACATCAATTCACTGCCGCTCTGAAGCAGGATGACCTATGACTGCAAACGAGTACTACCCGTAATACTTTAATATTTACTTATGATCGTATGCTTGACTCGTAGATGCAAACATTTGC
The DNA here is from genome assembly GCA_964645835.1 of uncultured Syntrophaceae bacterium. GTDB lineage: Bacteria > Desulfobacterota > Syntrophia > Syntrophales > UBA8958 > CAZBME01. Next base: position 28,028 of record CAZYDG010000020.1, read on the forward strand.
GGTCAAAAGTAACTCAGTTGTTTACTTTTATATAAGCTACACATCAACCCGAAGGACCAAAAGACAAAAAAACTGTCAGAATTAATGAATCGGGGGAAGCGAGTTATCGGAATTATTGGGTGTCGCTTATCTCATGCGGCCACAGAAGGACACCCGGTCATTTTTAATTGACATACAAAACCGTTCTTCCTATACTTCACTGATGTAGAAGTACTGCCAAGCTAAAATAAATCAATATAAGGGACACAGGTGGCATCCATCATAACTCGTAGCGCATCTAGCCAAAAAGACGAATTCGTCGAACTTCCGACTATTTATTTTGGAACAATGATGCAACTGGCATTTGAAGGGCTGGGTTCATCAAGGAGCACCCTCATCGGTATGGAAGCTGGAAAATTCCTGATTGTCAGCACCCCACCTATTGCTGAGATTAGAACTAAACTCTTCAAGAAGAACCATTGCGTAATAAGGTATCTATCATCAGGAAAGGTTTACGCCTTTCGCTGTACCCTTCTAAGCATAATAAATGAACCGTTCAGGATATCAATCCTGTCCTATCCGGAATCGATTGAAAACGTTAACCTTAGAAAACATGAACGGATATCGTGCATTCTAGACGCAGCAGTCTCTTATTGCCAAAAATTGTATGAAGGAAATGTTATTGATCTCAGTATTGGCGGGTGCAGCTTTGAGTTTAGAAACTCCGATATAAAAGATTTCCCCGAGATCAAGATCAAGGACAAAGTAGCCATCATGGTGCAATTAAAGCAAAATGGTGACATGCTAAGAAGTGAGGCCATTGTTCGCAATATACGGAACGACGTGGACACCATGTCCCTCGGGCTACAGTTTGTCTCTTCAAGCAACGTAGAAATAGACGAGTATGTGGAACATGAGTTGACCGATTATATCGTAGCCATGCGAGAAGGTCTCTAATCACAGGGCTTTCCTGATCAGACATGGTATCAACGATTTCTCAAATAACAATGCGCGTCAACCTGACGCACCGCACTATATCGCCTGTGTAAAAATAAAGTGGAATCACAGTTTGTAGGAGGTTTTATCCGCATCCCGAGGAACAAAGATCGAGCATTTCTTTCCGTTATAATTGCGGGCGCCGCGAAGCGAACGGCAAGGACTTGCAGATGGAACTCCCGATTTAACAGGTTCGGTGCAACCGGTAAATTGTGTTTCGAGTCGGTGGTCGCTTTAAAACGACGCTTTGTTTTTGCTTTTAGGCCATCTCCTAGCATCAGGCGAGCAATGCAGTTCTCTCCGCAGGTGTCGCCGTGTTCTTTGAGATCCCGATAAACACGGGGGCTGCCGTAACTCGCATCGCTGTTGCGATGGATGATACGGATCTTCTCCAAAAGCTCTGTGTTGGCTTGCTTGCGCTTTGAGACCGGTCTTTTCAGACGGGCATAATAACCACTGCGAGAGACCGAAAACACATCGCACATAACCGAAACAGAAAATTCCATCTGATGCCTCCGCATAAAACGGAATATCATTTCGGGTCGCTGGAGAAGATGGCCATTGCTTTTTAAAAGATGTCACGCTCCATTCTCAGACATTGATTCTCGCGTCTGAGGCGACTAAGTTCTTCATCTTCGGAGTTCTGTCTGCCCTTGCCAGGAAAAGCCTCCTTAGGGTTCTGCCAGTACTGCTGAACCCATCTGTAAAGTGTGTTGGGGTTGGATATCCAATTCCTGGGCCACCTCGAGTACTGTGTAATCGCTGCTGGTTGCTAATCCAACGCCTCGATCTTAAATTCACGCGTAAAACGTCTTCCCTCGTAACCATGACTGTCCTCGTCCTCCTGTTGCTGTTTTAGCAGCTTTTTGGACTGTCCACAATCCTTAGGGAAGACCAATGTGTGGCACAACCACATGATGAAATATTTGCTATGAAGAAAGGTGGTCGCTGCGAAAAAGTTTGCGACTTATTTTATGATCCGGCTGTTGATTTTGGATGGAGAACAAGTTAACGCGTTCTTCACTTGATAATGAAAGGGTATATTGCCAAGCTTTTAGAACAGAAGTGAAGGCAGATCCTATGAACCTTACATCCATGAGCGATCACGGCCGATGCCACGATTGTCAAAAGGCCTGGGTGAATGGAGAGTTTGAAGAAGAGGATGATTATAAAATGAATACAACCATGAAAAAATTGCCAAATGGGGCAACAGAAATCACACGAAAACGTGTAGATGCTGATAAAGAAATCGTTCTGGCATCATGAGAAAAAGGTGGCCATGTAGAGTATATTACCTGGGCCATTTATCATGGCGATGATCAGTCCACTTCCTTCGGACACTATTTCGAAAAGGAACAGGAAGCCCGTCAGGACTTCCACGATCGATGCTAAAGCCCCAAAATGCTGAACGCAATTTAAACAATCAGCTCCCTTTATGGGTGCCCGGCCCGCAAAAGAATTTATGTAACCCCCCCCAAGGCGCTGCTTGCCCTTGGGGGGGGGTGTCATCAGTCAAGAAGGAAAAATGATTTTAGAGAAGAGGGAAGGGTGATCCACAAAAATAAAAAGCTCCCAGGACCTTAATGGATCCATGGGGGCTTTACGGAGTTACTGTCTAGAGCCTGGAATCGCCATTCGAGTCAAGGCTTTTGGGTTTCAGTACCACCAGTGTCATCGTTGTCACATTGTTACTCGAAAATCGTTGTCAGCTTAGCCAGTACTTTGTCCATGATTGACGGCGGCACGCCCCCCAGCTTGCGAGCGTTGCGCGAGGCTAGATCAAGGGCGCGGGGCTGGTCACACCGGACAACGCCCGTTGTCTTCGTTCCTGCTCCTACTAGCGATACGGCAAAGCCAGCAGTACGGGTGAAGTTACCCGCGCTGGTGATTGGCAGTACGATC
>CAZYDG010000021.1:0-34820 GCA_964645835.1 uncultured Syntrophaceae bacterium
TCAACCCATTCCTGCTAAGAAAGGCTATGGAAAAGAAACTCAAAACGATCTTCTCACACATCAAACCGGGGTAACTTTCTTTATGAGGCAACGTTACCTCTTGTCACTACACTTTCGGTAACATTTTAATTTGAGGCAACGGGACAGAAAGTTATGGGGCTTCTGTTCAGGATATGGACAAAAGCCCCATTTCAATCTTTCTGTTGGATTTTAAAAAATCAATTGAAACTCTAATTAATAGTGAGAACGACTTTTCCCCGTGAGTGTGATTTTTGCTGATAATCAAGAGCCTCTTTCGTTTGCTCCAGAGGGAATGTCTTATCGATGAAAACCTTGATAATGCCTTTATCGGCAAGTTCAGCAACTTTCTTCAACCGTTCGGTGCTCACTAGTGTGAATTGTCCAATGGCCCTCACACCATATTGTTCCATGAGGTCCGACCTGGGTTGTTCGAGCATGGACACGATGATGCCGCCTTTCTTCAGGATTTTGAAAGATTTTTCATAGATCTGGCCACCGATAGTATCGAAAGCGGCGTCATAATCGTTAAGCAGATCTTCAAAAGACTGTTTTTTATAATCTATCGTCTTATCGGCGCCCAGTTCCTTGACATACGGCATATCTTCCGCAGCTGCCGTCGTTGCCACATAGGATCCGAGATGTTTGGCAAGCTGAATGGCAATAGAACCAATACCACCGGCGCCACCATGAATAAGAATTTTTTGGCCACTGGAAAGATGCATGTGCTCGACAAGTGCTTGCCATGCGCTGGATCCGATCAGGGGTAAGGCAGCAGCTTCGATATCGTTTAAGCTTTTCGGCTTATGCGCTATGGCTTTTGCAGCAGCCACGGCAAACTCTGCAAATGCGCCGGACCCGCCCCTCATGATAAGGGCAGAACCATAAACCTGGTCGCCTTTACTGAAGCCTGAAACACCTTCCCCGATCTTGTCCACCTCACCTGAAAAATCCCCTCCAAGTGTTGAAGGGAACCGCAAAGGCATCCTTTGATGAAGAAAGCCTTCACGAATTTTCCAATCGACGGGGTTAATCCCCGCCGCTTTTATCTTCACTAGAATCTCGCCCTGGGACAAAGGGGGAACGGACACATCGTTATCTATCTTTACAACTTCATTACCGCCATATGCATTAATTTGTACCGCCTTCATATGCTTACCCTCCATAAACTTGCAATAATTCGTGTGCTTAATTTTGCACGAAATACATTCAAAGACATCATCCCATTATTGAGAAAAAGATCAATGGCGATAAAAAGTAAGCTTACTTGTAGGCAATATCCCTTAATTCTATTTCCGATGGCGAACGACTCTATCCGCTATGGGGAAAGGATTTCGGTTGATAAAAAGAGATTCTTCCCCTATTCTTTTTTTAGTATTGTCTCGACTTGAACCAGCAGTCTGTTGAAAATCGCTCATCCCACGCTTTCGCCAGGACGGCGTCTGCTGCGCTGTGAATTTCATTGTAGGGTGGGACAAGCTTTTGAACAGACTGCCCAAGGTCAAGTATTTCAAAAACCTGCTGATCGGACTGCCTGTTTTTCGACTTGGAGGAAAAACATGAAAAAGCAAGATTCATTGCCCGTCGTTCAGATGTTGATGCATGATTTCGCCGACAGAACAGGCATTTCCGACAGGCAAAAGCCGCCGCGGCGCTACCTTTGGACAGACTCTTTTGCCGTCTGCAACTTTCTCGAATTATTCCGTCTCACGGGTGATGAATCATTCAAGTCCCTTGCCCTGACCCTAGTTGATCAGGTCCACGAGACCCTTGGCCGTCACCGGGGTGATGATTCCCGGCATGGCTGGATCAGCGGCTTGAACGAGGATGAAGGCAGGAAACATCCTACGGCAGGGGGCCTGCGGATTGGAAAGGCATTGCAGGAACGGCAACCTGATGAGCCTTTTGACGAACGTCTGGAATGGGAACGCGACGGTCAGTACTTCCACTACCTGACCAAATGGATGCATGCCCTTTACCGGGTCGGGCAGGTTACGGGCAACGATGCCTTTCATTTCCAGGCCAGGGAACTTGCCCAGGCGATCCATGGCCGCTTCACCTATTGGCCGGGAGGCAGGGGACCAAGGCGCATGTATTGGAAGATGAGCATCGATCTCTCACGCCCCCTTGTACCGTCCATGGGCCATCATGATCCTCTCGATGGTCTGATCACCTACAGTGAACTTCAGGCAACCTCGACAACGGCAGGACCCGACCTCGCCGCAGAGATGGCCGAGATGGCCGCCATGTGCCGGGGAAAGGACTGGACAACGGATGATCCTCTCGGTTTGGGTGGTCTCATGACCGACGCCTGCCGTGTGACGCAAATGACGGTCCGAGGCATGATAATCATGCCGGGGCTTCTGGAAGATATCCTGTCGACAGCCCTGGTGGGACTGGAATCCTTCCTCCGCCGGAGTCCTCTGACGATGCCCGCTAACTATCGCCTGGCATTTAGAGAATTCGGTCTTTCTCTTGGCCTGAGGGCGTTGGCAAAGCTCAAAAGGCTGACTAACGAAGCGCCCCTGGGAACTTTTGCGAACATAGCTGCATTGACGGAGCAAATTACCGCCATCCTGCACTATGCTCCCATCGGAAAAGCAATTGAGGCATTCTGGCTCGACCCAGCCAATCGGCAGGCCGATACTTGGACGGAACACGAAGATATCAACGCTGTCATGTTGGCAACCTCTCTGACGCCGGAGGGATTTTTAACGATATAATCCCATGACTGTCACTTTAACTTATTGATCATACTTGCCATATATCCGGCGCCAAAGCCGTTGTCGATGTTTACCACCGAGACACCGCCGGCACAGCTGTTGAGCATGGACAAGAGGGCGGCAAGGCCGTGAAAGCTTGCCCCGTAGCCAACAGACGTTGGGACGGCGATGACCGGTTTGTCCACAAGCCCTCCGACCACACTGGGAAGAGCCCCTTCCATGCCGGCAACGACGACAATCACACGGGCTCCCCGGATGAGGTCCAGTTTATCGAACAAGCGATGGACACCTGCCACGCCCACGTCGACGACCCGTTCGACGCGGTTCCCGAATATCTCCGCAGTAATGGAAGCCTCTTCCGCCACAGGCAAATCGGAAGTCCCTGCCGTGACGACGGCAATATACGAGTCGGGAAGAGGGATATTCTTTCTGACGATTGTGATAGTCCGGGCCAACGGATGATAGACGGCATCGGGACATAGGCCGGATATTTCTCCATAGATTTCTTCATTTGCCCGGGTGGCCAATATATTGGAGTCCCCTTTCATCATGGCCTCGACGATGGTACGGACCTGCTCCTTCGTCTTGCCAGCACAGAAAATCACCTCCGGATAGCCGACGCGCAGCTCCCGGTGCGTGTCGATCTTGGCGCAACCCAAATCCATATAAGAGAGACCCTTAAGGCGTGAGACGCCCTCATTAACAGCAATGCTTCCTTCCCGTACGCCCGTCAGCAATTCTTTCAACGCATCGGCATTCATTTTTTCTTCAGTTCCTCCCGAACGATGTCATAAACTTCTTCCAGAGACAGGCCTTTCTCCCGGGCCACGCGTCGGCAATCCTCGTATTCCGGCTTCGACTTGATCTTCTTTCCCTGGAGATAGCCATGCTTAACGTCAATCTCGCCGTGGGTTATAGATACCTTTTCCATTTCGCGCCGCAGCATGGCCTTGCTTACTTTGTAAGCACGAAGACCGAATGTCGAAGAATGACGCCACAAACAATCCTCCACCGCCATCCGGCGCGAGGCGTCGCACAGAACGGAGAGAGTCACGGCAGGCCGCGACTTCTTCATGACGATCGGCGTGAAGAATACATCATGGGCGCCATTTTCAAAGAGACGTTCCATCAGAAAGCCATAATGCTCTGGATTCATGTCATCCATATTGCATTCGATCACGAGAGCCTCAGTCCGCTCCACATCGGAGCCACCGGCCTCATCAGCCGCCATGGAGCCCAGGAAGACCCGCAGGACATTCGGAACCTCCGTATCCCGATGGCCGATGCCATAACCAATTTTCTCAGGCGTGAAAGCGGCGGCATCGGTAAACGATTCGGCCATGGCCGCGACGATGGCCGCCCCTGTGGGCGTTGTGGTCTCGAAAGGGACCAGACCCGATTTTATGGGAATACCCTTGAGAATCTCGACCGTTGCCGGCGCCGGCACGGGAAGGATTCCATGGGCGCATTTAACAAAGCCACCACCGACCTGGATATGGGACGCCACAATCTTATCCGCCTTAAAATAGTCAAAGCAGACAGCGGCTCCGACAATATCCACGATGGAATCAACAGCTCCGACTTCATGAAAATGAACGTCCGAAACGTCACGGCCGTGGACTTTTGCCTCCGCCACGGCAATTCTTGAAAATATATCCAGGCTGATCTTCTTTACGGCATCTGACAGGCCGCTTCCCCTGATCATGGCTTGAATATCCCCGAAGGTTCTCCCATGGTGGGAATGGTCATCATCATGAATCTCTTGATCAATGATAACTTCCACCCTTGTCCCTGTTATTCCCCGCCTGCTATCCCTTGTGATTCTGAGGTCATAAGGGCCGATATTTAGTTTCTTGAGTTCCCGTGCCAGGATATCGCGATCCACGCCTAGATCGAGCATGGCGCCTAAGTTCATGTCGCCGCTGATGCCGGAAAAACAGTCGTAATACAGAATTTTCATAAACAATATCCTTTCTTGACGTTTCTACCATGACATCGGACCTGAGGACAATCTTTTATGTCCATTTCATCAAACCCGTTGCCTAAATACAAAAATCACCTTAAAAAACATTGACAGCCGGTACGGCGCCTTTTATACTCCCCAGCCAGAAGAGGTAAACTCCATAACGAAACGACAATCCTTATGCCAGACTTTGTCATTCCTGAATACCGAGTCTCCACGGATCTGCTCCGGGTAGGCGTCTTCATCCGCCTCGAAGGGCTGAAATGGTACGAGCATCCTTTCCTTTTTAAAAATTTTAAAATCGCCAATAACGAACAACTCCGGACCATTCAATCTCTTGACGTCAAAGAAGTAATCTGTGTTCCCAGCAAAAGCGATGTACTGCCGTTGAGCGATGCGGCGCCGAAAATCCTTAAGGATGACGACACCGCCAGGAAGAATGCCGCCGACGAGTTGTGGCGCATCAAGAGAGACCGGGCGGAGCGTTTGAAGAAACGGCAGGAAAGAATCGCCCAGTGCGAAAAACGCTATATCGATTCACAACAGCGAATCGGCAACATCATGACCGGTATGGCCGCGGGAAACCTGAACGCCATTGAGGACGCCGCGGATTTTGCCGAAAGCTTTTCCCTCTATTTTCTGGATGATACCCAGTCGACGCTGCATCTCATGCGTCTGGCCTCTAAGGATGAAGGAATTTATTTTCACTCCATGAATGTCGCCGTCCTATCAATGATATTCGCAAAGGAACTGGGCATCAGAGGCGAAGAAATGTCCACCCTGTGCATGGGGGCGCTCTTTCACGATATCGGTAAAAGCAAGATCGACCGCAAGGTCTTGATCAAGGAAAAGGGACTGACAAAACCGGAGTTGGATTTCCTTCAGCAGCATCCGAAATACGGCGTGGACATCCTTGCCCCCATGGAATCATTTCCCCGGGTGGCCCTGGCCATCGTGTACCAACACCATGAGGCCTGCGACGGATCGGGTTATCCTAAGGGTATCCAGGGACCCCAGATTCATCTCCTATCAAAAATCGTCTCCATTACCAATGCATACGACAATTACTGCAACCGACGCAAACCCTCCGATTCCTTGACGCCGTTCGAGGCCCTCTCGCAGATGTTTTCCAAACAGAAGGCTGTATTTGATGAAAAGCTCCTTTCCGCATTCATCAGATGCATGGGCATCTATCCGCCGGGAACCGTCGTTCAGTTGAACAACGGGGCCATCGGCATGGTAATAGCTGTTAATTCCGAAAATCAGCTGCACCCGAGTGTTGTCATCTATGACCCGGAAATCCCGAAAAAAGATGCTATCATTATCGATATGCAGGACGAAAAGGATTTGGAAATCGTACAGTCCATCAGGCCGGCGGCCCTGCCAAAGGAAATCTTCGACTATCTCTCTCCAAGGGAACGAGTCACATACTTCGTCGATACGACAGAACCTTCAACCGGCGAATCCGGCTAATTTTCTTAGCGAACCGTAATCTCAACTCGACGATTCCGCGGTTCGGCAACGCCATCGGGTGTCTGCACCAAGGGTTTCTCCTTACCGAAATAATCGATTTCAATAAGTGAACGGTCAATTCCACGGGCAACCAGCAAATCGGCGATGGCGCGGGCACGCTTCAGGGAGAGGCGACGATTGTACTCGGCGCGTCCAACCGTGTCCGTATGACCGATAATGCTGATATAGACGGACTTGCGATCTTTGACGGCGTCAATGACTTTGGGCAGCAATCCCAGAGAAGCCGTTGACGGCCGGGCACTGTCGGATTCAAAAAAGATGAGGAAACTGACCGGCTGGGGTGGTTGGGCTTCCATGGCCTCACCGAAGAGCTCCCGAATTTCCTTTTGCTCCATCGGGGCGGGTGGTTGCGGTTTCTTGCCTGCGCCGGCAACGGCTGTTGCCTCCCATGACTTATCCAGGACTTGCATACCCGCTTCATTGCCCACTTCTATCTTTCCGACATGCCCGTCGGGGTCAGGCAGAAGGACAACCCGTGTATTGGGGGCACAGGCAAAAAGGCACAAAAGGGCCAAACCGATAGAAACCAGAGTACAGGACCGCTTCCATTGAAGCCATCCACCGATACGTAATCGATCGAAAAGCACCTGCCTAGTCATCTTCCACCTTGACCGCAAGGTGAGTTCCACGGATTCCGCAGGATGCCGTTGGCGTTTCAACACGTACGGCCTTTCCATCCATCTTGGCGATAAGGCCGGACAGGTAGGTCATCGTCCCTTTGTTGATCTTAAAAACGGAGGATACGTTTCTATCCGCGGGTTTGAAGATATATCGACTAATAGCCAAACGCGTGTTGGAGCCAATCGAGATCAGGCTGTCATCCCGCAGGATAGCCCCCAGAGAACTAATCTTGCCAGTAACAATAACATCCTTTTCGAAGAGTTTGTCTCCAATTTTTGCCGGAACGGATTTATCATTCCGTTCAATTGCAGCCATCCCTTTCAGGGTCTTGACGACTCCAACGACTTCTTCCGCTGCAACGCCACGGCCCATTGCCATGATGACTAGAAAGGCAAGGCCAAGCGTAGCGGTCAACTTTTTCATCATCATCCTCCCTCATGCTTCAAATGGAACAGCAGACGATCATGCCGCCTGCTTTCAACATATTGGAAAAAGCCTTTGGACAATGAGCAACAAGATTATGTTCGATGGATTAAAACTTCTTTACCTGATATCATAAATGCCTGTTGTCCGCAAAAGAAAACTCCTTCTTTTACGATGCAAGAGAAAAGGTGGACCAAATCATCATAAAAACGAGAAAGATAAAGAAACCAATATCGGTATCAGCAGGCAAGGCAATGATTGAGATCGAAGGTTTGACTAAGCAATATGACAATATCCGGCCCGTGGACAACCTCACCCTGACCATAAACCGAGGAGAAGTTTTCGGCCTTCTGGGACCCAATGGCGCAGGAAAGACGACAACCATACGGATGCTCACCACGCTGACGAAACCCGATGCCGGGCGCTGCACCATCGACGGCTTCGACATCGTTCATGATCCTCTTGACATTAAGGCCAGGATCGGCGTAGTCCCCCAGGAAAACAACCTCGACAGGGAATTAACAGCCTACGAAAACCTTCTTATCTACGCCATGCTCCACCGCATTCCGGAGAGGACCCGTCTAATAGGTGAATACCTGAAGATGGTCGATCTTTGGGACCGGCGTGATTCGGTCGTCCAGGGCTTTTCCGGTGGGATGCAGCGAAGGCTCCTTCTGGCCAGGGCTCTTCTTGCGTCGCCTGCGGTTCTGTTCCTCGATGAGCCCTCTATTGGGCTGGATCCCCAGATCCGGCGACAGATGTGGAACATGATCAGGAAAACGGGAATCGAAGGCAGGACGGTTGTTGTCACGACCCACTACATTGAAGAAGCGGAAGCCCTCTGCAATCGGGTAGGAATTCTCAGCCGGGGAAAGCTGATCGCTCTGGACACACCGGCAAACCTGAAGAGTCTGGCAGGCGATTACATTGTCGAATTCATCGATGCTGAGGGACGGCAGATCCAGAGAATCTTCCACACCCGCGAGGAAGCGCATGAAGCGGCACGGGATTACCACATGGGCATAATTATCCGTAAAACAAATCTGGAAGATGTCTTTGTCAAACTGACGGGGGAACGCATCGAATGATAACCATCCAGTGGTATCCTGTCTTCTTGAAGGAAATGCTCCATTTCCGGCGGAAATTGCTGAAGATGGGCTACCTCTTTTCCGCCATGGTCGTGCCAGTCGTCTACCTGATCGCATTCGGGTTTGGCTTAGGCGGCCGGGTCCGTATGGGGGATACCGATTATTTGACCTTTCTCCTTCCTGGTCTTGTAGCTATGAGCTCTATGAATAATGCTTACGCCTGGGTTGCCAGCACTCTGAATCTCAGTCGCCTCTATTTCAAGACCTTCCAGATATTTGTCCAAGCTCCCATAAACCCCTCAGCCATCATGATGGGAGAAGTCCTAGCAGGCATGGTGAAGGGTCTCTTTGCCTCCCTTTTAATCGTTATTGTAGGGTTTATCGCCTCTCCCGGATTTGTCGTAACCTGGCCATTTATGACTGCCCTTGTTCTGAATTGTTTTCTTTTCTCGAATCTGGGGGTCATCATCGACATGAAGAGTAAATCCCATGAAGAGACATCCACCTATTCCAATTTCCTTATCATGCCTATGGCCTTTTTCTGCGGTACGTTCTTCCCCATCGACCGGGTTCCGGCAGCCATCAAGGGCATCATGTATATACTGCCCCTGACCCACACGAACATCCTGATTCGAAAAGAGGCCATGACCGGCGATGCCTGGATATCCCTTGCCGTCATGACGGTCTATTCGGTGGCTTTCTTTGTATATGGATCAAGACTCATCCGGGAATACAGTGAATAAAGCCAAAGGGCAGGCAGATTTTCGGTCATCAGCACCGTCCTCACCTAATTTTTTGCCAATATTCTATTGACATACAATCAAAGCTTGCTATAATTCATCCCGCGGAAAGCAAGTTCCTGCCAAATAGCGCAAACATCGCCAAGGTCATGACGAAAGATCAATGGTGACTGTGATATGCTCTCGTACGCGATGGGTCGACATCCAGAAATTTATTTCACGAAACAACCAACAGGGTTCACTATATATTCAGGGCCGTTGCATTGTCGCCAACGGCTCGTTACCTCTTATCGCAAGAATATCATTCCCATGAATTATGGGTACACGGATAATGATGTTTAAAAAAGGAGGTGAACAAGTATAATCTCATAATGCGTCCCGGGGGAAACAAAAAAGACATTAGACTAGCGAAGGAGGTAGTAAAGTGAAAAAGGCACTCTCGGTATTTTTGGTCGGAATGTTTATCATTGGAACTTGCGGTCTTGCTATGGCGGCAAGCGATGCGGATACGGCGAAAGCTCTCGTAAGCAAAGCAAGCGCCTTCTTAAAGGCTAATGGGAAAGCTAAAACCATCGCTACAATAAATGACAAGAACGGCCCCTTCGTAAAAGGCGAACTTTATGTTTTTATGTACGACGACAAAGGTACAATGCTTGCGCATCCTATGAATCCGGGTTTGATCGGGAAAAATTTAATAAACCTTAAAGATTCGGACGGCGTCTTATTCACTCAGAACTTTTATAAAAAAGCAAAGGCCGGCGGCGGCTGGGTTGACTACAAATGGACAAACCCGGTAACCAAAGTGATCGATCGCAAGTCGTCTTATGTGATTTGGCAGGATAATTTGCTCATCGGCTGTGGAATCTATAAAAAATAGGTACATGTCGGCTGGGCGGGCGTTCGTCACGCCGGTTCAGCCGATATTTAAGAGGGGGGTGTAAATAGTGAATAATTTGCTCGCGAATCTCATGATCTTCTACAAGATGATGATCAGTCCCATTTTAGTCATAGTCTTTATGGTGTTCATGGCCCTGGCGGCATACTGGGGCTTCTCGACGCAAAAAGGGTCCCTGGATAATATCTTCAACGAGCGCTTCGACGGGTACAAGAAAAGCGCTAAAATTCTTAAAGATGTTGATATTATCTATGCCGATATCTATCGAGTGGTCAGTTGGACACATTCCAAGTATGACCAGCAAAAGATTGATAGCCTTGGCAATAAGCAGGTTCCCGCCATCGACAGCGTGATAGGCTCTGTACAGAAGATTCTCCAGTCACCCAAGCTCCTGCCTGAGGAAAAGAAACTCTATCAGGCAGCCTTGGGGCAGCTTGCTCAGTTCAAGCAGCCCGTCGCCGGATTGACGGATCTCATCAAGACGGACGTTTTTGCCGCAACCATGTTTCTGGACACCGGTGATGACGCCTATCAGGAGTTGCATAAGACCCTACAGGCCTTGATGGTCATCGAGGATAAGCTTAGTAAAGAAGATTATGACCAGTCAACAAAGAAATATTTCCAGGTGCTGACAATATTCGCAGCTATTCTGGCGGTCGCAGTGGTGCTCTCGTTGATTGTGAGTTTAATGATGGCCAGATTGATTACCGCCCCTCTTCATCAATCCATGGGCATCATCGCGGATATTTCAACGGGAGATCTCACACAGGAGCTTCATGTGGAGTCGAGCGACGAAATCGGTGAGTTGGCCCAAGCCGTCAACACGATGCGGATAAAAATCTCGGATGCGGTAGGCCAGTCCCTTGCCACATCTTATGCTTTATCCGATGCCGCATCCGAACAGGCGGCTTCCCTGGAGGAAACCTCGGCGTCCCTTGATCAGATGGCCTCCATGACCAGAAACAATGCGAATAATACCGCCGAGGCCAACAGCCTGATGAATAACGCGAAACAGGCTATTCAAAAGGCAAATGCCTCCATGACGGACCTTACGGCATCGATGAAGCAGATCGCCTCGTCCAGTGAAGAGACACAGAAAATTGTGAAGAGTATCGACGAGATTGCCTTTCAGACCAACTTGCTGGCCCTGAATGCTGCCGTAGAAGCGGCCCGTGCCGGTGAAGCCGGCGCCGGATTTGCCGTGGTTGCGGACGAGGTCAGGAATCTGGCGATGCGGGCCACCGAGGCGGCCCGGAATACGTCGCAACTTATTGACGACATCGCCGGCAAGGTCAAAGATGGAGGCAGCCTGGTAACGCTTACCAACGATGCCTTTCAGCAGGTGACAACAAGTTCGGCAAAGGTCGTTGAACTGATGGCGGATATTGCCGCCGCTTCTCAAGAGCAGTCTCAAGGTATTGATCAGATCAACCGCGCCATGGTGGAAATGAACCGGGTCACACAACAAAATGCTGCCAGCGCCGAGGAGCTGTCGGCAATTATGTCTATGTTCAAGACAAATTATGAGGGCGGACAGACAGAAGGTAAATCAAAAATGAACCAGTTGCCTGCTCCTGTATCCTCAAGGCCCTCCCATGAGGTATCGGCCGAAAAGAAAATGACGGTGCCGATAGAGAATGCCGAGTTATATAACGGATGACAGTTTAACAAGTTGTTGAAAAGCTCGAATTTGTGCAGGCTGTTCAAAAGCTTGTCCGTATCTGATACGGGATGCCCAGATGCAAGGCACGCAAAAGCTGAGGAAGAATTACGCTTCTAAATCAAAGATGTAGGATGGATGAAGCGAAGCGCATCAACCGCCCGTCGGTGGAAACGCTTCGCTTGTTCCGCACTACAATGAAATTCGCAACGCAGCAAACGTGTCCCCCTCTGGAGGGGGTGCAGGGGGAGGTTCCCAGCGAAAGCGTGGGGTGGACGTTCTTCAACAGCCTTCTGAATGAAGCACTTTTCCGGTCATCGGAAACTGCTTATAACGCCGGTGCTATCTTTACCGGCTTTTTCGCTGCAAAATTAGCCCATCGGCCTCAATCTGTTTGACACACCGGCATAATCCACTTATATTTCCTCCGTCTTCAATCAAATTCGGAGGGAAGATCATGGAGGTATTGCACAAGAAGCCACGACATAGGATAGGCACATGGATTATTGCTGTCATGGCTTGCCTCCTTACAGTTTTCACCCCGGCACCGGGGAAAGCCGATCAACCGGTCGTAAAAAACGTCATCGTCCTTATGGCCGACGGATGTGGCATCAACCATACAACCATCGCCCGCTGGTACAAGGGCGCGTCCCTGGCCATCGACAATGCAGCTTGCGGATTGGTCAGGACCTACAGCGCCGACTCGATCATCACGGATTCGGCCCCGGCGGCTACAGCATTCGCCACAGGGCATAAGACCGACGACAAATTCATCGGCGTTCTCCCCAACCGGACGATCATCCCAGGTGTCAAGCCTACCGCCGAAGACCGACGGTTTAAACCGGTGGCAACAGTCCTTGAAGGGGCCAAATACATTGGTAAGGCTACAGGACTTGTCGTCACCTCGAACGTTCAACATGCAAGCCCTGCCGGATATTCCGCCCATTGGCCCGACCGCAGCAATTTTCATGAGATTGCCGTCCAACAGGTCCATCAGAATATCGATGTCGTCTTCGGCGGTGGAGCCCGGTATCTTCTGCCAAAAGAAAAAGGCGGATCACGGGAGGATGAAGAAGACCTCCTCGACATCCTGAAGTCAAGGGGTTATGCCATCGTATATACTCGGGAAGCCATGATCGCCTGCCGGGAGAACAAGGTATGGGGCCTCTTTGCCCAAGACGCCATGTCGTATGAAGCAGATCGTCCGCTTGTCGCCCCGACGGAACCTTCCCTTGCTGAGATGACAAGTAAGGCCATTGAAATCCTCTCCCGGAAGGAAAAGGGTTTCTTCCTTTTCGTGGAGGGATCGAAAATCGATTGGGCCTCCCACGCCAACGACCCTGTCGGCGTCATCAGCGATCTCCTCGCCTTCGACGACGCGGCCCGGATCGCCCTTGAGTTTGCAAAGAAAGACGGAAATACCTTGGTGCTGATCTTCTCCGATCACGACAATGGCGGCCTGTCTATCGGCAGCACACAGTCCGATAAGACGTACGCTTCGACCTCTTACGAGGCCCTTGTCACCCCTTTGAAACGGGCGCGACTGACCGGGGAGGGAGTCGAAAAGATGCTCCGGGGCGACCGATCGGAGACCGCTATCCGCCAAATGGTGGAACAATATTACGCTATCAGTGACTTGAGCGATGAGGATGTGAACAAGATAAAAGAAACCCGCAAAGGTCACATGAATTCTGCCCTTGGGCCCATATTAAGCGCCAGATCCGTTATCGGATGGACAACCCACGGCCATAACGGGGCCGATGTTCCCCTATATGCCTTCGGCCCCGGACGTCCTTCAGGCGTCATCGACAACACGGAGTTGGCCTCGATCATGGCGGCGGCCATGGGATTCGATTTGAACCGCATGGATGCAAGATTGTTTGTCGAGGCGCGGAGCCTGCTGAAAGATATAGGGGCCGAGATCCGCATTGACCAACACCGCATGGGGCATCCCGTTCTTATGGTGGAGAAGGAAGGCAAAACGGCTTCCATGCCCCTGGGGCGAAATATCCTAAAGACTGATCAGGCCGTCTTTGAGCTGAAGAGCCTCTTCATATTCGCCCCCGGGACAGACAGGGCCTACATCCCGGCACAAACTATCGACCTGTTGAAGGCCGCAGGGTTTTAACCCATGAAACGTTTTTCTTCCGTCTTATCAAATCAGCGCCAATCTCCGTCATATACCGGCTCAAAACCGTATTTTGTAGACAGGCAGCTGTCCCAGCCATAGAGAATATTTCGATTCACGGCATTGAAATGGCACAAAACCTTTCTGGCCCCCTCCAGGTCCTTGCGGTAGAACGAGAAAATCCGGGCATTCCAGCCGGAGGGTTCAACGGACCAGGAGATCCGGCTGTTGCCGTCCGAATCAACTATATCCTTGCTCCAGTAGGCTTGAACCGTGTAGGTGCTGCCGCATCCTCCCGCCCATTCCATCGTTTCCGATGGCAACAAGATATAGCGTCGGCCGCCAGATCGGAAGGCAATGACCGCATTCTGCTTTTCCGCTCCCAATTTGTAGAACCGCAGCCTTGTCCCCTGCGTGTCCGCCCATGGTTGGACCGTACATTCATTCCAGCAGTTGTAGGCATGGATCGGATAATAGTTATACATGCCGAACCCCATATCCTGCAATATCTGCAAATGGGTCAAGTCGCGAATGGGAACCGTCCAGGCGGTGAAGGTATTGTAACTTTTGCCAAGTGAAGCATTCCGGACTTCGTTCAAAGTCGTCCGGTCCCGGAAATAGACAGGCGTAGCCGTATCATTACCCTCGTTGTCATTACCGACATCGAAGGTTAATTGACCCTCGCTGCCTTCGATCCGGTAGGTTGCCACCTGCCAATTGGCCATTGCAGACTCGTCTAAATACCGATAGGGATTCTTGCCGGCAACTACCCTGGTATCCGAAGGTAAGACCGTCACCGACCAAGGCGCCTTGGTTGTCCCGAAGTAGAATTTCCTTTCTTCCAGCCCCTTGACACCGCTGACCTGAAGCTGAATGGCCTTAAGGAAAAAGCCGTATTTCTTGCCGGCGATGGCGCCGTCTTTGTTGCGAAGGCTCCCGGTCAACTGGTCCGTTATCACCTGGGATCGCAGGAATGGGCGTTCGTAATCTGCGCAACTGACGCCATAACCGGAAGCCAATGAATTCACAACATCGCACTGCATCCAGCGCTTGTAATACTTTTCATTATCGTGACTCACTACAAAACTTTCCACAGCCGGCACAAAGCGGCCGACCTGTTTGATCATCCGTTCGTAGTCATATTCGTCTGTCCCCTTGAGGAATCGATCGACGATCTCCTGCTTCTTTCTCGGCCAGTCGGCCTTTGCTGTCTTGTTCAGTACATAATGGAGGTAAAGCTGCATTGTCGTTGTCTGGTAATAAATAAATCGCAAGAATGTGTTTTCGATAGATTGATACGTACAGTCCTTGCAGTTAGTCGGGTCGTTGCTTTTTGTATTCAGAACGTTTGCGTACAACTGGATCGCAGATTTTTCCTTCTCCGAATCGAGTCGGGTCACTGTATTGGCATATGTATCGAGGACGTCCTCGTAAGAGCCGATAGAAAGACCACCGCAGGATTTTTTCTCCATGAGCATGTTAAACCGGTCGATCTTATCCTGTAGAATGGACTTAGCTGAAGATCTTTCCGGGGGGCTCATGGCTGCCATCGTTCTTTTTTGTAGCAGCACCTCGCGCATGGCCTCACGGGCCGGGGCGATACAACCCAGTTCGAGCTTCCTCAGTTCATCGTTCGCCTTCGACCATTGGTCTTCCACGAGAATGCCCTCAATCCGGTCGGTCTGGGCCTTGATGTCAGAAAGTTGCGACATAATCTTGTTGATATTATCATCGATCCGATTCAGGGTTTCGACATTGGCCTCCTCTTCCTGCATGTCCATAATGTCTGCGGCCCCTTCAAATACCCCACCGACAATGCCGAGAACGGCGGAGATAGGGTCCGCTCCACTTTTCGCCGTCGTCGCCTTTGCCTTCAAGGCGGCAGTAGGTCTGATGGCGGATACCGCTGCTCTAACACCCCATTCTCCGGAATCGAGGAGAGTGGGCAAATCGGCCGTGCGAGAGGCATCAGCCAAATTGACCACCCGGCTGGCATCGATGTCCTGCATAATGGCATCGATAAAAGCCGTGTAGTCAGAACCGGTCATCATGTCCCAGAATTTAATATCGGAAAACCAGGCGGCAGATTGAAAGATGGCGGCGCTGACGGCGGCAAATGTATCATTATCAGGGAGAGCTAGATAGGTACGAACGGCCGTAACGGCGCTGTCATATCCTGCGCCCGGGTGCCGTTCCATGTAGACTGCCACCAATGTCGTCAGTCCGTTGACTTCATAATAGGCATCGGCACTGTAATTATTGACAACTCGTTTGAGGTATCCTGTAAAAGCATTGCCGTCGGGTGTTTGGCCGCCTGTGACGACGATAGTAAACACGGGAGGCAGGCCGGCTGAGGGAATATCATACAATCCCTCCGATCCAGTGACAACCGGCGTGGCGAGGAGCATGCTACCCGACGCGTCATAAATTTTGACGGTGGCTCCAGCCAGTTTATCCGTATAGATCACTTGCCCGCTCACATACTGGGAGGTCGGTCCTCCCTGCACGCCCGACGAGCCTCCCGAACAGCCGGACAAGATGGTGCTAACCACAAATATTAGAGTTATCGCCGATACAAAAATACAACGGGGCGAAGACAATCTACTCATTTTACCCTCCACCATGATGATCATTCCGGTTTTAGCGAACCGACAACAATTTCCCGGACAATTCAGCAAGCAATATTCGCGCCATCAGCAGATTCATTTATGAAACAAAATGTTAGATAAATCATGCCGTGAACGGACGCCAACAAAATGGTCAGTTGGCGCCATCAGTTTGTCATGCCTATTCGCATTCAACATGATATTGGGGAAGTAAGGGCAGGCCAAGAGAGATAGCCGAAGGAAGGCATTACCAGAGTGGACCAAACTCCCATCGCAATCCGATCCCGAAAAAGGTAGAGGGTTTTTTATCGCCCCAAAGGCCCGTTCCGCCGGTGACGTCGACCTGGATTTTCTCATTGAAGCAGTATCGCAATCCCGTCTGGAAGGCTCCGCCGTAATCCCCTCCTATAGGATCACCATGATAGATTTCGCCTAAGTAATGCAGGCCGCTGAAGAGCCGAACCTCCGTGCCAACAACCCAAGTCGTCGCATAGCGCCAATAGTCGTCGGGCTTCATGTAGGTAATACCGATATTGCCGTGAATCAAGACCCTGTCCTTTTCGCCAAGGGACTCCGTCAGGGTCAGATAGGCATAGTCACCCCACGAAGGATTGCCGAAACCGTTCGTTCCATAGGGCGTCACGACACCGGCCACAACAGCCACACCGGGAAGACCGTTGGGTTTGCCTTCCATCAGCCGGTACTTCACCTGTCCGGATGGCCCGGCCAGGGAGTATTTCCAGGAATTTTCACCTTCCAGGAAGAAACCGCTACCAAAGGCTATTGCTATTTCGAGATTATTCAGAAGACCTAATGAAAGCTGAGTGACGTTATGCAGATGTTCCCCATCACGTCTAATGAGCGTATCGAAGGCTGCTGCCTTTGTATCGAGAACATTTGCATCATCGACAACCATAAGGCCAGCCATGGACTGATAGGGCACCATCGGTATTATGAGACACCAAATGACAATGATCGGTACTAAAAGTCTTTTATTTCCTTTCCACAATTGCATTATAATGGCTCCTTAAAAGGTTCTGAAGAATTTTAACAGGATCATGGCGAACAAAAAAATCAGATAAATCTGCAAACAATAGAGAACGATTCTTGTCTTGGTGGTCATCTTAACGCGGGGCATCGGGACCTCTCCTTAACAGTTTATTGTCAATACTCGATTTTGGGCAGTCTGTTGAAAAATGTCAAGATGCAAGGCGTGCAAAAGTCGAGGAATGAGCTTCGGGGACATGTTCCGGAAGCCCGAAGGGATCGGAACGTGTCCCCTGAAAGCCAGTGACGAGACTTGCAGCGCAACGCAGCAGATGGGCATTTTTCAACAGACTGCTAAATTTTGGCGCGGGTTTCCACACCCTTCATAATATCATTATACTGGATGACTCCCAACAAATGATCATGGTCGTCCACGACGGGAATCATGCGATAGTGATATTTAGCGAACATCTCAGCCAGATCCTCCTGGACATCGTCGGCTTCCGCCGTGACGACGGGCGACACCATAATATCACCGAGCGTGGCATCGTCGCCGGAAAGAACCAGTTCGCGTAAATCAACAACGCCCAGCAGGAGCCGATTCTCTCCCTCTGTAATATAAACGCATGAAATATTACTGGGCTCCATCTGTGACAAACGTATCCTATGCAGGGCATCACCGACAAGGGTCTCCTTCGGCATGGCCAAATAATCGTCGGACATCATCCCCTGGGCTGTCGCTTCCCGCTCCGACAGGATGGCGCGGACCCTCTGAGCCTGATCATCAGTCAGAAGGCCCATGAGATCTGATACATTATCATGGGGTAGAATGGAAAAGAGCCCAGCCAGCTGAGGTATCGTCATCTCGGAAAAGATGGTCCGTGCCCGTTCCTTTCTCAGCATGGCGATGATCTGGCGTTGGGCGCGGGGCTCCGCCTCCGCCAGGGTTTCTGCGGCCTTCTCCGAATCGAGAGCGGAGAAAAGGGCCTGCTGTTCCTCTCCCGGGAGTTCCTCCAGCATATCGGCAAGGTCTTCGCTTGGCAGCTCCTGCAACTGGCCCCGCGTAACGGAAAGTGAGAGCTTATCCGTCACCACGGCATCCTCCAGGGACAAGGGTTGGACATATTTCCAGGAAATGAAATCGTCCTTGATCCACCTGAGCTTCCCCAGACCGAGGCGGCGCATGAACCCGCCGAAAGAGATATCGACATGGACCAAAAGCAGGCGCCGTCTCGTTTCCAGCAGATGGACATCATTGACCACTTCGACCCGCCGGTCATCCATGTCCACAATGGTTCTACCCATTAGATGCTTGTCCAGCAATATCCAGCCGGGCTGATCAACAAAAGGAGAATAGACGTCGGCCCCCTCCGGCGGCTGGACAAAAATAGCGTCCTCTTCGATACGCAAGATCCTGCTCCAAGGAACGAAATTCGTCGGTTTTCCCCACCCGTGTTCGATATAAATGCCCACTGCTTCGGGATAGGGTTCCGATACGGCAAAGACAAGATCCGTCAATTTGCCGATGCGGTTGCCGATCTTGCCGATACAAACAGGCCGTTTGAGAAGTTCCGAGAAATAAAAGAAGTGGAATTGTCCCACCATGGGAGGAAGATCCGGTATTTTGATTTTCTGATTCATCTCAGCCATGGTTCACCCTCCTGCAGCGTTATTTGAAAATGTCCGGAAACAGAGTACCAACCGCCATTAAGGACGATACAATGACGACAAAAACGACAATACCGATATTCATGAAATTCTGCCAGCGTGTGTTTACGTGCTCGCCCATGAATTGCCTGTCGTTAAGCAGAAGAATCATGAAAACGAGAGAGGCGGGCAACAACGTGACAGCGACTACCTGAACGAACATTGTGATCGTGACCAGGGGAGCACCGGGAATAAGCACCACCGCCCCTGCCGACAGCAGCATACACAGGTAAACGACATAGAACCAAGGGGCATCTTTCACATTTTTATTCAGCGAATGGGCCCAACCGAAAACTTCACCCGCCGCCCATGACGAGGCGAGGGAAATACAGAGGGCGCCAAGGAAGCCGGCATCGAACAAACCTATGGCAAAAAGCCTCCGTGCCCAGTCACCCTGGCCTGCGGGCAGGAGAGGCACAAGGGCATCGGCGGTCTGCCGGGCATCTTCAATGGCAATGGGCGGCTGATGATAGTAGAAGGCCGCGGCCGTCGTAATGATGATAAAGACCGCCACAAGACATGTCAGGAATGACCCGACAAGGGTCTCCATCTTGCCGAACTTGATGTCATGAATATCGAGCCCCTTATCGACGACGGCGCTCTGCTGGAAATAGAGCTGCCAGGGACAGATGGTCGTGCCGATATTGGCCAAAACAACAAAAAGAAGGTCCGCATTGAAGCCTTTCACGTCCGGCAAATAAAAACCGCGCAAAACCTCTCTCCAGGCCGGGGCGGCAGGCGTATCCATAGCCCACAGAGCCGCCGGGATATAGACGAGATTAAAACCGCAGAACAAGAGGGTCAGTTTCTCGAAGGTCCAGTATTTCCCCGTCAAGACAATGGCAAAAAGGACAGCCGTCACAGCGATGAACGTCAGCCATGGCGAAATGCCAAAAATGCTCAAAGCGGCCATCATACCGATATATTCCGTAATCAGGGTCAACCAGTTGATGACCGTCAGGTCAATGAGGGAGAACCAGCCCCAGAAGGGGCCAAATCCTTCAAAAATAGCCTCAGCCTGACCCCGCTTGGTTACAGCCCCCAAGCGGACGGCCATCTCCTGGACATAATAAGCCATAGGAAGAAGGATGATGAAGATCCACAGGAGGGAGAATCCATACTTGGAACCCGTCACGGCATAGGTTGATATGCCTCCGGCATCATTATCCGCAACCATGACGATAATACCAGGCCCCAAAACTGCCAGGAAAATCATCATCCGCTGGCGGAGGCGGTTTATCATATGAATGCTCTTGCTCACCCAATACATGGCAAGTCTACCCCGCTAATACGTAACGATCCCGTCACAGGCAAAAGCCCTCGGCGATTCAGATTATTGAAACGGCATGTGTTGGAGATAGAGGTGATGGAGCAAGACAGCGGTTTCCGGCGAAAGACGTCTTCCGGGAAACCCGCCGATGATTTACATAAATACTGTTATTACAAACTCGGCATTATTCCAGAATGACGCGTACTTATTTTCTTTTACCGCAAACCACGGGCTAACAGCGGTCCCCCTACTGCCAGGGTCGTCCATAAAAATTAATTTCACTCCAATTAAAAATGATCACTTAGACACCTAGAGATAAAATTCACGATGCCCCCGGTTTCTATTGCCAAGAGAAAAACCTTTCACCCGGACAAATAGTGGTTCCCACCTATACTTAATGGAAATGACTTGTCAAGGGAAAAATGCCCTGTCTGCAACTCAGAGCCTGTTCCCGGATGTGACAACCCGCCTCAAACATAAATGACGCGGCTTTCATCATCATTTTATCGGCACCTATTTCTTGGACTTGCAAAACATTTTCAATATAATGCCTCTTAAGACAAGCAAATTCTCATCAAACAAAGGAGATTGGATTTCTAAGGAATTAAGAAGCAGTAATTAAGATTTTCCCGGATAGAAAAAACAGTCATTTATTGATATGTAAAATTCCTTAGGAAGATGAACCTGATCTCAACTAGTGAAACTAGCGTATATCACAGAGATTTCAGATTGAACAGGTATACCTCATATGCTATAAGTGCCGATGCAATTCTAATGAGACGTTAGTTATCGATTGATTTGTTGAAATAACGGACCCAAGAATTGATATAGAGAAAACATGAAGCACATGTTGCGAAGAAAAAGACAAATAGCACTGCTGACAATTGCCCTTCTGCCATCCTATCTGTTCCTTTCAGCGTTTGGTGTAGATGCATCCTTCATTTGCTTTAGCAAGGAAGGACATTTTGCGATAGAATTCTCTCAATCATGTTGCAGCCGGAGTGAGGAACTCGCCAAGGCTGTTTCGGATGACGACTATGGCCCATGCACGGATATTCATTTTCTGATAAACGACGCCGGGCTAAAAAACATGCCGAAAATAACGGGGCCGTTATCCTCTGTCCAGGGATCAGCCCCTGATATTTGTATTCTCCAAAGTCAATCAGACAACTTTATCACGCAATTGTTCCCTAGTCCGCACACCAAAAATCTACCTAATCACCAATCTGTTGTACTCCTGATTTAGACTCCTAATCATTTCTGTATTTCTGCCTAATTAAAGAGTGTTAGCGCGAATTATTCACGTTTATCCAGGAGTTATTATATTTATGCATCGCAATATCATAGTCGTATTCATTGTCATAGCTGCATCTTTATTCAGTTCACTTTCGATCGACGCAGCCGCTGAGGGACAGTCTCTGACACTCGATCAGGCGCTGTCGATGGCGCTTAGACAAAGCCCCGAGCTATCAGCCTTTAATTTAGAGATAGAGGCACGCGAGGCAGCTATAGTCCAGGCCGGTGTTTTTCCAAATCCGGAAATCGAGGTGAGAACCGAGGGCATATACGGCAATAAAGACCGGACAGGCTTCAGCAGCGCAGAGTCATTCTTTTCACTCGGTCAAACCGTGGAACTGGCGGGTAAGCGCTCTAAAAGGATAAACCTGGCCCAAATCGACCGGAATCTTTCAAGATGGGATTGGGCGGGCAAGAGGCTCGATGTAGCTCTTGAGGTTACCAAGAACTTTGTCGATCTCCTTGTGGAACAGGAGCGTGTGAGATTGCAGGAGGAAATGATAAAAGTTGCGGAACAATCTTTCGGCATGGTATCGGCACGCGTTCTGGCAGGCAAGGTCTCGCCGATTGATGAGACAAGAGCCTCCGCTGCCTATTCAATTGTGCAAATTGATCTTGAGCGGGCGCGCCGCTCCCTGGAATCCGTCCGAAAAAAACTATCAGCACTTCTGGGAGAAACAACTTCATTACCCTTCATTGCAGTCGGCGTTCTCGAAATTGACTCGCCCATGCCGGAATATGGAGATTTGCTGAATCAGATACAGAGCAACCCCGATATAGCCCGGTGGAAAGACGAGAATGAGCAGAGGAGTATGGCTCTTGATCTTGAAAAGGCAAAACGGATCCCGGATCCCGTAATCACAGGTGGGCTGAAAAGATACAGCGAAAACCAGGAGAATACCTTCCTTGCCGGCATTTCATTTCCATTGCCCATCTTTAATACCAATAAGGGCGCTATTCAAGCTGCTCAAAAGCGCCTTACAAAAGCACAAGAGGAGAAAAAAGCTGCAGCCCTCAAGGCACAAACAACCTTAGCAGAAGCATATCAGACAGCATCGTCGTCCTTAGCGGAAGCTGAATCGCTCAAGAATAAAGTCATTCCGGCTCTTCAGAACGCACATGACTCAATCTATGAAGGATACAGCTTCGGGAAGTTTGGCTACATCGATGTCCTCGACGCGCAGAGGGGATTGTTCGAAGCGAGGGTCAGATACGTAGATTCTCTCGCGTCATATAAGAAGGCCCTTGCCGGTATATGGCGGCTGACAGGAACTTATTCGAGGAAAAGTAATAAAGGCCAGGAGAAATAGATGAAAAACAAGGCATGGATTATAGCTTTCGCTATCATAGGAATGATTATCGGCTCTCTGTCGACACAGTATTTTACGATTATCTCAAAAGCAGACTCGGGAAAACACGATAAGGGAAACCATGAGGCTGAGGAAAAGGACGAGCATACAAAAGACCGGATCGTAAAACTTCATGATGAAGACAGGAGGGAATTCGGCATCGAGGTGCAGAAAGCAGAGCCCGGCAGGCTGAATCTTTCGATTGAACTTCCAGGGGAAGTAAAACCGAACGAAAACAGACTGGCGCGTATCGTACCGCGTGCTGCAGGCGTGGTCAGGAGTGTCCTAAAAAGTGTCGGTGACAAAGTACAGCCTGGGGAATTATTAGCGGTTCTGGACAGCAGGGAACTTGCCGATGCAAAGGCGGCATATATAACGGCCCTCAAGAGAACTGAGAATGCAAAGATCAATATGAAACGTGAAGAGGAACTCTGGAAAAAGAAAATATCCCCAGAGTTTGATTATCTAAGTGCAAAGAAAGCTTATGATGAAGCTAACATAGAGTTGCAGTCGGCGGAAAAGAAACTTCTCTATTTTGGTTTTTCAGGCGAATACATCAGGCGCCTTCCATCGCAGACGGACTTATCTTATACACACTACGAAATTAGGGCGCCATTCGGTGGGACAATCATAGAAAGACATATAACTCAGGGGGAATACCTGAAAGATGACAAAGAAGCATTCATAATTGCTGACCTCAGTTCTGTCTGGGTGAACATCAGCGTATATCAGAAAAACATGACCTCTCTTCTCAAGGGTCAGCAGGTAACGGTTATTACAGGCGGAAATATACCCGATGCAAAGGGAGTCATATCCTACATCTCGCCGATCACGGGTGAGGAGACCAGGACATCAACTGCACGGGTTATCCTTTCGAACCGGCAGGGGCTATGGCGGCCCGGATTGTTTGTCACAGCGAGAGTGAAGATTGACGAAGTGCCTATATCGATCCTCCTTCCGAAAACAGCGATTGTTAATGAAAATGCCATATCCCAGGTATTTATCGAGACACAGGACGGATTCGTCCTGAAACCGGTTTCGGTGGGCAGGAGCGATGCTGCCTCTATGGAAGTAACCGCCGGTCTTGAAAAAGGGCAGAAAGTTGTAACGAAAGGCGCTTTCACACTGAAGGCTCAGCTATCGAAAGGCGCCTTCGGCGATGGCCACGTGCATTAAGGGGACGATGATGGAAAGAATAATCTATTTCGCCTTGAGAAATCGACTCCTTGTCAGTGTGCTTGCTGTTCTGGTTCTGGCGGCGGGATGGTACAGCTATGTGAAACTGCCCGTTGATGCATTTCCGGACGTCACGCCGAACCTGGTCCAAGTCTTCACTGAGACGGAAGGACTTGCTCCCGAGGAAGTAGAAAAATATGTCACCTATCCCGTAGAGGCTGCGATGAGCGGTCTTCCCGATCTCAGGGAGATACGTTCCGTCTCTAATTTCGGTCTCTCGGTCGTAAACATATATTTCAAGGACGGGACAGATACATACTTCGCCCGCCAACTTGTCAACGAACGTCTGCAGCATGCCCGCGAAAACATTCCCAATGGATTTGGAAAACCCGAAATGGGTCCGATATCGACCGGACTGGGGCAAATCCTTTTCTACGCACTGGAAGATCAAACGCGAAAGCGAACACCTGAAGAGATGCGCGAGATACAGGACTGGCTCATCAAATTCAATATTCAGACTGTTCCGGGCGTGACGGAAGTGCTTTCCCTGGGAGGCGAGGTCAAGCAATTCCAGATCAGGGTCAGGCCTCAGGATTTGCTTCGGTATGACCTTTCTATCAAGAATATCGTCGAGTCGGTAAAGGCAAACAACTCGAACGTCGGTGCACAGGTTTTGGTAAAGAATGCGGAAGAATACATTGTACGATCTGTCGGGCTTGCCGAAAGGATCTCGGATCTTGAAAACATCGTCCTCAAATCGAAGAAAGGAACTCCTGTCTTTCTTGGGCAGGTAGCTGACGTTGTGATAGGCGGCGAAATTCGCAGGGGTCTGGCTACAATGAACGGAGCCGGAGAGGTGGTGGTGGGCATGGTGCTCAAGCTGATCGGGACGAATACATCGACAGTCATAACCGACGTCAAGAAAAAAATGCAGGAAATCAATAAAGTCCTTCCTCAGGGAGTTAAAATCGTTCCCTATTATGACCAGGCTACTTTGGTTGGTAAGTGCATCCGAACTGTGATGAATGCTCTTGCAGAGGCCATTATCCTGCTCGTCATCATTCAACTCGTCATGCTGGGCAGCGTGCGCCCAAGTATCGTAGTGCTGAGTGCCATTCCCTTTTCACTCGCTTTTGCGTTTCTCCTGATGCACGGATTTGGCATTTCGGCAAACCTCATGTCCCTTGGCGGCTTGGCAATTGCTCTAGGTCTTCTTGTTGATGGTGCAGTTGTCATGGTCGAAAACATAGATCGCCATCTGAGGGATGCCGATCCTCAAGAGCCTATTGTGCACATCATCGCACGGTCATGCAGTGAAGTATCGAAACCCATTCTTTTTTCGCTACTTATCATTGTAATAGTGTTTATCCCTCTATTCACTTTGCAAGGCGTTGAAGGCAAGACGTTTCGACCGCTTGCACAGACTATGTCTTTCGCTATGCTCGGCTCACTCCTTTTTGCAATAATCTTTGTTCCCGTTATGGGGACAATGCTGATGAGGAAACCTGAAAAAAAAGTCGATCAGATCCATTCTGAACCAATTGCAGTTAGATGGCTGCTCAGACACTACCAGCCAATAGTGAGCAGTTTTGTCCGTCAACCACGAAAAGCCATAATCCTTTCGCTCACCTTAATTGTGGTTGGTATCTCACTCTTTGCTTTTCTCGGATCGGAGTTTGTCCCCCGGCTGAACGAAGGAGACTTGCTTGTCCGTGCCACCATGGCACCTTCCATATCCATTGATGAATCCCGTGATACCATGCTTCGCTTTGAAAGAAGACTAATGGCGAAATTTCCTGAAGTGACAAAGGTGGTCACGCGTGTCGGCAGAGGGGAAATCGGCGCTCATGCCGATCCGGTAAACAGTGCAGAAGCATTTGTAGCGCTGAAACCGATCAATCAATGGAAATCGGCAAAAACACTGGAAGAGTTGACTTACAAGATGAGTGAGACATTCGAGGATTTTCCAGGAGTTCAGTTGAATTTCACACAGCCGATTGCAGCTGCAGTGGATGAACTGCTTACGGGAATCAAGGCGGATTTAGCGATAAAAATTTTTGGTTCAGACATGAATGTGCTGCAAGAGCAGGCAGCCAAGGTTGAACAAATCCTTAAGGGAGTTCCTGGGGCGGCAGATGTGCAGAAAGACCAAATGGCAGGTACGCCACAACTCAGGATAACGGTCGACCAACAGGCAATATCCCGATATGGAGTCAACGTGCAGGATGTTCAAGAGGTTATCAGAACTGCTGTTGGCGGGGAAAAGGCTGGGCAGGTTTTCGAAGGTGTCAAGCGCTTCGACATTTTCATACGGTATGTACCGGAATCAAGAAGTAACGCAGAATCTATAGGCAATATTCTCGTAAATGCACCGGGCGGTTTGAAATTGCCACTTGTCGCGCTTGCTAAAATCGAAGAAATAACCGGTCCAAGACAGGTTACACGTGAAAACAATCAGCGTTTTGTGACAGTTCAATGCAATGTGAGAAACAGGGATATCGGCTCATTCGTAAAAGATACCCAGGAAGTCATCAACACAAAGGTTAAGCTCCCACCGGGATACCTCACTAGTTGGGGCGGCCAATTCGAGCTTCAGCAGGAAGCGAACAAACGCCTGATGTTTGTTGTTCCTATTACTCTTCTGATAGTGTTTCTTCTTCTCTATTCAGCGTTCAACTCAATGAAGAACTCTTTTCTGATCCTATTTAATATCCCGTTAGCGCTCGTAGGAGGCATAGCGGGACTCTGGATAACAGGTCAAAACGTTTCGGTTCCAGCCTCTGTAGGGTTTATTGCTCTCTTCGGCATTGCCCTTGCGAACGGCATGGTTCTCGTAACGTATCTAAATCAACTTTTACGAAATGGTGTTCCTATGGAGGAGACATGCATTCGCGGCGCATGCCTGCGATTGAGGCCTGTTCTTATGACTGCTCTTGCCGCGGCGTTCGGTCTCGTGCCGATGGTTATTTCAAGCGGAACCGGAAGCGAGGTGCAGAGACCGTTGGCGACAGTCGTGATTGGTGGGCTCGTGACTTCTACCATTTTAACACTGCTTGTGATTCCTGCGTTGTATAAATGGTTTGCGATTAATCCAGAAGAAGAAACCATCATGAAATAATTTGAGAGGGAGCCGATGAAGCAGATCGTTGCATATATAAAACCGCACATACTCAACGACATCACCCTTGAACTTAGGAAAATACCTGAATTGCGAGGAATAAGCGTAACTGAAATCAAGGGATTTGGCAGAAGAGAAGGAGGTGACAGATATTATGATGTAGATGATCTGATGGATTTTGCCCCGTATCTTAGAATTGAAATATTCTGCAAGAATGATCTCGTGGATACAGTCGTTTCTGTGATCGATAAAAATGCATATACGGGATTGAGAGGGGATGGAAAGATATATGTTCTTAATGTCGACAAAGCATTTAAGATTGGAAAAGGACAAATAGATTGAAGCATGGAGGTGTCACCATGAACAGGTTAGCAAAGGTAGTAGCAATTATTGCGGCGAGTGCGATTGTTTTGGGGTGTGGTGCAATTGCCAGGGAAATTCAGAAAAAAACCGTAAGTTCTCGGGACAATATATTTTCAGAAATCAAACAAAGGGAGCCTCTTCCCAAAGACTCATCAAGGTTGACAATAAAAGCGAATATCAAAACTCATTTAGAGGGATACTATTGGGGAGAATCTAAGGGATCACATCATGGAAAAGCGAATTATCCATTCGTGGTCAATATCGATGGACAGGCGGTAGTATGGTATGTCGATGGCTTCAGGGACAGCATGCCAAAATATGACAAAGACGGCGAGACAAGCCATAATCCTGAGGCCGGAGAAGGAATCAAATATGTCTTGGAAAAAAATATCAAATTGCCTGCCGGCAACCACAGAATTTTTTTGGGTTTCCCCGATGATGACTACTATGTAGAAGTTCAAATATCTCTAAAAGAAGGTGAATCATCCGTCCTGGAATTCAAACCAATATACAAGTACAAGACAGATCCTCATTTAATCCAGACTTTTTTAAATGGAATCAATAAGTACGAAGTATACTTTAATGGATCAATTGTTACTGAAGGTGTCCAAAAGAGAAATTAAGAGTGTATCATTTTTATTGACACACTGGCCCCTATCCATTATGTTTTCTATCGAAAAAAGACATAACAATTGACAGGAAATTGAATCATTGCCACCCTCGGACGCTATTAAAAGGCCCAGAAAGTCTGATCGACATAATCTGCTGTGCCTGTACCATATCCTCGACGGACTACGGCAAGGCCTCTGCAAATTTTCCGGGCCGTCACGCGTCGCCATCGTATACGCCATTCACCCTGATGACCCTTTGCGCATCTTCGACCCCCAAGGGCTCCTCAAGGACCAAAAGAAACGCATGAAGGAATATTTTATCGATACGGACGAATGGCGTCGAAATTTGCGTGATCATGGACACCTGCTCTTCGATAAGCCCCAGTCCCAATATTTGGATCTGCCCGATGTTTTGAGCCTGGGGAGCCGGGCTCGTGGAACGGCCTATCAGATGTGGTTCTCGGAAAACCATGTGGACCTGTGTTCACCGGGACCTGTCTACCGCTGGATGGAATTTGCCCTGTTGCAGCTATCTCAGAGTTTCCTCGCCCAGGACATCCTGTCCGCTGAATCGGCCGGGCACCTTCTCCAGGAAATGGACGTCCATGCCGTTCACGATCACATCGTCGAGGAATGTACCCGCATCATGGGCTCTTCACCGAAATTCCACGTATATAATCTGCTGGAATCGATCATCCAGATATCCAAGACGCCTGAAGAAGGGGCATGGGCGCGGGGGCAGCTCGCCTTTGTCGAACCTTGCTATCTTCCTCAGGTTCAATTCCTGACCACGTTCCCGAAGACTGAGCGTCCCCTACTGGAAAACTACAAACATGTTCGCAAACTACTTCAGGCAGTGGAGAGGAGCGATCGAACCCTCATTTCGGACGGGAAATTCATCAACGGCATCTCCATTTCCGATCTGCCGCAGCCCAGCCTCTGTTGCGAATTCCGGGGCCGTCACGGCTTGTTGTCCCTCAATCTTGATCCCATTTGCAGTTTCTCCGACGGCGCCTTTCATGGCACGAACCGGAAGCCGACGCTGGCCATGCTGGAGGCAGTTTTAAGACGATGGCCCCTGGATTTTCAACATCGCAAGAATCTTTTCAGTTGCATCACGCGTATCGTGGCCACTGCAGGTGAGGAAAAATATGGTTGCACCATCGTGGTTGATCCAAGCGATCCGCCCCTCCATCTTTCCGGTCAATCCCTGGAAACGCCTATTTGCCTGGAACCTGAAGAAAACCTAAAACTCGCCGCCGCCTTGGCCAAAGTCGACGGGGCGCTTCATATCGACAGTAACCTTCAACTGCGATCCTTTGCCTGTCTCATGGACGGTCCTTCCCTCATGACTGAAGACCGTGCGCGAGGCGCCCGATACAACTCGGCCCTGCGCTTCACGACCAAACACCCGGGCCTTATCGTCGTCGTCGTCTCATCGGACCGGCCCGTATCGGTTATTCAAAACGGCATCGACCTTTCTCAACCCCACACATGGCCCCCCATTTCCAGCACCATGCGCCTTCCGCCTACCCTCACCCAGTGGTTGAAGGTATAAAACAGACGTCTGTTGAAAAACGCCCGGATATTTTCTCTGAATTCACTTTTTGTATTCTGCTTCTACGCTGATGGCGATACCGCCCCGAACGGCAAAATCGGCCGTAATCTTGCACCACCGGGGCGACAGGGCCGCTACGAGATCGTCCAGCATGACATTTACGACATGTTCATGAAACGTACCCTTATTGCGGAACGACTGCAGATAAAGCTTGAGCGATTTTGATTCGACGATTTTTTTGTCAGGAATATACCAGATCGTAATCTCCGCAAAATCCGGCTGGCCCGTAATTGGACACACGCAGGTAAATTCACCCGTCCGAAGGGTCACGGTGTAATCCCGCTCTGGGTGATGGTTCGGAAAGACCTCCAGTTTTCGGCCTCCTTTTGCGTCTTTGCCGAGCATGCTCAAACTATTCAAATCCGATTCTTCCGTTAACCTCTTTTTCATAATGAATTCGACCCCTGTCCGATGAATATGAACCAATGTCTTTAACCATAAAGGCTTATTGTTTCATTTTCAACCTTTAATTCCGAATCGTAATACGAATATGTAAAGGCAACAGGGGAAATAACAATTTTGTTCCCATCCGGTATCCGATGTTCCTGAATGAATGACTATTGCATATTATAATTTACAAGGTTATGATTCTTACTTTTGATCGGCTATCTGGCATAAATATTGATTTAAAGGTCCATCAAATACTTGAGCTACTAGGAGGAAGGAAAATGAAATATCTAGCGTCCAGTAAAAGAGGTCTAATAATCGGCTTTATGATCATGGCAATCATGGCCATTTCGGTTTCGGGACTTTTTGCTGAAGAGGGGAAGGCCGTTACAGAATCAAAATCTACAGAGACAAAATCGGCATCGCCTGTTGCCGCCCCCGTTGCGGAAGAGAAACCGACGGGCGATCTCAGCATATCCGCATTGAGCCAGTATATCTGGAGAGGATATGAATTGAGCCGCAACAGCGTCGTTCTCCAGCCATCAATGACCGTAAATTATAAAGGGTTTACTACCAATGTCTGGGGCAACATGGATATGAAGCCCTATTATGCCCCTGCCGGCGACACGCCTTACACAAGCACCTTGAACGAAACTGACCTTACTCTGTCTTATTCCAAAACATTGGGGATATTCAATGTGGGTGGCGGTTACATCTACTACGCATTGGCCCCGCTGAACAAAGATGCCCCGAAGAGGTCCGATGCACAGGAAGTCTTCGTCACTGCCGGTCTGAATACCCTGCTTACACCAACCCTGACCGTTTACAAAGAAATCGACCACTACCACAACTGGTACTTCCAGTTAGGCATTTCTCATGCGTTTGAATTCAACAAGATCATCTCTCTCAAACTTGCGGCAACGGCAAGCTATCTGCTGAGCACCGATGAGACGACCTATCCAAAGTTTGACGGAAACGTCGCGGCGACAAAAGACAAATTCAATAACTTCCATGATGGGAACCTGACCATTAGCCTGCCCATCAAGGCGACGAGTTACATTACCCTGACTCCGACCATTTCCTATGTCTTCCCCCTTTCGGATGATGCAAAGAATGAGATGAAAGGATTCGGCATGAGCGGGAAAAACCCTACCGATCGGGACAGTTCTTTTATCTACGGCGGTCTGACGGCAAGCTTGAGCTTCTGAGGTCATTAGTATCATATGGTACCTTAACCCCATACCTCCCCCTCCTGACCTCCCCCTCGAAGGGGAGGAGTCAACCCAATGATTCCCTCCCCTTCAAGGGGAGGGCTTGGGTGGGGATGGGGTTAGAGCGGGTCTTTTTGACATCGGCATCTCCATAACTGTTCAACATTTATTGCCCATACCCGCTGCCGTTCACTCACTAACGGTTGCCTTTTTGTGCATCCCCTTGTATGCTATGCAAAGCCATCTACAAGGGGGCCGCTCATGGCAAATCACGACCAGTGTCAAGGGAAGGAATTTCATTTACCGGCAGACATTCTTGAAAAGCTTGAAATCGCGGCCGTATCATCAGGATGCACTCCGGATGAGTTTATAGCGAAAAGCCTCGATGCTGCGTTACGGGAGCAAACCCGTGAGAATTCCGTCTATCTGTCGGTGCCCATCAATGCCATCGTTGAAGGATTCTATGTTGAGCAGACCACAATCGGCGATATAAAGACCCACGGCGATTTCGGCCTGGGAACCTTCAACTATCTGGATGGTGAAATGATCCTTCTGGATGGCAGTGCCTATCAGATCACGGCAAACGGAGAAGTAAAGACCGTGCCCGACGAAGAACAGACACCTTTTGCCTGCGTAACTTACTTCCACCCCGATACCTGGGACGACATTTCCGAAAGAATCCCGGCGGCGGATGTTTTCGACCTGCTGAATACCTTGATCCCCTCTCCGAACATGCTCTACGCCCTGCGTATAGACGGAATCTTCGAGTATGTGAAAACGCGGGCCGTCCCCAAGACGGACAATTATCTTCCCCTCGTCGAAGCGGCCAAAAATCAGGTTGTCTTCGAATTCTTCCATGTCGAGGGGTCCCTGGCCGGGTTTTTCACGCCGGCCTTTATGGCCTCCATGAACGCTCCCGGATACCATCTGCACATGCTGACGGCGGACCGCCGCCACGGGGGACATCTCATGGAATGCCGTATAGGCAGGGCAAAGATCGGCATCCAGCATGTCC
The DNA here is from genome assembly GCA_964645835.1 of uncultured Syntrophaceae bacterium. Taxonomy (GTDB): domain Bacteria; phylum Desulfobacterota; class Syntrophia; order Syntrophales; family UBA8958; genus CAZBME01. The sequence goes on from CAZYDG010000021.1 coordinate 32,507, forward strand.
CGAAACTGGAAGTGGGCCTGCCTGTTACTCTCGATTACCTTACGGCTGACTTCAACCGGGACACAAAGAAGGACCTGGACAAGGCGGAAAGATAGCCCTTGTACCTTTTTCCGGAAAGGAGCTGACATCTTGCAAACATTGAATCCAGATCATATTGAAGCGGTTCTCGATCTCATCAACCACGGACCCTACATCAAGTTGTTGTCCATGAGGATAACCGATATGGGAAAGGGCTTTGCGAACGTTGAGGTCGATATCGAAAACAAACACATGAACCCATTCGGGGGAATTCACGGCGGTGTCTACTCTTCATTAATAGATACTGCAACTTTTTGGGCTGTTTATTGCGATGTTGAAGAAAATGCCGGTTTGATCTCCCTTGACGTTAAAGCCGATAATCTGGCCCCCGTAAAAGAAGGGCGCCTTTTCGTGGAAGGAAAACGGATTAAGTCCGGGAAAACTATTTGTTTCGCCGAAGCCGTTATTACTGACGGCAAGGGCAAGGTTCTGGCCCACGGAACATCCAAGATGATGGTGATCTCCGGGCTGCAAACCATAGGTCAGGCAGTATCGGCTCTGGGACATAAACCCCTGCCGCCGAAATTTATCAGTTAACATAAATACCAGGGAGCAAAGACATGTCCTTCATCCGACTGTTTCGTAAGATTCACTATATTTACCTGATCCTTGCCTTGCTGCTTCTCACCGGTTGCGCCGGTTCCAGCGGCGCAACCGGCCGGGACCCCGCCGCTTATCTAGAGTCCGTGAGAAACGATCCTGCTCTTCTTACGGCCTTTGTCCGTGAAATTCCAAAAGGTGGCGACCTGCACACCCATCTCTCCGGCGTCCCTTATGCAGAGAACTATCTGCAGTGGGCCGCAACCGACGACATGTGCATAAACACCACATCGTGGCTTATCTCCCTGTCCCCTTGCTCATCCGGTTCCCGTCCCGTATCTGCAGTTATTGCGGATGTGGATCTTTTCAACCAGACCATCGATGGCCTTTCCATGCGCAATTTTCCCCTTACACCCCCTTTGTTCGGCCACGATCATTTCTTTAAAGCCTTCTCCCTGTTCGGCGCCGTGAGCGGGACCCACAGGCCCGACATGCTCGCGGAGACCGCCACCAGGGCCGCAACGGACACTACGGATTACCTGGAACTCCTCATTACGTTCCAATATGCCGGCATTAATACCATTGCCGATGGGAAGACATGGACCGGTGATATGGAAACCGATTATCAGGACCTCGTAAACGGCGTGCGGGGACTGATTCCGGCAGGAAAGGCGGAAATAGACGGCCTCATGGCCCAGGAGCGTGCGATTCTCACCTGTAGCGGACCTTCTCCGCCCGCGGCATGTCAGGTCACGATACGGTTCATCCAGCAAGCCAACCGGACCTCATCACACCAACGCGTTTTTGCCTCCCTCATTTTCGGCGCCGAAATGGCCGCCAGTGATGCTCGGTTGGTCGGCGTCGATCTGGTCTCCCCCGAGGATAATACCGCCGCCCTCGCCAACTACAACCTCCATATGCAGATGCTCGCCTTCCTGAAGACCAAATATCCCGGCCTTAATATTACACTTCATGCCGGCGAACTGACGGCAAACCTCGTTAAGCCCGAAGATCTGTCTTTTCATATCGGCCAGGCCGTCAGAACGGCAGGCGCCCGCCGTATCGGCCATGGGGTGGATCTGAAAAACGAAACCGGATGGCAGGGCCTGATTGCCGAGATGGCGCGTAACCGTATCGGTATCGCGATTCTCCTGACGAGCAATGCTCAGATACTGGGCGTAGCGGGAGAAGACCATCCCTTCCGAATGTATTGGGATGCCGGCGTGCCGGTCATGCTTTCCACCGACGATCAGGGTATCTCCCGCGGCAGCCATACGGGGGAATTCGTCCGGGCCATTACGGCCTACGGACTGAGATGGAACGACGTCAAACGTCTGGTTCGCACCAGCTTGGAACAGGCATTCATCCGTGGCGGGAGCCTATGGAAAATCGCCGGCGATGTCCCCGTACCCGTCGATGCCTGCCTTGCGGATTTTCCGGGAAGCACCACTCCATCGGCTCCTTGCCAGGCCTATCTGCAGGCTAATGACAAGGCAGCGGAACAGTGGCGCCTTGAGCGTCGACTGAGTGAATTTGAAATCCGCCGCTGGTAGATAAACTCGTTTTGGGGCATGATGTTCAAAAGCTTGTCCCGTACTGGATACGGGATGACCGGATGCAAAGCGTGCAAAGTCCGTCATTATCCGGCTTGACCGGATAATCAAGCATCACTTCGGATGCATTCGTAAAACCTCTG
>CAZYDG010000022.1:0-118307 GCA_964645835.1 uncultured Syntrophaceae bacterium
GGCTTCGGTGTATTCTTTTTTCGATTGCGGACTCATATTCAACCTCCATAGAAATGGCGGTATTCGGTAATATCGAATTATGAGTCAACGATCCTTTTTATTCACCTCCTTCGGTAACATTTAATTTGAGGCAATTCGCCAAATAAATCGGACTCGACCCCAGCCTGTCTGATGTTTATGATATACGTCCTTGCGTGCATCATTGTAGTAACAATAGAAGTAGATTTTGTCTTGGTATATTATTTCGCACCATTCCCACCTGCATGGGCTGCCATAACTGCCTGGACTTATTATTCAATACTTGCGTGCATGGCAATAGTACAAAATTGGGACCAAGACATGTGTAAAATCTCCTTCTAGACAGCACGTCGCCCCCCCATACGCGGTGTGGGGGGGCGACACTCTACAGGGCAGCAACCTGTAGGGGTGCTCCTCCCACGTCTGTTTCATATGCTTATGTCCAAGCGACTCTTTACCCACACCCGATAACGCTTTTATCCTCCTTTTATGCAAACCAAACCGGCCAGTCCGCCCCATGACCAGCAGCATTGCCTTTTCTTGTGATCAGGCCTGAGTATTTCGGGTTCAAAGCTGCTACATAATAGCTTTCGCCCCATTTTTCGTTTTCAGTAATAATTGTGACCAAGAATTATTCTGACAGTGCCTGTAAAGTCAAGTACAGGTCAGAACAGATAAAGATTCCCTCATCGTGTTCGGTCTCCAGCCTTCAGCCTAATCACCTATTTCAATCACCTATTTCTATTTGACCTGGGATTGAGAATAAGGTAACGTTCCCATGTACCTTGTCTGACAGGGGAAATGTCTTCGGAAGGTGCATTCGGGGAGGAAATGCTTTATGCAAGCATATTTCTGGGGCTCGCGAGGATCACTGCCCGCATCCGTTACTGCTGCGGGAGTTCGTACAAAGATCGCAGCCGCCCTCGAAGCCGCAAGAGGAAAACGTTTTAAATCGGCAGATGCCATATACCGGTTTATCGATGAGCAATTGCCCTTCTCCGTCGGCGGCTCCTATGGCGGGAATACGTCTTGCATCGAGATTCGCAATGCCGATGCCTATGTCCTTTGCGATGCAGGGACCGGGCTTCGTGATTTCGGGAACTCTCTGGCGCCGTTTCATTCCCCCGCTGTTTTCCACCTGTTTATCTCCCACCCCCACTGGGATCATATCCAGGGATTTCCCTTCTTCACACCGGCCTTTATTCCGGGAAACCGCATTTATATCTACGGATGCCACCCTAACCTTAAACAGGCTTTTTCGGAACAGCAGCGTTTCCTCTTTTTCCCCGTTCCCTTCAAGGCAATGCAAGCGGAGATTACATTTACTACCCTTCAGCCGGATCAGCCCTATGAAATCGCGGGACTTTCCGTGCAATGTCTGCGGCAGAATCATCCCGGGGATTCCTATGGATACTCGTTCAGTAAGGGGGGTAAAAAGATCGTCTATTCAACGGATTCGGAACACAAGCGGGACTCCCAAAGTCCCTTTTATCCCTTTCTTCAATTTATCGACGGCGCGGACCTGCTCATCTTCGATGCCCAGTATACCCTTGTTGACGCCATCGGTATGAAGGAAAACTGGGGCCATTCGAGCAATATCGTGGCAGTGGAACTGGCGATCGAAGGCCGGGTGAAGCGCCTTTGCCTGTTCCATAACGAGCACAGCTACAGTGATGGCGCCCTGGATCAATTCCTGGCGGATACGCGGGCCTACCTGAGCATTCTTGCCCCTACCAGTCCGCTCATCATTGATCTTGCCTATGACGGCCTTTGCATCACCGTCTAGCAGCCTGTTGAAAAACATCCATCTGGGGCGTTGCACCGCAAGCGTCGTCAATGGCTTCTCCGGGGACACGTTCCGATCCCTTCGGGCTTCCGGAACATGTCCCCGATGCTCATTCCTCAGCTATTGCGCGCCTTGCATCTGGGCATCCCGTATCAGGTACGGGACAAGCTTTTGAACAGGCTGCCCACAATCAATTTTTCAGCAACCAGTTAAAAAGTAAGTTTTTTCTCTTGATCTTTCCCTGTCTTCTATGACAGAATTGTTATGTTTTTCGATAACTTTCTATGGGAGGTTTTATGAGCCACAAAAAGCATGAAAGAAAAAAAGAACTTGATCGCAGAAGACGTCGCCGCGAAAAAAGGATCAAGGCAAAGGCCAAAGAACAGCGCAGCGCCTCGTAATTATCGCAATACAATATGGAATCAGATGGAAGGTGGTGCGTTTCTTCCTTTTTTGCGAAGCCACTTCCAGGCGGCCAGCAGAAGATCGGTATGCTGCAGGGCGGCCTTTGCCCGCAGGATGTTTTGCGGAACAGCCGCAGCATGGAGGAGAGTATCCCATTGTTCAAAACGGAGGGTTCGCATTTTCGCAATAACGAAGCCCTCCATGGCCGATTTTTCCCGAAGATAACCGATAAGACGGCGGCGGTAAAGGTCGGCGCCCGGGCGCCCATTGGTTATGGCCTCCACGGCGAGAACACCGCTGAGACAGGCCAGATCGATCCCGCCGCCGTGCAGTGGTGATGTAAGTCCTGCGGCATCGCCAACCAAAAGAACCCGGCCATAAACAAGCTCGGGGAGGATACGGGCCGGAATAAGCCCTCCCCCTTTTTTCAAGATAGCCTGTCCCGAAAGGCCTTCCCGTTCAAGGACGCCGGCCAAAAGGGTCTTCAAATCCACATCGAAGCGGTGTCCTTCCCGGGCGGAGCAACCGACACCCACATTGGCCGTCCCTTCATCTTTCGGAAACACCCAGTAATAGCCGGGCATAACTTCTTTCGGCAGATCGCGGAGGAAAACCGCCTTGATCGCCGGCAGAAGCACCGAAAAATCGCCGCTGACGACTACTTGATAGGCCATCATGAATTTCCGGAAATAATCTCCCGAAAATCCGAAGGCCCGTGAAGTTACGGACGGCGCACCGCTGGCGTCGATGATCCAGTCGTAATCCTCTGTAAATGCCCGGTATCGTTCAGCCCGGATATTGATCCCCTCATGGAGTGTAACGCCCGCCTCCACAGCCTGCTCCGCCAGATCCCGCTGCCAGAGGATTCGGTCCATCATCCACAAGTTCCGGTGACGGCCTGCGGCAAGACGATAGGTATGCTCGGCCTGAAGGACGATATCATCGACGCGGTGGAGCAATCCCTTTCCCGGCTTTTTCATGATCCCCAGGGAATCGAAGATACACTCTCCACAGATGACCCCGTCGCCTACCTGTCCTTTTTCGAACAGATGGGTTTCCATGCCCTGCCTGGCCGCTGCCAAGGCCGCATACAACCCTCCCGGACCGGCTCCGATAACGGCGATCTTCATTGTGTCCGCTCCTTCTTTCCAGATTTCCAGCCATCAAAAAGATGATTGAGGGCCAAAATGGGATGACACCACACCATTCGGGGACCGGCATATCGCATTACCTCTCTGATCTGCTCCCTCATGATCGGTTTATAACAATGGGTGGGGCACCGGCCGCAGGTAGGCTTTGCCTCGCCGTAAGGGCACTTTTCAAGGCGGCCTGCGGCATAGGCTAAAAGGGAGGCACACTGGGGGCAAAGCCCTTTCCTCATTCCATGATGCTTCCGGCATGACATGCCGATCATAGCCTGAATCGTTTTGCCTTCCCTCTTCAATCTTCCTTTTTCTGCCATCATGGGTTTCGCATCACGGTAACTGACGGAAAAGGGTCCGGATGGTCTCCACGCGTTTACGGTTTACGCCAAAATCGGAATATCCGAGACGTGATGCCGACCGGACCTGGATAACCTTTCGATCAGCGTCAAGATAAAACTCTACATCATCGACAAATCGGAAAACGGCGGACGTGAATTCCACATGGAGATAGCTCTCTTCAATGCGAATGACTTTGGTGCGCTTCATGGATTGGATAACGTTAAGCAAGCGTGTCCAAGCCGCCTCCGGGGGACCGGCGAAGGCGATGGGGTCGATGGCGTGGGGCTTATCCTGAGACTGGGAGCAGACACAATTAGGCGATGACGGACAGGGGGTCAATTTCCCCTCCACAACGCCAAGACGATCGGGCCGGGACCCGGCACATCCTGCAACCATGGCGAAAATCATGGCCATTGTCCATAGTTTCATCGTTCTCTCCTTTCCACCGGTTGAGCTTCTGCTCGCCTTACCTCCGCCACCATCCGGCGGACCTTTTCGATGTCTTTCCTGAAGCGGATGGGACGGCCCTTATCATCAACGGCATTCGTTCGTGTACAACTGTCCACTCCGGCGGGCAGTACCTTCCTGAGCGCGTCGTAAACGTTATCTGCACCGATGCCGCCGGCGAGGATGACGGGTATCGGACTTTCGGCAACGACCCCGGCTGCAATGTCCCAATCGCAAATCTCTCCCGTAATGCCCACAAAACCCGAGACAGGCTGTTCTTTACTGTCGGCGGCCGATCCCCTGAGCGTATCGATCAGAAAAAAATCGGAGAGAGGCGCAAGACGCTGGGCAAGGGCGATAATTCGGTCCATAATCCCTCGTGCCGAGGCCATACCCGGCCGGGGAACGGAAAGGGACCGCATAACTGCCACCGCGGGATAAGACTCTTTAACGGCCCGTTGCAGAGCAAGATGGATGTCGCACTGGTTGAGCGTCGCTGCCTCGTCGGAGGTAAACGGTGACAAAATCTCGCAGAAATGAATGAAGTCGGGCTGATAGTAATCGAGAAGCCTGAAGATGGCCGCTTTATCTCCAAAGAGAGGAATCAGGCCGCTTTTCGCCCCGGCCCCCTGGATCGCCCGGACCGTATCCCGGATGGCCGGAAATTTCCATGCCTCCATCGACAGAATGACGCTGCCGATATGGTCCACCCCCAGGGCAACCAGAGCTTCAGCCTCCCGCGCCTCCTGAACTTCATAGATCTGGACGATTATGCCTGCACCGGCCATCAACGCCAGTCCTCAACCAGAGCCTTAAAGGCCCCTTTGCCGCCGAGGAGGGTACCCTCGTAGCCGCCGCCGGGATTGCTCCAGGCACTCGCAAGATAAAGTCCTGAAATTGGTGTTTTGTTTTCCAGGCGATTCATGAAGGCATTATTTACTGTCTGATCATAACCGTAAATCGCCCCGGCCTTATTACCCGTGAAACGCCGGTTAGTCAGAGGCGTAGCTGCCTCGCGCATGTCGATCATTTTTGAGAGGCCGGGAATCACGCTCTTCTCAACGATAGCGATAAGTTGATCGGCGATCCGCTCCTTTTCCCGGCGGTAATCGCCCTTGTTCCCGGCGAGATAATCTTTCTCAAACCGCTTCCATGGTTCATACCCGCAGAGAAACATTATGGACAGGGTCGATTTGCCGGGCGGTGAAAAATCCTTGACGAGATTGTCATAGATCATACAGGTTACGCCCGCCTGCGAGGGATTGCCTTTCAGGGATCCCCTGAAGGCCGCTTCGTCGTCATATCCCGCATAGATGTTGATTTCCGTCCTGCTTTCGATAGACGTTACCTCACGGTTCAACCCAAGCCATACGATAAAGCTCGACAGGCTCGCGCTTAAAGAGGCGATGCGGGAATGGTAAGATGCAGGAACGGCGTCCGGCCGTGAAAGGATGGCCAGTGTCTCGGGAACGTCAATGTTGCTGACGACGGCCCGTGCGGAAAAGGCCTTTCCCGAGGCGGTCTTAACGCCTTTCACAGTCTCTCCATCGACCCGGATCTCCGTGACCCGGTCATTCAATATTATCTCGCCGCCATGCCTTTTGATTGTGTCCACCAGGGCAGCACTCAACGTCTGGGAGGTCCCTTTCAGATAATAACCGCCGGTTTTCAGATATTCACCGAAAGGATGGAGATAGTAGAAGGCGGAGAGCCTGGCCGCTGGCAGGCCGTAATAGCCCCAGGTTTGGCAGATTAGGGTCTTCAACTTGCGGTCCGTTATGTATCGATCCACGACCTCGGCCAGGGTCTTGTTGCGGATGTCCCACATGGTGGGATACCGCAGAGGAAACAGGACTTTCATGGCGGGCATCCCCTCCATGTCAAAACGTTCCATGTCCTGTTCCAGATTCTGCCAGTAGGCGAAAAAGTCCGTCAGGCCTTTTTTTTGATTGGGAGAAATTTCTGTCAGCAGATCCCGAAACCGGTCAAGACCGCCTCCGGGTATATCCATGGCAAAATTAGGAAACAGGCTGTTCCAAACATATTTATGGGGAACAAACGTCAGTTTGTCCAACAATTCAAGGTCTTTGAAGAGCTTTTGCATAGGAGGGGCGTAAGCCGCCGTGGCATGGAGAGAGACTTCGCATCTGTAGGGTTGGCCGTCTTTGCCGCTCCGGGTGAAGGCAGTAGCGTATCCGCCGGGCAGGTAGTGTTTCTCGATTACAAGAGGGCGGAAGCCGTTCACGGCCAAATAAGCAGCGCAGGAAAGCCCCCCGAGCCCGGCGCCGATGATGACGGCGTCGTACCCTCCGGGTCCGACCTTACTGATTGCCGCCTGAGCCGGAAACTGCCAGTTGATGAGGGCCGTCGTCGCCCCCAGACCCGTCATCCAGAGAAAGTCGCGTCGTGTGATCATGTTCCTCCTCTTTGAATGTTCCTTTCTATCTATATTACCACATGGCCGACCGGAACTCATGCCTTTTCCGCAGGTACAGCCGCTTACGTCTTGTTATTCTCGGGAGCGATCGAGGGACAGAATAAAGAGCTGGACATTGACATCTTGCAAGTCAACAACCCAAGTTTACTGTGAAAAGCAAAGATTATCGGTTGAAAGAACGTATTGGTCAGACGGGCAAATCATTCTTCAGAGTCGGAAGCGTGAAATAGAAAGTTGCCCCTTTGTCTGGTTCACTTTCCGCCCAGACCCGGCCGCCGTGGCGGTTGATGATGCGCTGGACAATAGCCAGCCCCACGCCAGTTCCCTCATACTCTCCGCCATGAAGCCGTTGAAAGACGCCAAATAGCTTGTCATAATAAGCCATATCGAATCCAACACCATTATCTTTCAAAGAGTAGACGATTTTGTCGGCCTCGCAGTAACTGTTAAGCTCGATAATGGCGGGCTTTCTTTTTATCGTGAACTTGACGGCGTTAGAGAAAATATTGAAAAGTGCTTGTCTGATCAGATGTTTGTCCCCCGCTCCGGGCAATAGTTTCGCTATCCGGACTTCAAACTCCCGTTCCGGATTTTCCTCTTGGATATCTCTCCATATTTCACCTGCAAGTGCTTCCATATCGATGGTCGAGGTGCGCATTTCGTTTTTGACCACCTTAGAAAAGGAGAGAAGGTCGTCAATCAGGAGGCCCATTTTTTCAGTGTTGTCGTGGATGACGTTGATCATTCGCGCGGCTTCATCATCGAGTTTGTTTCCGTATTTTCTTAAAAACATCCGGGAATAACCGTCGATAGCCCGAAGAGGAGCCCTCAGGTCATGGGAGACGGAGTATGAAAAAGATTCGAGTTGGTTATTGGCAGCCTCCAGCTCCTTGACGAGTCTATTCAGGTCATCACGCTGCTTCTTCAGTGCCTCTTCGGTTGCCCTGAGCCGAAGCATAAGAATGTCATTGGTACCGACAACGGCGTCTATTTCTTGGTTGCGGAGAGCCCTGATGATTTCCTCGAGTTCGGCCAGTGCCGCGGCTATCTCCTCATAACTTGGTTTATGTGCCATATTCAGACCTCAGGCGGAGGGCGGAGATAACCCTTGCTTTATCAGCCAGATTGCCGACTATCGTAGCCCTCGGCTCAGGCGTCGCAAGAACGAGGGTGGGGGTAACGAATACTCTGTCTTTCAGGGCAGCGGCAAAATCGGTCAAGACGTCCACTTCCTCGATATTGAACCGGTCTTTGAGGTATTCTTCACAGATGCGGGTGAGGTTGTCCTTGGCAAGCCGTGAGTTCTGTTCATCACCGGCAACGTACAGCTTCAGCATGTATATCTGCATTTTTTCTTCACCGGGGATGACACCACCAGGGATTTTCATTACCCGACCTCCCCCGATGATTTTGGAGCATCACCGGCGCATTCGCCAGAAACCTCGATCCCGTGGTCGGTAATCCGGAAATCCTGGTACCGGCTGGAATGCTTTGAGCCGCGTGATTTAATCACCAGCAGCTTGCGCTTGAGTTCATTTCCCTCCTCGATAAAACGGAGCCACAGGAGAGCGTCTATGATGGAAGAGATCCCGATGCCACTTATCGCCGTTCTGTCACTGGACTCCCCTGAACTTTGATTCGTCATGATGAGGGTGATGCCTCTATCCTTGCACCGGTTACTGAGGCGCATGGCGAACTCAAAGGCAGCCCTGTCGGACCCCATGCGCCCGAAGGACGATATGGCGTCCACGACCACATGGTCGGGTTTGAATGCATCGATCATATCGAAAGTGCGGACCAGATGTTTTTCCGTCCCGAAAGCTTCCGGCATTGCGGTCATCATCTTCAGAAGGTTCTTTTTCAGTGCCGTGCGAAGATCAATGCCCGGGCTCAGCATCGTCGCCACAATGGCCTCTTCGGATTCCTCGAACCCGAGAAATAGTACCTTTTCGCCACGGTCATCACAGGCAGCCTTGACAAATGTGTTGGCAATCGTGGTTTTCCCCGTCCCTGAAGACCCGGCAATCAGTATGCTTGAGCCACGGCGATAGCCGCCACCCAGAACGCTGTCCATCTGTTTATTGCCGCTCGATGTATGAGGACCCATTGGCTGATGCTGCAGACCAAACTCGGAGATGGGAATGACGCTGAGGCCTCCAGGCTGAATGACAAAAGGATAAGCATTTCGGCCAAAATCGGAGCCGCGGTACTTGATGACCTGAAGCTCACGTGTCGATACCCACTCGCCGGGGCGCTGGATCAGCCTAATGACACAATCCGCCATGAACTCCAAATATTCGTACCGGTCGAAGATATTATCGCCTCCAGATGCTTTCACCGTCAGGATGGCAGTCATTTTGCGGTCAAGCAGCCACTCGTTAAGCAAGTACATCTCGCTGCGCTCCCGGCTGAGATTGTCGAAGAGCCGGATGAGTATATCCATGGCATCAAAAACGATGCGTTTTGCGCCAATTGCTTTGGATTGTCCTTCAATGATTGCCAGCAGTGCCTTGATATTGAAGTCTCCTGAAATCACGGTTTCCGGGTCCATCCGGGCCTCGATGATCACCAGCTTATCCGCCTTTTCCAAATCCTCAAGGTCCCATCCCATGGTGGCGGCATTGCGACGGACTGCATCAGCCCGCTCTTCAAATGTGACGAAAATCGCGGATTCATCAACCAGAGCCCCCCGGTAGAGGAATTCCAGCCCCACTATGCTTTTACCAGTGCCCGGACCGCCTTCAACGAGCGTGGTTCGCCCTTCAGGAAGGCCTCCATACAATATTTCGTCGAAACCTGGTATGAATGAGGGAGCTTTGGCCAACGCCTGAAAAGCTTTGTGCCTCCTGCTCAACGTTACACCTTCCTTCCCGACTGATGCCTTTGAATGACTTTGATATATCAAGATTGATAAGCTATTATTTCCGAAGGATTGTAATTGTTAGATTAGAAGGGATGTTTTTGTTTGTCAAGGCATATTATGGCAACGAAAGGAGGGATTAGCAATGGTAAAATGCAAAATCAAAAATCAGGGACACTTCCCATATTAATTGCGAATTACTCTTCCTTGTTTATATTGATATGGAATTTACTTTTGGTGGTGCTACTTGAAGAATTATTGTCGGTGGCCTACCCGCAAAACAAGGATCAATAAAGCATCATCTTCGATCCGGACAATAATGCGAAAGCTGTAAAAGTGGCTTTTCGAAGATTGCAATATTTGCATAAATGATCCAGTGAAATTTTCACCTGTCTTTATCCCATAATCTTGAATAAACCGTCATCCCTTGACAAGGCTCCATCCCTGTGTTAGCCCTTTTCGGATGACATCTGACGCATTGATCAATCTCAAGGGCTTGTTTCCCTTTCGCCTTGCGACGACCTCTTATATCCTGCCGGAGGCGATCATACCCAATTTGCGTTTTTTGGGTCCCCTGTTCGACGAGATCGAGATCGTTCTGTTCGACAGCCGGCATCCTGAAAGCCTGCCGACGGAGGAGGAAATTGCACAGATAGCAGTCCTTAACCGGGAACTCGGGATAGCCTGCAATGTCCATTTGCCGATCGACGTCTATCTGGGAAGCCCCGACACGAAAGAGCGCCTCGATGCCTGCGATACGATCCTCCAATACTACGAACGAACCCTTCCCCTTGGGCCATCAGCCTATATTCTCCACCTGGAACGGGATGGCGGTGAAACGGGCATTGACGAACTGGCCGATTGGCGGCGGCGTCTGCGTCTATCTCTCGAAGAGCTCCTGAACCGGGGCGTCAAACCGGAGAAAGTGTCCGTCGAGAATCTCGATTACCCCTTTTCCTGGGTCGATATCCTCGTCGAGGAATATGGCATGACCTACTGCCTTGATGTAGGCCACTTTCTCAAACAGGACGTCAATCTATCGACGATTTTCAACAGGTATGGAGACCGGACCGCCATGATTCATCTGCACGGCATTGACGGCAGAGATCACCAGGCCGTGACGGCCATCCCCGATCCGGATTGGCTGGCGGTGACAGAGACTCTCCGGCGCTATCGAGGCGGGCTTTCCCTTGAGGTCTTTTCCGTAGAGGCCCTGCGGGATTCCCTGACCAGAATGGCGGAGCTTGTTTGATGGCCTCCATCGTCTTCATTACCGGCGGCGGCCGGAGCGGCAAGAGCGCCTTCGCCCAGGGTTTGGCGGAAGCGATCCCCGAGGCCCGTGTCTACCTTGCCACCGCTCCCGTCCTCGACAAGGAGATGGCTCGGCGCATTGCACGGCACCAGGCGGACCGTAAGGCCGGGGGATGGAAGACGGTGGAGGAAACCCTCGACATCGCCGGCGTCATGATGAAAATACCAGACGGGGCTACTGTTCTCGTCGATTGCTTAACCCTGTGGATCAATAATCTCATGTATACCGCAGAGAGGCAAGGGGCGGATGTTACGGAAGATTACATAGCTGATGTCTGCCTGAATGTCATCGCCGCATGCAAAAGGCGGGAGGGGACCGTTATCTTCGTCACTAACGAGGTCGGCATGGGCATCATTCCCGACAATTCTTCGTCCCGCTTGTTTCGCGACCTCGCCGGCCGCTGCAATCAGATAATGGCCGCGGCGGCAGATAAGGTGATTTTCATGGTCAGCGGTTTGCCGCTGCATTTAAAAGGACCATAAACCATAAATTCATCATAGGAAAGGATCGACTGTTGAAGCTGCTCGAAGAAACTGTTGCCTCTATTGTTCCCCAGGATACGGATGCCCGTGCCCGGGCCCACACCCGGTTGAGTTCGCTGACCATGCCCTATTGGGCTCTGGGGCGTCTCATGGATCTGGCTGAAGACCTGGCGGCCATCACTAGCTCCATAAAGCCGCCTGTCGAAAGAAAAACGGTGGTCACGATGGCGGGGGATCACGGTATTGCCGTCCGGGGGGTCAGCTTATATCCCCAGGAAGTAACCATTCAGATGGTCTATAACTTCGTGAGCGGTGGTGCAGGGATTAATGCCCTGGCCCGTCAGGCCGGCGCACATGTTGTTGTGGTCGATATGGGGGTTGCCGGTGACTTGAGCGATTTGACGGCCAAGGGACAAATCAAGGACAAAAAGGTCGGCCCTGGTACGCGGGACATGTCGGTAGGACCTGCAATGTCCAGGGAAGAGGCCGTCCGGGCAATCGAAGGGGGTATCGAAACGGCCCTGGAACTTGGCTCCTCGACGGACGTATTCGGAACAGGTGAAATGGGCATCGGCAATACGGCACCCAGCAGTGCTATCGTTTCCCTATACGGCGGCCATACCGTTGACGACGTTACCGGTCCCGGCACGGGGATCGATGCCCATCAGCGGAAACACAAAATCGCCATGATCGAAAAGGCCATTGCCGTCAATAACCCGGACATCGGAGATCCCGTCGATGTTCTCGCCAAGGTCGGCGGATTTGAGATCGGCGGCATTGCAGGTCTCATCCTCGGCGCTGCCTCCCTGAAAAAACCGGTCCTGGTGGATGGATTCATCTCAACCGCCGGCGCCATTCTTGCGGCCCATCTGGCACCTCTGTCCAGAGACTACATGATTGCTTCACATCGCAGCGCGGAGCCAGGGCACCGTATAGCCCTGGAAACCCTCGGCAAGAAGCCGCTTCTTGATCTGGACCTGCGCCTGGGCGAAGGGACGGGGGCCGCCCTGGCTATGCCGCTGGTGGACGCCGCTGTGCGCATTCTGACGGAAATTGCCACCTTCGACGAGGCGGGCGTATCAAAGGCGGTTGAATGAAGGCGTTTTTCGCCGCTCTGCAATTTCTCACGATCATTCCCGTCCCTTCATTACTGACAGGCGATGAGAAGACATTGTCGGAAAGCGTTCCCTATTTTCCCGTCGTCGGGCTTCTAATTGGCCTCGGGATTGCCGGACTGGACCTCTGCCTATCCAGCCTCCTGCCTTCCGTAGTTACGGCGTGGTGCGCGGTTCTGCTCCTTATCGCCGTGACCGGTGGCCTCCATATGGACGGTCTGGCCGATACGGCAGACGGTTTTTTCAGCGCCCGTAACCGGGAGAGAATGCTGGAGATCATGCGGGACAGCAGGATCGGGGCGATGGGCGTCCTGGCGATTATCTTCGCCGTCGGCCTCAAGGTGGCTGCCCTCTCGTCTCTGGCTTCGCCGGAACGGATGGCCATTCTCATCCTCATGCCCCTTGCCGGCCGCAGCGCGATTGTTCTAATGATTACAGTCCTGCCTTATGCCCGATGTGACGGCGGCCTGGCTTCCATCTTTCTCGTCCGGCGCACCAGGTTTACGCCCATCGCCGCTCTGATCCTCCTCTTCGGCGCGGCATGGGGCCTGGGACAATCCTTAGGCCTCGCCGCTTTTGCCATGATTAGCGCAGGGCTTATCATTTTCTACACGTTCAAAAAAATCGGAGGATTCACGGGAGATACCTTGGGTGCTGTTTCGGAACTGACGGAGGTTGCCGTGGTTTTGGCCGCCGCTGCCTGGACTCATGTGCTCCGGTCCTGAATCCGCAATGGCCTATACAGTTCTCGGAAAGTAATTTGAGTATGGATATTACCCCAAAAAAATATCAAAATATATCAATTGACACTTGCACATCATCTCATTACAATACGGGGCCATTTACATTAAGATATGTTTGCCGCATAATAAATCTGTCAGCATCTTGGACCGGAAACCCTTATGATGCCACTTAGGACGTTGAAAAAAAATATAATGGGGAGCGCTGTCATTTTCCTGGTAGTAGTTTGTTTGAGCGCCTGTGCGACGAAGACGGAGACAACGGCAGGTCCTCAGGGAACCGCGCCCCCCGCACCGGCAGCTTCCCCCGGCGCTCCCTCGGGGCCTGCAGGGCCGACAAAGGAAGGAAAAGAGCCGTCGCGGGTTTTCTGGCCAAAGGGTATTCAGATTCAATATACCTCATCGCCAAATCTTAATTATTATGAAAACAAGGCCCATACGATCCTTCTGGTCGTCTACCAATTAAACGGACTCAACGCCTACAACACCCTCATCAAGACCCCGGATGGCATAAACAAACTCCTCCAGGCTGATCGGTTTGACCCCTCCGTGGTCGGCGTCGATCAGTTTTTTGTGGAGCCGAATGAAAACAAAACTCTGGTTTTGGACCGATCGGAAAACACCCAATACGTGGCGGTTGTTGCCGGTTATTACGATCTGCAGCCCGGCCAGGTCAACCGGATCTTCGAGATTCCCGTTATCGTCGACAAAAAGGGCGTCTACGGGTTCAGGACCACCGTTTCGTCCGTCGGCCAGCTCAATATCACATTATTCTTGGGACCCAATTCCATTCATGAGGTAAATGCCCAATGACAGAAACGATGAAGCCCGTCTTTTGGTATCAGGGGGCTTTCCTGCAGCCCCAGCTCTTCCAACAGCATGACCTCCATACGCATTCCCTTCTCAGTCCCGTGCAGACTCTTATTCAGTCGTTTTTTTGGGGGGCCTGCCGGTTGGGGATTCGGAAATCGGCCCTGAAAAACCAGGTCCTGGAGATTTCAGGGGGCGACTTCCTTTTCCGGGACGGCACGTGGGTTTCTTATCCCGGCAACGCCATGCTCCAGGCCCGTTCGTTTAAAGGGTCGTGGGTCGAATCGGACAAGCCTTTAAAGGTCTATGTAGGGCTGCGGCGATGGGACCCAAGCGGCAACAACGTTACGGTACTGAACCAGCCCGATGATATCCTGACGGCAAGGAGCCGGTATGTGTCCCCCGTTGATCCTGAAAGGACGAAAGACCTTTACCAATCGGGCATCGATGCGGAAGTTAAATACCTGTACCATGCCCTGAAAATATTCTGGGAAGGTGAGGTTCCCGAAGCCGGTGACTATGATCTCATCCCGGTAGCCCAACTCGAATTCGACGGTCATGATACGATTCTTTCCCAACGATTTGCCCCCCCGACGCCGACCTTGACCGGGTCGGAGATTCTCCATGGGGTGATCATGGATATCCGTGAACAGGTCACCGCGCGTTGCCGCATCCTCGAAGAGTACAAAAATCCAAGAGGAATGCAGATCCAGCCGGATGATACCAACGCCCTGACCTATCTGCTGGCCCTCCGTTCCCTGAACCGCTACGTTCCACTTTTACACCATGTCACGGACGCGCCCCATATTCATCCCTGGAATGTCTATGCGTTGATCCGGGAGCTTGTCGGTGAGTTGAGCACATTCACGGACCGTGTCGATTCCCTTGGACAACTTAAGGATGGAACAAGCCTGTTGCCCGCCTATGACCATGAAAATATCTGTGCCTGTTATCAGGAGGCCCAGACGCTGATCGAAGAACTTTTGAACCAGATCATGATCGGTGCTGAAAATGTGATTTACTTTATTCGGGAAGGGGATTATTTCAAAGCTCAGATCCCCCAGGATACATTTGACAACCGCAATATGTTCTATCTGATCTTGAAGACCACCGGTGATGAACAGACCATTCATCATATGGCGAAGATCAGCAGTGTTGAAAAGATGCCCACTCTGGTCAAAAGGGCGCTGCCCGGCATGCCTCTCGATCAGGTTACCGTTTTGCCGCCTGGCCTGCCGAGGCGGTCTGACTCGCTTTACTTTAAACTGGATCGAAGCAGCCAGGAATGGTCGGAAATTCAGAAAAGCGCTAACATTTGTGTGTACTGGCATGACGCACCAGAAGAGACAGCTGCTGAAATCATTATTATCAGACGGTAAAAAAGATGGGGGCCACCGCCGGAAAGAAGTCATAGTGGCGGACACCCTGACATTATTACAGGAGATTTGATGAGACTGAGCAATACCTTCATGGAATTGATGAGCTATACGGCCCATCTCCTGCAACGCATTAAACAGGGTGAATCGGCGCCCTATGACGATGTCTTTCGCCTGTATGATGTTTTGTATAAGCGGGCTCGGATATTGGGACAAGCAGACAGCAATGCCGATGAGGACTTCCAGGAAGCCTGGTTTGCCGTCTGCGCCTGGGTCGATGAAATGCTCCTTTGTTCGGAATGGCCTGAAAGAGATCGATGGGAAGGCCGGCAGTTGCAGCGCCTCTATTTTAACACGGTCAATGGGGGAGAGGAATTTTTCATCCGCCTTCAGGCATTGCCTCCGGAAAAAGGCCAGGTTCGCGAGGTTTATCTGTATTGTCTGGCCATGGGGTTCAAAGGACAATTCTTTTCCCCGAAGGATGAAGCAAAACTGTTACAGATCAGGCAAGATAACCTGCTGTTGATCCGTGATCCCGAGGAGATCAACGACACTCAGACTCTGTTCTCAGAAGCCTACAGCATAACGCCCATGCCCGGAAAACGGATTAAATGGCGCTTCGGGCTTTCTTGGGCTCATTTTATTATTATCGCCGTATCGCTTTTGTTCTTGGGTGGTCTATTTTCCGCTTATCGATACATCCTCGACGATCTGGTGAGTATCTACCTGGGGTGAGCGACTTAATGAAGCAGATTCAAAACAATAATCCGATACGTTCCGAGGGGAATTTTCAGTGCTGAAAAAGATACTTAAAATATTTTTGATTGTTATCGGAATCGCTATTTTAGGCGGCCTCACTGCATGGCTGGTCATGAAAAAGGGATGGCCCTGGTGGGTTGGGCTGACCATTATGGCCGGTATTTTGGGTGTCATCGTCGGGATTATCTTCTTAAAGCGTTATTTTATGCGGCGCCGGGAAAAGAAGTTTGTCCGGCGCGTGATCGAGCTTGACGATGCGGCCATACAAACGGCGCCATTGCACGAGCGGCAACAGCTCCAGGATCTTCAGCAGCACTGGAAAGAATCCGTTGAGTTGCTGCGCGAATCCTATTTGCGCAAAAAAGGCAACCCCCTTTACGTCCTGCCGTGGTACCTGATGATCGGAGAGTCGGGGACAGGCAAAACCAGCGCTATCACCAACGCCAAACTCAGCTCACCTGTGACGGACATTTACAGGAAAGGACCCGTCCCCTCTACCAGGAATTGCGACTGGTGGTTTTTTAAAGAGGCCGTCATTCTGGATTCCGCCGGGCGCTACACCATCCCGATCGATGAAGCTCGTGACCGGGAAGAATGGGAAAAGTTCCTGACCCTGCTGGCACAGTATCGCCGTCGTGAGCCCTTGAACGGCCTGATCATTACGGCTGCCGCTGATACCCTGAAGGCGGCGGATATGAACAAGCTCCGTGCGGACGGGCAAAGCATACGCAAGAAAATTGACCAACTCATGCGGGTTGTCGGGGCAAGATTTCCCGTTTACCTCCTGGTCACCAAAATGGATCTTGTCTATGGGTTTTCGGACTTTTTCGGGGCCATGCCGGACAGCGAGATCTCCCAGGCTATGGGTTATATGAACAGGTCGCTGAATCCTTACTGGCGAGAGGTTCTGGAAAAAGGCTGGAACGAGATATCCCGCCGCTTACAGGATCTTCGCCTGTTACTGGCGTTCCGTGTTCAGACCGAAAGGCCGGCATCGTTAATCTTTCCGGCGGAATTCGATCGTTTGAAACCTGGACTTGCGGAATTCATCCAGGCAATCTTTGAAGAAAACCCCTACCAGGAAACTCCGCTTTTTCGGGGTATCTATTTTTCGAGTGCCTTGCGGGAAGGGCTGCCCCGATCCGAATTCCAGGAGCTTATCCAGCCCATGCTTGAGACGGAAAGCGCCGCACAGAAAGATAATGGCCTTTTCCTGGTTGATTTTTTCAAAAGCATCCTGCCGGGTGACCGTTCCCTGTTCAGTCCCATCCTGGAATTTGTCCGCTGGCGGCGTCTGACGAACAGCATGGCCCTTATGGCCTGGCTTCTGATCTTTTTATCCCTTTGCGGATGTCTGACCATTTCGTTTTTTCATAACCGCCTGACCATCGAACACTTCAAAAAAGAATATACCCGTCTGCCATCCTTAGCGAGTGACATATCCGTCGATCCCTATTATCTGGAAAAACTGAGAATTGAAATCCTCTCCCTGGAAAAGTCGAACGGACGCTGGTTCATCCCCAATCTGGGGCTTACGGAAAGCCGGGAACTGGAAGCGGAGATGAAGAGGAAATATGTCCAGACATTTGAGCAGCGAAGCGAGAAGCGCTTTGACGACGATTTTCTCAAACATATATCGGAGATCGGCGCCCAGACCCCCGAAGACAAGGTTGCCGATTATATCTCTTATGTCGTTGCCCGAATCACGGTTCTCGACGGCTACATTAAAAACGGTAAGGTGACGCCGACTGAAGTTTTCAGGAGGAGCGCAGCTGATGTTCTCGTCTCCTTGTATCCCCAAATGTCGCTGGACTATGCGTCTCTTTATGCAGATGACTACTATGCTTTTCTGACTTGGAGAAGCGATCTACAAAATGCCAAGGCCAAACAGGAACTCTTTCATAATGCCTTGGTCGAACTCCAGCGAAGTACCGTCGATCTAAAGTGGTTGGTGAGGAAATGGATTCCCGACGCCCCTCCCGTTGCCCTGAAGGATTTCTGGGGGGAGCCGGAAAGCAAGGGATACGATGAACAGGTGACCGTTCCCGGCGCCTATTCGAATCTGGGCCGGAAGCACATAGAGTCCTTCATCGCCTTAGTTGAAACGGCATTGCCGGACAAGACGATTCTCTCCAGGAAGAAAACGGATTTTTGGAGTTGGTATCTGCAGCAACACCTTAAAAGCTGGGCCGCATTTGCCCATCGATTCGACGATGGGGCGCTTACCCTGCAGACATCGGCGAGTCAGCAAAATGCCGCCATACAGATGACCACAGATCACAACCCTTATTTCCGTCTCATTGAGCGTATTGCCGACGAGATGGCTTGGATCCCCACTGATCAGGCCCCGGCATGGGTTACTGAGTTCATCGAATTCAACGAGGTCCGTAAACTGGCGCAAAGCGAAGTGAAGAAGACCCAAGGAACTTTGCTGCAGAAACTGTCCGGAGAAAAAGAGAAATTAACCCAGGAATTAAAAACGGATGTGAATAAGAAGAGTCTGGACGCCATCAACAAGAGGGCTGTTGTGGCCAAGGCCTGGCAGGATTATGTGGCGGCGCTCGATAAGATCTCTCCCGTGGCGACATCTCAGGAAGTGGCCTTCCGCATGGCCTCCGATTTCTTTACCCCTCCTGCGGATACGAGCCAGCCGAGCAATGCCACCATATATTTGGCCTACAACAACTATTTGAAGATAAAGAGCCTGATTCAGGTCAAAGGCGACCTGTCCGATGTATGGGAAACAATTATCGGGCCCATGGAATATCTTTTGAATTTCTGCATCAAACAGTCGGCCTGTTATCTTAAGAAACAATGGGATAGCCAGGTATTGGGAGGGCTTGAAGGGGCGCCGAAAGATAAGATTCCCCACCTTCTTTTCGACCCGACAGCGGGCCTCGCCTGGAAATTTGTTAACGGTCCGGCGAAACCCTTCATCTTAAAAAACAAGTCGGGTTACGTATCCCGGCGGGCATCCATCAAGACAGGGCAAGGGGAAGACGTTTCCGTTGCCTTTACCAATGAATTTATGGAATTTCTCAATGCCGGCGCCGAAGGGATCATTAATTATCAGCCGGAATACATTGTACAGATTGAAACCCTGCCCATTGCCGTCAACGACGAAGCGGCCCTTGATCCCTATGCAAATCTTTTGACTCTGCAATGCACCGACGGTCAGATCCAGTTGAAAAATTTCAATTATCCCCAGAAGGCTACTTTCCGCTGGGTGCCGGACAAGTGTACCGACACGACCGTCCAGATCCAGTTTCCCGATTTGACGTTGACTAAGGTCTACAGAGGGCGCATGGGTTTTGCCAGTTTTCTTGCCGATTTTAAGACTGGCAGCCATACCTTTGTTGCCGATGATTTTCCCGAGGGCAAGAGTCGATTGGCCCGTATCGGTATTACATCGATGAAGGTTTCTTATAAAATAAACGGCAGCGGTCCCGTTGTTCTTCTGTTGAAGAAAGTACCCTCGCAGGTTCCCCAGAATATTGTGGTTTGTGAGGGCAACTGAAATAAACCCTTAAAAAAAATGCCCCTCGGCATATAATGCCGTTCCGACGCCTCGCCAAAGTGAAGCCGTCGGAGAGGGTGAAACGGTGGATGATGGATTTGATGGAACTGGGCAAGACGCCCATCCCAGGTGGCAGCCCCGCCGGGCAAGATGTCAGGTCTGATGCGTCTTATGAGGCCATAAGCGAAGAGATCGACAAGTTGTCGTCTCCTACATTCTCAGGTACGGTCGACTGGAACAAGGTCGTCACCCAAGGCTATGAGATATTAGAGACGAAATCCAAGGATCTGTTGGTCATCGCCTATCTCTGCATAGCTCTCGAGAAGAACGACGGGCTCAAGGGGCTCGCCAAGGGTTTCCATATCCTGAGGGATGCCCTGGAGACCTTCTGGGAAGACATGTTTCCCGTAAAGAAAAGGATGCGGGGCCGAAAGAACGCGATAGAATGGTTAGTTGACACATTGCGGGACAATCTTCAATCTCTGCCGCAGGAACAATGGTCCAAAACGGACAGGGATGCTTTTTTCGCCGATCTGACCGCTATTGATCAATTCCTGGGGGAAAACATGGAAGAAGCCCCCATGATGATGCCCCTCATCAATGAGATCTTATCGCATGTGGAGGCTGAAAAAGAGACTATAGAGCCTGCGGAACCCGTGCGGACTCCCGAGGCGGAGGCATCGTCCCGCCCTCCGGCGCCATCTCCTTCTCCTGCGCCGTCACCGACACCGCCACCGATGCGGCCGGCCCCTTCTGTTCCTGCGTTCGATTCATCGGATACGGATGCGGGAAAGCTGCTGGATCAAGGACTGGAGATACTGGGCCGTGTGGCCAGTCTCCTGATCGAACAGGACCCATTGAATGACCTTTCGTTCCGGCTGAACCGGATCGCCGCCTGGACATCCGTCACAACCATACCGACGGTGACAGGCAATAAGACCCTCCTCCCTGCGCCTGACGGACAAATCATCAGTGTTTTGCAGACGCTCTATCAATCGCGCAATTGGCAGGATCTGCTCCATGCCGCGGAATCCAGAATTCGTCAATTCCTGTTCTGGCTCGATTTGAACCGGTATGTTGCCGAATCCCTGGAACAACTGGGGCGTCAGGATACGGCCAACATGGTCGCAATGGAAACGCTGCAATACATCAAACGTTTGCCGGGTATTGAAATGCTGGCCTTTGAAGACGGCACACCGTTTGCAAATGAAGATACCCGCCTCTGGCTGAAAACCCGGATGGAAATGCAGACCGGCCCCTCGGAAGGTGCTGCAGCCGGCTCAAGCAGCCATGAACGGGCTGTTGGTGAAGCCCTGGCTAATGCACGAAAACTGAGCCGTGAAAACAAAATCAATGACGCCATTCGTCAACTTCATGACGGTTTATGCCGTTCAACAACAGCCAAGGAACGTTTCTTTTGGCGCCAAGGTCTATGCCGTTTCCTTATGGAAGCAAAACAGCCCCGTTTGGCTCTGCCACACATGCAGGACATGCTTGCCGATATCGAAACCCATGGCGTCGAACAATGGGATCCCCAGCTTGCGGCGGAGGCATTTGTGATCATACTGACTGGTCTTCGCCTGCAGCCGGAGCAAGATCAGGACCGGCAAAATTTGATATTGAATCGTCTGGCCATGTTGGATACGATAAGAGCTATGGATTTCTTATAGCATTCATCACAAGGGAGGTGATAAGTTTCAAAAGGGTGAAGCGGAAAAACATCGGAGGCGGTTTTCTACCGGTCACACTGTTTCGCCGTTTTGGCGACTGCCCACATTATGGGCGCCTGCCAACAAGAAATGCTCCGGATGTTCTTGAGCATAGATTATGCCGGGGCGAAGAGCAGTATCGGATAGATTCATTTCCCATCGTGTTTCTGGAATAGTAGGATAGATCAAAAAAATTTGGAGGTGAGATATGTCAAAGGAAGCGTCTGTTGCACCAAAAGAACGTGTGAATATCGTTTACCGGCCCGCCACGGGAGATGCTAAGGAGGAGGTCGAACTGCCTTTGAAGTTTCTTGTTATGGGCGATTTTACCGGCGCACAGGACGATCGGACCATTGAGGACCGAAAACCCATCAATATCGATAAAGATAACTTTGACGATGTCCTTGCGGCATCTGATGTCAAGATGCAGGCCGTTATCCCCAACAAGCTTTCATCGGACCCCGATGCCCAGATGACAGTCGGTCTGGATTTCAAACGGATTAAGGATTTCGACCCCGATACAATCATCCAGAAAGTTCCCGAACTCAAGCAGTTGATCGAGTTGCGGGAAGCCCTGAAGGCCCTGAAGGGACCTCTCGGGAATGTCCCTGAATTCCGGAAGAAGGTCCAGGACATCGTCAAAGATGAAGGGGCGCGGGATCGTCTGTTAAAAGAATTGAATATTGAAGGATAAGGGGGATAGACAATGGCTGAGGAAGAAAAAAAAGTTCAGGAAGCGCAAGCCCAGGCGACGACCGGTGAAGTAAGCCTCATCGACGAAATCGTTCAGGCAACAAGGCTCAAACCAACGGATGACGGATATACCATGACCAAGCGCGGCCTTCAGGCTTTTCTCGATGAGATGCTCAAGCCCGAGAAGGAAGGCGTCAAGGCGGTGCCCGCCATCGTTGATGAAATGATCGCCAATCTCGATGAAAAACTGAGCGCCCAGATGGATATGATCCTCCACAACGAACAGTTTCAGAAGCTCGAATCGGCGTGGCGGTCATTAAAGTTCCTGGTCGATAAGACCAATTTCCGGGAAAACGTCAAGATCGAGATTATCAATGCCAGCAAACAGGACCTCCTTGACGACTTTGACGACGCGCCGGAGATCACCAAATCTGGTCTCTACAAAACGGCTTATACGAGTGAATACGGCCAATTCGGTGGCCAACCCTACGGCCTCATGGTCGGCAACTATGAATTCGGTCCGGGGCCCCAGGACATCAAGCTGCTTTCTTCCGTTGCGAGTGTGGCCACCATGGCCCATGCGCCATTTATCGCCGCTGCAGGTGCCGAATTCTTCGGTCTTCAGGATTTTTCCGGTCTGCCCAATCTCAAAGACCTGAAATCCATCTTTGAGATGCCTCAATACATTAAATGGCAGGGTTTCCGTGAGTCCGAGGATGCACGATGTGTCGGCCTGACCGTGCCCCATTTCCTCCTGAGACTTCCCTTCGGACCCGATACGCAGCCCGTAAAAGGCTTTAACTACAAGGAAAACGTCTCCGGTGGGAATAAGGACTTCCTCTGGGGCAATGCAGCCTTTGCTTTTGCCTCCCGGATCAGCGACAGCTTTGCCCAATACCGCTGGTGTGCCAACATTATTGGACCCCAGGGTGGCGGCGCAGTGGACGATCTGCCCGTGTATCAGTATGAGGCCATGGGCGAATTGCAGTCCAAGATACCCACGGAAATTCTAATCTCCGAACGGCGTGAATACGAATTGGCCGAGGAGGGATTCATCGCCCTGACCATGAGAAAAGGCAGTGACAACGCGGCATTCTTCTCAGCAAACTCCGTTCAGAAACCGAAGGTTTTCGCCAATACACCGGAAGGTAAACAGGCGGAAACGAATTACAAGTTAGGTACCCAACTCCCATACACCTTTGTCATCAATCGTCTGGCACACTATTTGAAGGTCATCCAGCGCGAGAACATCGGTACATGGAAAGAGCGAGGCGATCTGGAAACGGAACTCAATAACTGGATCCGCCAGTATATCGCCGATCAGGACAGTGTTTCTCCGAGTGTAAGAAGCAGGCGGCCCCTGCGGAAGGCCCAGGTCACGGTCAGTGATGTGGAAGGAGATCCCGGCTGGTATCGGGTGAATCTGACAGTGCAGCCCCATTTCAAATACATGGGCGCATCATTCACACTCTCTCTGGCGGGTAAACTGGACAAGAAATAGGCAATAGGAACAAGGACCGATAACCAACATCAAACTAAGTAAAGGAGGACTAAGAACTATGGCAATGACAATCTATGTGAAGGTGACAGGCAAGAATCAGGGAGAAATTCAGGGCGACTGCAACCAGCAGGGCAGAGAGAATCTGATCATGTGCTATCAGATGGACCACAACGTGGAAATTCCAAAAGACACGCATACGGGCCTCCCCACGGGCCAGCGGATCCACAAACCCCTAACGGTAGTGACCAACATGGGCAAACAGACGCCCAAAATCTTTCAGGCCTGCTGCTCCGGCGAACATTGCGATGTGGAGATCACGTTCTACCGGATCAGTGAAAAGGGGCAGGAGGAAAAGTATTTCACCATCAAGTTGAAAGAGGCCATCATCGTCAATTCCCGGGAATTTTTCCCCTACACGTTCATGGAGGAGAACAAACCCTTCAAGCACATGCAGGAAATCTCTTTCACTTACGAGGATATTATTTGGACCTATACGATTGACGGCATCGAAGCGGAAGACAACTTTAAGGCGCCCAAGGCCTCATAGAAGCCAAAGTCATTCAGTAAAATTGAAGCTACTGCGGCGGGTCCGGGAACTGAACCCCGGACCCGCCCGGCGCTTTTCTGACTGCCCCGGGCCGATTCCGGTCTTCGAAGGACTCGATGGGGACCCGGTAATGTTCTTCCCTTTTCTCAGGGATAATAGTGGTGGATATGATAGAAGAATCGCTCCTCGAAAGAATCAGACACCTGGAGAAATCACCGACTGTTCGCGGAACAAGGGATCTCTCACTTGGTGTCCGTTCGGTCATGAACCATCTCCAGAAGATGTTGAATACCCGCCAGGGAAGCGTCCCCATCGCAGACGATTACGGCATGCCGGATCTGACGAATTTTCCCGGTGAAGATCTGACGTCAGCCGCCGACGAACTGCAACAGATTATCAAAAAAGTCATCCAGAAATATGAACCCCGCTTGGAAAAGGTGGAAGTCCAGTTTGAGCCAAGACCCGGAGAAACGTCTTTATTGCGTTTCAAATTAGAAGGGGCCGTCGGCAATGAACGGAGCGGCTTCATGCCCGTGGTCCTGGAAACGGTCGTCACCGCCGAAGGCATGGTTCGTATAGAAGATTAGGTGTATTTCGCGTATGTTTAACAAGTTCTACGAGCAGGAACTTCAGAATCTCAGACAATTGGCCGTTGAATTTTCAAAGGCCCACCCCGCTACAGCGCCAATGTTGAGCGGGCCCACAGCCGACCCCGACGTGGAGCGGCTTCTTGAAGGCGTCGCCTTTCTGACGGGACTCCTGCACCAAAAAACGCGCGATGATTATCCGGAAATCATCCACGCCCTGTTGAATGTCATTTTTCCTCATTACGTCAGACCGATCCCGGCGACATCCATTGTCGTTTTTTATCCGAAGCCAAATCTGCCGGAAACAGTTACGGTGAAAAAGGGTACGTCGCTTGCCTCCATCCCTGTTGAAGACACGCCCTGTCTTTTTCAGACAGCCTTTGATATCGACGTTCACCCCTTACGTCTTGCCTCGGCAAGCCTGACGCAGGCCACGGGGCAGCCGACGCGCATCCGTCTTCAAATGGAACTGGCAGGCCCCGATCTCTCACGCTGGCAGCCCAGCCGTCTCGGATTTTTCATCGGCGGCAGCAATACGGAAGCGACGGACCTGTTCATGCTTCTGAACCATTATCTGGAACGGATTACCCTTAATCCCGTGGGCGAAGGCAGTCCATGCATTCTGCCGCCTTCCGCCCTTAAGGCATCAGGTTTCGACATGAAGAACAATCTTCTTTCTTACCCAGCCCATGCCTTTGCGGGATACCGGATCCTCCACGAGTATTTTATCCTTCCCCGGAAGTTTACCTTCCTGGAATTGCAAGGATGGGAGAACTGGATGGACCGGGGAAAAGGGAAGCAATTTGAAATCATTTTCGAATTACGGCCGGCTCCGGTTACGCCGCCGAAGATCACCAACGACCATTTTATCCTGAATGCCACGCCGGTAATCAATCTCTTTAAGCATGAGGCGGATCCCTTTGTCTTCGACCACCGCCTGGAAAAGATCCGTGTCCAGCCGGCAGGGAAAAATCCCGGTCATTATCAGGTTTTCAGTGTAGACAATGTGACGGGCTATGCCCAAGGCACCGTGGCCAAGAAAACCTATACCCCCTTGGAGCTCTTTCATAATCAGGACGCCCAATCGACGGCCTACGAGGTGAGCTACGCCCGGTCTCCTATTACGGATGCCCCGGAGGTTTTCATCTCCTTTGCTTATCCTGCCGATGGTCCCGAACCGGTTAAAGAAACTCTCTCCATCGATTTGACTTGTACGAACGGCGACCTTCCCGAACGATTGCAACTCGGAGATATCTCCGTTCAAACATCGGACTCACCGGAGCTTCTGACCTTCAGGAATGTTCTGCCGCCGACGGCATCCATCGACCCACCGCTGGGCAACAATGCGGCCTGGCGCTTTCTGGCCCATCTGTCCTTGAATTATCTGCCCCTGGCCAGCGCGGAGAACCTGCGAGAACTTTTGCAATTATACCTATTTCCGGAAGCGAGAGACAAGACCAAGGTCACAGCCAATCTCAAGCGGATCGAGGGCATCACGGGTTTTCAATCCGTTCCGACCGACCGTCTGGTCCGGGGCACGGTCCTTCGCGGACAAATCCTGACGCTTTCTGCGAGGCAGGATCATTTTGCCGGTTTGGGCGATTTATATCTCTTCGGCAGTGTTTTGGACGCATTTTTTGGAGTCTACAGCAGCCTCAACGCGTTTACTCAGTTTGAATTGAAGGAAAACCTCTCTGGAGAATCATTTCTGTGGTCAGCAAAATTGGGAGACAGACCGCTTATCTAAAGGAACAGCTTCTGGAAGAGGGACACCGTTTCTCTTTTATCCAGGCTGTTCGCTTCCTCCTTTTTTTATTGGGCCGGGAAGAGGGGCTCCATACGGATATCCTCGAACTGTTGAAGCGCATCCGGACTCGGCCGGAACTCTCCCTTGCCTTTCCCGAAGCGGATGTAACGTCGATCAAGCCGCTCGAAGGCTTGCCCAGCCGTTTTTCGATAACGGCCACTTTTCTGGGACTCTATGGCACGGCGTCTCCGCTGCCCACGTTCTATACGGAAGATCTTCTCCAGGAGCAGGCCCAGGATAGATCCGTCAGCCGTGATTTCCTTGATATTTTCAATTCCCGGCTCTATTCCATGTATTTTGCCGTTTGGGGCCATTATCGACTCTTCTATAAAATTGGGGAAGTCCGGGACGCCGAAGTCCTCCAGCGCCTCTATTGCCTCCTGGGATTTGAAGGACCCATTCTCCGCAACGATTTGGACGATGTCTATGGCCTTATCCGCTACACCGGATTGTTTAATCAGCTTCCACGTTCGGCGGAGGGGTTGCGGGCCCTTTTGGCCGACAACCTTGCTGCATTCGTTGAGATCGAACAGGCCGTAGATCGGATGGCGGTGATTCCCGCGGATCAGCGTTCGTATCTCGGGCAGCGGGGAAACCAATTAGGGGAGACGGCATATCTCGGCACGGAAATCGCCGACCGGATGGGGAAATTCCGGGTTCGGGTCGGCCCCCTGTCAGCTGAAGCCTTTGAAAAGCTTCTTCCGGACAAGCCACTCTATAAAAAAATGTGTTCCTTGATCCGCTGCTATATGGATCAACCCCTCCTCTGGGACGCCGAGATTATCCTGGCAAAAGAAGATCTGGCCGTGGCCCAGCTTGGCACGGGTTCATGGTCGCAGCTCGGATTCAATACATGGAGCTTTTCCGGAACGGCGCCGGAAGATGCGTCCTGCCGTTTGCGGTGCGCGGCGTTATAAACGATATCCGCCACCCATTCGGGTTGCGGGATGCCGATAATAAACTGAAAAAGGAAGGAGTTAAAAATGGTTACCGTCGATATCAAATCCCTTTTGCAGCATTTAAACACCGTCTGCACCACGGCCCTGCAAAACGCTGCGGGCCTGTGCGTGTCCAGGACCCATTATGAAATCACAGTGGAGCATCTCATTGCGAAACTACTGGAAGAACCCCGCTCGGACTGGCCCTTGATCTTTCAGCGGTTCGGCCTTGAGGTTGGACAGGTGCAAAAGGCCCTGGAACATACGCTGGAAGAGTATAAGACGGGAAATGCCGCCAAGCCTGTTTTTTCACCACAACTCCTCGATTTGTTTCAAGATGCCTGGCTTCTGGCATCCATTGACCTGGGGGAGAGAAAGGTCCGTTCCGGGGCCATTCTCCTTGCCTTCCTGGCCAAACCGACCCTCTTTGCCTCGGGACGCTATGCAGAATTGATCAAGGGGATTGGCCGTGAGGCCCTGACAAAAGAGTTTTATACCCTGACGAAACCTTCTATCGAGACGACCATGGCAGCCAAGGAAGGGGGCGGCGCGGCGGAACCCGGACCTGGAAAGGGCGACGGTTCTTTTCTCGGACGTTTCTGCATGGATTTTACCGAGCGTGCTGCAAAAGGCGATATTGACCCCGTCTTTGGGCGGGATAATGAAATCCGCCAGATGATCGATATCCTGGCCCGCAGGCGGAAAAACAATCCCATTTGCGTCGGCGAGCCCGGTGTGGGAAAAACGGCCGTCGTGGAAGGCATGGCCCTTCGTATCGTCGAAGACGATGTACCTGACATGCTCAAAGGCGTCACCCTCCTGGGCCTCGATATGGGGGCTCTCGAAGCCGGTGCGGGGATGAAGGGCGAGTTCGAAAACCGTCTCAAAGGCGTCATCAATGAGATCAAGTCGTCGGAAAAACCGATTATTCTCTTCATCGACGAGGCCCATACCCTTGTCGGCGCGGGAGGTGCCAGTGGAGGGGGCGATGCGGCCAATTTGCTGAAACCGGCCTTGGCCCGCGGGGAACTGCGGACCATTGCCGCAACCACCTGGAGTGAATATAAAAAATATTTTGAAAAAGACCCTGCCCTGGCCCGGCGTTTTCAGCTTGTCAAACTGGAGGAACCGGATGTGGAAACTACAATTCTCATGCTTCGGGGACTCAAGGCAAGCTATGAAAAGGCCCACAAGGTGATTGTCCGGGACGACGCCGTGGAGGCCGCCGCCGAATTTTCCAACCGCTATATTACAGGCCGTTTCCTTCCCGATAAGGCCATTGATCTCCTCGATACGAGCTGCGCCCGCGTCAAGGTCAACCTGACGGGCAAACCGGCAGCCCTGGAGGCCAAGGAACGGATCGTTCAGGCCCTTGAGCGTGAGATCGCGGCTGTAGACCGTGACCGGGCCAATGGCCTCGTGACGGATGAAGAGAAATACGCCGCTACCCTGGAGAAGAAAAAGAACGTCAACGACGAGGCCGATGCCCTCCGGGAACGGTGGCTCAAGGAAAAAGAGGCCGCCGCCCAGGTTATTGCCCTGCGGGAGGAGCACCATGCGCTGGGCACCGATGATGGCGAGAAAAAAGAGGCCGTGAAGACTCAGCTTAACGATGCCGATGAAGCCCTGAAAACCATTCAAGGCAGCGACCCTCTGATTCAGATTGAAGTGGACCCCGATGCCATCGCTCAGGTCGTGTCCGATTGGACGGGGATTCCCCTGGGGAAGATGCTCAAGGACGAAGCGGATACCATCATTCATCTGGAAGAGCGCCTGAAAGAACGGATCAAGGGGCAGGATGCCGCTATGGGGGCCCTGGCGGAGGTGATCCGGGCCGCCAAATCTGGTATCAAGAGCCCAACCCAGCCTCTGGGCGTCTTCCTCTTTGCCGGCCCCAGCGGAACGGGAAAGACGGAGACGGGTCTGGCCCTGGCGGACATGCTGTTCGGCAGCGAAAAGAATGTAGTCACTATCAACATGAGCGAATTTCAGGAAAGTCACACAGTCAGCCGCCTCATCGGTTCACCTCCGGGGTATGTGGGTTACGGCGAAGGAGGGATGCTGACGGAGGCTGTACGCCAACGGCCCTATTCGGTAGTCCTTCTGGATGAGTCGGAAAAGGCCCATATCGACGTCATGAACCTCTTCTACCAGATCTTCGACAAGGGCATCGCCAATGACGGCGAGGGGAAAGAGATCAATTTCCGCAATACCATCATCATCCTGACGAGCAATCTGGCCTCCGATGTCATCCAGGAGATGACCGCAGGCGCGGAGGCGCCCCCCGTCGAGGCCGTTATCAGTGCTGTCCGGCCCATCCTTTCGGCCCATTTCAAGCCCGCACTCCTGGCCCGGATGACGGCAATCCCTTACTACAGCCTCAATACCGAGGCCATGCGCCTCATTGTGGAGCTGAAGCTTGCTAAGATCAAAAAGAGCCTTATGGAAAACAACAAGATGGCCATGACGTATGCCCCGGCAGTGATTGACGCCATTACCGCCCGGTGCACGGAAGTGGAAACGGGGGCAAGAAACATCGAGTACATCCTGAATGGCAACGTCCTGCCCCGCTTGTCACAGACGATCCTCCTCCATATGAGCGAAGGAGGCATGCCCGCCAAGGTCCATCTCGATGTGGATGAAAGCGGCGGATTCACATTTGACTTTGGAGATTAATACCACTGCGACATCACCCTGCTCTGCCTCCTCTTGAGACGGTTCCCAAAGGAGGGCCATATTGAATTCCTCCCCCTTCAAGGGGGAGGTCAGGAGGGGGATGGGGTTCGATGATGGAGTAGAACCAGGGGGATATCATGGCCGATAAAGTAGAACAAAAATTCAGCTTCGTCTCTGACGCCTTGCCCAAAGAAACCTTCGGTGTCGTCTCTTTTCAGGGATCGGAAGGCATCTCGCAGCCTTACGCCTTCGAGATCCTTCTGATTGCCGATGACCTGGAGATCGATCTGGATAAGGTCCTTCAGAACCGGGCGCGCCTGATCATCCATCGTCCGGGGCAACCGGATGTCCTCTACAATGGCATTCTGGCCACTTTTGAACAGCAGCGGGAGGTCGATAAGAAAGCGTTGTACCGGGCTTACATGGTGCCTAAGCTATGGTGGCTTTCCATCACCCAGCATAACCAGATATTCCTCGACAAGACAGTTCAGGAGATGGTCGATCTATGCCTGAAAGACGGGGGTATGACAGCTGAGGATTACGAATTTCGGCTACAGGGTTCCTATTCCCCCATCGAGTATGTCTGTCAGTATGGGGAATCGCATCTGAATTTTGTGTCCCGCTGGCTCGAACGGGAAGGAATATATTATTACTTCGATCAAACGGCCAGTGGGGAGAAGATCATCTTCACGGACACCCATATCGCCCATTCGGATCTTCCCATGGGGAAAACTCTTTACTACAGCCCGCCGTCGGGACTGGAGGCAGGGCACAGATCGGAAACCATTCAGACTCTGACCTGCAGCCGCCGACTGACCCCGGCGAGCGTCTTTCTGAAAGACTATAATTACCGTAAGCCTTCCCTCGACCTGTCGGGAAGCGCCGTCGTCGCCGAGAATGGACGGGGCCAGGTCTACACGTACAACGAACATTTCCGGACCGCGGAAGACGGCAACCGTCTGGCGAAGATCCGGGCCGAGGCACTCTCGTGCCGTCAGGAGCAATATCCGGGCGAAAGTTCAGTCCCTTTTATGCTGCCGGGTTTTACCTTCGATCTTCAGAATCATTACCGTGGGAGCTACAACCAGAAGTACCTGATCGTAGAGGTACAGCACGAAGGCAATCAGCCGTCTGTTATGCTGTCGGGCTTCCAGGCCGGGTCTGGGAGGGGCGATTCGCCGCCCGCCTATAGCAATACTTTTAATGCTATCAAGGCATCCGCACAATTCCGGCCCGAGCAGAAGGCCGTCAAACCTAAAATTTCCGGGACAATCATTGCCAAGATCGATGCCAGCGGTTCCGGGCAGACGGCCGAGCTCGACTCTCAGGGACGTTATAAAGTCATTCTTCCCTTCGATCTCTCGGGCCGCAAGGACGGCAAGGCTTCAGCCTGGGTCCGTATGGCCCAACCTTATGCGGGGAGTGATCACGGGATGCATTTCCCTCTCCACAAGGGGACGGATGTGATGCTGACTTTCATCGACGGCGACCCGGACCGGCCCATAATCGCTTCCGCCGTGCCCAACCCGGAGACGCCCAGTCCCGTCACCTCCGACAACCAGACCCAGTCCGTCATCCAGACGGCGGGTCAGAACAAGATAGCCATCGAGGATCAGGATGGGAGCGAACGGATCCTCATGCACACCCCCAAGAAGGACAGCTTCGTCCGCATCGGCGCCCCCAATGATCCTCCTCCTCCGGAGGGCTGGTCTTATGTAAAACCGGACAATCCCATGACACCGAGTAAGGATGGCGTCACCATCTCCACGGGGAGCTTCTACGATGTCAAGGCCCAGTGGACCAATACCTTCGTCCTTGGGTCGTCCGCCACTTACATCGCCGGGGCAAATACTTCCATAATCGGCGGCGTGGACACCAAATTTGTCCTTGGTTACCGGTTTGACACCACCATCGGCGCCCGTTCCGACTTTCATGTCGGCCCCCGGAACAGGGGCAATTCCATCGCTGTCCATTTATCCGCCACCTATACGAAGATAGACGGAGACAAGCTGGAGACAGCTATCTCGCATTCAAAGGCCATAACCAATGTAAACAAAGCCCTGGGAACGAAGCTTGAAGCCAGCGATCTTGTTACGCAACTCGTAAATCAAAAGCAGCAGATCACGGCGGGCTACACTGAGGCGATTGGAGAGCGGACAGCAGCCCTGGCGACGAAGGCAGAAGTCGCAGCCGCTAAGCAGCAGGCGGTTGCCGAGTCGACGGAAGTCACGGCGGCCCAGGTTCATACCGTCGCCGAGAAAGTAGAGACTGTTGCCCAGAAAACAGCAACCCTGGCCAGCAAAGTGGAGACCTTAGGCTCGGCAGTTAAAACGGCAGCCTCCGTTGTTGTCAATGCGGCGTCAGAGAACAGGGTAACCCTTAACTCCAACGAACTGGCTGCCCTCAAGACAATCACATAAAAAACGGATGAAGATATATAAGAAAAACGAACACAGCCTGCTCATCAAACCCTTCGGCATCGGCGATCGCCTCTATCTGGCCGTCACGGTCATGCTTTACCTAGATCTCCTGGCTCCGGACAGCCCCCTGACGGAGCAGGAGCTCTGGAAGACCATCCCCGATCAGTTGAAGCCCACACCGCTCCTCGACATGGGTATGCCCAAGCCCCATGCTGAGGTGCTTCTTACCGGTTCGTGCTTCGCTCCCCGGGGAACGACCCTGTCCGCCTCTCCTGTCATGGTCCGGGTCGGAACCGTTCACAAGGAACTTGTCGCCTTTGGCGATCGCCTTTGGCGAAAACATCTGAGGATGCCGGTGATTACGGACCCGGCCCCCTTTTCCGAGATGCCTGTCACTTGGCCGAACGCCTTCGGCGGTGAAGACTTTGAGCAGAACCCGGTGGGAAAAGGGATTAAGGCTTTAAGCCGTTACGGAGAGGAACCGGTGATTCACCTGCCGAACATCGAATACCCAAGAAAACTCATGGTCTCCCCCGACCAGAGGCCAATGCCCGCCGGATTCGGCCCCTTGGACATGATGTGGCCTCAGCGCCGCAGGAAGACTGGGACTTACGACGATAAGTGGCTCAGGGAACGGTGGCCCTGGTTCCCTGAAGATATGGACTATGAGTTTTTCAACTGTGCACCCGAGGACCAGTATCTTCCCGACTTCTTCAGAGGAGACGAAGCCATCGATATCGCCCACATGCACCCCGATATGCCCCATATCTCCTCAGCGTTGCCGGGCCTGCGCATCCGGTGTTTCGTTACAAAGAAGGAGGCGCCGAAATCGGAGGTTGAGCTCTTTCAGGACGTTTCCCTGCGGATCGATACGGTCTGGCTCTTTCCATCCATCCTCCGGGGCGTAGTCATGTATCGGGGAACGACAGAGATTTTTGATGAGGAGTACGGGGACGTGGTTCGTATCTTTCTGGCCACGGAGCGCCTCGCCGATCCGCCCGGCACCATCGAATACTATCTGGAGGAACAGCGCAAGGCCATGGACCGGTCCGTGCCCGTCAATACGGCCGCGGCTGAGGCGGGGGCGAAAAAGGTCGGCGACGCCATGAAACGGCTCAAGCGAATCCCCGAGGATATTGATGACGCCGTAAAGCAGGCCGTGGGGAAGGCGCCCGTTATGCCGACGACGCCGGCCCGGACGGCGGCCCAGGGCAAGCAGGTGATCAACGACAACCTGGCTCTTCTGGATCGCCTGGAAACTCAGGCGAAGGGCATGCAAGCCGAGCACGGCCATCGAGCCTATATCGATTTGACCATGTTCGACCGCCTCCGCGGAAAGCTCCGCGGCATGTCGGAGAATATCGACCGCGATTTGGCCAAGTTGGAGGCGGCCATGGCCAAGGTGGCGGAGGCCAAGACAACCGCTCTAAATGATTTCTCGAAACAGATGAAGCTTCAGGTTACGGCGGATGAACTCGCCGAAGCGGGTATCGATCCCGACCACCTCCTGCCGGGCGAAAAATCAGTCAATCCCTGGCATGATCAGGGGTTTCCCTTTGCTGTCCGGTGCCGGCAGGACCTTGAGGATGATTCGCAAACACTCCAAGCCCTCCAACGTCTGGGCCTGACCCGGCGCACCATTAAACGGGCCTGGCTGGGGATTCATCGGGATTTGCGGATCGACGAACGCGTCCTGTGGGACCTGAAACCCCGTGCGGATCAGCCGGGACGGGAGGGAGATCTCGATCTGCCGCCGGGCCTCGTTTTGCCCCGGTTTCAGGAGGCCACGCTCAATCGTCTCCTGATCCTGCCGCCCGTATGGGAAAAGGATGGGGATGCCACGTCGGGTTTGCTAATCGATGGCTCTGCAGAGACGCCGTTTTTCCACGACTGCGAGGACGAGGCGCCGGTTATTTGTGTCGCCGATGAATTGCAGGCTCTCTACTGCGACCAGGAGATCGGTGACGCCTGTTCAGTTGTTGCCCTGGCTAAACCTGGCGATAAACCGGATAAGGAAGCAGCCGACAAGATTAAATCAGCCGCCGCATTCCTGATCGTCTTTCCCGAAGGGGCGACCGAAAAAGACAAAACGCCCTGGATCAAGGCTTATCCCAAGGCCCTGCCCTATCCTCTTCCAAAAGGGCGAACGGTCTTCGAGGCGAGACGGTTGGGCGTCGACATCCGGGACTGGCTCATGGAGGCCATGCCCGCCGATTTTGTCCTGCGCCACCGGGTGGCGCCCGTTCTCCCCGCGCCGGGTAAACCCCCGACGGTGGAAGACCTGACCGTCCCCGTTCCCAAAATCGACGTCCAGGCCATCATCGACAAATCGAGCAAGGAGATCAATGCCTATCTGGACGGAAATGTAGGCCACCTTCCGGCTCTGCGGGCCGATATGGAGCAGAAGATGACAGAGGCAGTCCGGGAAGCGGCTGTCAAAGGAGGCCTGGACCCGGAGGCAGCCATCAAAGCCGCCGCCAATCCGGGACCACCTCCGGGAATGGCCGCCTCCGGCAATACCATGGCGGATCAGCTCCTGTCCCAGATTCCCGTCCTTGCCGCTGCCGGTGCGTTGACACCGGAAGTGGAACAAAAGATGAGGGCCGAGGCGGCCCAGTACCGCAAGATCGGCCAGGAGGCTGAGGAGCGATTCCAGGCAGGCATGGCCAAGCTGGAAGATGCGAAAAAGACCATCGCCGAGACGATCCCCAAGGTGAAGGCCCAGGAAATGCCGGAGGCGGCAAAAGCAAAATTCCTGGAGTACGGCATGGATCCGGACCGCATGGTAAAGAGGAGCCGTGAAGAGGTGATTGCAATGTATGGCCGGGGTGAAAGCCTGTCTTTTGCCCATCTTTCCGGTGTGGACCTCTCCGGTCTGGACCTGCCGGGGATCGACCTGCGTCAGACCCA
The DNA here is from genome assembly GCA_964645835.1 of uncultured Syntrophaceae bacterium. Taxonomy (GTDB): domain Bacteria; phylum Desulfobacterota; class Syntrophia; order Syntrophales; family UBA8958; genus CAZBME01. The sequence continues at coordinate 35,337 of CAZYDG010000022.1, forward strand.
TTGCAGCAAAACCCTTTTTATAGGCACGAATCTCGAAGGCGCCGATCTGACCCAGATCGTGGCATTGGAAGCAGATTTTTCCCAGGCCTCCCTCAAGGGCTGCCAACTGGCAAAAGCTGTTTTCATCAAGTCGAAACTGGCCGGAACAGTTCTCCAAAATGCCCGCTTTTCCCAAACCACGATAAAAGATTCAGACCTTACCGGAGCCGATCTTTCCGGTGCGGTTCTTTTTATGTCCACTCTGATCGACAGCCCTCTGACCCGGGTGCGTATGACGGGAAGCCAGGCGGATCTTTGCATCCTGTCCGGCGCCGATGCCTCCGAGGCCGACTTTCGGGAGGCCCGCTTCATCCGCTGCATTTTGCAAAAACTGACAGTGAATAACTCGGACTTCTCCCGTGTTGCCTTTCCCTCGTCGATCCTGATGGAAGTTACAGGGGAAAAGACGGTCTTTCGCGGCGCCGACATGAACAAGGGCCGCATGGGGAACGGGACGGCCCTCCCAGGCGCCGACCTCCGGGATATCCAGCTCACGCAGGGTTGTTTCCGCGATTCCAATCTTGCGGGTGCTAAATTTACGGGGAGTAAATTCGAAGGTGCTCTGCTTGAAAACTGCGATCTTCAGGGGTGCGATTTGTACGCGATTGTCGCCAAAGGAAGCCGCCTTTCCAAATGCAACCTGGAAGGTGCCGACATGCGCTACATCAATCTTATGATGGGTTCTCTGCGCAAGTCACGCCTGGTCAACACGGATCTCCGGGGGGCCAATCTCTTCTGTGTCGATTTCTACAAGTCGATCATGGGAAAGACCCGCATGGAGGGCGCCAATATCAAGAAGTCTCTCCTTAATCGACGGATTGACGTCCTGGAGAAGGAAGAGGGTGTTATATGACCCGTCAGGAGGTGCTTGCTGCGATCAAGCGCAATGAAACGATCGAGGGACGGGACCTTTCGGGGATCGATCTCTCCGATTGCGACCTGACGGGTGGGCGGTTTGAAAAGGTAACCCTGAAAGGGGCCGACCTATCCCGGGCAAACATACTGAAGACGGGCCTCCGCAAGTGCGACCTATCGGGGGTCCGCTTCAACGGCACGGACCTGACGAAGCTCCATCTCATGAAGATGAACCTGACGGGGGCCGATTTCCGTGGGGCCACCCTCCATGAAACCATCCTGATCGAGTCGGATCTGGCGAAGGCTGATTTTTCCGGGACCTTCGTCAGTTGGACCATCATGCAGGATGCGAATCTGGAGAAGGCCCTTTTTGTCAAAACACGTTTCGAGAAGGCCATTCTTCAGAATGCTAAATTGATGGGGGCGGACTTTACGGGGGCCGACCTCTTCAAGGTCTTGTTCAACGGTTCAGACCTGACGGGGTCCCGCTTCAGTGGCGCACAATTCAGCAAGATCCTCTTCCAGGGATGCAATCTTGCCGATCAGGATTTCCGGAGCGCCAATTTTTTTCAGGTCAACGCCGCTCAGGCCAATCTGAACCGAACGGATTTCACGGAGGCTAAAATGGCTTACTGCCTTTTTCTGGAGGCGGATCTTACAGGGGCGAAGCTTATCGACGCCTCCGCTCAATACAGCATGTTCAAAGGGGCCGTACTCCGGGAGGCGGACCTGACCGGGGCGGACCTCTCCCATGCGTTTTTCGGGGAGGCGAACCTCACCCTTGCCAATTTTACAAAAGCGACGCTTGTCAACGGGATCTTCACCAAGGCCCTCTGCCAGGCAACCCGTTTTAACCGCGCCCGCTGCCACTATGCCGATTTTTCCCATGCTGACCTGACATGGGCTGATTTTTCGGGGGCCAATTTGTACGCTGCAAAGTTGCACCGGGTCATTGAGAGACACACAAACTGGTCGGCTGCCAATAAACTTCTTCTCAAAGGCACGGATGAGGAGCTCGGAGAAGCGGAAAACTTCCTGCCGCCGAAGGCATAGACAAGAAACGACCATAGATTTCTTTTAAGGAGGCATTATGCTGCAAATCGCAGAGAAAAAGGCCAATATACAACCGATCCTGGAATACGGAACAGTCCTTGGCATGTGCGACGATGGCTTTCGGGTGCGTTCGGCCTACGGTGATTATACGGCGCGTGTGGCTGTCAGTTGCCTTGTCCGGCCCGGAACTTCGGATGTTGTGCTTCTGGCCCTTGACAACGAGGATGACAGCTTCATCCTGTCCGTCCTCAGAAGGGGCGATGAGGCGCCGGCGGGCACGGATCTTGTTTTCGACGGCCCTCTTCACTTCCGCGTCGAAAACGGTCCCATGTCCCTTCTGGCCGATGAAGGTGTTGCTATCGCTTCACCGCGCGAGATCGCCATAACATCGGAAAAAATGCAAATTCGCGCGAAACTGGCCGATATCACTGTCGAACGCCTTTCCGTCCTCGGGAGCTTCCTCCATAGCCGGATCAAGGAGATGAAGATTGTTTCCGGAAGGGTCGAGGAGATCTTCCAACGCCTTACCCAGCGTCTGACGGACACCTTCCGCTTCGTGAAAGAGCATGAAGAAGTTCAGACTGGTACGTCAAGGTATCTTGTCGAGAAAACGCTCACGATGCATTCTAAAAACGCTATGCATGTGGCCGAGGAAATGGTGACGATCAACGCCGAGCAGATCAATATGGGTTAATGCCCGGTTTCAGAAAGGAGCACGACCAATGTTTATGTTAAGCCAGGGCGCAGGGATGAATATGGGGTTTCCCGATGTTTGCATTACGCCCGTAGGTCCCGTTCCGACGCCCATGCCCTATCCCGACATCAACATGACAGCCACGACGGCTCCGGCGGCGTATAATGTCCTGGTCGATTGCATGCCTACCATCAACCAGATGTCCATAGGGCTCGTAAGCTTCGGGGATTGCACGGGCGTCATGGGCGGTGTCGTTTCCCATTTGATGGACGGGCAGACGAGTTACTATGTCGGGTGCATCACAATTATTGTGGACGGGGCTCCGGCCCAACGACTTACCAGCGTCACCGGTCAGAATGAGATGGGTGTTGTGCCCAATGCGCCTGGAATGTGCAGTTGTCCCAGCCAGGCAACGGTTTTGACTCTGGGCTGATAAAGGAATAGAAACCATGGCCGATAATGTTGAACAAAAATTCAGCTTCGTATCCGACGCCTTGCCTAAAGAGACCTTCAGTGTCGTCTCTTTCCAGGGGATGGAAGGCATATCACAGCCCTATATCTTTGAGGTCCTCCTGATTTCCGCCGACCTGGCAATCGATCTGGATAAGGTCCTTCAGAACCCGGCGCGCCTGCTCATCCATCGGCAGGGACAGGCGGATGTCATCTACAACGGGATTATCACCTCGTTTGAACAGCAGCGCGAGGTCGACGGGAAAGGGCTGTACCGGGCCTTCCTGGCGCCCAAGCTCTGGTGGCTTTCCATAACACGCCATAACCAGATCTTCCTCGACAAGACGGTAGAAGAAATCGTCGATGCCTGCCTGAAGGATGGAGGGTTGACGAATCAGGATTATGAATTCCGTCTCCAGAGCGCCTATTCCCCTATCGATTACGTCTGCCAGTACGGTGAATCGCACCTGAACTTCCTGTCCCGGTGGCTGGAGCGGGAGGGTATCTATTATTTCTTCGAACAAACGGCAAACGGGGAAAAGGTCATTTTTACGGACACCCAGATCGCCCATGTCGATCTGCCGATGGGAAGTTCCCTATACTACAGTCCGCCGTCGGGCCTGGAGGCTGGGCACAAAGCGGAAATCATCCGGTCCTTGAGTTGCCACCGCCATCTAACCCCTGCGAACGTCTTCCTGAAGGATTACAATTACCGGAAACCTTCTCTCGATTTGACGGGCAGTGCTGTCGTTTCCGAAAACGGACGGGGCCAGGTCTACGCCTACAATGAACATTTCCGGACCGCCGAAGACGGTAACCGCCTGGCCAAGATCCGCGCCGAGGCCCTGTTGTGCCGTCAGGAGGAATTCGAGGGTGAAAGTTCCGTTCCCTTTCTGCTGCCGGGTTTTACGTTCGAACTGAAGAACCATTACCGGGAGAGCTATAACCAGAAATATCTGACTGTGGAAGTCCATCACGAGGGCAATCAGCCATCGTTTATGTTGTCGGGGGTCCAGACCGGATCGGGACGCGGCGAGGCGCCGCCGGCATACCGCAACACCTTCAAGGCCATTGTGTCCACAGTTCAGTTCCGCCCCGAACAAAAGACCGTCAAACCAAGGATTTCCGGGACACTCATCGCCAAAATCGATGCCGCCGGCTCGGGACAAACAGCTGAGCTTGATGAACAGGGTCGCTATAAAGTTGTTGTGCCCTTTGATCTCTCGGGCCGCAGCGGCGGCAAGGCCTCGGCCTGGGTCCGCATGGCCCAGCCTTATGCGGGATCGGATCACGGCATGCATTTTCCCCTTCACAAGGGGACGGAGGTTATGTTGATTTTTCTGGACGGCGATCCCGACCGGCCCTTCATCGCTGCCGCAGTGCCCAACCCGGAGACGCCGAGCCCGGTCAATGCCGATAACCAGACCCAGTCCGTCATCCAGACAGCCGGACAGAACAAGATTGCCATGCAGGATCAGGCGGGAGGGGAACACATCCTCCTTCAGTCGCCAAATCAGAAAAGTTTCATCCGTATCGGCGCCCCACCGAGCTGATGAGCCCAGATGGGAAAAATAGCCGGAAAAATAGCCAGGAAAATATATGGAGCAACGGTCAAAAGCCGACAAAGCAACATAACGTCAGAAGGAGAAAACCATGAGTGATGATGGCGGTGACGGCGGGCTTCATTTCGAAACCGACGGAGCCTGGGTGGTAAAGGCGGCAGCGGAAAATACGTTCATTGCCGGTGAATCGATGGAGATCATTCTCGGAGGATCAATTGAAGCCACGCTTGGGTTGGATATCGCCTTTTGCCTGGGGGAAAGTCTGGAGATCGTTGCCGCGTTCTGTCAGGAGTTAGCTATTGCCAAATGGGATAAGGACAACATTCATACAGCAGTCCGCGGGATGCAGACCCAGATCCATGGCGAAGAGACGAAGGTCACGCTGGGGGGGAAGCTTGCGGTGATCGAGAAAGACCTGGAAGCCGTCAACGTCTCCGCAAAAGCAGCCGATACCCATACGAAGCTTCGGGTGAAAGAAACCAAAGCGGTCGCAAACGACATCGCTATGTGTGCCACCAAGAATGATGTAGACGCCGCGAAACAGGAGGCCATCGGTGCGAGGACGGCCGCCATCGGCGCTGAGACGAAGGCCATGGCCGAGAAGATTGATACCATTGGGCAAAAGACTGAAACCGCTGCTCAAAATCTGGAACTTGCCGGTCAGGTTCTTAAATCTGCCGTTCAAAAGACTGATGGAGTCGCAGTTGAAACCAATTTAGTTGCCGAGCATGTCATATTGTCAGGCCTTGTCACGAAGCTATGAGGTGCCTGCCGGGCGGCAGGAGATCGGGGCCATTGGAAATAAAGTGTTTTTGAAGATGCAGGGAGAAAATTATGGGCGATATTATTGATGGCCTTGAAAGCGCCTGGGATTGGGTGAAAGAGAAGGTAGAGGGAATTGAATTTGAAACCGACGGGGCATGGACGGTAGTAGCGGAGTCGGAAAATACGGTCATTTTCGGAGAATCGACGGAAACTGTTTTGGGGGCCTCGATTGGTGTCACGGTCGGGGCGACTGTAGACACGAAAGCCGGGGAGAGTATGGATCTTGGTTTGGGAGCCTATCAAATTTTGCGGACCAGCCGCTTTAATGTCGGTGGTATCCATTCACAGATCCGTGAAATTGATACCCAAATTGAAGAGGCACACACGCTTGTTGTGGGAACCCACGTCAAAGCGATTGAGGACAGGATTAAAGCATCGGGCGATAAAATTAAGCTTGTCAATCAACAGGTGGATGCGCGGCAAGGGGAGATTACAGCATTAACGGATGAGGTCCATCTCTGCGCCACGAAGTCTGAATTCACCGCCGCAAAGAATGCGGCCGCCGCCAGTGCGGACAAAGCGATCGGCGAACAGACAAAAGCGATCGGCGGACAGATAAAAACCCTGGGGAGTCAGAGTACGGCAGCCGCCAGTAAGGTGAAGGTTCTCGCCTCCCAGGTCGCAACAGCGGCTGATGTGGTCGAAACTATCGTGGCGAAAAATGGCGCCCATCTTGAAGTAACGGATTTGGCCGCCCTCCAAAACACGATGTAGGTCGGCGGCGGGAAGGCGTGCTTGCATGCAAAGCGTTGCGGTTGGATTGGCGCCGAAGCGGATGCGGATAATGGCTTGTTGATATAAGGAGAAAATGCATGGGGCTTCATTTTGAGACGGACGGAGCATGGGATGCCAAGGCCGCTGTGGAGAATACTCTTATCCTCGGCGAATCGGGAGAACTCATCATTGGAGGATCCGCATCCATTACGGCCGGTGCTTCCGTAGAGGTCCTCTTATTGGATCTTCTCGAAATCTTTATCGGTTTTCGCCAGGTGCTCTCGAACGATTGTAAATTTAACTTCAGCACGGAAGAGAACGAAGTTAAAGAGCTTCAGGAAAAGGTCACCCACGACTTGGTCGAAATTGCCACTGCGGCGAAGATCAAGGCCGTCGAAGCCGAGGTGGAAGCTACCAATAATAAAGTTGATGCCGCCGAGACCGCCTGGAAGGCGTGTGATGGGAAGTATAAACTTGCCGTTGACAAATCAAAGGCCTGTGTCAAAAAAGCCTATGTCACAGGTGCAAAAGATGAAGTTGTCGCTGAAGTGAGCAAGGCTCTGGCCACGCAGAAAAATGCCCTTGGCGTCAAAACAAAACTCGTTGGGGAAAAAATCAAGACACTTGCTGAAAAGACAGAAACGCTGGGTTCACATGTAAAGACAGCAGCCGATACCATAAACAATGTCGCAGCCAAAACGCAAGTGCATACAGAACAAATGTCGATGTCCGGCCTCTTTTTCGTGATTTAAAGTACGGGTAGTGTGATTGAACGCTCGATCGGGCGGCTGAAGATCCATCCATCGGCCCTCAAGATCTATCGATAAGGAACAGATGAAAGTCTATAAAAAAAATCAGCATTCCCTGTTCGTGAAACCATTTGGGGTCCGGGACAAGCTCTATCTGGCCCTGACTATTTTTATCTATTTCGACCTTCTGGCCCCCGATGATCCCCTGACGGAGCAGGAGCTCTGGAAGACGATTCCCGATCAACTGAAGCCCGCACCCATTCTCGATGTCGGCATGCCGAAACCTCGGGGAGAGGTCCTCCTGACGGGATCGTGTTTTTCTCCCCGGGGGACGGAGAGGAACGCCTCTGTCGTTTCTTTCCAGGTCGGTTCCCTTAGCAAGGAACTCGCCGTTTTCGGCGACCGCTTCTGGCGGAAAAAAACGAAGGCTGGAATCGAGGTCATAACAGACCCGGCTCCCTTTTCCGAGATGCCCCTTACCTGGCGCAACGCCTTCGGAGGAGAGGATTTTCCCGCCAATCCCGTGGGAAAAGGTATTGCCTCAGTCGTCGGGAAAGAGGGAGAAACTCAGATACCGCTTCCGAATTTGGAATACCGGAACAAGATCATCGGTTCGCCCGCCGACCGGCCTGCTCCCGCCTGCTTCGACGTCGTCGATATGATGAGGCCCGAGCGTCAGAAGAAGACCGGGACCTATGACGATAAATGGCTCAAAGAACGGTGGCCCTATTTCCCGGATGACATGAATTACGAATTTTTCAACTGCGCCCCGGAAGATCAGTATATAGAGGAGTTCTTTAAAGGCGGTGAGGCCATTGAGATTGTCAACATGCACCCCGATATGCAGCTTATCGAGTCGCACATACCGCCACTGCGCATCCGCTGCTTCGTCACCAAAAAAGAAGCGCCGAAATCGGACATTGAGATCTTCCAGGACGTTACGACCCGCCTGGACACATTATGGCTCTTTCCCACGATCCTCCGTGGTGTGGCTATGTACCGGGGTACGACGGAGATCTTCGACGAGGAATATGAAGATGTTTCGAGGATCTTCATTGCTACGGAACGTCTTCCGGACCCGCCCCTTTCCCTGGAATATTATCTTGAAGAGCAAAAAAAGGCCATGGACACGACTGTTGCCGTGGATATGGCGCCCCTTCAGGAGGCCGTGAAGAAGATCGGCAAGATGATGAAGCGGGTCAAGAAGATACCAAAGGATATTGATAATTCTATTAAAATGGCCACCGGGAAGGCCCCCGTAATGCCGCGGACCCCTGCCGAGACGGCAGCCGCCGGTCAACAGGTCATAAAGGACAACCTTGCCCTTCTCGACCGGTTAGAGGCCCAGTCCCGTGCTCTCCACGCTGAACACGGTCATGCCGGCGGAATCAATCTATCCATGTTCGCCACCATGCGGGAGAACCTGCGGACGGCGTCATCCGCGATCAGCAATGGTGTGACCCGTATTGACGAAGCCAAGGCGAAGGCCCTTACCGATGCAGCGGCAAATCTCAAGGCCATGGCGGAAAAGGTCCGAAAGAACGTTCCCGCCGATATCCTTGACAAGGCAGGATTTGATCCGGAGGGGATGCTTCCCGGCAAGAAAAAGGTAAATCCATGGCACGATCGGGGATTTCCCCTTGTTGTGCAGTGGCGGCGGAACCTTGAAGCCGACCACGATACCCTGAGTGCCCTCCAGGCCCTCGGCATCGAGAGCGATACGATCAAGCGGGCGTGGCTGGGCATAAATCCGACAGATCTGATAGACGGCACGGCTTTTTGGGGTCTTCCACCATCTCCTGACGCCCCGAAAGACAGTACGCCGGAGGATGACCTGGCCATTCCGGCGGGCCTTGTTCTGCCCCGTTTCGACGGGGCCGCATTAAACCGAATCCTCCTCCTGCCCGGTTCCTGGAAAGAAGACGGATCTGTTGCCGGAGCAAAACTGGTGGAAGGATCAGACGAGACCCCGCTCCTTTTTATCGCCGAGGACGGTGCTCCCGTTATCGCCGTTGCCGACGAGCTTCAGGCGCTCCTCCTTGAACAGGAGATCGGTGATGCCTGCTCGGTTATCTGCCTCGCCCGGCCTGATGAAAAACCTTCCAAAGAGGGCGATGCCCAGATCAAAGGGGCCGAGGACTTCCTTGTGGTCATGCCGGAAAAGGCATCGGCCGGAACAAAGGATTGGAACGCCTGGATCAAGGCCTATCCCCGCTGCCGGCCTTACGCCCTTCCCAAAGGCGCGAATCTTTTTGCCGCCGCCCGGTTGGGCGTGGATCTCCGGGAATGGGTCATGGAGGCCCTCACAAAGACGTTCAGACAGAGGCATAAAATTGCACCCTCATTGCCGCCGCCTGGTAAATATCCCACCGCCGAGGACCTGACCGTACCGATACCGGCAATAGACGTTAAGGCTCTTGTGGAGAAGTCGAGCAAGGATATACGCGGTTTTGTAGACGGCAAGGCGTCCAGCCTCATTGCCAAGCATGAGCAGGTGGAAGCGGAATTCCTCGCCCGAGCTGCGGAAACCATAAAGAAGGCCGGTCTCAACCCAGAGGAAGTTTTAAAATCCAGCCCCAGACCTGAGCCCGTCTCCATTACCGCGGCCGGGGATTCCATGATCGCGAAGATCAATCAGGTTACCGCGGCTATGAAAAAGCAGGGGTCCTTGAGCCCGGATATTGAAAAGAAATTTAATGACGTATCTGCTCAGATCCGGAAGTTGAGCCTGCAAGGCCAGACGGGTCTCGATGCGGGAATGGCAAAAATCGCGGCGGCAAAGGCATCTGCCGCTGAGGCGTCGGTAAAAGTCAAGGCCCAGGAGATGCCCCCGGGCGCCAAGGCCGCTTTTGCCAAATACGGTATGGATACGGACCGCATGGTGCCGAGAACCCGGGAAGAAGTAATTGCCATGCATAGCCGTGGCGAGAGCCTGGCTTTTGCCCGGCTTTCCGGGGTGGACCTCTCCGGTCTCGACCTTGCCGGCATCGATCTTAACCAGGCCCAATGCCAGAAGACGGATTTTTCCGGTTCGATCCTGGACGACGCCGACCTGACGCAGGTCATGGCCGTCGAGGCGGACTTTACAATGGCCTCGATGAAGAGATCGAAACTGAGCAAGTCCATGCTCATTAAGGCAAAGCTCAAGAATGCCGATCTCCGGGGGGCTGATCTGAATCAGACTACCATCAAGGATGCCGATATGTCCGGGGCTGACTTGCTGGGAAGCACCATCTATATGGTCACCATAATGGGGACGGCCCTGACGAAAGCAAAACTCGACGGTGTCAAAGCCAATCTATCGGTCTTATCCGATGGGGATGCATCCGATGCGACATTCCGGGGGGCTCATCTTGAACGGTGTCTGGTCCGCCGTCTAAACCTGGACCGGACGGATTTTTCTCAGTCTTTCCTTCCCTCGACGACGTTTATGGAGGTCAACGGCGAAGAGGTACTTTTTTGCGGGGCCGAGATGCACAAATGCCGCATCATCAACAAATCGCATCTTCCCGGGGCCGACCTCCGCCATGTGACCTGGACCCAGGGATCGCTACGTGAAACGGATCTGACGGGAAGTAAATTTACCGGGTCAACCCTGGACGAGGCCTTGATTGAAAAATGCGACCTCCGTGGCGCCGACCTCTACGGCATTAGCGCCAAGACATGCCGGTTTTCCAAATCGAATCTGGAAGGCGCCGATATGCGGCATATCAACCTTTATTGCGGCTCACTGAGAAAATCAAGATTGGTAAACGCCGATCTGCGGGAGGCAAATCTGTACGCCGTCGATTTCTACAAGGCCGTATTCGGGGCGACACGACTGGACGATGCAAACGTGAAGAAATCGCTTTTATTCAAACATACCGATACTCTGCGAAGCGAGAAAGGGATTTCATGAGGAAGGAAGAGATCCTTGCGGCCATCGCCGACAACGAGACGCTGGAGGGCGCCGATCTTACGGGCATCGACCTTTCCGGATGCGATCTTACGAGAGGCCGTTTTGAAGACTGCGTGCTGAAAGACGGAGATCTTTCCGGGGCCCGGATTCTTAAGACCGGCTTCCGGCGGTGTGACTTTTCCGGGGTAAAATTTCACGGCACCGACCTCACCAAAATCAATTTCATGAAGATGAACTTTGCCGGCGCTTCTTTTCAAGGGGCAACGCTCCATGAGACGATGCTTACCCATGCGAATCTGGCAAAGGCCGATTTTTCCGGATGTTTTGTCAGCTGGACCCTCATGCAGCATGCGGACCTGACAGGGGCGAACTTCCAAAAGACCCGGTTTGAAAAAGCCCTCCTCCAACATTCAAAGCTTATCGACGCCGATTTTTCCGGTGCGGACCTCCTCAAGGTCATGTTCAACGGGTCCGACCTGACGGATGCCAATTTCAAGGGGGCCCACTTCAGCAAGATCCTGTTTCAGGGGTGCAAACTTGCCGGCCAGGACTTCAAGGGCGCCCGCTTCAACCAGGTGAATGCGGCCCAGGCGGACCTTACAGGGGCCGATTTTTCCGGGGCCGACCTGCAGTACTCCACGTTTATGGAGGCCGATCTGACCGACGCTAACCTTACGTCCGTCCGTGCAAGAAACGCCCTGTTCAAGGGCACCGTTTTAAAAAAGACAATCTTTCACGGGGCCGATCTGTCCCATGCCTTTTTTGGGGAATGTGACGCAAGCGGGGCTGATTTTACAAAAGCAACCCTTTTAAACGGCATTTTCACTAAAGCGAAATGCCGGACAGCGATTTTTAAAGAGGCTTATTGCGCGTATGCCGATTTCTCCCATGCGGACCTGACGGCGGCCGATTTTTCCGGCGCTAATCTGTACGCGGCAAAGCTGCACAAAACCATTGAAGAACATACCAAGTGGGATATGGCAAAGAAGATCCTTGTTACAGGGACGGATCAAGAGATGGCGGAGGCCGAAGCCTGGCATCCGCCTGAAAAAAAATAGATATCTTATTCTCCCTTTGGTAAGAGGGATTTCAGAGGGATTTTTATTCGTTTCGAGTCTAATACCCCGCGGCTTGCCGCGCATCCGTCATTCCGGCGAAAGCCGGAATCCAGAGAATCGGGACTGGATGCCGGATCAAGTCCGGCATGACGAAAGGGGTTTAATACCCCACTGCTTGCGGTGGGGTAGTTTGTTAGACACAGGAAAATAAAAATAGTTAGTGTCAACGGAGGAAAAATCATGCAGCCAAGAGTTTTGAAGGTAAAGGAGTATGCCCAGCCGTATCTTGAGTACGGTGTCGTGGTAGAAGAAGGCGAGACGTTTCGACTGGAGACCTCGCTTGGGAGTTACACGGCGCTGAAGGCTGCAAGTTGCCTTTTAACGCCGAAACAGGGGGATTCGGTCCTTGCCGCCTTCGACGCAGGAGGAAACTGCTTTATCCTTTCCGTGCTCATGCAGAATCCGGCGCCGGGGCGTTGCAACGAGATCATTCTGGAAGGGGATGCAAATCTTCACATCCGCCGGGGAGGCATTACGATCTCGGCTGATCATGAGGTGTCGGTTGCGTCGGACAAGTTTTCAGTGGCCGCCAGGACAGGTCATGGAGTATTCGAAAACTGTTCCTTTCTGGGAAAATCTCTCTTCGCCGAGTTCGGAAGCATCAAGGCCGTAGCCGGGAAAGTGGAAAATATCTTCCAGCAGCTTACAGAGAAACTGATCGACGCCTTCCGGTTTGTGAAGGATCACGAGGAAATCCAAACCGGCTCCACGCGCTACCTTGTAGATGAAAATCTTACCATGCACTCAAAGAACGCCATGCATGTGGCTGAGGAAATCGTTACGATCAACGCTGAGCAGGTCCATCTCGGATAAAAGAAAGGAGTTTGTCATGTTCATGTTATCTCAGGGCGCGGGAATGAATATGGGGTTTCCCGATGTCTGCATTACCCCCGTCGGCCCCATCCCGACCCCCATCCCTTATCCGGACATCAACGTGTCGGCGGCAACTGCCCCGGCTGCGTATAATATCCTGGTCGACTGCATGCCCTCGGTCAATCAGCTTTCCATGGGACTGGTAAGTTTCGGCGACTGCACGGGTGTTATGGGCGGAGTCGTGTCTCACCTGATGGACGGGCAGACGGAGTATCTCATGGGGTGTATGACTATCTTTGTTGACGGCGCCCCGGCACAGCGGCTGACGAGTGTTACCGGTCAAAACAGTCTGGCCATGCTTCCCAACGCGCCGGGCATGTCCATTTGCCCCAGCCAGGTAACGGTTTTGACCCTGGGCTGACGGGAAGTAGAACTATTACCTTGTAACTTTTCTTCCCCGTAGGGTGAAACAAGCGAAGCGATTCCACCGGTGATTGGTGACGCGCTTCGCTTCATCCACCCTACAGTGGTGCGAAAAAAACGATGTTACACGGTACTGTTTCTGTTTCATGAAGGAACAATGATCATCAGATGACAGGGAGGATGAATATGAGAAAGATCGTATTGCTTTTTACTCTGGTGGTTGTCATGGCCGGGATCAGCGGCATCGCACGGGCGGCGGACACCTTGGATGATGTCAGAAAACGGGGAGTCCTGCGGGCCGGCGTGAAGGACCTGACGCCGGGATTTGCTTTGGCCGATCTAAACGGAGAGATCAAAGGATATGACATCGATATCGTTCGGGCCATTGCCCAAAAGCTTGGCGTCAAGTTGGCGATTATCCCCGTTAAAGAGATGGAGCGGATTTCAACGCTGATGGAGAACAAGGTGGATATCCTGGCCGCAACCCTGACCAAGACCGAGGAAAGGGCAAAAGATATCGATTTCAGTTACGCATATTTTGTTACAGCTCAGAAATTTCTCGTCCGCAAGGGATCGGTAAAGAGTCTGGCGGACCTCAAAGATAAGAAAATCGGAACGGTCGCCGGAACAACATCGGAGATAAACGTTCGTAAGGCCCTTCCGGAGGCGACCATTGTTCTGTTTCCCGATTATGTCCCGGCATTTCTGGCCGTCCAGAGGGGAGAACTCTTCGCTATTACGACGGACGAGGCCATGTTGGCTGCAATTCTGGCAAAAACCGACAAAGGCTACTACGAAATCCCGGAATTTGCCATTTCAACGGAACCATACGGATTGGGCATCCGCAAGGGGAACCCATCCTTTCTGCTGGTCGTGAATCAAACCCTCCTTGACATGGAGGAAAACGGCGAGGCGAACCGGATCTATGACAGGTGGTTCGGGCCCAAAAGCCCGATGCCTTTGAAACGGGCATTTACGATCGCCCCGAAATAACAGGGAAATGTCCATAACATCCGAAAGGGGATAGTATGATGCAGTATTCCGACCCGACGTTTACGATCCTGGCCCTGGGGGCTTTTACGCCTCTTGGCGAATCGGGCTATTCCGCCCGCCTGGTCCCGGCGGAAACGCCGTCTCTGGAAGAGGCCCTGGGGGCTTTTTCACCCCGCCTCTGGATTCCCGTGCCGACAGCCATCTGCCCGGATGGGGGGCTGACGCTTGCGCCCCGGCGGATAGAAGATCTCCATCCCGATGATCTGATCCGGACCGTCCCCTATCTGAAAGACCTCTACGACGCTATGGTCTGGATAGGAGAGGCCATGGGCCGCGGGCTTACACCTGAAGATATGGCCGCCTGGATTAAGGACCACTGGCGGACGCTTCCGCTTAATCTCTCACTGGGAACAAAACCGGCAGCCACACGCAGCGCCGTAGACGATCTCCTGTCCATGGTGGAACTGCCCGGCAGTGCTGGCCCGCCGGATTCCGGGAGCGGCGGTCCTGCCGCGTGGAAACGGCAGATTGAACAGCTTTTGGCGGATAACCTGGCCTGCGTCTTCGCGGACCCTTCATTTCGGGCCTTTGAGGCCGCCTGGCGCGGGGCGGAGGTAGTCCTGCGCCAGGGCATCGCCCAGGGAGGGCAAGGCACCAGGATGTATCTCGCTTCTGTTTCACCGGCGGGCCTTGAAGACGCCTTGGAGTCCATCGCGGACGACGCCGCCCGAATCCTGCCCAACCTCATCGTCGTAGACATGCCTTTCGACCAGTCTCCCCGGTGCCTCGATATGCTGGATGGGTTGGCCAGATTTGCCGAAAACCTTCTTGCCCCTGCCGCTGTCTGGGTCAGGCCGTCCTTCCTCCACCTGGGCCGATGGGACGAACTCCATCGCCTGCCCCTATTGCAAAACCATATAGAAACCGCCGCCTATGCCAAGTGGCGCAAGCTCATGGCCCGGCAGGACGGCTGCTGGCTCGTAGCGGTGGGGAATCGCTTTTTGTCGCGGCTGCCCTATGGTTCCGACAACCGTCCCCGGTCTGTTTTCCTTGAGGAAAGAGAACTCCTCTGGGTGAGCCCCGTCTGGGCTGTGGCCGCCTTGGCCGCTCAGAGCATCGAGATCTTCGGTTGGCCTTCCCGTTTTTCCGATGCTGCCAATATACGTCTGCGGCAGATGACGGTCTTCGATATTCCGGACCGGGGCCGAAGCGTGACGGAGGGGGCCATCTCAGAAGAACGGGTTTATCAGCTGATCGATATCGGCGTGACGGCGCTTACGGGTGCGCCGGAAAAGGAAGCCGTTTTCATTCCACGGGAGACGACCGTGGCCGGCGAATCTTTGGGTTTTCAAATGTTCCTTTCCCGTGTCATCGCCTTCCTGATCCGGTGCAGGGATCAATTTTCCGCCGGGCCGGAGGAACTGAGCCCTGAAAAGTACGTTTATGAGGCGCTGGTTGCCCTCTTCCGGCGAACGGGGTATGAACCGCCTTCCGACCTTTCCGTCGAGGCCGGCGATGCCGAGGCTTATGAACCGGTTCCCCTGGCGATTGCCTTCTCGCCGCCACCGCCCGTAAGGATCGGAGACAGGCAGATTGCCTTTACTTTTTCCTGGTGAGAAGAACTTAAATAATTATAATGACCGATTGATATTAAAAATGGAAAGGAACCGCCCATGAAGAAAATATGGATCACCGCTTTGGATAAAGATCAGGAGAATGTACAGAAGCTGATGGTTAACCTGAAAAATTACGGGTTGGGTGTCGACGGCCATTTCTGGGTGGACGATCTAACCAAGATGGCCTGGGATGGCGCCCTGGAGCCCCTGTCGGCGAAGGAGACCGCTTTGTGGATCATCACGGGAGCGGCCGCTCAATTTGCAGTTCCTACGATCCGTCAAGGATTGTCTATGTTGGCTTTAGCGCTCCAGCACCGGCGCGGCGTCGGATTTCCCATTTTCCTGCTGCCCACGGCTGGCGATCTGGATGGGGCGAGCCTCCCCACACTCCTCAAGGGGGCGGATATCTTACCTGCCAAATCCGCTACGATGGGGCCGAAAATCGTTGCCATGGCCAATAAACCGGTTCCTGCCGTCAGCGTCGGTTATCGTCTCAACATCCATTCCATCCACGGTATCGGCATCTGGTACGAAATCGGGCCTCCCGCAGGCGGTTTCGAATGGCCGGGCGCCATGTTCGGCGTCCATGGGACCGACATTGATTTTCACGGCGTGGGGCCGGCGGACGGCATTCCGGAACGGACTGTCCTGGAATATGCCTTGAAGGGCATGAAGATTCAATTGGGCGCGGATGAATTCACGGCCTGGGCGGCGCAGAACCGTCTGGACGGGGGCTCCTCCTACTATGTCCGGGTCCAGGGAACGCCTGACAAGCTGATTTTCGGACCGTTTGCCGAAGGTGACGATGCGGAGGTCCACGTTGTTAATCTGTCCTGATGAAGCCTAGGAGAATTGGTCATGGCAAATGCCTTTACGTTCAAGTTTACCGGTCATGAAAGCGATCTGGAGGTCAGTTCCGTTTACGGTGAAGAGGCCCTTTCCACACCCTATCAATTCACCTTGGAATTGCGTTCCACAACGGGCAATATCCGTGATGCCGTCTTGAAGCGTGCGGCCCTGGGGATTATCGTCGATAACGACCGCGTTACGTACTACGGTATTATTACCCAATTCGGACAGGTGCGGGCTGACCATGGATACGTCTATTATCAAGCAGTTATGGCGCCGAAGATGTCTCTTCTTCAGCTCAACCGGCGCTCCGATGTCTTCACTGATATCCCGTTCTACAAGAAAAGCGACAACTCAAACATAATGGAGACGGTTCTTGCCTCCCGCAACAGCCTGGCTGCTGATGTCGATTATGAAATCGATCTTCTCGAAGGGAATCTCAGCCAGTATGCCCCGTCAACAGATGCTCAGAACCGCTGGTCCCATGCCTGTCAGTACGAGGAGACGGACCTCGATTTCCTGTCTCGCCTCATGGAGCGGGAAGGCGTCTATTATTACTTTAAACAGGGGACTTCCGATCGATCGGGCAAGGAGCAGGAACTGGCAGTTTTCACGGATACGAAGGTATCTCATGCCTCTCCGACCCGCACGCTGACTTACCGTCCCACTGCGGAACTTAGGACGGGACCGATGGCGGGAACCTATCAGGAACTGGTCATGGAGCAGTTTATGCTGCCCAAGACCGTTACACTGACCAATTACGTCTATGAACAGTCCGCCAAGGGGGTTCTGTCGGTCAACAAAACCGTTTCCGATCAGGGAATAGGGGATGTTCATATCCACGGTGAGAACTTCAGCAGTGCTGATGCAGGCAAAGATGGAGATTTTCTGGCAGGAGTCCGGGCCCAGGAACTCCTTTGCCGCGGGACCCGGTATGCAGGCAAAAGCGTTTCCGTTCCCATGATGCCGGGTATGCTCATTAAACTGGACAATGCCGATCCCGCTCTTGCGGGCACTTATCTGGTGACTAAGGTCACCCACAGGGGAACGCAGCCGCTGCCCGGTCCGGACGGCTCAGTCCCTGTTGACAGTAAGTTTGTCTATGGCAATAGCTTTACCTGCATTTCCAGCAGTGTCCAGTTCCGACCCGAACGGGTAACGGTTAAACCGCGAATCGCGGGGACGATGAATGCCTTTATCGATGGGAATGTGGACATTCCTCTCGATAGCAAAGGCCGATACAAGGTGACCCTTCCCTTTGCCTGTGTCCGGGACAGCGCCACGGGGAAGGTGACCATGAAAAAATCGGCCTGGATCCGTTTGGCCTTTCCCTATGGCGGGGCCAACTCAAAGACCTACGGCATGCACTTTCCCCTACACAAGGGGGCGGAGGTCATTCTTGCCTTCCGCGATGGCGATCCCGACCTACCCGTCATCACCGGGGCGGCTTACAATTCTCAGAATTTCAACCCCGTTACGTCGGACAACCGCATGCAGCACATCATTAAGACTGCCGGCGGCAACCAGATCATAATGGACGATACGGTAGGCGCCGAGTCCATATCCCTGTTCAGCCCGTACGGCGAAAAAGGGAATTGGATTCACCTCGGCGCCGGAGGCGAAGATGATAAGGAAAGCGTCTTCCACGTCAAGTCGTCGGGGAACAAGCATGAAATGGTTCTCGGGCAGGAGGATTCCTTCGTTATCGGGTCGGAAAACTACGTGACCATCGGTTCGAAGATGGAGGCCATGCTGGGGACAGCCTCGGAGTTTACGCTTGCCATGAAGACGGCCATCGAGCTTGCGGGAACGATCGAGTGTAAGTTCGGCCACCATGTCGAGTTCGGAAAGACGACGGACATCATCAAGGACAAATCGGACCTCCTCGGGACGGATGAAGTCGTCCTGTCTGCCGGACTGCCCGCCGCTGAAAAGCTTGTTTTGAGTGGCGTGTCCAAGGCACTGGCCGTCGGCGGTGCGGCGATAGGCGCTCTTCTGGCGGCTGCGGGCGGCGATATCGGCGGGGCCTTCTTCCCCGACGAGGAATCAGGTGTATCAGCCATGAAACAGATGGGGGCCAGCATGGTGCCCATCATCGCGGGAACGGTGGCCCAGGTCGTGGCCCTGGGGGTGCTGGTCAAGAAACTCAATACCGAGATGACCCATGCCATCTCAAAAATCGAGATGACCGATTCGGGCATCAAAATCCACGCAAAGGCGACAAATTCTTTGGGCGCGCCGAACGAAGGCGTCCAATTGGGTATCGGTCCCCAGATAGCGTTGCCGACATCATTCATAAAGATCACCCCGACCCTGAACAACGAACGGATCTTGCTGACCAACAGCAATACGGCGACAATCAGCCTTGTTGACGGAACGGATATTGTCATCGCCGTCACCAACGGGGGCAGTTTAAGTCTCAATGGAGATGGTGTCGAGATTAGCCAGGCCAATAACGGCGGAAAAGTTACTCTCGATGCCAACACCGCTACGATGGAAAAGCCGGGAGGCGGCGGTAAAGTCGTAGCCTCGGCCAACGATATCAAAATCCAGAGTGGTAACGATTCCATCACAATCAACGGCCAGACGGGGATAGCCTTAAATTTCGGCGGCGGCCAACTCGGTGCGGGTCCCCTCAAGATCAACCAGGCCGGTATCATTCAGTTGGGGTAAGAGAAATGGGCAGTTGGGATAAGGAAAACAGGCGGTACGAATGAAGATCATGAAACCGGACAATCTGGGGCTTCTTTTCAGGAGCTTTACTGCAGACGGTCAGATCCGTCTTGCTCTGTCCGCCTGCGCCTGTTTTACCCTGGACACGGAGGCCCCGAACCGCTTGTTTGAAGAGCCGGATATGTGGCCCGTCATCGAGGCGGCCCTGGACAAGGATGAACTCTTCGATGCCGGCCTGCCCAAGATCCGGGGGGAATGGCTCGTCTACGGCAGCGCCTTTGCCCAAAAGCCCGTCCAGGCGCTGGAGGTCTCCGTCAGCATTGGTTCCCGGAAAAAGATCCTTGAGGTCTTCGGCAACCGCTACCGTCAACCGATCGGTTTTACGGAACCCGAGGCCTTCACACAAATCCCCGTGTCTTATGCCAACGCCTTCGGCGGCCCGGACTTTCCGGCAAACCCTGTCGGCAAGAGCGCAGAATACGACGGAACGGGCAGGCAGTCTCTCCCCAATGTCCAGGTTCCGGGCGACCAGGCCTTGTCGCCCCAAAACTGGTCACGGCCAGCCGGTTTCACGGCTTATCCTGTGATGTGGCCTCAACGGATGGCCTATATGGGCACCTATGACAAGGATTGGCTTTTAAAGGACTGGCCTCATCTTCCGAGAGACACAAACTGGAAATATTTCAACGTCGCCCCGGATGACCAGCGCCTCCCGGAATTTTTTACCGGCGATGAAAAAATCGAGATACGAAACATGCATCCCCTGAAGCCCTTCATCCGGTCGGCCCTCCCGGCCCTGCGGCCCCGCATCTTCGTCAACCTGCATGAAGATGGGCGGGAGGCCTTCCGTGAGGTGCCCTGCCGGGCCGAGACGCTCTGGCTTTTCCCCGACCGGGAAACGGGCATTCTCCTTTTCCGGGGGACGACTTCCGTGGCGGATGAAGAATACGAAGAGATCCTTCACTGTTTCGCCCGTTGGGAAGCTTCAGCGGAACCGCCGAAGAGCACGGATGAATACTATCGTATCTTTCGTGATGAACTGGCCCCGCCTTTGGCTGACGTCGCTTCTCCCGCGCCGCCGCCCGAACCGCCACCGCCGCCCGAACCGCCGCCCCCACCGCCGGATGCAGGCGCCGTCAGCCCCGAAATGGCGGCCCTCCTCAAGGAAGCTGAGGCATTTGAGGCCCAGGCCAAGGAAATGCTGAAGAAGGCAGGCCTCGATCCCGAGGCGGTTCTGAAGCAGGCGTCCCTTGCCGCCGTACCGGAAGCCGTTCCTGCCGCAGCTTCTTTAACGGAACTGCAGACGGCCATGGCGGACCTGGAAGCGAAGACCCAGGCCTTTATGAAGCAATTCGGCCTTGCCGCCGCAGATGTCGAGAAAATCATGACCCCCAAGCCCGAGGCGCCGGTGAAATCTGCCGAAGAGATTATTGCCGGGCTGCAGAAAGGGGGCTATCACCAACCGGAGATCGCGGCCCAAATCTGGGAAGCGGAGAAGTTGGGTCAGGAGGCCCTGGCGGGCCTGGAAGGGTTGGCGAAAAAGGCCCCGTTACGCGAGCCGCCACCGGTTGACGCGCCACCTGCCGACGCACCGCCCACGACGGCAAAACCGACGGTAGAAGACGTCATGGCCAAATACAGGTCCGGCGAAAGCCTTTGCGGTCTCGATCTGACAGGTCTTGATTTTTCCGGCCGGCATCTTTCGGGGGCTGATTTTACTGATGCCATATTGGTAAAAACAGCCTTTAAAAAGGCCAGGCTCTGCGAAGCCGTCTTTACCCATGCGATCATGTCCGAGGCGGATTTTACAGAGGCCCGGATGCAAGATGCGGTATTGAGGGACGCGAGCGCTTCCGGCGCTCTGTTTGTCAAGGCCCGCCTGGATCGGACTGATCTGTCCACAGGAGATTTTACAGGTGGAGACTTCACCGGGGCGGTCCTCACGGAGGCAGTTGTTTCAGAGGCTGTCTTTGGAAAATGCAGTATGGCCGGGTGCCACGCCCCGAAAATTACTGCAGTAAAAGCCGATTTTACCGGCGCAGACCTGACCGATGCCGACTTCTCCGGATCGACACTCTCGTTCGCTGTCTTTTTCAGAGCTCACGCCGATGGCCTTCGTCTCTTCGGCGCCATGGGTCGGAAGCCCGTTTTTGGGAAATCTTCCCTTCGGGGATCAAGGGCGGATGGGGACACTAACTTTGAAGACGGACAGTTTAATTTTGCCGACATGACCCGGTCCAACTGGGAGGGAGCAACACTGCTTCGGGCCCAGATGGTGGATGCTGTCCTCGATCATGCTGATTTTACCAAGGCCGACCTGACCGGAAGCATCCTTATCACCGCCAGCGCCAAAGAGGCAAATTTTATGAAGACCGTCTTCAAGGAGGCCAATCTCACGGGGATCAACCTCTTCAAGGGGTCGTTGCGCAAGGCCGATCTGTCCCGGACGGACATGAAAATGTCCAATCTCTATGGCGTGGATCTTTATAAAGTGAAGCTTTTCCGGACCAACCTGACGGATGCAAATCTCAAGAGAACCCTTTTGACCCTAATGAGGGAAACGTGACGCCCAAGGATTTAATCGCTAAAATCAAATGTGAAGGCGGATTATCCCGGACAGATCTGTCAGGCTTCGATCTTCGCGGACTCAATCTTTCGGGTGCCTATTTTGAGAAGGTGTCCTTCCGGGGCGCCCTTCTTTCCGGTGCCGATCTTTCCGGATCCACCTTCCGGGAGGCAGACCTGTCAGGAGTAACCCTTTCGGACAGCAATCTTTCCTGCTGTCAGGTTCTGGAATCGAATTGTACCGGCGCCGTCTTCACCGGAGCCCGGATGGCCGATTCCACCTTCCATCAGGTAACCCTCACTTGGGCGGACCTGACAGGAGTCGACCTGACCGGGGCCTCCCTGTCCCAGACGAGCTTTGATGGGGCCAAGCTGACCTCCGGCCGTCTCTGTCGCACAGCCTTCCATAAGTGCAGTTTGTCGCCCGTGGACCTGACCGGGGCAGATCTCACCCGGGTCATGCTGGACAACACTGATCTGACGAAGGCCGTCTTCATGAAGACGAATTTGACCCAGGCTTATCTCGTGGGAGCCGGACTTTCAAAACAGGCCTTTCCGGGATGCATTCTCAAAATGGCCATGTTGGGCAAAGCCGATCTTAAGGGCGCCCGATTTCCCGGGAGCGATCTCACCCAGACGGGTTTCGGCGAAGCGGATGTGACCGCTGCCGATTTTACCCAAACGACGGGCGAGTATGTAAACTTCAGCGGCATCAAAGGACAAAAGGCCCGTTTCTCCGGCGCCCGGCTCTTCATGGCCACCTTCCGGGAAGCTGATCTGACGGGCGCGGATTTTACCGGCGCTGTCTTGAGCCAGTCGCTGTTCATCAAGGCCCGTTGCGATGAAACCCTGTTTTCCAGCACCGATTTATCGTATGCGGACTTTTCCCACGCCGCAGTCCGGCAGGCGGATTTCACGAAGGCCCGCCTGCCCTATGCGAACCTCCATGGCGTCCACCAGGAAGATGCGAAATGGAACAGGGCAGACAGGCATACCGCCTATCAGACAGACCCGGACCTTCAGGAGGCTGAACAGTGGAAATCGCCCAGGGCGGCCAATACGTAACGGCCATTGTAATAGTATCTTGTAACTTTATTTCTATGTAGGGTGGAACAAGCGAAGCGGTTCCACCGATGATTGGTGGATGCGCTTCGCTTCATCCACCCTACATAGATGCGAAAAAGCTGATGTTACATGGTAATAGTATAAAAAGGAGTATCTTATGAATAATATTGCCGTTTTGAAGAAAGAAGCCCTGCCGTGGCCGGTCATGTGGTCTTACGCTATTGTCAAGGCGCGGAAAGACGCCGGCTATCTTCTGGAGACAAGCGACGGTCAGGCGGTGAGGGCAGAAAAAGCCGCGGGCTGCCTCCTCGAGCCGGAGGTGGGCGGACCGTGTCCTCCTGGCCTGCGATGACGCGGGAGAGTGCTTTATTATGGATGTTCTCGTTAAAGCCACAGGAAAGGCCCGTATCCTTCTGCCCGGAACGGCGACAATAAGCGGGGAAAGCGGAGATGTAACCATGGAAGGCCGGACCATCCGTGTCCAGGCGTCCCAAGAGGCCCTTTTCGAGGCGCCGGAGATGTCCTTCACCGGGATAAAGGGAACGGCCAGGTTCTCGGCTTTTTCTCTTATTGCCCGTACCCTGGGCGCACATATCGAAAGGACATCTGCCGTCCTGGGTGTTTTCGACGGCGTTATCGGCCGGTTGACGGAGAAGATCGGCAACAGTTTCCGCCGGATCGAACATCTGGAAGAGGTCAAGGCAGGGCGGCTCCGCACCATTGTCCGGGATCGGTTTGCCGTCCGGGCAAAACAGGCATCCGTCGTCGTCGAGGAAGACGTGACAATCGACGGGAAAAAAATTCATCTCGGCTAGAAAGGAAAACCCATGTTTGCAACCACACAAGCCGGTGGGCAACTAATGGCCATGCCCGATGTCTGCCTGACACCGGCGCCTCCGGCTCCGCCCGTTCCTGTGCCCTATCCGAATATCGGCATGCCCGCCATGGCCAATCCCGTGACCTCGAAGGTTATGATCGGCGGCATGCCCGCCCTGACGAAGGCCTCCAAGATCCAACCGACCAACGGCGATGAGGCCGGCGTTAACCAGGGCGCTGCCTCCGGAAAAATCATGGGACCGGCAGAGATTATTCAGGGCAGTACGAAGGTAAAACTGGAGGGGAATCCGGCCGTCTACCTTGGCAATCCCACCAAGCAGAACGACGGCAACGCCGTAGGGTCCATCCTCGCGCCGAGCCAGACGACGGTCATGATTATGGGATAGGCACTATCATCTTCTTTGCTAATATTTAAGCAAGTTGACGAAAACTCTTCGAGGAGGCAGGCACCATGTTTAATTCCAAGAAACTCATCCGGACCTTTCTCGTTATAGTATTGACCATTCTGTCAGTTTACCTGTTCCTTCAAATAGTGCCCGATCCAGTTCTTGCCGGGCCTCGAACGGTAAAGTCCAAGACCCCGGCAGTGGAAACGGGCACCGTGACCGTGAGTTTCGCCTTCTTCGGGAACTGGGACCGCGGGTACACCAACCCGGAGCGAGGCCGTGTCTTCCGGCAACGCTACTGGTACGATCTCGGCACCCTGGGTGACCGGAATCCCATGCGTGGCACCATCACACGGGACGGATTCCGCGCCAGCCTGCGCAGGCCCTGGGTCGACGCCCAGCGCCGGGAGATCCCCGGCTGCTACCGCGAAGAGGAAATCGTGGGCAGGATCGAGGGCGACACGCTGGTGGAGGTGCGCTACACCTTGACGAACCGGGAACAGTTCGAGGAGGAGAAAGCCGAATTCGTGGCCAAGGACATCCCACTAGACCGGGATGCCAGCGGGAGCGGACGGATATTCCGCCTTTTGGCCGCCCATCCCGTCACCGGCGCTGTGAACCCGGATTTCGGCAAGCATATCGTCAAACTGGAACACCAATTCACCTTCTTTGAGAAGGATAAGCAAATCCTCTGCCGCCTCAAAAGCAACAACTGGGGCTACTCCGAACCCGGCCTGGTTGGATTCCGGCAGATCCAGTCCCTCAGCATCTACCTCAGCGCGGCAAAGTAGACCGACTTACGTGGACGGGTGGCTGTTTTACACGACAATGCGAGCATGCATTGGGTGCCACGGGCTAAGACGGCGTCTTGCCCGTGAGGCGTCAGCCATTCGAAACCATTCGGTCAAGAAGAGGTTTGGTTGACAGGGCGGCGGATTGCCCTAAATCAATTTTTTCAGTAACCTGCTCCTGCATGATATTAAAAACATGATGCCTTTCCTGAGATTCATCCCATGCCATCAAAAAAGCACGGGCAAGACATAGTCTTTGCCCGTGGCACCCGGCCGCCGCCCGTTATTTTTCAACAGCCTGTTAATTGATATGGAATTTATATCAATATTATTTAGCCTCAAATTCAATATTGAAATTTAATAATCATATGTCAGAATTAGTACGTTAAATCTATCTATTAATTGTCAGTTTGAAATAAATTCTCAATAGTTGCCATATTATAAGAATCAATAAATATAAAATAATGCCTGCTGAACCGTGGGATGGCGTTTGCACATATACAACCAAGTAGAATGGGCAAGTTCATAATTCTCGATCCAGAGGATGGCAATTATCAGACTGTTTAAGACGATATGCACGGTTGTGTGGATTGGTATTTTATTTAGTCCGGTATTTTTTATGCCGGGATCAGTTGCTTTTGCTGAAAATGCTGATGGCGTAACGCAATTTGCTATCAAACGATTCAGGCTGGAAGGCAACACCATCCTAGATCCTGCGCAGGTAGCAAAACTCCTCGATTCATACACAGGGCCGCAGCGTAATTTTGGCGATGTCCAGCAGGCCATGGAACAACTGGAGAAGGCTTACCGGGATCGGGGCTACTCAATGGTGATGGTTGTCCTGCCGGAGCAGGAGCTGACGCTGGGTGAGATTCGGCTCCGAGTGATCGAATCCAAGATAAAAGAGATAAAGATTGATGGTAACCGTTTCTTCAGCCGGGAAAATATCCTGACCAGCCTACCCACTCTGAAAACCGGCGTCACACCACAGGTAAACGCCATTTCTGAAAATCTGCGGGCTGCTAATGAAAATCCAGCAAAAAAAATGACGCTGAATTTCAAGGTGCAGGAAAATCCGGAAGAGCTGCAGGCCGCGTTGCAGGTCAGCGATCAGAAGTCATGGAGGGTGACCCTCAGCGGTGACAACACCGGCAGCAGCGCTACCGGTCTTTACAGGACCGGTCTGGGTTTTCAGCATTTCAATCTTTTCAATCAAGATCACGTCGCAGCTCTTCAATACCTTACCTCTCCTGACCATATCAAGACGGTCTCAATCGTGAGTGGTTCCTACCGGATACCGTTTTACAAGCTGGGGGATACCCTGGACATTTTTGGCGCCTATTCCGACGTGGACAGTGGCACTACTCAAGTCTCAGGCACCGATATCAAGGTAAGCGGCAAAGGTGTTGTTTCCGGCCTCCGCTACAACATGAACCTGCCCAGATCGGGCGAATACGAACAGAAGCTGATCGGCGGCCTGGATTACCGGCTGTACAAGAACAGCACCGTCGTATTGGGGGCGGAACTGGGCAAGGATGTAGTTGCCCATCCCCTGAGTCTAACCTACGGCGGGGTCTGGACAACGGAACCCCTCGTGGTGGATGGCTCCGTTGGACTGTTGTACAACATTCCCTGGGGATATCAGGGTGAACAGGCGGACTATACCGCGGCGCGAAACGGGGCAGAAGCGGATTACACGATCCTGCGCTATGGCCTTAATTTTACATTCCGTCCCGGAGCTGACTGGATGGTTCGCATTGCTGCTGCCGGACAGTACACCCAAAATCGCCTGATTCCCGGAGAGCAGTATGGTTTAGGCGGTTCGACCGTAGTGAGGGGCTATGCAGAACGGGAAGAGTCTTGGGATGCCGGATTCAGCGGCAGTTTCGAGGTTTATTCTCCTGATATCGCCGGGCTTATGAAGATCCCCCGTGGCCAGCTAAGGCTTCTGGCATTCTTTGATGGAGGCACCGGTTATAATGTGCGACCTCAACCTGGTGATCTTACCTCCGATTCCCTGAAGAGCGTCGGAGTGGGATTTCGCTTTGGGATAGGTCAAAACTTCAGCGTGAGCCTGGACTGGGGCTATGCGCTGGATGATGCCATCCAGACTCATCGAGGAAATAGCGCAATACATTTTAAAGGGCAACTTTCTTATTAGTTAACATGCTTGCCCCGTTTATCGGGGTTAGTAAACCTGAACAAGGTGAAAACTATGAAGACAATAATGAAGACCCCACTAAGACTTACGCGAAACAAGAGACGATTTGCTGCGGCATGCCTGCTGGTCTGTTTCCTGCCGACGGCGACCCTTGCCCTTCCCCTTGGCCCCCAGGTAATCAACGGCACCGCCACTGTAAACACCAAAGGCAATGCCATGACCATAACCAACTCGGCTAATGCCATTATCAACTGGCAGAGTTTCTCCATAGGCCAGAGTGAGATCACCCGTTTTATCCAGCCATCAGCCATCAGCGCAGTCCTCAATCGCGTTACCGGCGGGGATCCCTCTGCCATACTGGGGGTACTGCAATCAAACGGCAAGGTGCTATTGATCAATCAAAACGGCATTTTTTTTGGCCCTAACGCCAGGCTCGATGTCAACGGCCTGATTGCCTCCACTCTCGATATCAGCAACAAGGACTTCCTGGCCGGTCGGATGAAATTCAACGCCGGTCCCACGGCCGGCAAGATCGAAAACCAGGGAACCATTACTACACCGAGCGGAGGCTCGGTTTATCTGATTGCCCCGGATGTCACCAACACTGGTATCATTAATGCGCCCAACGGCGACATACTGCTTGCCGCCGGCAAGGAAGTCCTGCTGGTTGACAAAAGTAGTCCTGAAATTGCTATGGTGGTCAGCGCGCCGGCGAATCAAGCCGTCAACCTGGGCACGCTTGCGGCGGATGCCGGCAAGGTCGGAATGTACTGAAGCATTGTTCGCCAGAAGGGATTGATCAGCGCCAACAGCGCGGTGCAGGATGCCACCGGCAGGATATTTCTGAAAGCAACGAAAGGCGTCACGCTCGACAAGGACAGCGTCACATCAGCCAATGGCCCCCAGGGCGGAGAGATCAGCATACAAACTGATACCGGTGACTCACAACAGCTTGGCGTGCTGGAAAACCGAGGCACAATCTCTGCCCATTCCGGTGATGGAGCAGGCGGCAGCATCAAGCTTTCCAGCGGGATTGTCAGCAACCTTGGCACACTGGATGCCAGCGGTGCCACCGGCGGCTCCGTCACCCTCAACGCCTCGGCCATCATTGATTCCAGCACTACCCTTGTCACTGGCACAAACGGCAAAGGTGGTCTGATAAGCCAGAGTACCAGGCAGATAGACCAAACCTCCTTTGCAAGGCTGGATGCTTCCGGCAGTCTGGACGGAGGGCAAATTATCACTACTGCCGGAGCTGAGATAGATGGTTGCTTGCTAAGTTCTGCCGCCCTCAGCGCCCAAGGCATGCATGGGAATGGAGGCTCCATAGTCATGACTGGCTACCAGACCCTGCTGACAGCAGCGGATCTTAAAGCAAGCGGTGCACAAAAGACCGGCAGCATCCACATCGGCGGTGGCTGGCAGGGGAAAGATGCATCCATTGCTAATGCTAATACTACAATTGTTAATGGCGGCACACAGATCAGGGCAGAGGGAAGCGGCGGAGAAGTGACCATTTGGTCTGACGGACGGACCATCTTTGACGGCACTATCACTGCGCCGGGAGCTATGACCGAGGTCTCCGGCAGGGAGAACCTCGCCTTCGGTGGTCTGGTCAATGCCAAGAGTCTGCTGCTGGACCCCAAAAACATCACGATCGGCACATCGTCTTCCTCTGCCCTTAACTACCTGCTGATCAATAACCCCAACGCCTCAAGCGGCGATGATTTCGGCAGCTCAATAACCGAACTGTCCAACGGGAACCTGGTAATCACGGCCCCATCTAGCACCGTCGGTGGTGTGGCCTCTGCTGGCAAGGCTTACCTGATGAACGGGACCACCGGGGCCGTAATCTCTATTCTGGCAGGCAGTACGGCTGGTGATCAGGTTGGCTACAAAGGTGTTACGGCGCTTACCAACGGCAACTATGTGGTGGGTTCCACTTACTGGAATAATGGTGCGATAAATAAAGTTGGGGCCGTGACCTGGGGTAGCGGCGCCACCGGCATCAGTGGTGTGGTCTCCGCCGTCAACAGCCTGGTGGGAAGCACGGCTAATGATTATGTTGGCTCGGGCGGTCTTACCGCGCTCACAAACGGCAACTATGTGGTGAGTTCCCCTTACTGGGATAAAGGCGCAGTGGCCAATGCCGGCGCCGCAACTTTGGGCAACGGTGCCACCGGCATCAGCGGTGTGGTCTCCGTCGCCAACAGCCTAGTGGGAAGTACGGCTGATGATTGTGTTGGCAGCAAAGGTGTTACGGCGCTCACAAACGGCAACTACGTGGTGAGTTCCCCTTCCTGGAAGAATGGCGCTGCTTACTATGCTGGGGCCGTGACATGGGGCGACGGATCAACAGGAGGTACACGTCTAACGGGGGCCATCTCCGCCGCCAACAGCCTGGTGGGAAGCACGACCTCTGATAGCGTTGGCAGCAACGGTGTTACCGCGCTCACAAACGGCAACTATGTAGTGAGTTCACCTTCCTGGGAGAATGGCGCTGCTTACTATGCCGGAGCCGTGACCTGGGGCGACGGATCAACAGGAGGTACGCGTCTAACGGGGGCCATCTCCGCCGCCAACAGCCTGGTGGGTAGCGCGATCTATGATTATGTTGGCTCGGGCGGTGTTACCGCTCTAACCAATAGCAACTATGTTGTGACCTCCCCTAAGTGGCGTAATGGTGCAGCTAACTCTGCCGGGGCCGTGACCTGGGGCAACGGCACCACCGGCACTATCGATGTGATCACCTCCGCCAACAGCCTGGTGGGAAGCACGGCTGGCGATCAGGTTGGCTACAAAGGTGTTACGGCGCTCACTAACGGAAACTATGCGGTAAGTTCCCCTCACTGGAACATTGGCACTGCTATCTATGCCGGGGCTGTGACCTGGGGTGACGGATCAACAGGGGGTACGCGTCTAACGGGGGCCATCTCCTCCGCCAACAGCCTGGTGGGTAGCACGACCTATGATTGTGTTGGCAACAACGGTGTTACGGCGCTCACCAACGGCAACTATGTGGTGAATTCCCCTTACTGGAATTCTTACGCCGGTGCCGTGACCTGGGGCAACGGCGCCACCGGGATCAGCGGTGTCGTCTCTGCTTCAAACAGCTTGCTGGGTGACCGGGCAAATGCCAACTTCGGCTCGTATGTAACAACGCTGAATATCAATAACCGCGTTGCAGTAGCTGATAAGACCGGTGGCACTGGAGGCAGGGTCTATATCCTGGACGGAACTACCAGCGGGGGGAGTGACTCGATTGCCAGTGCAACGTATGCCAACAATCCTGGTGTGGATTCCACTATCACCCCGGCTACTCTGACCTCCACTCTCAATACTGGCACCGCCGTCACCTTGCAGGCCAATAACGATATCACCCTTTCCGCCGCCCTGACAGCGAACAACAGTGGCAATGGCGGTAACCTGACCCTGGCTGCGGGCAGGAGCATCCTTCTTAATGCCGATATCACAACTGATAATGGCAATCTTACGCTCATCGCCAATGAGACGTCAGCCAACGGTGTCGTCACCGCCCAGAGAGATGCCGGTACGGCTGTCATTACATCGACCGGCGCCTTACTGAATACCGGGACAGGAAACATCCAGATTGAGCTACGGGATGGAGCGGGACGAACCGGAGGGCAGGCGCAAAGCGGCGATATAAGTCTGGGCATCTTGACAGGAAGAAACATTGCCGTATCAAATGCGGGACCCGGCGCCGTCGCGCAGACAGGAACCATTACGACAACGGGCACCGCAGGTTCAGCGGGGGGTAATGTCACAATCAGCGCCACAGGCGGGATCACCACCGGTACGATCACTGCGCTGGGCGGAGCGAACACCGGCGCAGGAGGATATGCCGGCGGTGCAGTTAACTTGACCTCCACGGGCGGCTCAGTAGTCACAGGTGCCATCAGCACTACGGGTTCTAATGCTGTTGAAGGAATGGGAGGTGCCGGGGGCTCAGTTACGATCAGTGGGGCTAGTGGTGCGTCTTCAATTGGAAACATCAACACCTCCGCAGGGGCCAGCGCAACTGCTGCCTCAGCATACGACGGTGCTGCGGGCGGCAATGTTGTGATTACGGCAGGTACGGGCACATTGAACGTGGGAGCTATTACAACCGATGGAGCCAATCAAGCTATCGGGAATGCCCTCTTAGCCTCGTTGGGAGGCGGGAATGCAGGCAATATCGGCCTGAGTGGGAGCTCGGTCACCGTGGGAGGCAATCTGCATGCAACAGGTGGCGATACTGCGGGGGGAGCAGCGGGAAGTGGTTCTTGGCTGGGCGGAATAGGAGGGGGCCTTTCCATTACCGGGACGACACTGAATCTTTCAGGATCAGTCACCAATATCGGTGGTCTGAATTATGACATAGATCACTACAGTGGACGCAACACGGGTGGTTCTGTAACCTTTAATGCAAACAACACAACTCTGACTGGCGCTATGAACAGCGGAACCCTCAATATCTCCGGCGGAACCGTCACATTGAATGGCGCCACAAACACTAATAATCTAAACTTTTCCGGCGGGACATTGGGTGGTACGGGTACAGTTACGCTGACGGGTACGGGCAACTGGAGCGGCGGCAATCTGGCGAGCACCCTGCTGGTGGATTCTGGATCAACCCTCAATCTGAATACAGGTAACCCCAAATATCTTGGCGGCAGCACATTGACCAATAACGGGACGGTCAACTGGAATGCGGGGCACCTCTGGTCAACTAGCGCCACCAGCGCATTCATCAATAATAGCCTGTTCGACATCAAGCAGGATTCATCATTATGGGGATACAATGGCGGCTGCGCTACGGCACTCACCAATAGCGCCACCGGCACCATTCGGAAGAGTGCCGGAACGGGAACACTGCAGTTCGATCATGCATACCTCAGCAATGCCGGTCTTTTCCAGATTCAGAGTGGTTCGGTGCAACTAATTCAACCCAGTGCCACCGCTACTCATACCGGCACCTTCGAGATCGCTTCCGGCAGCACGTTGGACTTCAATCAAGGCACGCACAATCTCACTTCTGCATCGAGTATGACAGGTGCTGGGAACCTTACGGTAAGCGGTGCTACAGTCAATGTAGACGGAACATACGGGATCACGGGGAATGTGACGGTATCGAGCGGTACGGCAAACTTCAATCCATTGGGATCGATAAGTACGCCGCTTCTGACGGTGTCGGGCGGCACGGCAAACTTCAGCCAACCGTTAAGCACGCCAATCCTCAACTTTTCCGGCGGCACTTTGGGTGGCACGGGAACAATGTCCACGACGGGTTCAGTGAATATAAATGGAGGCACCTATCTGAATGGTAAGACGTGGAACAATACCGGGACGATCGATATCAGCGGAGGCGGGATATTATGGCTGAGCAACGCGGCTACGCTGAACAACCAGGTCGGGGGCACGATATTGTTTTCGGGGACAAACAGTTTCCCTATTTCCTGGGTTCCTGGGAGCGGCAATATTATCAACAATGCTGGAACGTTGCGAAAGACATCCACAGTAGACCAGTGGCTCGGCATTGGCGGCGGGTACACGAATAATACGGGTTTCATAATTTTAGATGCAAATACGGGACTTTTGAAACTGCAGGATGGTGGTACACATACCGGTTCTTTTTCCGTGGCATCGGGCAGCACACTGGAGCTTGACGGGAACACGCACAATCTCACTTCTGCATCGAGCTTAACAGGTGCAGGAACCATCAGGATCAGCGGTGCTACGGTAAATGTAAACACCGATGCCTTCAATATAGCCAATCTGAACTTGTTCAGCGGTGCGCTTTCCGGCACAGGCAGTATTGCCGTTACAAACAATTACGTACATACCGGTGGAACGTTAGGCGCTACATTCAAGAATCTTTCGCTGGCCAAAACTGGAAACTTCGCAGTAGAACCCCTTACGGCTACCAATGCCATTTCCCTTTCAGCCACAGGCAATATTACCCAGACGGGCGTACTCACAGCCGATACGCTGAATGTGACGAACACCGCCGGATCAACCGATCTGAGCACGCAGGCTAACCAGATTACACATTTGGGGACGATTAGCACGGCCGGTCAGAACTTCTCGATCCGCAATGCCGGCAACATCGACCTGAGTGGTAATGTAGTGGCCAGCAGTGCAACACTCACAGCCGGTGGCAGTATTACTGACAGCGTGGCAACGGGACCGGCCATCATTGCATCAACTTTGAACCTGACGGCCGAGACCGGCATTGGCATCGGTTTTGGGAACAGCGGCACACCACTGAAGACACAGGTGAGCACCTTGACCGCTACCAATACCGGAGCGTCCGGTGATATCAATATCCTCAACACCGGTGCTTTGACTACTTCTGGCTGGATTGCCAACGGTAACCCGTTAAACACCAGCGGAGGGAATGTCTCCATTGTTGCCCAAAGCCCGCTAACTATTGGCGGCAGTGGGGGAACCGGAGGGATATCGGCGCTGAATAAAATATGGCTGGAGGCCGGTTCAACCGGCGCCGGTGCCACCACTGACAACCTGACCATTAACGGTGATGTGTACTCGGACACAAATAAAGCCGTTACCCTGAGGGCCGGGAACAATATTATCGAGAACGGTACGATCTGTACCACATGCGCCGTAACCAAGACTGCCAACCTCAATCCCGCAGCTCCGACACCACCACCTACTCCTGCTACTCCTACGTTAGCTCAGTGCACGGCAGACCCGACATTACCCGGGTGCTCCACAGTATTACCTTCGTTGTCAGCATGCACCACCGATCCGATGGTTCCGGGATGTTCGGCCGTTCTGCCTACGATTACAGCCTGCACGACAGCCCCAACGACTCCAGGATGCACGGCCGTTCTTCCGTCGATTGCTACTTGTACGACAAACCCGACAGCACCAGGATGTTCGGCCGTTCTGCCTACGATTGCAACCTGCACGACAAACCCGACCGCTCCGGGTTGTTCAGCAGTACTTCCGACAATTGCCACTTGCACGACCAACCCGGCAACACCCGGATGCTCGGCTGTTCTGCCGACTCTGGCTACATGCACTGCCACACCAACGACTCCGGGCTGTTCAGCCGTTCTCCCGACCCTGGCTACCTGTACAGCCACCCCGACGGCACCGGGCTGTTCAGCTGTTCTACCGACCCTGGTCACCTGCACGGCAACGCCGACGGCACCGGGCTGCTCAGCTGTGCTACCGACTTTGGCAACCTGTACCACAGCCCCAAAGACTCCGGGCTGCTCGGCCGTCCTTCCGACCCTGGCCACCTGCACGACAACGCCGACGGTACCGGGCTGCTCAGCTGTGCTACCGACTTTGGCGACCTGTACCACAGCCCCAACGACTCCGGGCTGCTCGGCCGTCCTTCCGACCCTGGCCACCTGCACCACCGATCCGACGACTCCCGGTTGTTCGCCCTTTTTGCCTGCTGCCACGGCAACTTACATCACAGAACTGGCTCCGGCAACTACTCAGGTCGTGAAGGATACCTCTTCAGTTCAGACCACTCCGGTGGCTCCTCCTGCCGGGCTTGTGTTAGTGTCCCTGGTAAAACCGCAGGACGAAACGACGACATCGGCATCTACTACGACAAGTTCCGGTAGTTCGGCTTTCCAGACAGGTTCACAATCCGATAGTTCGGGTTCACAGACAACTTCCCAGTCTGGTGGTTCAGCTTCACAAACGAGTGCCCAATCTGGCGATAGCGGCAGTAAAGATAAAGACAAGGATAAAAAGAAGGATAAAGATAAGGATAAAGATAAGGATCAACAATTGTCATCCGGAGACAAAAAAGATGCCAAGCCCAAGAAGAATTACTGCAATTAGCCTGCTTGTATCCGGACTGCTGCTTTTGGCAACCATTGTATTTGCCGGCCAGGCGGCGACAGTGACACACCTTTCAGGTCCCGTTGCTGCCCACAAGGCTGATGGTTCCATGAAGGCAATCTCCGTTGGCTCAAAGATTGATGAAGGAGATACCTTGGTAACAGAAAAGCGTACCTACGCCCGCCTCAAGTTTAACGACGGCAGCGAGATAACATTGAAGCCGAATAGCCGGTTCAAAGTCGAGAAGTACAGTTATGACCATGGAAAGCCCAAAGATGATTTCGCATTTTTTAAACTGATCAAAGGTGGACTCAGAACTATCACCGGGATGATTGGCAAACGAGGCAACCATGACAGTTACAAAATGGATATGCCAACCGCCACTTTAGGAATCCGGGGAACAATTTATGATGCTCAGTTCTGTCAGGGCGATTCCTGCGGTGCAATCAAGCCCGGTCTCTATCTGGCAGTGACGAGTGGCATTGTTGTCATTACCAACAATGCAGGTACACAGACAACCTTGCAGGTAAAGGCCGGCCAGTATGTATATGTGCAGAGTCCTTCAACACCACCGGTGGTGCTGCCGACCAAACCAAACATTCCGTTCAACCCGCCACCATCACTGGGGGGTGGTGCTGTCGGAAGTCAGCATAGTGCCGGGGGGAGTTCAGGGTCTTCTGACTGCCAGGTGCGGTAGATGAGGGTTTGGCGACACGTATCGTCAACGCAGGCGCTTTGCTTAAGTGCGAAAATGATCTGCACTGTTATGCACCAAGTTCCATCCCATGAAAAAGCACGAGCAAGACGTTGTATTTGTCCGTGGCACCCGGCATTTGGCTATATGTTTGGCTTTTACTTGGGAATCAGGGATGCGGCTTTGCTTTATAGGCTGTGACCCGATCAATAGCGTTCTGTTCAAGATTGCGATAAAAGAAGGTGTAATCATAAGCGTGATACCATCCCGGCAACGTATTGTATGGTGACAGCAAATTCAAGTAGATTGCTTGGGGAGGCAGCGCCGTAGGGTCGATAACCAAGGCGCCGTTGTTGCTTTGTGCACCGGTGTAGTTTTTAATCTCGTAGGTGTAGTTGCCTGCTTGATCGGGTGTAAAAATACTCTGATCTTTGGCG
The DNA here is from genome assembly GCA_964645835.1 of uncultured Syntrophaceae bacterium. Classification (GTDB taxonomy): domain Bacteria; phylum Desulfobacterota; class Syntrophia; order Syntrophales; family UBA8958; genus CAZBME01. Next base: position 71,424 of record CAZYDG010000022.1, read on the forward strand.
CCGGGCAGTGACCCTTTGTAAAATACGGCACCAAGATTTGCCGCGGCAGGTGCGGCATTTGTCTCAATAGCGCCGGGACCTGTGGCTGTCCAAGTTAACGGGTTGACGCTGTACGCATTCTTTTTCACCACTTCCATCTTTCCTCGCAAACTTTCCGGGACTTGTGTCCAATCGCCGGGGGTTTGCTGTGTGTTCCACGTGACTACGCAACCAGTCTGGTCTTTTGCCGCGCAGATCCCCAGCAGCTGCAACGAATCCGGATAACTGCTCATATCATCGGATGTTACTGACCAGCCAATGACGTAAGCGGCCACCAGAAGTTTTCTGAGCGCAGGATCATTGAATTTTCTTTGCAACAGATAGAGCAGCAGGTTGGACCCCTGGCTGTGAGCAGCAAGGATGAACGGGCGGGCATTGCCGGCCGCATCTTTGTTGTAGTGAGCCAAATAGTAATCGAAGGCATTTGCCGCATCGTTATAGGCCACTTGCAGCGCCTGGTTGGCGGCATTCGCATTCTGCGGGGTATTTTGCCACAACAAGGCGTTCAACAAATCGATTCCCGAACCCTGCTGATAGTACGGTACGTATAAGTTGGTGCCCGCTTTTGCGAAAACCGATGCTTTGGATGAAACATGAAACGGGATGGCCTGATCAACGTAGGCTTGGGTCAGGGATTGATTCCAATCAGAGGTCCAGATTGAGGTCAAAGGCTGTGCTGAGTTGTATGTCGTTGGATACAGGAAAAATACATCAACCGATTGTGGCGCTTCCTTGGGCAGCGTCACCCAGTTTTGTGTCTTTGAGTAGTCAGTAGGGGTTGCGCCGCCAGATGAAAAGCTACCACCACCGTTACCACTACAGCCAACCATCATCAGTGCCGGGATAATAAGCAATACGGCAACCCAATTCCATACACTTCGTTTACTCATACATAGCTCCCTTAAAATATATCACAGGATTCAACAGAAGCATTCCAATTGATAATTATTGATTAATACCAACGAACTTCCTGTCCATGGGGTAATGACTACAGGACGTGGTTTGTATTGTCAATATGAGATATAGGCACCTAGTCCTGTACCAGGAAAATCATCTTTATTGTCCATCATTTAAACACATATTTCCAGGATAATATGTTATCCGTTCAATGCTCTTTGTCGCCCTCGTGTGCCGTCTTCCATCCTCCTTCGCAGAGTCCGCAAACAATCTTGCATCGCATGGCATCCTGCTCGAAATCTGAGGAAAACAAAAAAACTTCCGCCGTTTTGTCGGCACATCGCCATATCCTTGCAGTATGGGCATAAGGTGATACTTGACCCCAATCGTGAACCTGAAGTCTGCACGTATTAATTCGTTCCCCTGTTCCTCCTTGACGCCCAGAATGGCATATTATCTCTGCGTTGGTGTCACCCTTCATGCTTATCCGACATGTCCTCAAGTTTTCCATGACCCTCCCTGCCTCATTACAAACCATGTTTTTATAAATATTCGTTTCACCCGTAACAACATCCTGGTTCATAAAAAAACATAGCGGGAATATTCCTATGATTATCCATCTCATATTATCCTCCATATCAATACATAAACAATATCAAAAACCATAATGATATCGATTGACAATAATGTGCACATTCCTTTATAAATTCTCCATGAGTAAACGGACCATGAAAATATATTCTCCCAATATATTTTTGATCATCCTGGTCGCTTTTTTTACAGCCGCGCCAGGCATACACGCCGCTCAGTACAACTCAGCGTCAAACGTTAATCCGCAGGCCTTCTTTAGCCCAGGCGGCGGTTGTACCGAAGCTATCCTGAAGGCTGTCTCCCAAGCCAGAACGGAAATTCTGATCATGGCCTATTCTTTTCATTCTCCTGCCATCGCACAAGCTCTCATCGCCGCTCATAAAAGAGGTGTGAAGGTTTCCATGATTCTGGATAAATCGGAACGTCAGGAAGGCCTGACACCGCCGATACAGATGTTTCAAGCCGGCATCCCCGTCTATCTCGATGGAACCCATGCCGTCATGAACAATCGCCTGATCATTATCGACGGTCAAACAATCATAACGGGATCTTTTAACTTCAATGCGGCATCTGAAAACATGAATGCCGAAAACCTTCTCATTATTCAAGCTAAAGAATTAGCTGCTTCATACAGGGAAAACTGGCTCCACCATAAAAAACATTCCATATCGTTCTAATCATCAACGATGATAAGGAGCATGCAATGCCAAGGGCAAGGATACTTTACCTCACTATAATGGCTATATTCTCATTTTGCCTTTTAGCCGCACCTTCCGTCTTATCGGACATGAATACAACAAACAACGGTGACAGTCTCTTCATACGCGCTGCCGCCAACAATTGCATCTGGAAGTTTACTATGGGAGTTCTTGCTCAGAAACAAGCGGCCAGTGATGACGTTAAGAAATATGGCGCCATGATGGCATCGGATCACGGTAAATACTGCTCCGAATTGAAACGTCTTGCCGATACAAAGGGAATTGTCCTGACGCCAGACCCCGACAGGGTAAGACAGAATACGGCTGTTTATCTTTCCCATGAGTTCGGCGCAGCTTTCGACAGAAACTATATAAGCCTTATGGCGGATGATAACCAGCAAGATCTCACCCTTTACCGAACTGAGGCGCAAAGCGGAAAAGATGATCAGATCAAAGCTTTTGCATCTGGAATTGTTAGGCGTTTTGAAACCTACATTACAGAGGCGGAGAAAATTCTTTTGAACCTTCCGAAACCGGTTCTGAAGTGAATGGTTTGCCGAATCCTCCTCGATGCGCCGATGATTTTTTCATCGTTTGTCCGATTGTAAGATTTCCGGAAGCCGTTTAGGATTAAATACAATGGTAGAATGTGGCGAACAGAGTGTTCGATGATCTATAACGTAATAAAATATTTGGGAATGGTTCCCTTATAAGTTAATACCATAATTACACTAAAAGGAGGTATTTTATGGCAGATCAGAAGAAAACAAGCGAAAAACCGATCCAGGTCAACCGCCGTTCCGTTTTGAAAGGCGCCGTTACCCTTGGTGCTATGGCTATGGGCGGAGGACTTGCCCTGAACATGGCTGCACCCGGATCAGCTGAGGCCTTAGTAAAGAAAATGCCCGGCAAATGGGATGAGACATGGGACGTTGTTGTCGTAGGATCCGGCTTTGCCGGCCTTGCCGCAGCGGCTGAAGCGGCCGGCGCGGGCGCAAAGGTTGTAATTCTCGAAAAAATGCCGACCTACGGCGGTAACTCCATCATCAATGGTGGTGTCTACGCGGCATGGGACAGTGAGTTTCACTATCGTCAGAAACTGAATCTTGGCGAAGACAGCCCGCAACAGCATATCAATGATACTCTCAAAGGAGGCGATTACTACAACATTCCTGAATTGGTCTCCGTCGTCGCCAATGGCGCTCCAGACGCGCTGAACTGGATGATCGATGAAGGCGGCGCCAAGATTAGACCAACCGTCACAAGAGCCGGTGGCCATACGGCCTACCGTACCCATGCCGCGGTTGCCGGCGTAGGGCTGGAATACACGGAAGCCCTGCGAAAAATTGCGGAAAAACGAGGCGCCAAGATGGTTCTCAATACGGAAGTGACGTGGATTTGGCGTAAAGACGCTGACCCGGCAAGTCCTGTTTTAGGTGTTGAGGTAAAAAGAGGAAGAAGAACTCTCAACATCAAGGCCAAGAAGGCCGTTGTACTTGCTTCGGGTGGATTCAGCCGTGACATTAAGATGAGAATGGCGCACAATCCTAGGCTAGTACCATCTTTCAACTGTACCAACCATCCAGGGGCAACCGGTGAAACAATACGCTTTTCCCAGGCTGTTGGCGCTGACACATTACAGTTGAATTTTATTCAACTGTACCCATTCGCGGAACCGGAAACGGGCATTCTCGATACGCCTGCCGTTTATCCTTTCAACGGTCCCGGTTACGGTATCGTGTATGTCACCAAAGAAGGAAAACGTTTTGTCAACGAGCTGGAACGCCGTGATGTCTGCGCCTTTGCGCAAATCAACTTGGGAGCAAAAGCAAAACCGACCTGGTCTATCTTTGGTGAATCCATGGTATTGAAAATGGGTGGCTCCATGGAGGAAATTGCGGCAGGTTTATCCAAAGGACGATTCACGAAAGCGGATACAATTGCCGAACTGGCGGGTAAGATCAATATTCCGGTCGACGCCCTGGTCGAAACAATCAATAAGCATAATAAATATCTCGCCGATGGAAAAGATCCCGATTTCAACAAACCCATAACAAAGGTCATGATACCCATGGTTCAAGGACCGTTTTATGCCGTTCCACAATGGCCGGCCGTTCACCATTGCATGGGGGGCGTCAGGATCAATCCGAATGCACAGGTCATAGACGTTTTCGGCCAGGTTATTCCCGGCTTCTATTGCGCCGGAGAAGCGACCGGCGGCGTCCATGGTTCAAATCGTTTGGGAAGTAACGCTATTCCGGACTGCGTAACGTTCGGCCGTGTTGCCGGAAAAAACGCGGCAAAGGAGAAAGCAAAGGCATAACCTCCAGAGGGACCCATGAACGTTCATGGGTCCCTACTTTTTTCCAACAAAAGGAAGATATTCATATGAAAAGACGCTGGTTACCCCTGATGACCATCACCTTTCTCGCGTTGGTTTATTTCCTCTGTGCCGCATATATGGTCGACGCTGCAAAGCCCGCGAAAGCATCATGCAAAGTCTGTCATGCCGAGTTTTCTTCTGTGATTCCCAAAGACCATCCCCCGGTGCAAGGCTCCGATTTGCAATCCTGCACGACCTGCCATAAGCCGGATTTAACGGGACCGGCAAAGAAGAATGCCTTCTCTGCCAGACTTCACATTGCCCACCTGCCGCCTAAAGGTCAGGCGGACTGTATGACATGCCATAAATGGGTACCCGGAAAAAGTTTCGGACTGATCGGCCTGAAAGAGTCCTGGGGTGCGCCGACACAAGCTGATATGGATTTAATGAAGGATATCTTTAAATCCTGGGCCACCTCGACCAATACGGATAGTCTTCATGCAAAGTCAGGCATTATGTGCCTTCAATGTCATGGCAAGGAGCTACCCAAAGCTGACGATACCGTCGACAATCCCAGATGCCTGGCCTGTCATGGTCCCATGGACAAACTGGCCAAGAAAACGGAACCCAAAGATTTTAAAGACCGCAATCCCCATAAGTCACATTTGGGCGACATCGCGTGTACGGTATGTCACAAAGCCCACGCAGAATCCAAAGTCTATTGCCTGGGCTGCCATCAGAAATTCGACATGAAAATCAAAGGCGCAGGGACGGCCAAGCCGTAAGGCTGTTCCTGTTATTCAATTCCGGAAAGGGGTGGGGAATAAAATTTATCCTCACCCCTGTTTTATACATAACGCCATAAGAAATTGCGCATAAACAATGACAAAAATTTATGCCATGCCAATCCTTAGCTGTACAGTCTTTGTCAGCGCTTTTTTGCTTTTCTCCATGGAACCCTTTATTGGCCGACAGTTGACGCCCTTATTTGGCGGATCGGTCCATGTATGGCTTGTCTGCCTGTCTTTCTATCAATTGATGCTGCTCATCGGTTATCTATACGCCTATTGGGCCGCCAAGACAAAAGGACGCTTTTTCATCATTTCCCTGTTCCTCCCTCTGGTTTCCCAGTTTTTCCCTTTTCCGGAAGTAATAGCTCATGACAGCCCATTTGCAGCAATCATAGCTATCCTATTAAGCCGTTTCGCTGTACCTTTTATTCTCCTTTCAGTATCAACCATTGTCGCGCAGGAGTGGCTCGCCCGTATCAATCCTGAGCCGGAGCCATACCGGCTTTATCGTATCTCGAATGCCGGCGCCCTACTCGCACTGGTTGCTTATTCAACTGTCATTGAGCCTCTTGCAGGTCTTCACTTTCAAAGCATAATCTGGAAAGGGGGGTACGTTTTATTTGTCCTGTTGATGATGTTTTCTTATAAGTTGACCGTCTTCAATGATTCAGGAAATTTTTCAAACACATTAAACACTTTGACAATCGATGAAAGGCAAGGCGTCTCAACGAAGCACTTTATCTATTCAGCTTTTCTCAGTGCCGTAACATCTGCGCTCTTAACGACCGTCACACAGGTGTTGGCTTCGGATATGGGATCGTTTCCGCTGATCTGGATATTGCCGCTGGGTCTTTACCTAATTAGTTTCATCGTTGCGTTCGACGGAAAGGAATTACTTCCAAGGGCATTGATCCGTTTTTATCCAGAAATCTTTCTTTCCGGCATGTTTCTTTATTTTATAAATGCAGGCCATTATATTGTTCATGTGGGCCATCTCTTATTTTTCTTCACCACAGCCGTTGTTATCCATCGAATTTTATATGATAGACGTCCCCATCCTTCTAAACTTTCCGGCTTTTATATCGCTATTGCCCTTGGAGGCGCCACAGGCAGCCTGGGCGCTGCGTTATTTGCACCCCTTCTCTTCTCCAGTCTTCTGGAATACCCCTTCTTGATGTTCCTATCTCTCTTCATTTTCTGTATGCATCACGGCAAGAGGGTTTTGTCTTTATGGCATGGTAAGACAATGCTTATGCGTGCCGCAAGGCTTATACCCATGGTTATTTTGCTGACATTAATCTTCGTGACGGCTACATCTTCCAGCCCGGATACCCTTAAAGCCAGCAAAAGGAACTATTTTGGGATCAGCCGCGTTATCGACGGACCTGTTACCGTTAAAGATCCCGTCATGGTGCGAACGCTTATCCATGGCGCCACCATTCATGGCCTTCAGTATCTGGATGCGGCGAAAAAGGATATCCCGACTTTGTATTACCATGATCGGGGAGGGCTGGCCGACGCCCTGGCCGCCATGCCTCCCAAGGCAAGATTCGCCGCCATCGGTTTGGGTGCGGGAACCCTGGCTGCCTATGGAAAGCCGGGTAACACGATAATATTCTATGAAATCAATCCCGCTATTGACATGCTTGCGAAGCAATGGTTCACCTTCCTTGACCATTCCAGTGCTGAGCCCCACGTAATCATCGGAGACGGCCGATTATCCATGCAGCATTCTGCAAACCGGGAACCGCCCTATGACATGATTTTCGTGGACGCCTTTAACGGTGAGGGGATACCAACGCATTTATTGACAAAAGAGGCCCTGGGCATCTATTTGAACAGGCTCACTGCAGATGGAATTATTCTTTTTCATACATCAAATCGCTACTATGACCTTCGCCCCGTTCTCAAGGCCAATGCAACGGAACTCCACCTTTTAGGCGCCACGAAAACTGTCACCACAAAGAGGATTGAATCAGCAAAGCCTATTTGTACGGAATATGTGGCGTTAACAAGGAGCCAACACACACTTTGGGCTTTTATAAATCAGAATTGGGTCGTTTTTGGTCCTGATGATGGTATCAAGCTGTGCCGTCCGTGGTCTGACGATTATGTAAACATTCTCTATCCATTATTCATACGCTAATATCTAGGACATGAGTTTATTGCTCGCAATGAGTTCACGCTGGATGCGGAAGATCGTCTCGTACAAAAGCCTTTCAACAGATATGTCGGCGTGCAGAAACTTGACTGTGGCGAATGATAAGTTTTGCTGTCCGATGTCGTCCGGTTTCCAGATCCGCAACACCTCTGCCTGCAATGAGTAACGTTGTTCACCAACCGCGATATTCAGCTTGATACGCATATCTTTCTCGAGGTTGACTGAAAATGTACTATCCCTATAATTCTATAATTCCTATAATTACAACTGTGCTTTCTCTGTTCTTGCAGATCTCCCGTAGGACAAAATCTTATAAAACAAATCAGACATCATTGCATTGCTTTTTATCCGAGGTTCTCGTAGCCTATTTTCAACCCTACACAAGGGCCGTATATTACAGGTAAAAAAACATATTAAAGCAATATTGGGTCAGGCCTACTGATTTTGATCCTGATCTTTTGGGGGCGTTTGAACAAACGGCACAGAAGTCACACAGGATTTTCCATGAATCTGCCGCCAACAAGGTTTTCAGTTTATTTACAATCCGGAAAATTGGTTGAATTGAACTAGTGTCGATAAAACAGCATGAAGGGGATCTTGATTTTTAAGATGGATGCCTTTTTTGTTCATCTCTTCGATATTGGATATCCGAAATGCGTGATCAAAAGAATACTTGCGAATCCGGCTCGATCCGGGAAATGGCTTCACTTACTTTGCCTTTAGTCGTATCGCTAAGTTGTGATACCCTGATGATCTTCACTAATCGGCTGCTTCTTTCCAAGATTTCGCCTGATGCCATGAATGCCTCGATGGGTGGCGGTATTGCTGCATATCAGTGCCTTAGTTTTTTTGTGGGTCTTGTCGGTTACACCACAGCGCTGGTTGCCCAGCAGTACGGGGCTGGACAAAGGAGAAATGCAAGCCGGGCTGCTTTCCAGGCCATGCTTATCGCTTTGGCTGTCTGGCCAATTCTGGCCTGCCTCGGCCCTTTCGCAAGAGAAATTTTCAACCATATGGGTCTTGTTCCGGAGCAGGCTCGATTGCAGTCCGAGTATTTCTCCGTTGTTATTCTAGGCTCGGGCTTTTATCTACTACGCAGCACCCTGAGCGGGTTTTTCTGCGGCATCGGCCGCACTGGTGTGGTCATGCTCTCCGCTATTGCCGCTTTGGTCGTAAACGCCTGTGTCGCATGGGTCCTGATCTTCGGCCGGATGGGTTTTCAGGCCGCCGGAGTCCGGGGAGCTGCTATAGGAGTTTTAATCGGTACCCTGGCGGGAGTAGGCGTACTTGTTGCAGCTTACTTTAAAAAAGAAAACCGGAAGATGTACAACGTATTAGACTCTTTTCATTATGACAAGGGTCTGATGAAGTCCCTTGTCGGTTTCGGGTATCCGGCGGGACTGGAACTCATGTTGAACGTTCTGGCGTTTAATACCCTGGTTACGCTGCTGCACGGGTGCGGACCGGCCACTGCTACAGCAGCAACGATCCTCTTCAACTGGGATCTAATCAGCATTCTGCCTCTGGTGGGAATAGAAATCGGGGTCACCAGTCTCGTGGGGCGCTACATGGGTGCCCGAGATTATTCGGCTGCCCATCAGTCGGTGCGCTCGGGCCTGAAACTCGTTTTAGTATTTGCCATAGTGCTTGCCCCGTTTTTTGTCGGAATACCCGAACTGCTGGTCGGAATTTTCCAACCGCAGGAAACAAATAAAGTATTCACTCAGGCCGCGTACCTGGCCGAATCAATGCTGCGCTTTGCCGCTCTGTATGTGTTCTCCAATGGCATATTACTGCTTTATGCCGGTGCTTTGCGCGGGGCGGGAGATACTCTGTATACCATGGCTTTCAACGTCGGCATGCACTGGATAATGGCGGGCGGAATGTACGTGGCCTTAAAGTATATGCACGCCACTCCTATTCAGGGCTGGCTGCTGGTAGTTTTATTATTTACGTTCTCTCCGATCATCTTATGGCTGCGCTGGAATAGGGGCCAACTCACTAAGCGGGAAAAAATAGCATGTTAAGTATTGTCCGGTTGAAATATACTGCAACCATTTAACAGAAAAAAATAGAGGACATACGTGCAGAAATCAGCCGCGGTACGTACAATTAAACAGCAATTAATTATTTGCAGACGTCTATTACTGTGTCGACATATCCAAACAGAAAGTCGACACTCCTTCGCCGCTTGGGTAGGGCAACACCCTAGAGGGTAGCAACCTGTGGGGATGCCCCTACTCAGCGTGTTTCATTTGTTTATGTCCAGGTGATTCTTTACTCAGACCCAATGACGCTCCATCCATTATTTATGCAAACCAAACATGCCAGTCCGCCCCACAGCAAGCAGCATACCTGGACAACAAACTGCCGATGCCATGTGATGGAACACAGTGCTACTCAAGTCAAATGATTTTAGGCAGCGCGTTATTGCAATTCTTGGGGACTGGTTATCGCATGTAGCCATAGAGCCAACAATACCTTGACATGCAAGTACCGCATCCCTCATACTCAGCTCATATAAAAGCACCTCTTATAAAAATGATATGATGATCGGTAAGACTCATGCAATGCCTGTCGCCGATTACAAGCTCCGGAGAAATTAGCTGTCATCGGGGCAATGCAAAACCACTTCTCGTTGTGCGGGGTGAAACGCAATTCCATTTTTGCGGAGAGAGAGCCTATGGGGAGGGTCAGAATCGTTCTTATCTTGATGATAACTTGTATGTGTGGCTGCAGCGGTTCTTCATCAAATTATAACGAAAACTATCCACCGCCCGGCGCCCTCTATGATGTGGGCGGTTATCAAATGCATCTCCAATGCGTGGGGTCCGGCAGTCCCACGGTTGTGATGGAGGCCGGTTCAGCTGATTTTTCCCTGACTTGGGCCCTGGTTGCCCCCGCGATCGCTCTCACCAATCAGACTTGCGTCTACGATCGGGCCGGGTTCGGGTGGAGCGATCCGAGTCCTTACCCGAGGCTGGCCGGAACTCAGGCCGCCGAACTTCATTCCCTTCTTCAAAAGGCCGAAATTTCTCCCCCCTACATCCTGGTCGGCCACTCAATGGGGGGCGTTCTTGTCCGCGTCTTTGCCCATCTATACTCTGCCGAAACGGCAGGTCTGGTCCTGGTCGATCCTGGACATGAGGAAGAAAAAACACGACAGGAACCAGACGTACAGGCTTCCATGGACGCGACTGCGGCTCTCACTCTGGGGAAATTGATTGATTATGCTGCCAGAAGCGCTATTGGAACGCTGACCCAGGCGGATGTCGCTCCCATGATCAATACGGCTCTGCCGTTAAAGGAGCAGTCTGAATATTCCTTTATTTACCGAACCAGACCGGTCTTCTGGAACTCGATTACCGCTGAGTTCACGCAGCACGATCAAAGTTATGAGGATGTCAGAAAAATGGGGATCACTTCGTTTGGCGACATCCCGCTTGTTGTGATCCGCTCGAGCACGGTGATGCAGTTGGCGCAGACTGAAGAGCTATCCGCCAAGGCAGATGCCGTTCTGCGTGCTCTTCAGCTCAAAATATCTCAACAATCATCGAGGGGCTCTATCACGACTGCGGCGGATACCACTCATGATATCCAAATCGTCAAGCCGCAGGCCGTCATCGACGCGATCAATTCAGTCAGGGGAATGGTTACCAAGAGGTAAACTTAGCAGGCTGTTCAAAAATGTCCAGATGCAAGGCGCGTAAAAGCTAAGGCTACCACCCCCTGCACCCCCGCCGGCAGGGGACAGCGTACATAGAAGTACATCGATTGACGAGGCTTGCAGCGCAACGCAGCAGATGGTCGTTTTTCAACAGCCTGTCAGGTTAAAAGTCCGGAATTATTGGGCGGCTTTATGGTAGCCGGCCTTGATCGCCGCCTCTTCGGAATCGAATTCGACACGGTGATAGGCATGGACTTGATTGTAATATTTCATCCCCGGAAGATGGTATCGCATACTGTCACTGTTTCCGATAACCTTGGTTGCAGGCGCAGCAACCGGGGGGGGACGGTGGGGTATATGGGAAGCGACGGATTTTTCTGCCCGGTATAGGTCATCCTTCAAGATTTTGACCGGTTCCCGGTAAGAAAGGGTGTAAATGCCCAGTACGATCAGAGGAATAGCAATGGCAACCCCGAGGATGCCAAGCCGGATCCGGCGTTTTTGAAGGGCCTTTTCATCCGGTCGGCCGGGCATCGACAGGACACCGGCCGGGACCCTGACAGACGCGGGTGCTGATGCCCCATCTGAACATGCTCTTTCGGTCTGAATCGTTTTGGGCTGCGTCTCGTAGCGTCTTACCAGGTCATCCCCATCAATCAGGAGAAACGCGGCGTATCGTTTCAGAAAATCGGCAATATCATCTTTGGATGAAAAAACTCTAAAATCGTTATCTTCCACGGCATGAACCCATGCGGGATCGACTTTAAGGGCCTTGGATACGGCGGTGACGGACATGAGGCGGGCCTCCCGCTCTTGTTTTAAATAGTCGCCCAACGTCTCACTAGAAATGGTATTCATGGCGCTCCTCTGTTCCCCCGCCGTTTCCATCCCGTCTTTTTTGAACGGGTATTATCCGTATTCACATGTTATTGTTAGATAACACAAAGCTCAGTAATTGACAATCACATTCGGGCAGCTTTTTGGGCCGCCTTTTTTCTTGACTATGGAGGTCAGCTTAATTATGTGTATAGCATCTTTCGTTGCCAAGGATTTCCATGTTCAGAGTCGTTTTGTTAATCATCGTTTTCATCATGACAGCCTGTGCGCAAAGCGGGCCGGTTGTTAAAACGGATAACGAGCAGCTGCCTCGTCAATACGCAACCTGCTCGCCCAGGACGCCCGTCATGCCGGAGATCATCAACGATGTGAACATGCCGTGGGTAGCGGTCGACGCCAATGTGCGCCGCAAGGTCTACTTCAACGACTGCCAGACGCTTGCGCTTATCGAATGGTCTAAACCGGATAAAGGGAAGGACACGGTCCTTCAATACCACGTAAATGAATTGACGGGTTACGTCCTGGAAGGTAACCTCATGGTGACCATTGACCGGCAGACACAGAGCCTGGGACCGGGCGGGGTATTCATCATTCCTTCCAATGTCCATTACAGCCTGTTGCCCCTGACGGCCAAGGTGCGTTATCTTGCCGTTTTCACGCCGACGCGGGAAGACATGCGGCGAACTCCGCCTCCTTTACGTTTTGACGATAACGACATCCGAAGCCTTGTCCACCAATGGTTTGCCCATGTGGATCACATGGCCGCTGCGGACAAACTCCTGCCTTTTCTGTCCGACAAGGCCTTGACCATGCGATTACCCGGTGTTCTGATCAAATCCCGGGACGACTTCAAGACGTGGTACACGGCGGATCTGAAAAAAATGAAATCCGTCGCCTGCAAAGTGGAACAGATCAAGGTCAAAACGGACAAAAATAATAGTTATATCGTCGACATGACCGTATCGCGGAAGGCCGTAACCGTCCTTTCCGAAGACAGGAGCTATCGATCCCATCAGGTTTGGGTGTTCACCGATATGGGCGGCACGTATCCCCTAATAACCTATATGGATGTCGATGAAAGTACCAATTCCGCCCCATAAATCAGCCGTTATCATAGTTCATAATCATTTGAGGAGATTGTCATGGAAGATTTTAGCAGTATGGATGATAAATGTATAAACGCGATCCGTTTTCTCGCCGTGGATGCAGCAGAGAAGGCGAAATCGGGCCATCCCGGCATGCCCATGGGGGCCGCAGCCATGGCCTACACCCTCTGGACGCGCCATTTGAAACATAATCCGTCCAATCCAGCATGGCCCGATCGCGACCGGTTTGTCCTGTCTGCCGGCCATGCTTCCATGCTGCTATATGCCCTGCTTTACCTGACAGGCTACGACATCTCCCTGGATGATCTGAAATCGTTTCGCCAATGGGGCAGCAAGACACCCGGCCATCCGGAGTACATCCACTCGCCGGGTGTGGAGATGACCACCGGCCCTCTGGGCCAGGGAATCAGCCACGCTGTGGGCATGGCCATGGCGGAGGCCCATCTGGCGGCGCGCTTCAACAAGCCCGGTTTGCCCCTGGTTGATCATTTCACCTACGTCATGGCCAGCGACGGCGACCTTATGGAGGGAGTGACCATGGAGGCCTGTGCCCTGGCCGGTCATCTCGGCCTCGGCAAGCTCATCGTCTTATATGACGACAACGGCATCTCCCTGGCGGGTGCCACGCCCCTGTCCTTTTCGGAAGACATCTCGATGCGCTTTGAGGCTGCCGGTTGGCAAGTCCTAGCCGTTCAGGAAGGCAATGATACAGATGCCATAGACTGTGCTATCGCAGCTGCTAAAAAAGAAACGGACCGGCCATCCCTAATCCGCGTCAGGACCTGCATCGGTTTCGGCGCGCCCACTAAAGAAGGTACTGCTGCCTGTCACGGTTCGCCCCTTGGACAGAAGGAGTTGGAGGGGGCCAAGGAACGTCTCGGCTGGCCGGCTGAACCCTCGTTTTTCGTACCGGAAGACTGCCTGTCTCATTTCAGGCAGTGCCTGAAAAAAGGGGAAACGGTACAGAAAGAGTGGGCAACGATCCTCTCCCTCTATGGCGAAGCCGATGCCGGGAATGCCGTTGAATTTGAACGCCTCATGAAGGGCGAGCTGCCTGCGGATTGGGATGCGGCCCTGCCCGACTATAGCGGAGAGCAAAAGAATATTTCCACGCGTAAGGCGTCGGAGGCGGTCATGCAAGCTCTTGCCCACCATCTGCCCGAATTGATGGGCGGCTCGGCGGACCTCAATCCTTCCTGTTTGACATGGCTCAAAGGGTTCGGCGATTTCCAGAGGCCCGACCCGGACCATGCACCCGTTGCGGGTGAGGTAGGCGGCGGCTGGCATTACGGGGGCCGGAATATCCATTTCGGTGTCCGCGAGCATGCCATGGGCGCCATTGCCGGTGGAATGGCTCTCCATGGAGGCATTATCCCTTATACGGCGACTTTTTTCACCTTTGCCGACTACATGCGGCCGTCCATGAGACTCGCCGCTTTGATGGGGCTTCCCGTCATCTATGTCTTCACTCATGACAGTTTTGCCGTCGGCGAAGACGGGCCGACCCATCAGCCCATCGAGCATCTTATGAATCTGCGGGCCGTGCCGAACCTGACGGTTATCCGCCCCTGCGACGCCGCCGAGGCCGTGGAAGCATGGCGTTCAGCCATTGCAAACCGGAAGGGGCCTACGGTCCTTGTCTTCACCCGCCAGGACCTTCCCGTTCTGGACCGACGTGAGCTGGCATCGGAAAAGGGTCTACACAGCGGCGGCTATGTCTTATGGGATTCGTCGAGAGTCAAGCCGGAGATCCTCTTCATCGCCACCGGATCGGAAGTTTCCCTGGCCCTCGCCGCCGCCCGGAAACTGGCTGCCGAGTCTATCAGGGTCCGGGTCGTGTCCATGCCCTCCTGGGAAATCTTCGATGTTCAACCGCAGGAGTACCGGGACCGTGTCCTCCCCGCCTCCGTCAAGGCAAGATTGGCCGTGGAAGCCGGTGTTTCTCTGGGTTGGGAACATTACGTGGGGCTGGAAGGGGCTGTTGCCGGTCTCGACCACTTCGGAGCCAGTGCCCCCTACAACGTCCTTTGCGAAAAATTCGGCTTTACGGTGGATCATATAGCCCAAACGGCCAAAGCCCTTATCACCTGAAAGGCTGTTGAAAAAGATCGGGATAAAGGAGATTGTATGATTGTTAAATCGGATGAGGCGCAGAGAAGAAATTTTCTCGGTGTCGATTTTGTTTTACTGTCACACGGCCCGGAGTCAATGGTAACTAAAATGCTTTACAAAAAAGAGGACCGTGTGCCCTCACATAAACATTCCAATGAACAGAGTGGTTATGTGATTTCCGGGAAATATAGAATTGTCATTGATAATGCTGAATACACAATAGGTCCTGGCGATTCATATTCCATTCCGCGGGATGTTGGGCATCACATTGAAATCATCGAGCCCGGCGAAGTATTGGACTTTTTTAGCCCGCCAAGAAAAGACTATTTATAGCGTATACTCTCCGCCATTATCCGGCCCCGTATTTGCCATTGTCGGACTTGATCCGACAATCCAGCGGACTGTAGGGTGGATGAAGCGAAGCGCATCCACTATTCGCCGGTGGAACCGCTTCGCTTGTTCCACCCTACAAAGATCCTATTTTCGTAGTAATGACGGGAAATGAAATTGGGAATGACGGGGGAATAAAGCCGGAATTTACTCCCGTTTCCCAAGCTTGATCGCGCACAGATCGCCGCACATGGTGCAGCCCTCATCCTGAGCCGTCTCGCTCTTTTCCAGAAAGGCCCGTGACTTTACCGGGTCAATGGACATCTCGATCTGCCCTTCCCAGTTGAATTCCTTCCTGTATCGTGCCATGCGGCGGTCCTTCTCCATGGCTCCCGGCAACCCCTTGGCGATATCGGCGATGTGGGCGGCGATCTTCGAGGCCATGATGCCTTCCCGGACGTCTTCCAGGGTCGGTAACCTCAGGTGTTCTGACGGGGTTACGTAACAGAGGAAATCCGCCCCCGTGGCACCGGCGATAGCGCCGCCGATTGCCGATGTGATGTGATCGTATCCGGGCGCGATGTCTGTTGGCAGGGGACCCAGGACATAAAATGGCGCCCCTTCGCAAAGAGACTTCTGCAGGAGGATATTGGCCTGGATCTCGACGATGGGGACGTGGCCGGGGCCTTCGATCATGGCCTGAACGCCTGCGACCTTGGCTCTCCTAGCCAATTCTCCCAAAAGAACCAGTTCCTGTACCTGTCCCCGGTCCGTTGCATCGGCGAGGCAGCCGGGACGAAGGCCGTCTCCAAGACTCAGAACCATGTCGTAGCGTTTTGCAATTTCAAGGAGGCGGTCGTATTGCTCGTAAAGGGGATTTTCAAGATTGTTGCAGGCCATCCAGTTAGCGAGCATGGACCCGCCGCGGCTGACGATTCCCAAAAGCCTGCCCTGTTGTTCGACACAGGCAACGCTTCGCTGCGTGACGCCGCAATGAACGGTGATAAAATCAACGCCGTCCTCGCCGTTTTCCTCAATAACCCGGAACAGGTCTTCACCGGTCATGGCGGAGATGGGTTTCCCCGAGGCAACAACGTCTGCCGCGGCTTGATAGATGGGCACGGTGCCCACGACGAGGGTGGAAGCGGCCATGATGGCCTTCCGGATGGCCCGGATATCACCGCCCGTCGACAGATCCATGACGGCGTCTGCTCCGGATTCGGTACAGATGCGCACCTTTTCCAATTCCACGTTCAGATCCAGCCGGTCCTTGGAGGTGCCGATATTGGCATTGATCTTCGTTCGCAGGCCTTTACCGATGGCAGCGGGACGGATATGCGTATGCCTGTTGTTGCGGACGACCACGATGGTCCCGTCGGCCACGCCCTTGCGGATGAATTCGGGTTCCACCCCTTCCGTTTCGGCGCAGAGCCGCATTTCTTCAGAGATAGCGCCTTTTCGGGCCATTTCTATCTGTGTCATGGTTCTACTCCTAGAGTAATAAAGAAAAGGGCGTACCCTTTTCCTTTGAGTACGCCCGAGATCCATCTGGTTATGGTGGTCAAGCGGCTTCCTACGCCGGGATTATCCGGTTCAGGTTCAAAGGGTATCTCTCAGCCTGGAAGGCACCCCTGCACATTAATTTTTTTTCTATAATTAATTCTGCCTGTAAAAGCAAGGTAAAACATCCATTGTCTTGTTATTATTAATAGTATTTATCTTTTCATGAAGCGGCGCCATGGTTCGGTCATTTTCCGATCATCATTTTTTATCGAAGGCTTTGACATCTGCAAGGACTGTATATAAAATAGCAATCAAACTATCGTTTGACATAAAAGTTCAAAAGCCCCAAACCTACAAATTGTAACAATTCTAATAGTGGGAGGTCACACATGAAAAAGATAATGGTTATTTTCTGCATCTTGTTTCTGGCCGCAGGTTTCGCCTATGGAAAGGACTATGAGATCTCGAAGAAGGCGGGCGACCTGACGGTGCAAGTCGGAATCGACAACCCCCCCCCTGTAACAGGCAATAACAAGATGACCGTCGGCATAAAGGACGCCAAAGGCAAGGAGATTACCGACGCCACACTGGCTGTTCATTACGGCATGGCGGCTATGCCCGGCATGCCCGCGATGAATTATAACGCTTCGGCTGCCTTGAAGGACAAGGCCTATGTGTCGAACCTGAATTTCTCCATGTCCGGTCCCTGGTTTATCAACATCAAGATCACCTGGGGCGGCAAGGCGCAGACGGTAAAACTCAATGTGGATGTTAAATAGTATCCGCAACGTTTGCCTGATCTGGTCGGCGCTGCTTCTCCTGGCCGGCTCCGTATCGGCCCAGGATCTGCGGTTGGAGGGCCTTGTGGACGAGGCTTTGAAGAACAACCCCGATATCCTGGCCTCCCGCTCAAGGATTGAAGCCGCCCGGCATCGGATCCCCCAATCCAGGAGTCTTCCCGATCCCCTGATTACCTTCGGGTATCAGAACGAAGGGTTTAATCGTTATACGTACGGCGAGGAACAGAATTCTCAATGGATGTTTGGGGCCACGCAGCAGTTCTTCTTTCCCGGCAAACGGGCCTTGAAGGCCGACATGGCCGAACGGGATGCTGAAAGCCTGGAAGCCATGCACGAACTTCTGAAACTCAAGACGGCCTCCCGGATCAAGGAACTCTATTACGATCTGTTCCTGGCTTATAAAAATATCGACTTGCTGCAAAGCAGGCAAACCCTTTTCGCGCGTATTGAAGACATCGCCCTGGCCCGATACGGGACGGGGAAAGCCATGCAGCAAGAGGTACTCATGGCCCAAACGGAAAAGTACATGATCCTGGAAAAAGAGGTTATGTTCAGGCAGAAGATCCAATCCCTGGAGGCTATGATAAATTCGGTGATTGGGCGGGATCGGGGAGGTCCCTTGGGAAAGCCTGCTGCACCTCTGTTTGTGCCTTTCGGCATAAATGTTGATAGGGCAGTCGCAATAGCCATGACCCATTCCCCGGAAATCAAATCGCGGGAGAAGATGATTGAAGGGGCCAATTCAAAGGTCCTGATGGCCCAAAAGGAGTACTATCCGGACTTCAGCATTAACGCGGGATATTTCAACCGGAAGGGCGACTTCAAGGATATGTGGAGCCTGACCTCGACGGTCAGCATTCCCCTGTATTACAAATCAAGGCAGGAACCGGCAGTCATGGAGGCCAAGGCGTCTCTGGCCCAGGCCAAGCAGGAATTGGCGGCGGTTAAACTCATGATCGAGGCGGCGATCCGGGACAATATATCCATGATCAACTCAGCGGGTAAGCTTATGGCCTTGTACAAAGACGGCCTGATCCCTAAAAATACCCAGGATGTGGAGTCGGCCCTGACCGGATACGCAAACGGACGAACGGAGGCCATCGTGGTGCTCTCACGGGTGAAGACCCTTCTGGATTACGAAACCCAGTATTGGACGCAATTTGCGGAACGCGGAAAGGCCACCGCCCGAGTCCATGCGATCATGAAAAGCCCGGATGAGATGGGTGACGGTGAAAAAAAATGAACCTTTCAATAATGAGAGTTCTTTTATGGATTATCGCGCTTCTCCTGACCACTATGCCCATGACGCTACATGCCCAGGGGCACGCCGGACACGGAACGCCTGCCCCGGCTGAAAAACCCAAGGCGGCAGCCCCTCAGGTAAAGCAGCCCCAGGTAACTCAGCCCCAGATAAATCACGAGGTTCAGCAGGAACAAGAGGCTGCGGAGCCTCCCCAGATCGAACTCTCAACCGACCAAGTTCAGCGCATTGGCGTCAAGACCGTCAAGGCAACCGTTAAATCCATCCAGCGAACCATACGGACCGTGGGCCGCATCGAAGCTGACGAACGGCTCTTGACCACAGTTAATACAAAAGTCGAAGGGTGGATTGAAAAGCTTTACGTTGATTATACGGGCCGGATGGTCAAAAAGGGCGAGCCCCTCGTGGAAATTTACAGCCCCGAACTGCTGGCGACACAACAAGAGTTTATCCAAGCGAAGAAATGGGCGGCAAAGCGGACGGTCGAGGCCCCGCAGGACAGCCATAGCCATAACGATTCTGCAGAATCACCGGAGATGGTCTCCATCCTGAAACAGATGCTGGAAAAAGATGCCGCGGCCACTCTTGAGGCCGCCAGACAGAGACTCCGTCTTTGGGACATCTCTGAGGAGCAGATCAAAAAGATTGAAGAGACGGGGCGGCCCGTCCGGACCCTGACCCTTTACAGTCCCGCCGGCGGCATTGTCACCCAGAAAATGGCTGTTCAGGGTATGAAGGTCATGCCGGGAGAAAAACTCTTTGATGTGACCGACTTCTCAAGGCTCTGGATCGTGGCCGATATCTACGAATCGGAACTGCCCATCGTCAAGGTCGGCCAGCCCGTATCCGTATCGCTCAGCTATTATCCGGGCCGCACATGGTCATCACGGGTCGATTACATCTATCCCGTCTTATCCCCGGACACGCGGACCGCGAAGGTCAGAATTATTCTGCCCAATCCGGAGGGGCAATTGAAACCCCAGATGTTCACCGATGTCGAGATCCGTGTCGGCCTTGGGAAACGGCTCACCATCCCCGACTCCGCCGTCATAGATACGGGAACGGGCCAGGTGGTTTATGTGGATCGGGGCAACGGCGTCTTTGAACCTCGTGAAATCCGGACGGGCCTCCATGCCGACGGCGCCGTCGAAGTCCTCAGGGGATTGAAGGCGGGAGATAAAGTGGCGTCTTCAGCCAATTTCCTGATCGATTCCGAGGCCCAGCTTAAGGGAGTGAAGCCCCTGAAGGGGAAATGAATGAAACGCGACTTCGGAAAAAGTCGATCCCACGCTTTCACGGGGACGGCGTCTGCTGCGTTAGGCTTCATCCTTCGTCGTTGCGACGTACGCAAAAGTACGTCTCACTCCTCAGGAATCACCAGCCTTGCATCTGGAGTTTTTTGTGAAGCCGCTGTAGCGGTTTTGATATCTACGTGATTGATGAAAGACGGTCCGCAAGCGGCGAATCAAATGTCTTTCGCATTACCAGGGATTAAGAAGACGGCTTTCTGCAAGTCATTGTCGACCACTATGTTGATGCAGGCGAAAGAGATTTTTGAGCCGCGGCGGAGCCGTCTTTCAGAACAGCATCAGAACAGCATCAAAGCAGCTTCAGAGCTATTTTCAGAGCAAGATCAGAGAGAGATTGTAAATCCAAATGATAGCCAAGATTATCGACATCAGCGCCCGCAATAAGTTCATGATCTTCCTCCTCATGGTCCTCGCTTTGGTTTGGGGCGCCTGGGCGCTTCGGAATATGCCGCTGGACGCCATCCCCGATCTGAGTGATACACAGGTCATCATCTACACGGAATGGGCGGGCCGCAGTCCCGATCTGGTCGAGGACCAGGTGACCTACCCGATTACGTCCACGTTGCTGGCAGCGCCCAAGGTCCAGGCTGTCAGGGGGTTTTCCTACCTGGGAAGCTCCTTCATCTATGTTATTTTCGAAGAGGGGACCGATATCTACTGGGCGAGAAGCCGGATACTCGAATATCTTCAGTCCGTCAAAAACAAAATCCCGGCCGATGTGAACCCCGTGCTCGGCCCCGACGCCACCAGCCTCGGGTGGGGCTTCTCCTATGCCGTCGTCGATGAGACGGGCGGCCATGATCTTTCCGAACTGCGCAGCATCCAGGACTATATCATCAAACTGGGCGTGGAGAGTGTTCCCGGCGTTTCCCAGGTGGCGAGCGTCGGCGGCTTCGTCAAACAGTACCAGATCACCATCGACCCCAACCGCCTTGTCGCCTATAATATCCCCCTGACGAAGGTTACGGAGGCTGTCCGGAAGAGTAACCGGGACGTGGAAGGCCGTGTCCTCGAACTCTCCGGTGTGGAATACATGATCCGGGGCCGCGGTTACATCAAGGGCCTTGAAGACCTTGAACATATTGCCGTAGGCGCGACCCCCGGGGGGACACCGGTCTATTTGAAGGAGGTGGCCCGCATCCAACTGGGCCCGGAAATCAGGCGGGGACTGGCGGATTTGGATGGCCGGGGCGAGGTGGCCGGCGGCATCGTCATCGTTCGCTTTGGCGAGAACGTCCTTGATGTCATCGAGCGGGTCAAGGAAAAGATCAACCACAACATCGCCCCAAGCCTTCCCAAAGGCGTAAAGATTGTCACCACCTATGACCGGACGGACCTCATCCTGCGGTCTATGGCGACTCTCAAGGAGGAGATCCTCAAGCTGACAATAGCGGTGAGCGTGGTCTGTCTGGTCTTTCTATTCCACCTGCCCAGTGCCCTGGTGGTTATCGTTACCCTGCCCATCGCCATTATCATGTCATTCATCTGCATGTTCTATCTTGGCGTCACCTCCAACATCATGAGCCTTTCCGGCATCGCCATCGCCATCGGCGCTATGGTGGATGCTTCGATCATCATGGTTGAAAATGCCCACAAAAAACTTGAGGAGTGGGAACATCAGGGCAGACCGGGCAAGCGGACGGATGTCATCATCGACGCGGCTAAGGAGGTGGGACCTTCTCTGTTCTTTTCGCTCCTTGTCATTACCGTGGGATTTCTCCCCGTCTTTACCCTCCAGGCCCAAGCGGGGCGTCTGTTCAAACCCCTGGCCTATACGAAGACCTTTGCCATGCTCTTTTCATCGTTTCTGGCGATTAGCCTGACACCTGTCCTCATGACCCTCTTCATCCGGGGAAAAATCCGGCCTGAGGAGAAGAATCCCATCAGTCTTATCCTCCATAAAATCTATGAACCGGTCGCTCTCGGTGCGATCCGATTCCGGAAGACGGTCATCATCGCCGCCATCCTGATCATGGCCCTCACAGTCTATCCTTTTCTGAAGCTGGGTTCGGAGTTCATGCCGCCCCTTTACGAAGGGACCTTGTTCTACATGCCTGTCACCATGCCGGGAGCATCCATATCCGAGGTCTCGAAACTGCTCCAAATGCAGGACAAGCTCCTGAAGGAGATCCCCGAGGTTGCCCAAGTCTTCGGCAAGGCTGGACGGGCCGAAACGGCCACGGACCCGGCGCCCCTGGAAATGTTCGAAACGGTCATCAATCTGAAGCCCGAATCCCAATGGCGAAAGGGCCTTACAGTGGATAAGCTGACGGACGAGATGAACGATGCTCTGTCCATCCCCGGTGTGGCCAATTCATTCACCATGCCCATCAAGGCACGCATCGACATGCTCGCTACGGGAATCCGGACGCCCATAGGGATCAAAATCCTGGGACCGGACCTTGCTGAGATTGAAAAGATCGGCCTTGCTCTCGAACATCATTTGAAGGATATCCCCGGCACACGGAGCGTCTATGCGGAACGGGTGACAACGGGCTATTTTCTCGACATCGCCATCAAGCGGAAAGAGGCGGCCCGTTATGGCCTGACCGTGGACGATGTGGGCGAAGTGATCCAGGCGGCCATCGGGGGCATGAACCTGACCATCACCGTCGAGGGGCGGGCGGGCGCGCTATCCCGTCAACATCCGCTATGCCAGGGATTTACGCAATGACGTGGAAAAGATGAAACGGGTCCTCGTTCCCGTCATGGGAACAGGCGCCCCGGCGGTGGTTCCCGCCACAGGAGGCATGGCCTTACCCCCTCCGGTTGTCCGGATTCCCCTGGAGGAGGTTGCGGATTTCAAGATTATCAAGGGGCCAACGGCTATCAAAAGCGAAGAAGGGTTGCTGACGGCCTACGTTTACCTGGATGTCACCGGCCGGGACTTGGGCGGCTACGTCGAGGAAGCGAAAAAGAAGACGGCGGCGCTGAAGATTCCCGAAGGCTATCGTCTTACATGGAGCGGCGAATATGAATACCTCGTGAAAACCCACGAACGGCTGAAGATGGTTATCCCATTGACCCTGTTTGTGATTTTCGTCCTCATTTATCTGAATACGAAATCGACGGTTAAAACCATGATCGTCCTTTTGGCTGTCCCCTTTTCCCTTGTCGGCTCTTTTTGGTTCCTGTACCTCCTTAACTACAACATGAGCATCGCCGTCTGGGTGGGCATGATCGCCCTGGCCGGCCTCGACGCGGAAACGGGAGTCGTCATGCTCCTGTATCTCGATCTGGCCTATGACAAATGGATAAGGGAGGGGAAAATGGAGACCCCGGCCGACCTTCGGGAAAGTGTCATGTATGGAGCGGTCAAAAGAATCCGCCCCAAGATCATGACGGTCTGTGTCATCCTCGCCGGGCTGGTCCCTATTATGTTCAGCCATGGTACGGGGGCTGATGTCATGAAACGCATCGCCGCTCCTATGATCGGCGGCGTCATTACCTCTACGATCCTTGAGCTTATCATCTATCCCGCAATTTACGTAATCTGGCGGGGCCGGCGCTTTGCAACCGCTAAAAAGATGATCGAATGACTGGCTCCGCGGCATCTCTGACAACCTAACAAGGTGTTCAAAATACTCGATATTGGGCAGACTGTTCAAAAGCTTGTCCCGGACCTGATCCGGGATGTACCGATGCAAGGCGCGCAAAAGTCGAGGCAACCACCTGCACCCCCGCCAGCGGGGGACAGCGTACATAGAAGTACGTTGATGTAGCCTGCCCCCCCGAAAGCGGGAGAGACTTGCAGCACAATGCAGCAGATGGGCTGTTTTTCAACAGCCTGCTAAAGTAGCATGATTTTGTTGACATAGAGGAAGGTCTTTTCTATACTCCGTCCGGCTTTAGCTATTTGAGACGGAGGATCGGTATTTGATAATAATTCTGCACGAAGCAGTGTGTGCGGAACGAATGCAGTCCACATCAAAATAGAGAGGGAGGTATTATGAAAACTGTTAATGAAGGCAAAAAGTGTTATTATTCCGTAAATGAGGCCGGTGTTGCCCTGATGGAAATCAACAACCCGCCCATGAATGCCCTGAGCAGGCCAACGCTTGCCGACATGTTCGACTCCTTTTCCTTTACCAAGGCCCTGGCAGACGACGATGTACGGGTTATTGTCTTTACCGGAGCCGGCAAAGCCTTTATTGCAGGCGCCGATATCAGTGAATTCAATGCATTTACAACGGCCCAGGAAGGTGCTGATTTCCTCATCCCGGGACAGGAAATGACCAATATGCTTCAGAATGCTGACAAACCCATCATTGCGGCGGTCAATGGGTTCTGCCTCGGAGGAGGCAATGAAATGGCTATCGCCTGTCACATTCAGATTGCCGATGAGTCTGCCATGTTCGGTTTTCCGGAAATCAAGCTGGGCATCATTCCCGGATACGGCGGCACTCAGAGGGCGGCACGGCGCATCGGCACGGCCAGGGCGCTCGAACTTATTCTGACCGGAAACTTCCTGAACGGCAAGCAGGCGGAACAGTATGGCCTTGTGAATCGGGCCGTGGCGAAAGGGACCGCAGTGGAAGAGGCAATGAAACTTGCTACCACAATGGCGTCAAAGAGCAGGATTTCCATTCAGGCAGCCCTCAGGGCAGTCAACGTAGGTATTACGATGGATCTCCACACCGCCATGAGGTACGAGCGGGATCTGTTCGGTGTATGCTCTGCCAGTGAAGACAAGAAAGAAGGATCGTCGGCCTTCATGGAAAAACGCGAGCCGAAATTCAAGGACCGCTAGCATCATTCAGCAACATCTTATATTTTTATAAAGCATAATATCCGGGATGAGAAGCTTGTTTCACGGGCTCTCATCCCGGTATTTTTTTGTTTTAGGAGTGCGCAACCTGGGATGCGCTTTGTTCCCGGCGGCTCGACGCCGGGGTAAGCCGGAATGCTTCTTGATACCAAAAGCAAAGGGCGCCGAGTCGCCGCACTCCAAAGTTTGATTGGTCATTCTGCTTGACATGTTATGAGCATATGCCTATAAGCAATAATGCCCAGACCTAAGAAATGCAGATATGTAAAATGCAATCCTCGTGCGTTCTACTTTAAACCGCGGGGAATACCCATACCTCAGTTGGAGGAGGTTGATCTGGAGATGGATGAATTGGAGGCCATTCGTCTTGCCGACTATGAAGGCCGATATCACGAAGATGCGGCGGCGAAGATGGAAGTATCCCGGGCAACATTTGGCAGGATTCTGAACAAGGCCAGGCATAAGATAGCCGATGCCGTTATTCACGGCAAAGCTCTGAAGATAGACTCCCTGACCCTGGACCAGAGTGAGGAGAAGAAATAGAATATATTGGAGAAGGATGAAGAAATATGCCGATTTACGAATACCAATGCAAGACCTGTGATCAGATTAATGAATTCATTATACTTGGGAGTGAAAATCCGCTGAAGTGCAAAAAGTGCGGCGGTAAAGAGCTTGTGAAATTAATGTCCGCCCACAGCAAACCTTTTGCCCTTCGTAGTCGAGAGTTGCCGCTTTCGGGAGCGTGCAGCGGGGACCGCAATACTTGCGGGATGTCGGGCTGCTGCTCGGAATGTTGATGTAAAATTTGAAAAGTATTACAAAAAGGAGGATTTGTTAATGTTTAATGAAGAAAAATGCGACTTTTGCGGCGAATGTCTGGCGAATTGCCGCTATCTTCCTTTCGACAAGGAGAGCGGCGGGAGAGAATTCCAGAAAATTGCCGCTGGAGAAAAGGTCGAGTGGCTTTATGACTGCGTCACCTGCATTGCCTGTAACGAATACTGTCCTAAAAATGCACGGCCTTTCGATTTGCTCCTGAAGCGGATGGAAGAAGCAGGTAACTTCACGGATGCGGCACTGAAGGCGCAAATGGCGGATCGTTTCAAGGCCGACGGTGACCCAAAACCGGTGGCACAGGCGGAGCGAGCCATGTCCCTCTGTGTGATGGAGGGCAGCATGCCATGGGCCATCCAGGGTAAGCTCTTCGAGGGACTGCCCCTTCTCAAAGGTCGTCACTATTTTTGCAATATTTTGTTTGCCCATATGGGCGACGAATCCATAATGAGGGACCGCCTTCAGGGTATGGTGGATAACCTTGCGAAATCAGGAGCAAAGGAGATTGTCTTTGTCCATGACGATTGCTATGCCGTTCTAAAAGGAATTGCCCCGGAATATGGGATCAAGCTTCCCTTCCGCCCGGTCTCTATCTTCGAGCATTTGCGTGATTTCTTGCAGGCCCATCCGGGCGACATTAAAAAACTGAACCTTAAAGTTGCCTATCAACGGCCGTGTGCTTCACGCTACACCCCGGAAAAAGACCCGTTGCTGGATGAAATACTCGAACTGATCGGTGTGGAGCGGGTCAAAAGACAGTATGACGGCATTGACGCCATCTGCTGTGGTGTGGAAATGGCAGGGCCAAATATGAAGCTCTTCCCCCGGGGAAAAAACTTCGAGCCTTTCCGGGAGAAGAACGTCGCCGATGCAAAAGATTCAGGTGCGGAGGCCATGGTTTATCTTTGCCCCATGTGTTTCCGAACTCTAGGTAAAAAAGTGCAAAGCGCCGGCATGAAAAACTATATGATCAGTGATCTCTGCCGCTTGGCTCTGGGCGAAGAACTGCCTGCGGAAAAACCGTTTTAGCGGCAATACAGGCGAGGACCAAACAGCGGGTGTGAAGCCCGCTGTTTGCAACTCCCCATACTTGGGGGAGATTTTATTGCTTCAGCAAGGACACATGGCAATAATTGTCATTTCCGCGAAGCTTCTCCTCGCGCAGGCGGGAAGCAGTAATCCATTGTAACGACTGGATGCCGGATCAAGTCCGGCACGACGATTTATATCATGCTTAATTACCGATGTAATAAAATGGCTCCCTCTTATCTGAAAAGGCGGTTTTCGTGACAGCGCCTGATTTTGATAAGTATTCGTTATGCCTGTTTTTTGAGGGCGGAGAGGTATTCAAATCTCGCGCCGAGGGGCTTTCGCCCCTTGTTGACGCCCTTGATTTCGGTAAATGGCGCTTTAAGAGCTGCATTCTCCACGACAGGATTATTGGTTTGGCGGCGGCCCGACTCATCGTTTATTCCGGGATGATTGCCGAGGTAATCTCATGCGTATCGTCTCGCAGTGCCTCAATTTTGCTGCAGAAGGAAGGGATTGTCCTTAGAGCGGATGAAATGGTGGAAAATATTCTGGCTACGGACGGATCGTCAATCCATCCTGCGGAGGCCATTGCTCTGGATACGGATGATCCTGCCAATTTCATCAATAAAATAAGAAAGTTTGCGAGAAAAGAAATTGATGCCGACAATTGCCGGGGGCAATGTGGCTATACGCCCTGGTGTGAGGCTTGTAAGGCAGCAAGACAGCTGGAATTTACCTAATTCCAGTTCTAAATCAAATCCCTATCTTCGTTGTCTTCGCCATCGGCTCCTCGACGTATTTCTGTATACGCCTGCGTCGCCTCTTCCTCGTAGCCTCGATATCATCTTTTATTTAGAATCGGAATATAATCACAGGGAGAGTTGTATCCGATTGCGTCCTGTGGTGTAATCGTGATTCACCTCTCCCGACTTTCCCACAAGTTCGATAACTTCAAGCTTCCTCAGCTCGCCTGTATCTCCCCGGACGTCGGCCAGTGCACGGTTGCCGTCCGGCAAGCGGCCGATGACTGTTGCGCGTTCCGGCCGGCCCTCTTGATCGTAACGCATCGAATATGCCTCAATGGTCAGCATGCCTTCGGCCCTTTTGACCGGCTCGCCAAGAGCCGCCGCGTCGATGGCCTTCTGAATGCCGGAGTTATCGCGGTCTTCCCAAGGGTGATCGGGCGGTTCCGCGCCATAGACTCCGATTGCATGTTTCGAGTTGCACCAGCCATTGGCCGTTATCAATGCCTTCAATGATCTGTCTTTGCGGATGCGGTTCGCCGCAGATACGATGGCGTGCATGGTATAGTTGTTTCCGGGACCGCCGAAGCAGGCAAGACCACCGGTAATGGTCAGATCGCGCGGATCGTCTTCGGCAATACCGATGGCCTGACGGGAAATTTCCACAGCCGAAGGGAAACAGCTGTAGAGGTCAAAAACACCGATGTCGGACAGGGAAAGGCCTGATTGTTTCAAGGCGAGATCGGTTGCCGCGGTTATGGCGGGAGAATCGCAGAGCCTGGGGCGTTGGGAGACATGCCAGATGTTGTTCAACTCTGCTCCACCCATGGGATATACCCATTTGGAGCGGTCGATGCCGAGGGCCGCTGCATCCCGTTCATTTGTCATGATCAGCGCCGCAGACTGGTCGACATTGATGTTGGCCATGGCGCGGACGGTATAAGGATAGACAACGTAACGATTTTTCACCGTGGCGACGGCAAATTCCTCTGCGGAATAAGTCTGCCTGTTCCAGGCATGGGGATTCTGAGAGGCGATGCGGGAGAAACCTTCATAACGGCGTCCCATATAACGCTGGTGTTCCTCGACGCTTCTTCCGGACAGATTGCGAAGGGCAGTTTCGAAAAAAGGATACATGAATTGGGGTAGAAAAAGGTCGTATGCATCTTCAGCGGCATTGTTCGGCTCATAGTATTTGCCGCCCCATGCCTTGAGTATCTCCTTCTCGTGGTCACAACCCATGTGAAGCAGTGTATCGAAATTTGTGGGAAGGTTATTCTCCTTGAGATAACGGTATGTCGGGTTGTCCTGCCAATCCAGGACCGCTCTTCCCCTGGAGGCCCGGTACAGGGCGTAAACAGCCTCGGCGCCGGTCAAAAGGACCGCCTTTCTTCTGCCTGCGGCAATATCCCGTGCGAAACGGTTTACGAGCATCTGGGGTGAGTTGCCGCCGATCAGCGAGTAAATTGCCGCAGCGGGCCTGATGCCCAACGCATCGCTCAGTGCGTGGGGCAGATGTTCATCGTCCCAGGAAAAGCTGTTGACCACACAAACCGTATCGATAATGGAACGCAAAGTGTCAGCGCCGGCACCTGCAAAGGCTTCCCGGCTTGCCTGAACCATGAGGCCGAGGGGATCGAGGGCGGGGATTGCGCTTTTCGACTGAGTATATTGCGCAACACCAACGAGAATCGGGGCCAGATTCTTTTTCATAGTGTGTCATATAGGAGAAACAACGGTCGTTGTCAACTACAGGCTATTGAAAAACGCCTATCCCACGCCTTTGCGGGGATCCTCCCTCTGCACCTCCTCCAGAGGGGGACATGTCTGTTGCTGTGTTGCGCCGCAAGCTTCGCCTATTGACGTTCAGCCTATTTATACATGGTCTGGTTCATTGTGCCCGAGCTGAAGACATTCCTGTCCACCATGACATTGATCAGGGAAGCCTTTCCCGAATTGCGGGCTCTTTCGAGGGCAGGGCGTATTTCTTCCGGTTCCGTGACAAACTCACCGTGGCCGCCCATGGCTTCCACGACTCGGTCATAGCGCAAAGGGGTCAGGATATTGGCGACGTCCCCCTTTTGGCTGCCGTATTTTTCAATCTGACCGTAACGCACCTGATTCCATGCGGCATTGTTTCCCACAATACCGATGACGGGCATCCCGAAGCGGATCAGGGTATCGTAGTCGAACCCGGTCAGACCGAAGGCGCCGTCGCCGAAGAGGATAATAATTTCCCGGCCGGGGCAGGCTGCGCCGGCTGCGATGGCAAAAGGCGTACCGACGCCCAGCGTTCCCAGGGGGCCTGGATCGAGCCAGCTTCCCGGTCTTTGGGGCACAATGACACTGGCCGCCATTGTGACTACATCGCCCCCGTCGGCAATAAAAATCGCGTCTTCGGCCATGAACGCCTGGATCTCCCGGGCCAGGCGCAGCGGATGAATGGGCTGGGCGGAAGAATTGAGAAAAGGTTGATCCTGCCTGCTTAATTCCGCCTCTTTTTCCCGCAGTGCCTTCAGCCAGTTTTTGTGTTTCGATGACATCAGGGCTGCGGCGATCTGTCCGAGGACCGCTCTCGCATGACCTGTGATGCCGACGTCCACATCGCGGTTGTGCCCGATTTCGCTGCCGTCGATATCGATTTGGATGACTTTGGCATCTTGGGACAGACGCTTTCCGTAGCCCAGGCGAAAATCGAAGGGCGTGCCAATCACCATGACAAGATCGGCCTGGGAAAGGGCATGGCGGCGGGAACGGCTCATGAATAAGGGAAACCCGGCTGGAAGGCAGCCTCTGGCTGCTCCGTTGAGATAGACGGGAATTTGTGCCCGTTCAGCGCATTGGACAAGCTCCGGCATAGCGCGAAAATGCCATATCTGCGAACCGGCGAGGATGACGGGCCGCTTTGCCCGGTTTAAGAGGTCTGCCGCTTGCCCGATCGCCTCGGGATCTCCGAAGAGACGTCCCTTAGTACGGTACCGGACAGGAAATGATATGTCCGTCTCCTGGGCAACCCCATCCATGACATCCATGGGTATTTCGACAAAAACAGGTCCCGGCCGGCCGCTGTATGCTTCCCGGAATGCGGCGCTAAGCAGCTCGGGAATGCGCTCCGTATCGTAGATCGTAAAAGAGAGTTTGGTCAGGGGCTTCATAACGGAAACGCTGTCGAGTTCCTGGAGAGCCCCCATACGGGCCTGTTTTCGAGGCGCCTGCCCTCCGATGAGGATGAGGGGGACCTGATTGCGAAAGGCATTGGCAACGCCTGTGACGGCATCCGTGACGCCTGGACCCGCCGTAACGGCCGCCACGCCGGCGATGCCAGTCAATCTCGTCCACGCCTCGGCGGCATGAACCGCCGTCTGTTCGTGCCTTACGTCGATGATGCGGATACCTTCATCGATGCAGCCGCTGTAGATATCCATGATGTGACCGCCAGGGAGTGTAAATAAAGCCTCTACGCCTTCCTGTTTCATGGCCTTTGCGACAAGCCGGCCTCCCGTCAAGATTGCCATTTATCCCTCCTGACCGTTTTCAACCGACGGCTCCGGTCTGTTTGAGTTCGGCGCATAAATTTTCCAAGAAGACATCCGCCTTCTCTAGCAGTTTCCGGAAGATATCTTTTCCTTCCTCTTTTTTCATGTCGAGGGTGACACTTTTCTTGTTACGGTTGATATTGGCAAAGTATGCGCTGGCGCCCCTGAGAAAGGGCGGGTCAGACCTCGTGTCATTCCCTTTGCCGGGCTCCTCGATTTTTATGCCTTCCGCGCCCATGTCGGCAAGAAACATCGAACAAAAAGAGCCCGCCAGGACACTCGTCAGGTCCAGGATGCGTATGCTCTTCAAGGCGCCGCCCGGTAATGTTGGGGCTTCATCGGTCATGGATTTCATCTTCCTTTCGTTCGCGAACATCCTTTCGCCAGGGATTCAGGTAGGAACGGCACCCACCGCCGGCTTGCAGCTCCCGCCGATAAAAATCGGCCAGTTTGTTATCGTCGGCCATCAGCTTACAAGTGTAACGGGTCCCCGTCCAGAATAGTTCAGGGCAGGTTTTATCCCGGTCCCGGGGATGCTTGGCAACACCGTAGGTGCACGTATTGCGTATGCAGCAGTAGCCGCAACCGACGCAGGCGTGTGTCTCAGAAGATTCTCTCAGCATTTCTATTTTATAGTCTCTTGCGGCAAGGTCTGTTAAAGAAGCCTCGCCTCACTTAAAATTATCGTTCTTTTCTGAGTGGAACTGAAGCTTACGCTACATACGCTGACTTTGTCCCTTACCGGAGCAAAACGGCAATTGCTTTAAAAGCCGTGTTTAAAACCGGCTTTCATCTCAAAAACTGACCAGCGGCAAGGCCGTATTTTTTTATTAAAGGATAAAAAAATATATTAGCGGGTGCGAACTTTTCTTGACGTTAGAAGAAAACATCATTATAAGCATCACACGCTCGCAATTGTATTTCAGGTTTTTTGAGTCCGTTGCGAATCTTATAATAAATTGATACCGTTCAAGGCAAGGGATGATTTTTTATTAAGGCGATCTGCCAAGGAGAACATAAGGTTACATGAGGAAGATCAATAAGGTATTAATTGCCAACCGGGGTGAAATTGCCCTGCGCATTACGAGGACATTAAAAGACCTGGATATTCAAGCCATTGCTATTTACGAAAAATCAGACGGCGATGCCTATTATCTGCGTTTTGCCAACAAGGCCGTAATGATTGGAGATGAACCGGTAAAGGATTATCTGGATATCGAAAAGATTATCCGGGCTGCCCAGGAAACAGGCGCAGATGCCATCCATCCGGGCTACGGCTTTCTCTCCGAGAGCACTGCGTTTGCAGAAGCCTGTGAGAAAGCAGGGATCATCTATATAGGTCCGCCTCCTCAAGTTATAAGTAATTTGGGCAACAAGGTTATCGCACGGGAGATTGCCGAACGTGCGGGTTTACCGCTGATTCCCGGAACAAAAAACCTCTCGGTCGGAGAAGCCGGAATCGAAGAGGTGAACAAATTTGTTCAGAAGTATGGTTACCCCATCATGCTCAAGGCTACGGCTGGCGGCGGAGGCCGGGGGATTAGAAAGCTGGAAGAAAAGGACGATCTTAAAAGTCAGATGAACCAGGCACGTTCCGAGGCAATGCTGGCGTTCAACGATGATCGGATATATGTTGAAAAACTGATTGAAAGAGCCTACCACATCGAAGTTCAGGTTCTGGCGGACGTATATGGAAACGTTGTCCATTTGGGAACCAGGGATTGCTCCATCCAACGGCGGCATCAGAAACTGCTCGAGGTGGCTCCGGCCAATCTGCCGGCGAACCTTTTGGAAAGCATTCATCAGGCAGCCGTGGCCATTATAAAAGAATCAAAATACGTAAATGCAGGCACCGTGGAATTTCTGGTTGATCCGCAAACCGGGGAATTCTGGTTTCTGGAGGTCAATACACGCCTTCAGGTTGAACATACCGTAACGGAAATGATAACCGGTATCGATATTGTCCGTCGCCAGATATTAATCGCAGAAGGCCGGTCGCTCGATTTCCGTCAGGATCAGATTCACATCAATGGTATAGCAATCGAGGTCCGGATTAACGCTGAAGATCCCCGTAACAATTTCCTGCCGGAAGGCGGGAAGCATATCGATATCTACAACCCGCCGGGTGGACCCGGCATCCGCCTGGATGGCGCCATATACAGGGGTTATCGTATCCCCATTGCTTATGATTCCCTGTTGGTCAAGCTGATCGTCTGGGGCTATGAATGGGAACAGACCATCAATCGCCTGAAAAGGGCGTTGATGGATTTTGTCATTACCGGGCCCTATACGACGATACCCATGTATCTTTCAATTTGTGATGAACAAGACTTTAAAAAACGTAAATTCGATACCGGCTACGTTGAAAATCATCCGGGAATTTTTGACTACCCGAGATACGACCACTATGTCATTGACGAACAGGTCTACAAGGCCCTGGCGGAAGAAACCGCAAAATCCCGTCCGGATCAAGGCGTAAAACAAGAAGAACTGATTGCCCTCAAGGAAAAGAAGCATCTTACTTCCGATGAAATAGGGACACTTAAAAAAGCGGGTATCATCCGGTCTCCGATAAAAGGGAAAATCAGTAAAGTGGTGCTTGATATTGGCGATGTCGTGCTGGCAGGCGATTTTCTTATCGATTTAGAGGCCATGAAAATGCATACTCATATTATTTCCGAGGTTGACGGCCGTATTTCCGATATCATGGTGGAACCGGGAGATACGGTCGATGTGGGTGATGCGTTGATGTTCATAGAGGTCGGTTGATTTAATTATATTCCCCCCTATTAATTCCTCTGTCATTCCTTTGAAAACGGGAATCCAAAGGTTTAGGAGGGCATCCGAAGTGATGCTGGATTATCCGGTCAAGCCGGATAATGACAAAGAAAGTAAGATTATCATTCCCTCTTCATTCCCTACTACACTGATATCATCTTTGATTAAAACCGGATTTAAAACTGCTTGACACCAACTATTTTGCATGCAAAATATGTGTTAGCAAAACAAAAGGGGCACTCCCATGCCTGATGATGATAGACTGATTTACCTGCTCTTCACATCGCAATTAAAGCTGCGGAAATATCTGAAGAGCGCCTTCATCGCCAGTGGTGTCAAGGTTACGACCGCCCAGAGTGGAATTCTTCTGCTGCTTAAGCGGAAGGATGGACGGATGATGACGGAACTCAGTCAGATATTGGGCATCGACAATTCCACACTTACCGGGTTGGTCGACCGTCTGGAGAGATCGGATTTCGTGAAACGCAACGCCAACCCCGGCGACCGCCGCTCTTCCCATCTTTACATAACAGCAAAAGGCCTGGAAGAGAGCGAATCTGCAAAAGCAGTCCTACGACGAATCAACGAAGAGATAAAAGCCGGTTTCTCCCCGGAGGAGATCGACGCTTTCAAAAAAGTATTGCAGGCCTTCTTCACAAAGTTTGCCAAGGAGCAGCTATGACACACCATCTTTCCCCCCGGACAATAGAATTCCAGGAGCATTTTGGTACCTTTGCCGCAACAGAGATTGCCGGCCGGAATTTCAAGGAATTTCCTCTGGACGTTTGGCGAAGTATGGGTGACCAGGGGCTTCTGGGAATCGGCATGGCGGAAGAATTTGGAGGATCTGGCGGGACCAGTCTGGATATGCTTCTTGCGGGAGAGGCATTTGTGCGGAAGGGGCATAATCTGGGGATTGCCCTGTCGTGGTTGATTCACGTAATCGTTGCCCGTTTCGTTATTGCCGGTTCAGCCAATCCTGACCAGAAAAAAAAATACCTGCCGACACTGGCTTCCGGCAAACTGACGGCATCACTGGCCATTTCAGAGCCGGGTATCGGAAGCCACCCGAAACATCTAAAGACCTCCGCCGAATATCGTGACGGGCAGTGGATCCTCAATGGCGAAAAGGCGTATTTAAGCAACGGACCTTTTGCCGATTTATACATCATCCTTGCAGTTACAGGCGTGAAGGGTATGGAAAAGGAGTTTAGCGCCTTCATTGTTCCCGCCGATACGCCGGGTCTCACACGCACGGAACCAATGGCTCTCAAGGTTTTCAAACCCTCGCCGCACTGCGGCGTCAAACTTGTCGACTGTAAGCTGCCGCCGTCAAGTATGCTGGGGAATACGGGTACGGCCTACCGAACTATCGCAATACCTTTTCGGGATATGGAGGATCTCATGCTCATGGGGCCCATTCTGGGTGCGATGGAAAGGCAGAAGGAACTCCTTCTGCAAGCTATACAAAGCAAAGGCGTACCTGTGCAGGCGGAACAGATGGCAGAATTGGGATGGATTCAATCGTTTACACGGGCCGTGAGATCGCTCTCCTGTGAAGCCGCGATCGTGATGGATGAAGAATCTTTAAATGATTACTTTACCAGTCTTCTCCTGGCGGCCAAGGCAATGGCTGAAAAAAGCCAGGGAATGGTGGACCGTCTCCTTGAAAATGCAGGTCTGCAAGAAACATCCGAATGGAGAATACTGACCGATGATCTCCGTTTCGCCGTTAAACTTGCGGCAAATGTTCGCCAAATAAAGGCCCAAAAGCAGGGAAATCTACTTCTAAATAAAAAGGAAACAAAATGAACAAATCTTCAGAACAAAAAATTCATCCCATAAAAAAGATTCAACAAGGATTCAAAGACCTGGGCTACATTGCCAGCCGGCAAATTGCCACAACGGTTTACCTTGCCACCCAGCTTGAAAAGCCGATCCTGGTAGAAGGGCCCGCAGGCGTCGGAAAAACGGAACTTGCCAAGGCGACGGCAACCTTTCTGAATACATCTCTAATCCGTCTGCAATGCTATGAAGGTCTCGATGAATCTAAGGCGCTCTACGAATGGAAATACGGCAAACAGCTCCTTTACACACAACTCTTGAAGGACAAGCTCGACGATATTATCAGTAACCAAAACGGCTTCAAGGCATCCCTCGATAAACTGCATCAATACGATGATATCTTTTTTTCCTGGCACTTTCTGGAACAGCGCCCCCTGCTGAAAGCCCTGCACCAGAAAGAGGGAACGGTCCTGCTGATTGACGAAATCGACAAATCGGACGATGAATTCGAGGCCTTCCTTCTGGAAATCCTTTCCGATTACCAGGTATCCATCCCCGAAATCGGTACCGTGCAGGCCATTAAGAAACCGGTCGTCTTCCTGACGAGCAACAACACCCGTGAGCTCGGAGAAGCCCTGAAACGCCGCTGCCTGCATCTTTACATTCCGTTTCCCCCAACCGATCTGGAACGGGAAATTATTCACTCCCGCGTTCCCGATTTGCCGGAGCATTTGAGAAATCAGATCGTGGCGTTTGTTCAAGCCTTGAGAAAACTCGAACTGAAAAAATTACCTTCCATCAGTGAGACCATCGACTGGGCAAGAACTCTCCTTCTGCTTCATGCGGAAGTCCTCTCTGATGAATTCATCAGGGAAACCCTGAACATCATCCTTAAATTTGAGGAAGATATCAGCCGGGTGGACGAGAATCTCCATCAGATTTTGCCGGTAGCGCTCAGGAGTGCGGGGGCTTAACATTATGGACCGGATACTTGCTGACTTCATTAATATTTCTCGGCGCGCCGGTGTTAGAATTTCTCCTTCCGAAAGTATCGACGCCTTTCAGGCATTGTCGCGAGTCGGGTACGAGGATCGTGACCTGCTTAAAGATTCGTTCAGTGCCATCTTAGCCAAATCGCAACCTGAAAAAGAGATTCTGGAGCGGTGCTTTGACCGGTTCTTTTCTCTGGATGGCCTTCCCGATGCCGGTTTAAAACCCAAGGCGGCAAGCGATGAGAACCAGATGGTAAAAGAGGAGTCTCTGACCGAAATGCTCATCCGGGAAGACCAGATTGCCTTGGCGGCAGCCATGCGCAAGGCTGCACGCCAGGTTCAGTTGGAGATATACCGGATGCCCACGCAGAAAAGCCTTCTGACGAGGCGCATTCTGGATCAAATGGGGATAGCCGCCGTAAATGGAGATATCCGTTCCCTCCAGGGGCAAGGCACCCCATCCGGGCAATCTCAAGCCTCGGCATTGGAAAACGCCATGGATGAACTCGCGCAAAACGTGAAACAGTATGTCTCCCGGCAAATCGATCTTCAAGCCGGTGACTTGGCAAAAGATATGATGGATGACAAGCTGCGCAATGCCAAGTTATCGCAGATCGAAGAGTATCAATTCCGCCACATGCATGAAATCATTCTGCGTCTGGCAAGAAAACTCAATGACAGCCTTTCCCGGCGTCTCCACTCTGCTCGCCGCGGCCATCTCGATTTCAAGCATACATTACGGGACAATGTAACGTATCAGGGCCTTTTGTTTGATCCCAAATGGAAAAGCAAGAAGATCGATCGGCCGGATATGGTAGTCATCTGCGATGTGAGCCGTTCGGTAATGAGGACGGTACGCTTTCTTCTGCTTATTCTATACAGCCTTAATCAGACCATGGTTCGTATCCGCTGTTTCATTTTCTGCTCCAACCTTATAGAGGTAACCGACCTGTTTAAAGAATACACCGTAGAGGAGGCAGTCAACCTGATTCAGAATCTAAAAGACCTTCCGATTATTATGGGTCGAACAGACTATGATCAGGCCCTGCGGGATTTTAATGAAGACTATTTCAATATCGTAAACCGCAGAACTACCGTCATCATATTGGGCGACGCCCGCAACAACTTCGGTAATCCCAGAGTAGAGCTATTAAAGAAGATTTATGAAAAATGCCGCCGGCTTATTTGGCTTAATCCGGAAGGCAAACCGTTCTGGGGCACGGGCGACTCGGAAATAAAGCGTTACATGCCATATTGCCACACGGTAAAGGAATGCAATACCCTCCCCCATCTCGAAAGAGTAGTCAGGGCGGCGATCAACTCCCGCTGAGGTTTCAAAAAGACCTCCCCCAAATATGGGATGCGTCCCTATTTTCCAGCATCGATTTATGAAGAGCTGCGAAGGTTTCCAAAAAATGTGCATCACCCTAATTGCAGGGGCAGCGTAAAATAGAAGGTTGCCCCTTTGTCAACTTCGCCCTCTGCCCAAACCCGGCCGCCGTGGCGATTGATGATGCGTTGTACAATAGCGAGCCCTGCCCCGGTTCCCTCATACTCATCCTGGCTATGGAGGCGCTGAAAAACACCGAACAGCTTGTTGTAGTACTGCATATCAAAACCCGCGCCGTTATCCCGGACAAAGTAGACTGTTTCCAAATCCCTGATGTCGCCGCCGATCTCGATCAGCGCACCTTCCGTTTTCCGTGTGAACTTGAAGGCATTTGATAGAAGGTTTGCAAGGACCTGTCTTATAAGTGTGGTGTCGGCGAAAGCAGTGGGGAGGGTATTCATTTTCAGAGACATCTTCCTCCCAGGATTGATCGTGAGGAGCTCTCCCCATACCTGATTGACAAGTTCGGCCATGTCGATATCGACCAAGGACATAGCCTGACCTCCCAGACGTGAAAAGGCGAGTATATCATCTATGAGCTTGCCCATCTGACTGGTGTTATTACGAATGACTTCGAATCTGCGTTTCTCGTCCTCATTCAATTTCCCGCTCATTTTGGTAATGAGCATCCGCGAATAGCCGTCTATGGCCCGCAGGGGAGCGCGTAGGTCATGAGAGATGGAGTAGGCAAATGATTCCAGTTCCTTGTTCGCAGTTGTCAATTTTTCCGTTTGTTGACGTATGGCTTCCTCTGCCATCTTGCGCTCGGTGATATCTGACATTACCAGAGCCAGTCGACCGGGGGTCGGACGGTAGACCGCCATGTCATAATACCGGTTGGGGGCTGGCAGAAAGAACTCTCCCTTGTGGGACTCGCCAGTAGATAGGACCCGCTCGTAGATTTCAAAGATGGGGTTTCGACCAAGGTAATGCCAGACCTCGGACAGCTTCCTGCCGACCATCTCCTCTGGGGCCTTCTTCAAGTGCTTGCTCGTGGCGGGGTTTGCCATCAGGTATTTCAGATCAACGAGCCTGCCTTCTTCATCGAAAATGGGGTCGGCTAGCAAGAATGCCGAGTTGAGGTTCTCGAAGAGGCTGCGGTAACGCTCCCCGCTCTCCTTAAGCGCCTCCTCCGCCCGCTTGCGTTCGTCGATCTCCCGCTCAAGTTCAACCCGGGAAGCTGTTACGGCCTTCAGGTTGTAGGCCATGAGGTTCATGGCGTGGGACAACTCCCCTATTTCATCGTTCTTTCTCTCCTCGATCATAAAGTCGAGATTTCCGGAGCCGATGACTGCGGCCCCGGCCCGAAGTGTAGCGATAGATTTCAGGATGCGCTGATATGTAAAAAGATATCCGGCCAGGAGAAAGAGACCGAACAAGCCGATCATGGCATACAGGAGGATTGTGCGGGCATCAGTCAACTTATCCCGTTCTTGACTCAACAGTTTTGATAATCGCAGGGCATCCGCGGCTAAGGCCTGGCTCTGGATGGCCATACGACTCCAGGAGACTTGGAGAAACTCCGGGTTCGGGGCCTCCCCCACATTTCCGGGCAGACGTCCCGTAGTGGCCGCGGCGCTGTCGAAAACCGCCTTCATCCGGTCTTTGCTGGACCTGATGCTGGCAACGAGGGCCTGCTGTTCCGGCTTGTCCACATTCAGAGAGGCCACCTGTTCCGAAAAGGCGGCAAACCTGGATCGCCAGCGTACCAGTTGCTGACTTTCGCGGTAGATCAGATAATCGTTGGACAGATGGCCGAGCTCACTAGCCCACTGGGCAATGGCCGAGGCGATCCTCTCTTGCCTGCCCGCCTGCTCGACCTTCTTATTCGTCATAATCGCCGACACCGTGACGACGACCAGGATGCCGGAGAACAGTGCCATGGCAATAACGAATTGTGTTTTGATCCTCATGAGTCCCTCATCTCAGCGAATGATGCTGACCGCGTCCGGCTTTACCGCTTTGAGACCGTCGGGATAGATGTAATCCAGGAAATCGGGGACCGTCTTTTCAGTGACCAGGCGATTGCCGATCATCCATCTCGCTTCGTCCTCCAAAGCAGTAATGAGCGGCTGGTCGAGGGAAAGGGAAAAGCGGTTTTCAGACCAGATTTTCTCCACGTAGGCATCAGCATAACGGTACCGTTTCTTCAGGATCGCCTTGGCCTCGTCGGGATGCTGCACAATGTACTCTTCGGCTCGCGCGAGGGCACTGAGGAATCTCCGGACCACGTCCGGATGCGTCCTCAACCAGTCATTCCGGCATATTAAGACGCCATGAACGGCTTGACTGCTCTGCACAGGCCAACTAACCGTTCGGTTTGCGAATTCTTTCTGTATGCGGCTTGCATACGGTTCCCATGTCACCAGGGCATGGATGCTTCCGGAAGCTATAGCGTCGGCCGCGTGTCCTGGCGGCACGTTGATCAGTGTAACATCCCGGACGCTCATGCCATTCAGAGTCAGAAACCGGCCGAGAAAGAATTCCAGTATCGTCCCCCGGGGAAGGCCGATCTTCTTCCCTTTAAGATCGGATATGTGCCTGATCCCCCTTTCGGTGAATCCTATGATGAACTCATTATATGCTTTGTTCATGCTGGCAATGATGCGTATATCAGATTTTGCAAATGCCTTTGCCACAATAGGATACTCGGCCGCTCCTGCGATATCCAGGTTACCCTTCAGAAGATCGTCTATCGTATCCAGCCCGGTACTATAGGTCTTAAAGGTGAAGTTGATGCCGTTCGCCGAAAAAAAGCGCTGATCCTCGGCAGTGAAAAACAGTAGGTTGGAATCGGCGACCAGGCCCCCGAGGGTGATGGCCTCGAGGGCTCCCGAATACGATGCCCGGGAACCCGTGCGCTGCCAGATGCTGAACCCGGCCAGAACCGCGATGAGGAGTACAGTAGCTATTGCGGCAATTTTCTTCATCCTGGTGTCTCAGCGCTCCCCGGTCGTCGGCCTTTCAGACCCCAAAGGACCTTGTTGCTCAAAGAGTTCCAAATATAGAACAATCACGGTATTATTTGCAGGTCCAGTGCAATGATTGGTTATGCAACGCTGTCCTCGATTTGGTTCTATCCCTATTTCCACCGGTTTGTTACCCTGGCTTGTAAGCTGTAAGAAAGAATGTATTATTGCATGACTCCTTCACTCTTCATCGGATAATGTTCACTGCTTCCGGCTTGACCGCATGGAGACCATCTTCGTAAATGTAGTCAACGAAATTGGGCAACTTCTTTGTGGCGGTCAGCCTCTTGCTGATCATCCAGCGGGCTTGGTCTTCCATAGCCAGGACAAGCGATTGGTCGAGAGAAAGGAAAAACCTGACTTCAGACCACAGGTGATCTATTGCAGCGCCATCAAGATTCAATCGTTTTTGCACGATGGATTTGGACGCATCAGGGTTCTTAACGAGGTAATCCTCTGCCTGTGCCAGTGACCTTAAGAACCGCTTGATTACGTCAGGCTTGCTGGGGACCCAATCTTTTCTCGCGACGATTACACCGTACCCGGGCTGACTGCTCTGGATGGACCAGCTCACTACCTCGTCACCAAGTTTTGTAGATATTTCGCTGGCATACGGTGTCCAGGCAACGACACTATCCATGTTCCCATTTATGAATTGTTCGGCGGCTCTGGGGAACTGTACGTCGATGATCGTAAAGGCTTTTAAGTCCATTCCGTTCAGCGAAAAGAAACGGCTTAGATAGAACTCAAAGATTGATTTTCTGGCGACTCCAATCTTCTTGCCCGCAAGATCAGAAATACTTCCGATTCTTTTACTTCGGTGTGCAAGAAGGTACTGGTCTTCAAATCGGTTGACGGAAGCTAGTATTCTAACACTCTGCTTTTCAAACGATCGCCGGACGACCTGGAACTCTGACGACCAAAC
This sequence comes from uncultured Syntrophaceae bacterium, assembly GCA_964645835.1. Taxonomy (GTDB): domain Bacteria; phylum Desulfobacterota; class Syntrophia; order Syntrophales; family UBA8958; genus CAZBME01. The sequence continues at coordinate 113,605 of CAZYDG010000022.1, forward strand.
GATGTCTTCCTCGCACCTCAATAAGGCATCGCCAGATGCCATACCCGTCTCGTAGTTCTTGATCTTGAGATCAAGACCGTTCTCCCCTCAAAGAAACGCCGTTCCTGCGCGATATAGACCAGCGCGGAACCTCCTGCGACTGCCCCAAAGTTGATCTTCTCCATATTGCTCCAATATTCCTTGGGCGCGAGAAGCCACGTAGTTAACAGCGCAAAGAAAATGAGGGTGATGCCAAATACTAAAATGACTTTCTTAGTCGTTTTCATGTCCTCACTCAAGGGCTACCACTAAAGTCAGATTATGATTTTGACAATTTCGGTCCGAAAGCTACCTCTCTTCTTGAAGCTTGTCAATCAGTTAGTTCAGTAAGATATGCTCAGTAATCTTCCATGGCATTACCTCCTGCTTCAAGGCTGCACCAAGATTCAATTTCTAATCACATAGACCTTTTTTATAAAAATTATACGTGATATAAGTGCAGGCTACAGATCATTATGTTTTGATGTTAATGTAATATAATTGTTACACAAGCATTAAACAGTCCTACTCACAAAGGTTTGAAAATGATGTCTCCCGGGAAGTATGGGAGATGACAAACTAAGTTAGAGCAATGTCGGGTTTAGCAGGGCCAACTCCAGCTAGATTGAGAGAATCTAGGAATGTTAAGAATTTTTTTGGCATTTCGTCGTGAGTTACTTATTGCGTTTAACTTTTATGTGCGTCAGCAAAAAGAAGGGAGTGTCTCATGAGAACCGTTCTGCGTTTATCATTTCTGTTCCTTTTTTGTTTGCCCCTGGTTATTGGGATTAGCGACGTCACTCATGCCCAGCAGAATTCGAGGTCCAGCGGTGAGCAAAACGTGGCAGCGCAGGGCATCATCATCGCTTCGGTGGTCAATCCGACAGGCACTGGAAACCGAAGTCTCGAAGTCATTCGCGATGGGATTAAGCCCCAGAAGGGCAGTTCGGACAGCTCTCAGCAGTACGACAGTTTTGATGGCAATCATAGCGCTGCCGGGACCGAGTATTATGGCTACACTTTCAATAATACTTATACATTCACCAGACTGGTGTTTCAGGAAGGCAAGCATTTCTGGGACGGCGGTTGGTGGGCCAATGGTTCTCTCAGGGTGCAGGTGCGTCAAAATGGAAACTGGGGGGATGTTCCGGCAAACCCCGACCCCGTATATCCAAAAGGTGATAGTCAAGCTACATTCGGACCGTCATACGAGACGTATACATTCAACCTGAACAATATCCAGGGAGACGGGATTCGCATCATCGGCACGAATGGCGGAAGCAATCATTTCATCAGTATCGGAGAACTTGAAGTTTGGGCTATCACGGGCGGCACGAATCCAACGCTGTCACTGGAAGGAACGTGGGACAGCAATATCGGATTGGTCTACGCGATCACTCAAAATGACAACCAGTTCTCCTGGTACGTCGAAAAGACCAGGGAGTCCGGGACCGGAACGATTACCGGGACGGCCATCCAGGCATCCTGGAGCGGGAGCGTCAGCCGGGGGTCTGCAACCGGTAGTATCAGCAGAACGGATGCAGCGGGGATGCCCACCGAGATCAAGTGGAACAATGGCGTTGTCTTCAATCGGCGGGTTGTGGCAGTGAGCAACCTCTTCGTAAAGAAGGCGTGCCTCGTCGGTCTTTACAATAAGTGGACCGATTGCGACACCGGGCAGTCGAGCGAATCGGCCAGTCTTATCCCCGGAATAGGAACACTGTTCGTCACGGAGGGGGGAAAGAGCGTTACGCTGGCACTCGCGGGCGGTGCTGGAGATTATACGGTGGAAGTAATCCTCTCGAATGGCGCGAAAGTCCGGGTGGCCCTGGTGGGTCCTGATGCGCAGAACGTTCGCATGCTCGATGACGGGAAACGGATGGGATGGCGCATCATGGGCAACCGGCTTGTCCTTCCTTAATCGCCCGAATGGACACCTGAAACTCAAAGGACATAAGGATGTGAGGGCAGGTCTACACTCTTGTTGAGACAGTAAAAATTTGACAAGTCTGTAAAACGCGTGGACCTAATCCCGGCACATCACTGTCTTCAACCCTGTGACGCCGACTGAGCAACGGCGTGGATTTTTGGGTATCAAACCGGCTGTAGTCGGTTCAACATCTGTTTAGGAAACGAGGTGTGAATCGGCATGCAATTGTGACCCACTTACAGACCCGAGCAGCTTTCAATTTTGAACCCAAGCAAAGACTTCCCTCACCATCAGGACTCGTCGATGAAAGAGATCCTCAAGGTGCCTCATCTTATATCGGATTATCAGCCCAAGGCGCGCAAAAGCTGAGGATTGATTAGTGGATAGAAGTATGTCGATGTTGCCTGCCACGGCGAAAGCCGGGGAAGCTTGCAGCGCAACGCAGCAGACGTCGCCCCCGCGAAAACGCGGGATGGACGTTTTCAACAGCTTGTTGGATTCACGACTACTTAATATACTGTTAAACTTTAGCTAGAGACTTTCTTCCTTACGCCGCATAGACCGTTTCGTCGCATCCAATTCCATCTTCCGCAGGCGGATACTCAGGGGCGTCACCTCTACCAGTTCATCCTCGGCGATAAATTCGATGGACTGGTCCAGGGAAAGGGGCCGGGGGGGCCTCAGGACGACGGTGGCCTCCGAATTCGACGCCCGCATGTTGGTCAACTTCTTTTCCTTGGTAATGTTCACCGTCATGTCTCTCGTGCGGTTCCGTTCGCCCAGGACCATTCCCGCATAAACCTCCGTCCCAGTGGCGACAAAGAGCTCTCCACGGTCCACCATGGCAAGACTTGCATAGTTTGTCACCCGACCGCTACGGTCTGCCAGAAGGGCGCCGCTGGCTCGCTGGGGAATAGGCCCGGACCACGGTTCATAGCTCTCGAAAAGCGTATTCATGATACCCGCCCCTTTGGTGTCCGTCATAAAGTGGCTGCGGAAACCGATAAGACCCCGGGATGGAACGAGAAATTCCAGGTTGGCGCGGCCACTGCCCTTGTTGATCAAATTCACCATGCGGCCTTTTCGAATGGACAGCTTTTCCGTGACGGTTCCGATGAATTCCTCCGGAATATCGATAAAGACCCGCTCAAAGGGTTCCATGGTTTTTCCGTCCACTTTTTTTGTAATCACGTTCGGTTTCGAAACCATGAGTTCAAATCCTTCCCGCCTCATGGTCTCGATGAGGATGGCCATCTGTAACTCTCCCCGCCCGCATACCTCAAAGGCGTCCGTCCGATCCGTCAGGGGCTTCAGCTGGAGAGCCACGTTCCGAAAGCTCTCCCGCTGGAGGCGTTCCAGGAGGTGGCGCGAGGTCAGGTACTTTCCCTCACGGCCTGCAAAGGGGCCATTGTTGACATAAAAGATCATGGAGACCGTCGGTTCGTCGACTTGAATTCGGGGGAGAGGTATGGGATTTTCCGTGTCTGTAATTGTATCGCCGATGCTGATGGCGTCGACACCGGCCACGGCAATGATATCGCCCGCTTCTACGGCATCAACGGCTTTTTTGCGCAATCCGTGATAGGTATAAAGGGCGGAAAACTTGATCCCCGTTGTGATGCCCTTTTCCCCGCAGAGAGCATAGGTCCTGTTTGTGGCAAGAACGCCATGCATAAGTCTTCCGATGCCGATCTGGCCGACATAGCTGTCGTAGTCGAGATTTGTGATAAGGAACTGTGGAACGGCATCGTCGTCGGACTCTGGACCGGGGATGGCCGTGCGGATTGTGTCCAGCAGAGGCCGAAGATCCGCTGAGTCGTCTCCGGGCGCCTTGTGGGCAACGCCTTTTTTGGCGTTTGTGTAAAGCACGGGGAAATCGATCTGTTCCTCCGTGGCATCGAGATCGATGAAAAGATCGTAGACCTCATCTATGACTTCTTCGATCCGGGCATCGCCCCGGTCGATCTTGTTGATGACGAGGATAATAGGCAAGTGCTTGGCTAAGGCCTTTTTGACGACAAAACGGGTCTGCGGCAAGGGGCCTTCACTGGCATCGACAAGGAGGATAGCGCCATCCACCATGTTCAGGCTTCGCTCCACTTCGCCGCTGAAGTCCGCATGGCCCGGCGTATCGACGATATTGATCTTCATATCCTGGTACCAGACAGCCGTATTCTTTGCCATGATCGTAATGCCCCGCTCCCGTTCGAGATCCATGGAATCCATGACCCGTTCGATGATTTCCTGATGTTCCCTGAAGGTACCGGTTTGTTTCAGCATGGCATCGACAAGGGTCGTTTTACCGTGATCGACGTGGGCAATTATGGCAATATTCCGAATGTTCTCTTTTCTCATAGGTCTCAGACTCCTTTAAGCTAATAATATCGATCGTTGGAAGATATCAGATCGGTTGGGGCAAGGATGGATATTCCAATGAATGCCGCCAGGGCGGTCGACCCCCGATTTGGCGGCAATATATGAACACAGCGAGGTTAATAACGGGCGATGGCTTCTTTTGAGCCTGCTTCCGATAAACACATCGGATGGCGTCGTCTACCTTCTCATGGGAGACAGTATAATGAAGGTATAAATGGGTGTCAAGCTACTTGTTGGCCTCGAATTGCCTCAAATTAAATGTTACCGAAGGAGGTGAATAAAAAGGATCGTTGACTCATAATTCGATATTACCGAATACCGCCATTTCTATGGAGGTTGAATATGAGTCCGCAATCGAAAAAAGAATACACCGAAGCCA
>CAZYDG010000023.1:0-14668 GCA_964645835.1 uncultured Syntrophaceae bacterium
AGGTGAGGCGATTCGGAACACAGCCGGTACGGGCGGTCTTGGGTCGATCATGTCCGATACCCTCGAAGTTTCCAACACGGATACGGCCAAGGAATTTATCAACATGATTACGGCTCAGCGGGCCTATTCATCCGCCGCCAAGGTTATTACGACAGCTGATCAGATGACACAGGAACTTATGAACATCAAGAGATAATAGCGAACATGGCGGACGCTGTGTAACCTGTTACGCCGTTTCTTCGGATGTGATAAAATAAAAATGTGGCGAACCGGCCAGGATATCCATTCCAGGCCGGTTCGCCGATGTTTCAATAACAAATATCAGAATTCAGTAGTTTACTTCAATGCCGGGGTCTGGAACAGCGTTTATCGTCAAGAAGCATGCTCGCTTCCTTGAATAGAATACTTTTCCAATTTTTGATTTGATTTGGATGAATACCATATTGGCTTGCCAATTCACTTAATGTCTTTTCCCTGCTGATCAACTGAAAAACGATTCTTGCCTTGAAGGCGCCATCGTATACCTGACGTCTTCTGCGTTCTTCTCTTAAATGATAGACTGGGTCTTTTTGATCATTCATAATTATTCCTGCATTTTCCCTCAGAATGAGGTTTAGCTAATTTCAATTGTTTTTATGATAATGATGCTTTTTAGTTTGTCAAAATTTTTGACTGTAAACTAAAATAGCCCATATCAATAAGCATGCCCAAAAAACGTAATTGGTCATTAATTATTTATACTGATACATTACAATACGTTAAACGATTTAAGTGAAGAAGCTAGGATTAAATGGAATGAATATGAAGCTTAAGATATTACCTATTGTCCGAAATTTTCGGACAAACCATTGTCCACCAATCCCAGACAATTTGGATGTTGGATGTTGCAAATGTTATTTGAGACCAATATGATGTTGACGGCTTGTCTTCTCTATCGTTATTGTTTTTCCTTGCACATGCAGCACTTTGACCCCATCAACCAACCAATGCATCCAGCACATCCAGGTGGGGCAGGCCAACATGGGGCCTGTAGTGTTTCCCCGTATGTTTCTTTGAGTATATAAATCAATTCCTTCGTTGCTCATTGTTGTCATGGCTCTTAGGTCTCCCATCATTTTCTCTTATCCTTTTCTTTCGGCATTTCTGAGATAATCTTGAGAGCAAATTTTTTTAAACTTGACCATAATCGGCTTTATAGATTTCGCCTACCATTAGGCTTCCATTTAATCCTCATTGTTTTTTATGCTCATGAACGCTAATTCATAGCCACGAAAGCGATCTGTGAGTGCGAAAAATCCTTTTAAAAGTTGACCGATTTTCAATCGATACCATTTGAAATTATATTTGGAATCATTACGAAAAATTAAAGAATTATTTTTTAAAATGGAGAGACGGCTATGGATAAAAACACTAAAGGAGAAACGGTACAAAGTTGGAAGAATTCATTCCTGAACGATTCCATGATGGTTTGGAAAGAAATGATGCCGATTCAAGTGATCAAACCTTATTTATCCATCACTGTGCAGCAACAAAAAACCCTCTTGGATATGTCCAGCATATGGATGAACTACCTGACGACCTTGGCAAGAAAACACCGGGAAGCCCAAACAAATGGAGGAAACCCGATGAAGGTCTTATATGGTATCTCCGATGCTTCCGAAGATCTGGTCGGATCGTGTGTAACGCTTATGGATAAGCATATTGCAAATATTTCCAAATTGCATGAGTCCTCCGGCGTATCCAACAAATATCTGTCGCGTCATGGAGAATCTTGATGATCCATGGCACCAGATTAAATAATTAAGATGTAAGACTGACAAGTGGAGCCTGGTGAAAAAATGGGAGGCTTGCACTAGCCGGACTTATACGGAAAGAATTCTGATATGGAGGACAAAGAAACTGTAAATAGTTCCGATGACCGGACATCGACGTTGATATACTCCGATCGCGTCTCTCGGGCTCTATTTACAGAATCACAGAAAGATTTACTGAAGAACGAAGCAAAAGAGCATCAAACAAATGATGAAAAACCATGCGATCATTTAATTGCAACTTATTGGGGATAAAGGGGATATTTATAATGATAGCAAAAGAAATCAACTGTTCCTATTGCGGGTTGACAGGTAATATCGATGGACATGATCTGGGCGTGAATATAGTTCAGGCAAAAATATTCAAACATCAGGGGCATAATCCTTTCACGGGGCAGCTTTTTTATCGGTGTCCTTCTTGTTTAACAACGCTTCAGGTTAATCCTATGGACGTTCTGAAAAGCGAAGTCCTAAAAGGAATTCCGGTGCAGGATGAACAACGCGATTTGGATCTCTGTGCAACCTACTCGCGGTTGAAGGAGAAACTTCACAGCCTGAGGAAGCGGCTCCGTTACGTCAGATCATCTGCAAATGAAGAATTCCAGGATGGTAACATGACGCAAAGCTGGGGTATGGATGGCGTAATATCCACTATGAAAGATCGGCATTCAGACGTTTTATTTCGGCGATGAGTTCGGAGAGGGTTTTTCGGGCATCGCCGAAGAGGATGGATGTTTTCGGATTGTAGAACAGTTCGTTGTCGATACCGGCAAAGCCCGGATTCATGCTCCTCTTCATGAAGATGATATGCTTGGCGCGGTCGGCATCGAGAATCGGCATTCCATATAAGGGACTTGAAGGATCTATGCGCGCTGCCGGATTGACAACGTCGTTGGCGCCGACGATGATCACCAGATCTGTGTGCTCGAATTGCGGATTGGCCGTGTCCATATCATAGAGCTTGTCATAGGGTACTTCCGCCTCTGCTAGAAGGACATTCATATGTCCGGGCATTCGTCCGGCTACGGGATGTATGGCAAATTTCACATCGATGCCTTGCTCCTGGAGCAGGCCGTAGAGTTGCCGAAGTTCATGCTGTGCCTGAGCGACGGCCAGCCCGTAACCTGGAACAAAGATTACCGATTGTGCGTAGCTGAGGGCCATGGCGGTATCCTCTACGGATGTTGTGTGAACCGCTTGGGTGGCGTCTGCAGACTCCGTTACCGACTGTCCTTTGGCTCCTATACCTCCGAACAGTATATTGGTCAGGGAACGGTTCATGGCCCGGCACATAATCTGCGTTAAAACAATGCCGGATGCGCCGATCAGTGCCCCGGTAATAATCAATCCGTGATTGCCGATCACAAATCCCATCGTTGCTGCCGCAATACCTGAATAAGAATTAAGCAGGCAGATCATGATAGGCATATTGGCGCCACCAATGGGGATGGTCAGCAAAACGCCCAATGTAGCAGCCACTCCTATAAATATCATAAAATAAAGGACATTTCTGTAGTCATACAAGAGCCAGATGCCCAATCCCAGGGCAGCTAAAAGCAGCAGGAGGTTAAGCAAATGCTGTCCTGGAAAAAGCACCGGCCGTCCGTGAATGATTTCCTGCAGCTTTGCCGCGGCAATGAGGCTTCCTGAAAAAGTGACCGTGCCGATGAGGCAGCTTATGTAAATAGTTGCCCCCGTATCGATGTGAAACGATGCTCCCGGCTGAATGAGCCGGTGCCACTCCGCAACAGCCACGAGTTGCGCCGCGGCGCCGCCGAAGCCATGGAGAAGGGCCACCATCTGGGGCATAGCCGTCATTTTCACCGCTCGTCCGAGCCATAAGCCAATGACTGAGCCGGTCATTAAGCCGACGGCAATCAGCCCGTAACCTATAATCTGCCGGTCCAGAAGGGTTGCCGCCACGGCAATGAGCATACCGATAGCCGAAATCTGATTGCCTTTTCTTGCCTTTGCCGGAGAAGACATCCACTTGAGCCCGGTGATGAACAGGACTGCCGCGGCAAGATAACTCCATTCCAGCAGTGTTGCCGTCATTTTTTCTCACCCGGATCTCTCTTGAACATGCCAAGCATACGATCTGTCACAATATAACCGCCCACAACGTTGATTGCGGCCAGGACAACGGCGATCAAGCCCAGAATCTCCGCAAGCCAGGTTGCCCCTTGACCTGTGACAATCATGGCGCCGATGACCGTAATGCCTGAAATAGCATTCGATCCGGACATCAAAGGGGTGTGGAGCAATGTCGGCACCTTCCGGATGACCTCGATGCCGATAATCATGGCTAGAACGAAGATTACAATCAAATTCATCCAGTTTCCGATCATGGCTGCAGTATCCTCCCATCATGGGTCAGGCATACGGCCCTGAGAATTTCATCGTTGAAGTCGAGCACCGGCTTACCATTCCGGATGAGATGGCCGATGAGAGCCATGATATTGCCGGCATAGGTCTGGCTTGCATGGGTTGCCATGGTGCTCGGCAGATTGGTCGGCCCGTGGATCGTCACGCCATTGACCACGACAGTCTCCTCGACATTGGTCAATTGGCAGTTTCCGCCCGACTCCGCTGCAAGATCGATGATGACAGATCCGGGACGCATGGACCATACGGTTTCCCCAGTAATGAGGAGAGGTGCCGGAAGTCCGGGGATTTGTGCGGTTGTGATGACGACATCAAACTCACGGATCCTTTCTCCCAGGGCCTCCCGCTGCCGGCGTCGGGCTTCTTCAGGCAGTGTTTTGGCATAGCCTCCAGCCGTTTCCACATCCTCCACACCGACATCGAGTTCTAGAAATTTCGCTCCCAGGCTCCGGACCTGGTCTGCTGCCGCCGTCCGCACATCATAACCCCAAACCATGGCCCCCAGACGGCGCGCCGTAGCGATTGCCTGCAGCCCTGCTACACCGGCTCCCAGGACGAGCACCTTGGCAGGTGCAAGAGTACCGGAGATGAGCATCAGCATGGGAAAGTACCGGGGAAGGAATTCAGCGGCCAGGATGGCCGCCTTATAACCGCTGATCGTAGCTTGTGATGTGAGGGCATCCATTGTCTGGGCACGGCTGAGGCGGGGTATCCGTTCCATGCTGATACTTGTGATCCGCCGCTGAACGAGCCGCTCCAAAAGATCTACTGCACAATTGATGTTGAGAAAGGCAATAAGGATTGCCTCTTCATGCATGGCATCTACTTCATGGCTGCCCAAAACCGGATTTATGTCCGGTTTTCCAACTTTTACGACGATGTCGCCCTGGGCGAAAACGTCGGATGCCGACGCAATAGCAGCTCCTGCATGCCGATAGGCATCGTCGTCGAAGAATGCCGCCATTCCGGCTCCTTCTTCGACAAGGATTGTGAAGCCGCCCTTTACCAAAGTATCGCAGGCATCCGGTGTGAGGGCGACGCGACGCTCTTTGTGTGCTCTTTCTTTCGGTACACTGATGATCATCTTATCTTATCGCATCAAATGACCCAGATACAGGACAAGAATAATCGCCAATGCATGCAAGATCCACCATCCGGGCCGCCATAGAAGAAAACGGTACATATAATGCTCTCCTACTGAATACTTTATTCGTTTCGGGTCTAATACCCCGCGGCTTACCGCGCATCCGTCATTCCGGCGAAGGCCGGAATCCAGAGAATCGGGACTGGATGCCGGATCAAGTCCGGCATGACGAAATGGGTTTAATATTCCGCTGCTTGCGGCAGGGTAGTTTATTTCCAGAGCAGGCTACCCAACGTATACACCATACTTAGGGCGGCAAGATGCACCCACCACCAGCCCATATTTGGATAGCGGAAGAATCTGCCCGTTCGCCCGGCATCTTCCTCTTTTCTGAAAAGGTCTAGTTCAAAGATGGTTTTCCCGATCGCAAATTTTCCCCAAAGGACAATAATGTCCGCCAGCAGGGTCTTGAAAATAATTACCTGGAGAGTTAGTACCGGGGGAAGGTGCTTCAGGGAAAAATGCAGCATGCCGATAGTGCCGATAATGGCAATCATGCCGTTTAGGACGTAGCCGTAAGCGACGCCGCGGTGAAAACAAAACAGCGGTAGAATAACCACTATGCTGAAAATTCCCGCCACGGTCGGGATGATATTTCCGGGTAGATCACCGGGAGGATGTATCCGGTAGTGGAGCATCAGTCCACCCAAGGATAGGCAAAAAAAGGAAAAAATAAGTAATACCCTTATATTCTGCTTTTGAGTCATCCGCCCCCCATACCTATTAGATCATTCCGTCACAGTAATCGTTCCCGTCATACCTTCATGACCGCCTCCGCAAAAATTATCGCAATGAAAGGGGTATGTACCGGCTTTTTCAGGGATAAATCGCAGCTTGTTCACTTTATTGGGCTCGATATCGGTACGGATTTTCAGCCCCGCACAATAGAATCCATGAAGTCTGTCCAGCGAAACGAATTCCAATGTTACGGGAACACCTTTTTTCACAGAGATATCTTTGGGAGAATATTCGAATTTCTTTGCCGTTATCTTTATGACGACACCCTTGTCATCCGAAAAAGCAAGATGCACCTGGAAAAACAGCGTAGTGATCAATATCATCAAGACAAAAACGATCATTGTGCAAGATGGTTTAAAGGCCCTCATACGTTTCCCTCTTTGATGCCGAATTCCATAACGGTCAAATCTTTTTGACTGCTTTTCACATCGATGCCACGATAACCCAGCCCTTTATAAGGTTCTGATGGATTCCATGGAACAGGCTGTTTCTTGGGGACTGATCCTGACACGGGTAAAGGGTACATCGTGCCCTTGGCGGCATGGTGGGCGATGTGTCCGGTCATATGGTGGTGTTCCTGATGGATGTGGCCATAAAATACAGTTACGTCTCTGAACGGCATGAGTAGTTCGATGGCTTTCGCTCCATCCTGGGTGTGCCAGTCCCATTCCGGATTCAAATCGAACAAGGGGCGGTGCGTCAAGACGATAATGCGGGAATTCTTATCCAGCAGCTTCAAATCATCGTTCAGCCATTGCAATTGATCATCACCAAGGATTGAATTCGGCTTCGATACATTATCGAGAACAATAAAATGAACCTTGTTGTAATCAAAGGTGTAATGTGTCTTTCCAAAAAATTCCTGAAATGCCTTTCCATAATCCAACCCTGCGTCATGCTCACCCGCCAGGAATCGGATGTCTTTTACTTTCAGCGTTTTGACTATATCGTGAAACTCGGATAAACGTCTCCTCCGCTCGTTGTCATCGTCGGTAGTATGGGATAAATCACCTGTAAATACGATAAAGTTCGGCGGATACTTGAGGCTGTTAACTGCATTTATCGCTTTCTTGAGTGTTCCCTTCGCATCAGGATTAACGGCCGGGTTGGTAAATCCCCAATGTGTATCGGAGATCTGGATAAAAAAGAAATCATCCTTACCCATGTCTGCTCCATGGGCAGATTGATCCAGATTTCCCAGGCCTGATACAAAAACTACGCAGCCCATGCCCGCTAATTTTAGGAATTCCCGTCTGTCTATTTTCATATAAATTTCCCCCATTATATTTTTCCTGTTGGCAACTTGCTGATGGTTAGATTCAATGAGGTAAGTTACAAATAAAATAATGAGTCAACAATCAGGGATTTCCTCATTAACAACTTCGAAAAATCTTAATTCAAGGGTTAAAACAGCGGCACATCAAAGAAATACCAAGCGATAATATAAGGATAAAATAAATAGGTCTTGTCATATAAGGCTTTTCGAAGCCCCGAATCAGTCCATCCCCGATTGTACATAAAGAAATGATGCACTATTTCTTGTCATTCACTCAACCTATCTTCGTCCGGTTATAGCTCTTTTTGAGAAGGAGACGATCTTATGGCCTTCAAGAAAAAATACAGTGAGTCCTATGGCGATCATGTGATACATCCGATGATGCCGCTAACACTTTTGGGTAGAACAGGTATAAATTGGGTAGATCATTTAGGCGCCTCAACCATTTTTTTCGTGTCGGCTTTCTCAAAAGTCTTTAGGCGCAATCAATTTGCAAAGATTATTCAGCAAATCTATTACATTGGCGCAAGGTCCATGATGATTATCATGCTTGTTAGTTTCTTCACGGGCATGGTCCTGGGCCTCCAATCCTACCATGCCCTGGTTAAATTCGGCGCACAGGGAGCCCTCGGCACATTGGTTGCGCTTACCCTTGTCAGGGAATTGGGTCCCGTTCTCACGGCCATCATGATTGCGGCAAGGGCGGGCTCGGCTATTGCCGCAGAAATCGGCATTCAGCGCATTTCCGAACAGATTGATGCGCTGGACACCATGCGCATTGATCCTTTGGGCTATCTCATTGCCCCGAGGATCGCCGCTTCCATCATCAGTTTTCCTCTTTTGACCGCTGTATTCGATATTATCGGCATGATCGGCGGTTACATTTCCGGGGTGATCCTTCTGGGTGCCAATGCAAACGCTTATATTTACCGCATCCAATCCAGCATGGAATTGAAAGACATTACGGACGGAATTATCAAAGCCATCGTATTTGCCGTTATTGTATCCCTGGTCTGTTGTTATCAGGGCTATTTTGCCCATATGCGCACGGACAGCCATGGCGCCAAGGCCGTAGGTCTGTCCACAACAGCGGCTGTCGTGATTTCATGCGTTCTGATCCTAATATCGGATTATGTCGTGACGTCACTTTTGCTCTAACAGATTGTTGAAATCTCGATTTTTGCAGGTTGTTCAAAAATGCCCAGATGCAAGGCGCGCAAAAGCTGAGGAATGAGACGTACACAGAAGTACGTTGATTGACGAAGCTTGCGGTGCAACGCAGCAGATGGACGTTTTTCAACAGCCTGCTGACAGTGAATCCATGCAAGTTCCATTAATTGAATTCAGGGATGTGACGAAGCGTTTTGCTTCCCGAACCGTCCTTGAGCATATTAATCTGAAGATCTATGAAGGCCAGGTTACGACCATCATCGGCCTCAGCGGCTCGGGCAAGAGTGTCCTCCTAAAACACATCATCGGTCTGCTTAATCTCGACGGAGGAACGATTCTTTTCCGGGGCAAACCCCTGGCGGAGATGAAAAAAAAGGAAAGGATGGCCAGTCTCGCCCAAATAAGCTATATGTTTCAAGATAATGCCCTTTTTGATTCCATGACGGTCTATGACAACATCGCTCTGCCCCTTCGCGAAATGACGCGTCTGACTAAAAGTGAAATCCGCCGTCGGGTTATGGACAGGATTGAACAGACGGAACTTGAAGACGCTATTCACAAATATCCTTCGGAATTGTCCGGCGGCATGCAGAAACGTGCCGCCCTGGCTCGTGCACTGGTTACGGACCCGCAAATCGTCCTGTTCGATGAACCAACATCCGGCCAGGACCCGGTCAGAAAAAATGCCATATTGGGTATGATTGCACAAAATCAAAGAAGATTCGGATTTACGGCAATCCTGGTCAGCCATGAAATTCCGGATGTCTATTTTATCTCAAACAGGATTCTTGCCCTTTACGATCGATCTATTGTCTTTCAAGGCACTCCGGAGGAACTTGAAGAATTCGACCATCCCTTTAAAGATGAGGTCATTCATAGCCTGGAGGGGTTGCAGAAGGCACTGACTGGCCTTTATTCAAAGCGACAGTTCAAGGTGATGCATCACATTCAACTGAGGCATCGTAGCCAGGAGGAAACCTATTCCGTTGCCGTTTTTACCTTGGAGGGTCTGGACACTGTAACGGCCAGTTCAGGCTATGATGCCGCACCGGAGGTTATACGCCGGATGGGGGTGTATATCGATAAACATTTCGGCATAATCGGTGGCTTTTCGACACGCCACCGGGTTAATGAATTTATTACGGTTCTTCCCTTTTCAGACCTGGCGGAGGCCGAAAGTATTTTAAATGATTTTGCCGATGATGTTCAAAACCAGGGTATCGATCTCATCCAGGAGGAAACGGCCAGGGAGAATGATACGGAGCCGTGTCAAGAATTCAGTATCCTAGCCGGAATTGCTCAAGGACAGCCGATTGTTGAGATGGATTCTGTTATCGCCTTTGCAAAAGCTCACCAGAAAGAAATTGCGCGGTTTCAGTGCAGCGCAAGGAGGTAATTCAGTGCAGAAATATACAATGGAAACAGTGGTCGGAATTTTTATCGTTTTCGGACTTCTCTGCATCGGTTACATGACGGTGAAGCTCGGTCATGTCTCCTTCTTGGGCGACGATACTTATCCTTTGTTTGCCCGTTTTACTTCCGTTTCTGGTCTCAGGACCGGCAGCCTTGTTTATATCACCGGCATCGAGGTCGGAAGAGTGGAAAAACTTTCCATGGATCAGGAAAACCAGAAGGCCGTGGTGGAAATCCGCATTCGTAAGGGGATCAAGATTTATGATGATGCCATTGCCTCTATTAAAACCGAAGGTTTGATCGGCGATAAGTATCTCAGCATCGATCCCGGTGGTGGCGGCAATCTTCTTGTATCGGGCGGAACGATTACGGAAACGCAACCGTCCGTAGATGTTGCCGATCTCATCAGCAAATACGCCTTTGGCGATGTGAAGAAACCGGGCGAATCAAATACCGGCAAGGGGATAAAACCATGAAAAAGCAGATTGCTGTTACATTGGTTATTCTGCTGGCTCTTTTCTTCTGTCTTCCGGTCTATGCCGGAGTGGCACTGGATTCAGTCAGGACCAATGTCAACAAGGTACTCGATGTTTTGCGTGACCCGAAGCTGAAAGGGGATTCGGCCAAAGAGATCAAGAAAGAACGACTTCGCCTTATTTATGACCAGATGTTCGACTCAATAGAGCTTTCAAAGCGTACTCTGAGCCGAAACTGGAACAAAATGACTGTCGACGAGCGTAAAGAGTTCGTACATCTCTTCCGTCAGGTGTTGGAAAAGACCTATATCGACAGAATCATCGCCTATACCAATGAGAAAATCATTTATGACAAAGAATCCATACTCTCGGATAACCAGGCTGAGGTGCAGACCAGGATTGTTACGGCATCAAAGGAGATCCCCATTACCTATCGGTTGATCATGAAGGAAGGCACGTGGAAGGTCTATGATGTTGTCATCGAAAATGTCAGCCTGGTCTTGAATTATCGAAACCAGTTCAATGACATCCTGGCAAAAAATGCGCCTGAACAGCTGCTGGAAATCCTGAGAAAGAAAGTGAGTGGTCAATGATGATCTGCGATGAAAGGAGAGAGGCTGGGTATCGGTCTTCCGGCTCAGGAGATTTTTCCACTACTTTCGCCCGTGCGGATGACGTCATGGATGCGAGTCGGGAAAAATCATAATTCGCCTGCAGACCAATACCTCCGCTTCTTTTTGAGACTGTGTCGCAATTTAGGCTTTCTCTAATCGTTTTGAATGTAGCACAGGACTTCAGTCCTGCAAAATATGACTATTGTAAAAACCGCAGACCTGAAGATCTGAACTACAGCAAGTCGGTTGTAGCAATATATTAATTTGCAACATAGTCTCTTGGCAGATCGAGAGGTTAGCTGCGGTGCATCGACCTTCATGTTCTGGGGATTCAAAATGAAATACTTCTCTTTTATGACTGTATTGTTTGTTTTTATCATTACCGGCTGCGCATACCACTCTTCATCCGTTTCCGAACCTGCATTATCGGGTTTGCCTCATTATCCGGAACAGGTATTGGTTGCTTCCAATTCAGCACTTCCGAATCCGGTCATTTCTGAAAAGCCGGCCGCTTCTGAAGACAAAACGGCTGGTGACTATGAAGATATTGCTGATGTCGATGCAAGCGCCGGGAAAGAGGAGACAGGGATTGCCGATCCATTGGAACCTTTCAACCGTGCTATGTATCAATTTAATGACAAGTTTTATTTCTGGGTTCTAAAACCTGTTGCCCAAGGGTACAGCAAAGTGCTCCCGGAAGGCGCACGTATCAGTGTCGGCAACTTCTTTTCAAATATTGCATTTCCCGTACGATTCGTTAATTGTCTGCTCCAGGCAAAATTCAAAGGTGCAGCGGTAGAAGTCGGGCGTTTTGTGTTCAATACATTGTGGGGAATCGGCGGACTGCTGGATCCGGCCTCCAGTAAAGAAATAGGCCTAAAGAAGCAGGACACGGATTTCGGCCAGACATTGGGAGTTTATGGCCTGGGGCAGGGGTTCTATATCCACTGGCCTATTCTGGGTCCGTCCAGCCCCCGTGATACAATTGGTACAGTCGGAGATGCATTCCTACATCCTTCCGCATATCTTTATCCGTGGTATTTCTGGCTGGGAGCCAGGGCTTGTGATAAAATCAATGATACCTCTTTGAAGATTGGTGATTATGAATCTCTCAAAGAAGCTGCCATTGATCCTTATGTAGCTGTTCGCAATGCGTATGCTCAATACCGCCGGAATAAGGTAGAGCGGGGAGGCCCTGTCTCTTCATCCGGCTCCGCATCTGTCAAACCGGCGCCACTCAAAGAATAGAACCTTGTAGAGCTTTTTCATATCATCATAGTTTATACCTACCATAAGACTTCCAATCAATGCCCATTGTATTGTTGTTGTTTGTTCAATATATTTTATCCCACATTTGGGTGTCATGGCCCCCCATATCTAGGATTTATCTTACGAAAAAGCACAAGGAGGTTATCCATGAAAATTCTGGTCGTCTATTATTCGATGTATGGACATGTATACCGTATGGCAGAGGCTGTTGCTTCAGGAGCAAAACAGGTGAAGGGGGCGGAAGTCAGAATCTGTAGGGTGCCGGAAACCCTTTCCGAGGAGACATTAAAAAAAATGGGGGCATGGGAAACGCAACAAGGCTTCTCTTCCATTCCTGTTTGTGATGTGGAAGACCTTGCCGCTGCAGACGCCATTATCTTCGGCACTCCCACGCGCTTTGGAAATATGTGCGGTCAGATGCGACAGTTTTTGGATGCAACGGGCGGGCTTTGGGCCAGGAATGCCCTCCTCGGCAAGGTCGGCAGTGTGTTTACATCTTCAGCAACCCAGCATGGCGGCCAGGAATCAACGCTTTTGAGTTTCCATATTACACTGCTTCACCAGGGAATGATTCTCGTCGGCCTGCCTTACGCCTTTGCGGGTCAAATGATAATAGACGAGATTACCGGCGGGTCTCCTTACGGTGCCTCGACGATTGCCGGAACTGACGGGCGGCGCCTGCCCAGTAATAATGAACTTCAGGCGGCCGGATATCAAGGAAAGCATGTAGCGGAAATAACTGCCAGGCTGGTGGGGTAGAAGAGGGGACAAATAACAGCAGTTAAAACAGAAAGGGGGATATATATGGAACAGAATTATCAGGACAAAGAATGGGAACGTCTGCAAAACAACATTGAACAGATGGTGAAGA
This sequence comes from uncultured Syntrophaceae bacterium, assembly GCA_964645835.1. Taxonomy (GTDB): domain Bacteria; phylum Desulfobacterota; class Syntrophia; order Syntrophales; family UBA8958; genus CAZBME01. The sequence continues at coordinate 13,168 of CAZYDG010000023.1, forward strand.
AATTCTTCGCCGATGATTTACTCAAGATTGAGTACAAGCCCGTTGGAAGGGCTGACATGCTGCACGTGGCCGCGGAAAATGCCAAAGAAAGTATGTAGCAGCAATATAACAAAGTGGAGGATATGAACAATGGAATGGGTGAATTATGTTTGCAATCAATGTGAATATATGTACGAACCCCCGGAGGGTGATCCTTCTCAAGATATTTCCAAAGGCGTTCCATTTGAAAAGTTGCCTGAAGAATGGACATGCCCGCAATGTGGCGCCAGCCTGTCTGAATTCTCAATTTTTGGTGAAGTGTCGGATGGGTGAATGGCAGCTGGGCATTGGCTTCCGGTCAGGGAATTTTTCCTATATTTTGCAAGCAGATTACACAACTGGTACGAGCAGAAAAATCCTATTCACCTTCAGACCAATACCCCACTTCTTTTGGAGAATTTGCATGAAAGTCTTTGGGTTTTGGTGGTGGATTTGGGTTCATCGTTGAGGTAGACATTTATGAGATCCTATGAGATATAATCCCGGCCAATTTACAATGAGAATAAATACTCCTAAAAGAGACCCTTATGTTCAAAGAGAAGAAAATTGTTGTCGTAATGCCCGCTTATAATGCGGAGCGAACACTGCGTAAGACTTATGAAGAGGTTATGGAACAGGAGATTGTCGATCTGGTGATTCTCGTCGATGATGCCAGTAGAGACGATACAGTTGCCGTTGCTGAAACGTTGCCCCAGGCGAAGGTGATTGTTCATGAAAAGAACAGGGGGTATGGGGCGAATCAAAAAACATGCTACCGTGTCGCTTTGGAAGAAGGAGCGGACATTGTCATCATGGTCCATCCTGATTACCAGTACACACCGAAACTGATCCCCGCCATGGCAACCATGATTGCAGGCGGTGTATATCATTGTGTACTGGGATCAAGAATTCTCGGCGGTTATGCCCTGAAAGGCGGCATGCCTGTCTGGAAATATGCTGCCAATCGTTTTATAACTCTTTTCGAGAATATCTTCATGGGCGCCAAGTTGTCTGAATATCATACGGGCTATCGGGCGTTTTCAAAGGAACTGCTTGTTAAATTACCTTTGGATGTAAACTCTGACGATTTTATTTTTGATAACCAAATGCTGTCCCAAATTCTCTGGCATGGCTATACGATTGCAGAAATCAGCTGCCCGACAAAGTATTTTGAAGAGGCTTCCTCCATTAATTTCACCCGATCCACCCGATATGGTTTCGGGTGTTTGTTTGTGGCCCTGCAGTATCGTTTGGCTAGACTGGGCATCCTTTCTCCGAACCGCTATATTAAAGGCCAACCTTAATTATTGACCTGAAAACTGATCCAAAAAAAAATCCTGTCGAGGGTAAATAGACTTGTCCGGGTTGGTAGCAAATGAGTTGTGCGCTTTTACGGTGCTTGAATGGAGGGTCATTTGAGAGCGGGAGGTGAGGGGCGGGTGTTCGGTTTCCTCGTTGGTGGTTCTTGTCGTGGGGGTATCGG
>CAZYDG010000024.1:0-18336 GCA_964645835.1 uncultured Syntrophaceae bacterium
AGGGACAGCCTCGGTATAGGAGTTAGCCTCGCATGGCAGATAAGGGATAATTGGGGGTTCATCGTCAACTATGACGGGAACTTCTCGGGGGACAGAACTCAACAAAGGGGGGCACTGGGCATGCAATACAGATGGTAAGCATGTTTTCAGGAGAAAATAGATGATCGGGATATCCAAGCTCTATTGCGGCACCGTCGAGGTTGCTGATGTTCTCAGATACGGGTCGCATACCTCAAAGCTACCATCCCACCTGCTTCAGTTCTCGAAAGACAAGAAACCAGTAGTTGTTTGGAGTGTAACGCGCCGCTGCAACCTGCACTGTGTCCACTGCTATTCGAACTCTCGGGATATCGAGTACGCAGGCGAGTTGGACACCACGGAAGGCAAGGCGCTGATCGACGACCTGGCCGCGTTCGGCGCGCCGGTACTGAAAGAGGATGTTCCGCTGGTCTTCTTCTACAACCTGGGACTGATTTTGGCTCCCTCAATCAGAAATGATTATTAGAGTTTATTGTTTTCTCCACCGACAGGAGGTAAAAGCCCCCGCACGGGCTCATTGAAAATGTTCACCGCCATAATAATGAATGTGATTAGTCGTGGATAAGACCGGAGCGCTGAAGGATTTGCCCAGCAGGATGCCTACCTGGAAGAAGAACCTCTATGCAATATGGATAGCCCAGTTTTTCTCTTCAGTCGGCCTGACCATGGTCACGCCCTTTCTTCCCTTTTACATCAGAGAGCTTGGAGTGACGGGCTCTGATGAGGTCAATTTATGGAGCGGGATTATATTTGCCGCCCCTTTCCTTCTGTCGTCTTTAATGCAACCGATATGGGGCGTTCTCGGCGACCGGCACGGGCACAAGCCCATGGTGGTCCGGGCCATGCTGGGATTGGGCCTTGCGAACGCACTGATGAGCTTTTCGGGCAATATCTACCAACTCCTCGTCCTGAGACTCTTTCAGGGCTTCCTATCAGGTTTCTTCGCACCCTCCATGGCCCTGGTAGCTTCAGGTACACCCCGTGAGAACACCGGATTTGCTCTCGGTATGTTGCAGTCGGCCTTTGTCTCAGGCATGGTTGTCGGGCCATTCATAGGCGGGATCCTGGTTCACTTCAGCGGCTACCGCTCAAATTTCCTCTTTACGGGGCTGTGCTGTTTCATGGGCGCGCAGATAGTAATCTGGTTCGTCCAGGAGACCTTTGTTCCGTTGAAGAACAAAAGCAACTACACCGATTTGAAGAAGAACATCCGGTCGGTATTCATGCATTCGGAACTGCGCACGCTGTTTATTATCATGCTGATGGTCCAGGCCTCAATCCATAGCGTGTCACCTTTCTTGAGCCTGTATGTAGAATTCCTGGACTTTTCCCAAGAATACGTGGATATGATGACTGGGCTTGTTTTTGGGATTGCCGGAATCACAAGTACCATTGCCTCACCGATGTGGGGCAAGAAAGTAGATGAAATCGGTTTCAGCAAGGTGCTGAGGATCTCGCTGGCCGGCATCTTGATTTTCATGCTGCCTCAAGCATTCGTGACCAGCGCATATCAATTGATTTTCCTGCGTGCCGGACTCGGTATTTTCATTGCAGGTGCTGTTCCAGCAATCAATGCGTTCGTTCAACGGTCAACCAATGAGGGTCGCCAGGGTGGTATTCACGGTATATTCCAGAGCGGCTTTCTTTTTGGTAGCATGGCCGGGCCGCTTTTGGGGGGATTTCTTTCTGCTGCTTTCGGCCTGAGGGCTATCTTTGTAATCACTACTGCTTTCCTTTGCGTCACTATGTTTCTGGAGCGAATGTACACGAACCGGATAGCCAAACACGCCTCTCAGTAGCGTGTAAACCTGCATGATTCTCTCCGAAAGCTTAGGGACAGGAACACCACGAGATATTGTTAATTGTTGTGAAAGGAGATAATCTCACGCATCCTGCTTGCTGCTTTATGCGAGTTTGTCCATTTGCACTGGACTGATGCGATGTAATATCTTTTATACTTCTTCCGACTGCATGAAGAAATCCATTTATCAGGCGAAAGGAATTTTGCACGTGGAGGGAGCATATAAAAAAATTTGGTCGCATGTTTGTGCGCGTGGAGCTGCCCTTTCCCGGTGAAGGGCAGGGAGATACCGCAAGACAGGATAAGGGAAACACTCTATTTTGAGATCCATTTTTTAAAAAGGAGCTTTTGGAAATGACAATAGGAACTCTATATGGGATTGGTGTGGGTCCGGGAGACCCGGAACTCATTTCAGTAAAAGGGGCTGCTATATTAGCCCGGTGTCTAAATATTTTTGTGCCCAAATCTACAATGACTGTGGAAAGCGCGGCACTCTCCATTGCAAATCGATATGTTGGGCCTGGCGCCCGCATTCATGAACTGCTTTTCCCCATGACCGCAGACGAATGCGAACAATCCGTCAGCTGGAAGGATAATGCCCGCGCCGTGATAAAAGTACTCGCATCTGGGGAGGACGCCTGCTTTATAACTGTAGGCGATATTTTATTCTATTCCACTTTTATTTACCTCCTGCGCGAAGTGAGAGAAATATTACCCAATGTAAGAGTCGTATCTATTCCAGGAATAACTGCGTTCAGTGCGGCGGCCGCGGCTTTGTCGTTTCCTATTGGTGAAGGGCGTGAGCCTGTGACGATAATATCCGTTTCTGCCGAGGACACTGGAGCGGTCCGGGAAGCACTCACAAAGAAAAGCACAGTGATCCTCATGAAGATTGGCCGACATCTGCCGGATATCATTGACATCATTGAAGCAGCGGGACTTCTTGAAGATAGTGTCTTCATTTCTCGCGCCGGCTTGGAGGGCGAGCGCGTTGAAACTGACCTGAAAAAACTTCGTTTTCTTAACCCCAAAGCTGCTCATCTTTCAATAATTCTCGTACATGCCGGAATGGTGAGGAAAGAGCAAACTACTACCGCTACCGCGGGCTGACAAATTATGCCTTAAAGAATAATAATTGTTTGCCAAACCGATTGAGCCTTCTCTTTTTTTCAATATCCATTAGGACAAAATCTTATAGGACAAAATCTAATATGACAAATCAGACAACGCCGCATTGCTTATTATCCGAGGTTCATTTATCTCCTATCGAAACTTTGGGACATCCTCCCATCTTTTTTTAAAACGCCCGGAGGTTCTCTACCTCCTTATCCTCCGGGCATTTAATATTATTTACTGATGTGATCTTGCCATATACATCTTTAATCCCAGTGGTCGACTCAGCGCCCCCTAAGGAAAACAGAGGGGGCTTTGGTTTACGGATCGAGTCTAATCTTGAAAATAAATATATCAACCGCCTGTAAACTCATTCCCATTATCCTTCTGGTCATCTTCGGCCCGTGGAAGGGAAACGGCCAAATCCTGAATATATCGACCTATACCCTATACCGTTGCTGCGACATCGTTTTCCATAGCCGTTATGGCCGCCCTTTTTTGCCTACAACAGCTGGGCCCAGGTGGCATGTGTGGCGGATGAGATGAAAAACCCGGGTAAGATCCTGCCACGGGCCATAATCGGCGGCCTCAACGGCCAGACCATGGCCCTTTCCCGCATTGTGTTCATTATGGACAAACCAATAAATTGTCCGGTTCGGGAGCATTGAGATAAATTGAGGAAGACAGCAAGACACCAGTGAACGCCTCCCTCCTTCTGGCAGTCATGGCTTTTAAAAACTGCCTGAGTTTTTTCTCCTTAAGGATATCACATAGGATAAAGACTCATATGATAAATCAGATAATATCGCATTTATTATTATCCTGGGTTGCTCTATCTTGCTTTCAGAGATTTGAAGATTTATCAATTTCTTTAACCGCCCGGAGGATTTTTACCTCCTGTTCCTCCGGGCATTTAATATCGTTCCCTCTAAAGTCTTCGCCTGAAGGCGAGGAGCCTTCTCCCAATCTCGAGGGGGACGATAATATGTTTGACTTCCCTACCGGCAAATAATATTGTTGCCGATAAAGGTAAGCTAAATAAAAGCGGATTCAGGAGAGGCAATTTAGAAATGAAGGAAGAACCGAAAGAATCTGCTATTGAAGGCAATTTCTATTTCCCACCCGATGATCCGATCTACGAAACCCATTTTCCGCAACACCCGGTTATCCCAGGCAGTCTTATCGTCCATGCCTTCCTGCGAGCCTTGGAAGAAGAAGGTCTGCCCATTGAAGGCCTCGGCATTGAAAAATTTTCGTTCCGGGAGTTTCTTTCCCCTGGGCCGTACCAGTTTAAGATAGAGCGTCGGGTAGGCAGTATGGAGTGCCGCATATTAAAAGACGGGAAAAAATTTGCCACAGGGACGCTGAAATATGGAGCTTAATTTTGTCGGCCGGCGAGCTCTTATCCTGGGCGGGACATGCGATCTGGCCATTACCCTGGCTAAAATTATGATCGAATCGTCAATTATCCCGATCCTGACATGTCGGGATGAAGAAGGGCGGAATTCAATCCGGCAGTCCCTTGGTCAGTGCGGAGATAAATTTGAAACAGCATTCATCAGGCTCGGCGACAATAAGTCTCTCGAACGGCTTTTCTTCGGCGAGGCTGCCGATATCGACTTCCTGGTGGATTTTGCACAGGGTGATTACGAGTGCTTTGTCGCCGCCGCGGATGAAGATGAGGTCCATCGCTATTTTGTCGAAAACGTAGCCTTCCGGGCAGAAGTCCTGAAGAAGGCAGCAAGGGTGATGCTGAATAAAAAAAGTGGGCGAATGGTCTTTGTGTCCTCGGCGGCGGCTGTACGGACAAACCCGGGGCAGGGCTTCTATGCGGCGGCGAAACTGGCTTCGGAGCAGCTCTACAAGAATATCGGAATTGAACTCGGCCGGCGCGGAGTCACCTCGGTTACGCTCAGACCCGGATATATTGATGCGGGCCGGGGTGGAAGGTTTCTGCGAGAACGGGGCGATGAGCTCCTCAAAAGAATCCCCGTTGGGAGGCCGCTCAGCAGTTCCGAAGTGGCCGGGACAATCATGTTCCTTCTGAGTGAGACAGCTAAAGGAATAAACGCGACCGAAATAATTATGGATGGAGGACTAACTCAGTCAAAATGAACCAGCAGCATAGTGATACACTTAAAAAAATCAGGACGATGCTCGAAGAGATACTTGATCTGGAAGGACAGGAAATCTCGGAGGAAACATATCTTTATCGCGACCTGGGTACCGAATCGATAGATCTTCTCGAACTTGCGGTTGCCCTCAACCAAGGCTTCGGGATCAAGGTGCAGGATGACCACGTATTTCTCTGGAGGCTCAGGTTCTATCTGGTCGAGGCCCAGAAAAACGGCACCGATTCCCTTACACACCTTGTCGGGAAATATCCCTTCCTTGGTTCCGAGAGGATAGCCGAGATACTTGACGACCTCGATAACGGCCCCATTCTCAAAGTAAAGGATATCATCAGTTATGTGGAATATCAAACCGGTATAATTAAGGGCGGACAGGCTGATGGCTTATCTGGATGAACTTATATTCCGCAGGCGCAGCGTCAGGAAATTCAAACCCAATCTGCCGCCGGCGGAATGGATCGAAAATATGGTACTCTGTGGTGCCCGATCACCTTCACCCCGTAACAGCCAGCCCGTACGGTTTATACGGCTTGAATCGGCCCAACCAAGGGAGAAGCTCCACGATGCAATGAACGAAGGGCGACAACGCCTGTTGTCACAAATCGAACAGACGGGCGGGTCAAAGAGGCTCAGGAACTATGTGAACAGCTATTTCAGGTTTTCCGAATTTATGTTCGAGGCGCCTGTCCTCATGTGCCTCGGAACATCAGCTGAGAGAAATGGCCGGGAAAACGTACATCTGGGCGCGTCGGAAATCGATGATCCCGGATGCAAGAGGAGAGACATGGATATCACGGTGGGCCTGGCGGCCAATGGCTACCTGCTGAAAGGTGAAGAACTGGGGCTGGCATCCTGTATCCTGACCGCGCCACTGCTCTACATAAATCGGCCGGAATTTGTATTGGGTCTTGATGGCATAGACATCAGGTGCTTTATCGTATCGGGGTGGAGAGCTGAAGAGCCTCTGACTCTGGAGAGAAAATCCACTGCCGAAATCTATTGGGTGTTGTAATGGGACGACGAGTAGTCATAACTTCTTTTGGCATTATTTCTTCTCTCGGTTCATCTGAAGATGTTATCCTGAAAAGCTTTCATACCGGGAGGACCGCATTTGCTTTGTCCACCTTTTATCCGGAACTGCCCATCTGCCCCGTCGAGGAGTTCAACGTTCGGTATTATACGGGCTCCTGCAAGGAACTAAGATACCTGAACCGAGGGGCTCAATTCTCCGTTGCCGCAGCTCTGGCCGTGATTAAACAGTCCGGACTAGGGAAGGACTGCCTGGCAAAGGCGGGCCTGTTTGTAGGGGCTGCCCCGAACCTTGACATCGGCGGTGAGTTCCCCGAAATACACGGCGGAAAGCTGGATAGGGATGATCTCCAGGCTTTCTGGATATTGAGGTTTCTCCCCAATACAGCGGCATCCCTTATTTCCAAGCTGACCGGGATCAGGGGAGAAAACATGACCGTCTGCACCACCTGCGCAGCCACACTTCAGGCAATTGGCGAGGCATTAACCCGCATCAAAGCCGGCCGGCTCGATCTGGCCCTGGCTGGCGGCGGCAATTCCAGTCTCAGTCCGGGCGGCCTGCTGGCCTATAAAAAGGCAGGCGCTCTATACAGCGGCGAAAAGGGGCCGGCCTTGGCCATGCGCCCCTTCGACAGTGAACGCGGTGGCTTTGTGGCGGGTGAGGGGGGGGCCTTTTTTGTCCTTGAAGAGCTTGAGAGAGCTCGGGAACGCGGCGCCCATATTTATGCCGAGATCTGTGGTTACGGTTGTTCGCTTGATGCATACGGGATGGTAGCCCCGGCAACAGACGGGGAAAGCGGGCGTGCTGCCGTCCTGAGTGCCCTTGGGGAAGCAAAAATGGCTAGCGGCGAGATCGGCCTGATCAGTTCCCATGGGACAAGCACAGTCCTCAACGATGACGCAGAAAAGCTGATCATTGAGAGCATTCAGGGCAATCACCGGCCGCCCGTCATCGCCCTGAAGTCTTGGACAGGACATTGCGCGGCGGCATGCGGGGCAGTGGAGCTTGCACTTTCGATCATCCTGATGAAAAACTCCCTGCTTCCGGAGATCAGGAACCTAAGAGAGCCGTGCAGTAATAAAATAGATTTCGTCAGAGAGCCGCGGACGGCATCTTTTTCGAGCATCTTGATTGAGAATTTCGGCTTCGGAGGGCAGAACTGCGCCCTTGTCCTGAGAGGACCAGGATGAAGGATCCTGAAATTACCATTTGCTCCGGCATGAGCGATTTCGTCTTGATAGACAGAATCATCGAAATCAGTCCTGGCAAGATAATTGCGGGCAAGGTTATGAAACGAGCCCCTATCTTTTCCGGCATCGAAGCGCTGGCCTAGGCGGGTGCACTTCATACCCGCTATCTAAATGATTTTTACAGGCATGCATTCCTTCTGAAGATACAAACCTGCTCGCTGCCGCCCGACCGCGAACTTGACGGAGAGTTCCTGATCAGGGGAGTACTGGCGGGACGGAGTGCGGCATCCTTTCTATACCGTCTGTGCCTGGAGAAAAGCGGGCAGCCGGCAATGGAGGGTGAATTCCTTATCGGCACCGTCGAATACGATTTTCGCTTCCGAAAAGGAATTCTGGAAAACCGCTACCGGGAACTATTTGCGTGCTTGATCGATGCAAAACCACTGCCATCGCGGATGTTTCCATAGCCTAGCTTATTGCGGAACCGACAAACATCCTGGCCCAGCAGGCTGGCATTGAGCACAGCAACAACCCTCGCATGAGACTTTGAACACCGGACACCGGGCACCCATATGGACCGGTTGCGACTTATCTACACATTTTCGATGCTATGCCAAGTTCGCCCCTGAGAAGGTTGAGTAATTAATTCAGAGCGGCTTCTTGCCTTTGCATATGATCAGAGGTGTGTAGGTGAACCGTCGCGGATCATGAAAAAAGATATTGAAATCATTTAAAAGTCCTTCAGACCCTCCGGGATACGTTTCAAAAAGATCTACAGCCTTTACAGATATCATCTGCACTTTTTTGAACCAGTTGAAATCGTCACTGGATTTGAGCTCACCATAGATGAGGTGATGAGGAACGAGAAACATCTCAATATCTCTGAATCCGAGGTCATAGACGTATGAATAGAGCTTCCTGCCCACGAATGGGTCGAAATTATATTTCTCCATCATCCTCTTCATGATCAGCTGAAAGATCAAATCCATCTGCGGCGGCAATGGATAATGCGTCAAGCTGTTATAATCAAGATCAAGGAGGCACAAATATCCATCAGTCTTAAGACAATTGGTGACATTTTTGATAATGTCAGGCGTTTCTTTGGAAAAATATTCCAACACAAAACGAATCCAGATGAAATCAAACTGTCCAAGGTCGGTAAGCGGTTTAGTAAAATCGTGACGGCGAAATTCTATGCCTTCGGTATTCATAAAACGCTGCCTTGCATATTTAAGCCTATCCTCGGAAAAATCCACACCGACGATAGAACCGCCCGGCTGTATGATTTCATGGAGAATAGACGTTGTTTTTCCTGAACCACATCCAACATCGAGCACCCGAGCGCCTGGGCCTATACCCAATAATTGGGCCTGCTTCCGGACTGAATCCGGATCGGTCTTAACATCAAGCCTGACAGCTTCTTCAGGGTTCTCCATGAGGTACTGGTTTATCTTATCCATTTTTAAGGCCTTTCTTAATTCATCCTATATTATATCCGGTCCTATTTCCGTTACTAACCAGCCCTCATAATCCCGCCGATGGAATTGCGTGAGCGATTTGGATAATCGGGATAAGCGATCCCTTTAAAAACTCCCGTGCGGGCCTGCTTTATTTCCGCAATGAGTTCATCGTCTACAAAAACACGACCATCTCCAATAACTATGCTTGCACCAGATTCCTTCAATTGCGAATAACGCCTTATATCGATCTCATAACGCACAATCTTGTTATACGGCCTGATCTGCCCATTGAAGGAGATCTCGCCGCTTCCCAATGCCCGGCCTGAACCCAGCGATCCGCGCCATACGCAAAAGAACCCCAGCAGTTGCCAAACCGCATCCACTGACAGACATCCCGGTTTGACCGGATCGCCTGAAAAATGGCACTGAAAGTACCAGGCATCAAGCCTGACGTCAAACTCGGCCTTCACAAAACCGGTCCGCCCAGAGCCCTCAATCCGTGTTATTCGGTCCATCATAAGAAAAGGGGGGGAGGGGAGTCGGGCAGTAAAATTTTCAGGAGGATCCTCCACCAGATTACCGTAGGAAAACGATAACAGCTCTTCCAGATCAAAACTATTCCTTCTGAGAAACTCCGAGTACATCATTTTTTCAGACAAGCCCCCTTCCGATAATCATGTTCTGGACCTCGCGAACGCCTTCGTAAATATCGATAATGTGAGCATCGCGGGCTAGCTTTGATATTTCATACTCGTTTGTGAAACCATATCCGCCATGCAAGTGCAATCCCTCATGGGCACAGTAAATTGCCGCATCGGCAGCTGCATTCTTGGCGAGCGAAGCGTAGATCCCTCTATCCGGGTCCTGCTCGTCGTACATGACGGCAGCCTTGAGCAATGCAAGTTGCGCCAACTGAATCTTTTTCCACATGCTCACAATAGTGTCCCGCGCAACGGGCAGGTCACAAATCCTCTCGCCGAACTGTTTACGTTCCTTTGTGTACTCAATTGTAACGTCAAGGGCTCGGCGCGCCAGCCCCAATCCGATTGCAGCCACCATCGGGCGTGCGTAGTCGAGAACGTCGATTACGTATAAGAAGCCCTTCCGGCGATCACCGATGATCTGATCAGCCTCTATAACAACATCTTCAAAGGTGATTGAGGCCGTATTGGACAAGCGCTGCCCAAGTTTGTCCTCAGGCTTGCCGACCAGAAGTCTTCCCCCCCGAGGGATCTCGTATTGCCTTGTGGCGGAAACGGCCTCAGTGCTCACCTCCGAAAGACCCGGAACTATGACGCAGGAGATGAACTTGCCTCCGGGTTTACCAAGCTTGCAGAAAACAGTAAACTGCGATGCATAGGAGGCATTTGTAATGAAGCACTTTGAACCGTTCAGGATGTATGTCCCCCCCGCATCCTGTGCTATGTAACTGGTCATTGATGCATTATCGGATCCCGCCCCAGGCTCGGTAAGGCAAAACGAGGCAAATAGCGGTGCATCCACAAATGCCTGCAGGAATTTCTGCCTCTGGTCGTCCGTGCCGTGCTGCGCTAAAACTACGTTTGCCAGGTCGTTGCACATGGCCGAGGTGGATATACCGGTATCACCGTATGAAAGTTCCTGAACGATAAGCGCAGTCGTTAGAGAACTAAATCCAAAGCCCCTAACGGATTCAGGAATGCTGAGGTTGAGGAACCCGAGTTCCCATGCTTTCCTTATCACATCTATCGGAAAGGCATGCCCCCTTTCCATTTCCATCACCTTCGGACTGATCTCGCTTTTCACAAACCTACGTACAGTCTCGACGTACATTCGCTGATTTTCGCTTAGACTAAAATCCATTCTGCTCTCCTGGTGACCCTTTTTTATTAACTGTCAAAACCGCTGACATTGTCAGCGGTGGCGTGTGGGGGCAAACTATTTACAACATTTGAACATTGACATGACATTATTTCATTTAAATCAGATTATCCAAAATTAAGCCTGAACCTGTTCTGCAAGTATTTCATGTAATCCATCGCCGCTCTCCTGAGATTGAAAACCCAGAGGAAATATTTCCTCTCAAAGGGAATTTCATTTGCTTCAGCGAATTCATAAGGATAGATCATCAATGGTATGGCTTCTACTTTGAATACGCCCTTGAATTTGTTTACGGCTCCCGCAAGTATTTCCCATGTCAGGTCTTGCGGATCCGTGACCATAATGGAAACAGAGTTTAGAAGCTCTGAGAGATTGATTCCAAAATCAGCCTGGTTGACCAGAAACACAGCTTTTAAACAATCTTTATTCATTAGTGAGAACGTCCGCCAATTACGAACAAACCCCAGCCTGTGGTAAAGCCTCTTCAGGCCTCCGCCTTCGGTATCATTTAACAACTCGAAAGCATCCATCATCATGCCTGGTTTTGAATCCGGCGAACTGGATGCAGAACTGGCCCGGTAAAAAAGATCGAGCTCCCATAAATCCTGTATGCTTGATTCCCTCAGCGTCCAGTTTTCCGGGAGGGATGGAGTTGAAGATATTTTGTACGGCATGTATGCAAACAGATCGAGCGAGCAGCCGCGCCAACTTTTATAGTCTCGTGCAAAATCTCCATACACCGTGTCCGGGAAACCGTTATCTGGACGAAAATAGCAGAAGACGTACTCCATTTGGGGGGTTGGCAGGTGATATATACCATTAACGTAATTAATCATCTGTGTGAGAACCTGGAAACCTGTTCTCCGGCCGGATATGGGCCTGGCAGCGTGATGATGAATCATCCAGGCCTTTTCGTATCCTCTCAGCATGGAAACATGCGCAAATACTGTTCCATTCTTTTCATAAGTGTAATGCAACGCAATTTCCGGACTTTCCTGGTAAAGCTTACGGTAAACCTCTTTAAAACGATCCACATAGGACTGTACCAATTTGTATTTTTTGGGATAGATGAACCCGGTCTCAAAGAAGAACTCCCAGAGGGCCGTCATATCTACTTCATTGGAAATATAAGTGTTTTCGTCCTTGGCGTTACAGATCAACTGTGTCAGCCTGTTGTAGGTCAGGACATCCATATCAAGAAAGGCCAGACCGCAGCGGATTGTTTTTTCATCTATTTCTTTCTGATAAATCACCTGTGCCTTGCAGGTAATTTTAATTACCCCAGAAAAATGAACAACCAATTCTGGGATTATAAGTCCCGGAAGAAGCACCTGGCCATCGGCTGGCTCATCAACCGACAATCCTGTACAAGATAGGTCAAAAACAGTCCTCCGAAATGTTGTGCCGGCAAGAGGGTGTTTGAACGATATTTTAGGATTGGGGACCATCTGGATGCGACCGGGTCTGAACGGCTTTGGGTGGAATCTGTTCACTTCATCAAATTCCGGTTCAAGTACGATCTCTTCGGTGTGAAAATAACTGCTCTGTCTGACTATTCTGCCATTGCAGGACAAGATTAGCAGATTATTGTTGTACATATCTAATGAAATTTTCTCGTCGGAATTCAACCAGTTCAAAGATGATGATTTATCAGCTGTTACCCGAATACGTATTCCGGCACTACTGAAATCAACCAAGTTCCCGCTGATGACGATGCCTTTTTGGTGCAGCTCCGCAACGATCTTTTTCCCAAAGTTGCGTTTAATTTTGCGCTGTTCAAAAATATACGCTTTATCAGTTATCCTCAGGCACACCGTTTCTTTGTTTATCTCTTTGACTTCTGACGGAACGAGAAGAATGGAGTACCCATCACGGATAATAAGCCAGTCAAAAAAATAGATTGTGGGATCGACGGGAATATTTTGATGCCAGCAGCACACTATGTTTGCGTCCGAGCAGGGCTCGGGATATGCTTTTAATAGAATGTTTTCTTTGTGTCTGGGATGCTTGAGGCTTACAAAAACGTTTTCTGAATTGAAATGGCAATAATTTAGCTTATTGATTATATAGTCAATATTAACTCTCTTAGCCGAATCCAAAATCTCCTCAGGTATAGACTGCTGAAATAAAGGGGGCGGAAGGATATCTCTTGAAAACAGCTTGTCCTGATCGGTTGATTCTTTCTGTTCAAAGTTTAGTCTTAAAAGCTTCATTTCCGGGCTCCCTCTTAAATTGGTTTTTTATTTACTACGTTTACTTTCTGCATTGCTGTCGATAATTTCTCAATTGTAAGAGGCTTTTTTAGAAAAACCTTTAATCCGAGATCATTCACTTTATCGGTTTCGAGCACTTCATGATACCCTGAGCACAGGATAATTTTCATTTCGGGCCTGATTTTTAAGATCTCTTTCACGAGTTCAATTCCTGTCAATTCCGGCATCACATGATCAGTAATCACAACGTCAAAATGATCAGATCTGCTTTTGAATATATCCAGGGCTTCCCCGCTGCTGGCAACCGTGCATGAATCATAGCCCAGGATTTTGAGCATGGACCCGACCAGTTTAGCCACACCCGGTTCATCATCCACGCATAGAACACGTTCGCCATGGCCCTGGACGAGAATATTGCTTCCCACATTTGAAACTTTCTGAGCTTTTTTCTCCTCGCTTTTAGGGAACACCAGTTCAAATTCTGTTCCCTGGCCCGGCTCACTTTTTATATTAATTGAGCCGCCGTGCGATTTCATAATTCCGTAGACAACCCATAAACCTAAACCTGTTTGCTCACCCGGTTGCTTCGTGGTGAAGAACGGATCAAAAATTTTATCCATGATAACCGGGTCGATTCCTTTTCCCGTATCTTTCACTGTAAGTTTCAGGACACTTTTCATATCCATCCCGAAATCCGATGCATTAACGAGATCGTCTTCCAATATTATTTTTAGTACCCCCCCGTCTTCCTCCATGGCATGGGCCGCATTTGTACATAAATTTACGAGAAGATGGCGAATCTGGTTGGGATCAGTAATCAGACGATCATCTTCGGTCTTATAAATCGTGTCGATTCTAATTGTTGAAGGCAGCACTGACCTGAGAAATTTCAGGATATCTTTGATGATCGGACCGAGCCGGTAAGTCTGGAATTCCTGCTTGCTAGATTTGCTGAACGAAAGTATCTGATCAATAAGATTTTGCGCCCTTTTTGCAGCTTCCATAACTTCCATTAGGTTCTGCCGGACTGTTTCATTAATGTTCTCGTACAGCGATACTTCCGTGTATCCTATTATGCTGGAAAGGATACTGTTGAAATTGTGCGCTATTCCACCGGCAAGTGACTCTATAGACTCAAGCCTCTGGTTTCGTGTCAGTTTCTCCTCTATTATCTTGTGACCGGTTATGTTTTTTGCAAAAGTTGCAACAGCCGTAATTGCTCCGGAACTGTCCAGAATCGGTGAACCGTGGGATAAAAACCACTTTACTTCACCTTTCCAGGTAATCTTCTGCACTGTCTCGAAAACCTCTTTCGTGGCAACGACGTGGTTGAATAATCTCATGATTGCGTCTGCTGTTTCGCTTTCGAATAGTTCGCCGGGCTTTTTTCCAATCATTGACTCCGGAAAAGATCTGACCAGTTTTTCCTTGTTGAAATAGGTGTACTTGCTGGTAAGATCTTGTAAAAAAATTAAGTCTTCCGTACTTTCGAGAAGAAGACGCATCCTTTCGGCGCTTTCCTTGAAGGCTTTCTCCTGGGCTTTTTTTTCTGCAGTATCCATATGTTTTGCCTATCATTACGAGCCCACCGTTGTAATCAATAACGGGCAATGTCTCAATTATCACTTTGATATTACAGTTCTTATCAAATGCCAGCGAACTCGTGAAGTAAATTAGCTGCCCTTTTCAGTACTCTCAGTGCATAATCCACCTTTCTTATCTTTCGGATGAATAAAGCTTTTTCTTGATAAGAAAATACGCCTGTTCGCTTGAAGTATAGTGCCAACACAAGTGGGTGTCAATGAAAAAGACTCTGTGGCACGTTAAATAAGAGATCTTCAGGAATTAAGATAATAGGCTTCTAAAACTCTTTGTTGGTATCAAATTGCTTTTGATTGTTATTTCAATCGAGTGATGCGTAGCTTATGAAAAAGAAAGGAAACAAGTTTACTCTGACCACCAACGTAATAGCAGTTTCTACTGTGGCATGTGCCGTCATCTATTTTCTGCCCAGCTCGTCCCTCACAGCCAACCCCAGCGTCTCTAGAACATAGGGCTTTCTGACATATGCACCCGCACCGAGAGCCTGAGCGTCATATACCCGATCTGACTGAGAAAAACCGCTTACGATAATTGCTTTCTGTTTTGGTTGTACTTCGAGAACTTTCTTGTAGGTGGTCAGTCCATCCAAGCCAGGATTCATGATCATGTCCAACACCAAAAGATCAACCTTATGTTCCTTCAAATACTCGACAGCATCCTCACCACTGGAAACACTCGCAACTTTGTAATTCAGCTTCTTAAGCATTGCCACCGCAAGATCTCGCTGTCCCTTCACATCATCCACAACCAGAATGGCTTCTTCCTTGCCCATGTAATCATTAATGGACACAGAATGAGATTCCATCGTAATTTCTTCTCTAACCACTGGAAAATAAATGGTGAATATGGATCCATTTCCCTCTTCGCTCTCCACGTTAATGTAACCTTGATGATCTTTCACTGTTCCCCAGACAACCGCCAAGCCTAATCCTGTTCCGCTTCTACCCATAATCTTCTTTGTATAAAACGGTTCGAATATCCGCTTCAAGTCTGACTCCGGTATGCCTTCTCCCGTATCGGATACCGAAACGACAACATAATCTCCCTCACGGATATTGTCATATCCATGAATAGGTTTGTCCAGATACTGATTGGTTGTTCTAATGGATACACAGCCGCCCTTCGCCATGGCCTCGCACGCATTGGAAACAAGATTGAATAAAGCCTTTTCCACATGAACAGACGATGCGGAGATATTCAACAGATTGGGTTCCAGATCGGTCTTGATTTGCACAGAAGGATGATAGGAAAGTAGTTTCGCTCGCTCCGGCGATTTTTTGAAATCAAGGATGATCTCATTGAGGTTAAGAACTTTTCTTCCGGACACGCCAATTCTGGCAAGTGCCAGAAGATCATCCACGATGGCTGTGGATCGCAGCCCGCCCTCCATAATATTCATCACAGTATCTCTCAGAGTACTCGATTCATCAATCTCATGCAGGAGCAATTCAGAATAACCAACTACAACTCCCAGAACATTATTGAGATCATGAGCAACACCACCAGCCAATGTTCCTAACGCCTCCATCTTCTCGGCACGCTGGAGGCGTTCCTCAAGTTTTCTTTGATATTCCGCAGCCTGTTTACGCTCGGTGATGTCCCTAATTACCCCTAAAATGTACAGCTGATTGATTATCAACATCTTACTGACGGAAAGCAAAACTGTGATTATCTCTCCGTTTTTTTTCTTACTCTTCATTTCAAAGTCTTTGACATGGTTTTTTGATTCCAGGTCAGATAACACTTTTCTCTCATCAGCTGGATCACAATAGAAGCCCAGATCTTGCAATGTTCTCCCTATTGCCTCATTCCGTGCATGGCCAAAAACATCCTCAAAAACCGGATTGATTTCCAATATCAGACCGTCTAACGTGCCCCAATAATAGGCATCTGAGCTTGTCATGAAAGATAACCTGAATTTTTCTTCGCTTTGTCTCAACACCTCTTCCACCTTCTTGCGCTCAGTGATGTCGCGGTCCATGCCGCGATACCCGAGGAGATGTCCTTCTGCATCAAAGAACGGTATACCATTGGTTTCCAGAATGATAAGGCGTCCATCCTTATGGCGATTAATGTTTTCCAGTCCATGAAAGGATTCTCGCTTTTCGGCTATAGTTGTAAAGACTCTCAAAATCCTTCTGGCTTCTTCATCGGGCATCAGATCAAACGGTTTCTTGCCGATCACTTCCTCTGGTGTGTAGCCAAGTATCGTTTGAACTTGGGGGCTGGCATAGGTATAGAAGCCATCATGATCTACTTCCCAGACCCAATCGTGCGAAGCCTCAACAAGATGACGGTAACGTGCTTCACTTTCTTTTAGTGTTTCTTCTGTCTGTTTTTTTTTGGTGATATCACTAATCACCATTCTGAAAACTAACCCATCAGCATCCCGGCAAAACGTCATCTCCAAACGCGCCCAGAATGAGCGGGTGACGTTTTTATGCATCCTTATCTCACATACTTGCTGGACACCTGTTTCAAAAAGCAGCTTGCAGTGGCTACTATATATGTCCAGGTCTTCGGGAACAATAAAACGGGCCAACGGTTGCTTGATAATCTCGCTTCTCGCCAAGCCCAAGATGTTGGCGGTTGTTAGGTTTGCCTCAAGAATCAATCCATTCTCATTGAAAACTACATAACCCACAGGAGCAAGCTCGTATAAGTCAAAATATCGCTCCCGCGAAGCTTCGAGTTCATTCTGCAGCCGGCGAAGTTCTTCATTTTGCATCTCCAGCTCTATCTGCTGCACTCGCAGTTCATGGTACAACCTGCTTATATCTTCTTGCGCCATAGCTTTGTTGTTCTTCGACAACCGGGGCGTTTTCTTTCGTGCGAGCCCTTCGGCTTGCTTACGCAATTCAGTGGCTTGCTCTTGTCGGTCCTTGGTACTTTTCATTATCAGGCTCCTGTACCTGCTCGTGTTAATCCGGAGACTATTTGTTTCTGGTCTGTCTGTTCGAATATACAGGTAAACAACATATTATGACTATCAAAATTATAACATATATTCTTTGAAGTCTACATGATGACCATTGATCTGTCAAACGGATAGTGTAGATTAAATCATAATAGTATCGCGTTCGTTACGCAGCAATCTGGCCCTGGATGCCTTGGAGCCGGCCATGTACTCAAGTCGTCACACCGGTCAGTTAATCCATCACAGCGACCGGGGCGTTCAGTATGTTTCGGTCCGCTACAGCGAACGCTTTGCTGATGCTGGTATCGAACCGTTGGTAGGCAGCGTTGGGGATTTCTAATGCTTCTTAAAATCGCATCGTACGTATCTCCTGCAGCAACTCCGTCCGTTTCATCCATCACCTCCGGTGACTAATTTATAAACCGGACAGGTTATGTACTAAAAACAGGACATTATAATTGTTTTCCAATGGTCACATAATTTCTGCTGACAAGCCGCTTAATCTATGATACAAGGGCAGCAATTAAGCGATTTTTAATGGAAAATATTATTAGCAACCTGTTACTGACACAGATCAATATGGGAACGTCCGTTGATTGAATCAGAGAATGGATCGGTATTGAGAAGTGTCGAACAATCCTGCTGCTGAATTACATCAGGAAACGAAAAACCTCGATCAGCTTGCAAACTGTGATATGAGTCTCTATTCAAATGCCCAGATGGGGGCCGCGGCAGCACGGATGGCCTTCGAACTGGCAGGGATCAAGATTGGGGTTATCGGCATGGTTATCTCCGGAAGTTCCGCTCCCAATTACATGACAATTTCCGAGGCGGCTAAGGTGATCGTCTATCGCGATTACCCCCGGCTGTCGCCGAATTCCATCGGCGGCATTTTCAGGAGGGAACTATGAACGAAAAACCTGTTGCCGTCGTCACCGGAGGCGCTACGGGTATCGGGGCGGCCTGCTGCCGCGCCCTT
>CAZYDG010000025.1:0-16604 GCA_964645835.1 uncultured Syntrophaceae bacterium
ATCCGAGCTGCTTCCTCTTCGGTCAACCGACTCTCGTTCCACTCCGAATATACCTCTTCAAATCGCATCCTCCGGATCTCCTGTAGCATCTCCGTCTGTCGCATCGATCACCTCCATAGGTGATCTTAACAAACCGGACATATCACGTACTCCCAACACGACTTTAAGCCCTATTACCGAGCTTTTGCCTGCCCAAATCAACCACAAAACCCCAAAAACTTGATGTACGTCTGTTCCAAGAAAAGCGGGATATTGGTCTGACGGTGAATTGGTTTTTTCCGGTCCGTATCAGTGATGTCATCTGCAACATACGAAAATGGGAAAAATCCCCTTAACCGGAAGGCCAATGACCCGCTGCCATCCATGCGATTTGGCTGAAATATGGCGATGGATTATGGCCTGCTTTTGCCCTTGACTCGCCGATGTTTTTTCTATATTGCGTCAGCAACGGTAGTGATTCTCGTGTGGAGGTCCACCACTGAAAAACGTGTCTGTAGGAATTCCGGAGGGCATTAGATTATGCCGGCATCACATCAACCCCCCTTTGTCAGCCGATTTGAAAGCCTGGGCGCCAGTATCCCGGAACAGCGGTTAACCACGGCGGACCTCATGTCACGATTGAAAATGTGGGTCGATGTCGATCTCGAAGACCTGACGGGTATCCGGGAACGGCGGGTTTGCTCGGAAGATGAGGATTCGTACACCCTTTCCGCGAATGCCGCCTTGGATTGCCTTCATTATTCGTCCCACGAGGCCAGCGATCTCGAGATGATCATCTGTTGCTCCATTTCCAAATTCAAGGATGGCCTGACCTTCATATACGAGCCGCCTCTTTCCCTGTACGTTAGAGAGGCCATCGGGGCGAAGCGGGCAATAACCTTCGATGTGGCCAACGCGTGCGCCGGTATGCTTACGGGTGTTTTTGTCATGAACGATTTCATCCGCCGGGGGGTCATTAAGTGCGGCATGGTTATCTCCGGTGAGTACATTACCTCTTTGGGACGCAACGCCATACCCCACGTGAAGACCGTTCTGAGTGGCCAACTTGCCTCCCTGACAATCGGAGACTGCGGCGCCGCCGTAATTTTGGAACGTTCCGGGCCGGGCAAGGCATCTCTGAACCTGGCAGGGTTTACGACCTTGTCCCGGTACAGCGATCTCTGTATCGGTGGCGCCTGCATGGGAGCTCCCGGCGGGCAGATGACTACCGACGCCCGAAAGATTCACCAGGCCGCCATCGACGATGCACCGGCCATCGTGGAGAAGGCATTGAAGGTTTGTGGTCTGGCCTGGGGAGATGTCGACCACTTTATCCCTCACCAGACCTCAAATATGGCCATTACAACCGGTAGCCGGCGCCTGCGACGGTATCTCGGCGGGAGTCCAAGGAATGTTGTCGCCAATCTCGAACAATATGGCAATACGGCATCGACGTCCCATTTTCTGGCCATGTACCGCTATCTGAAAGAAAAGCGTTTCAAACCGGGGGAAAATATCCTTCTCATGGCCCTGGCATCAGGCCTCGTTGTCGGGATAGCCACGTTTGCAATGGATGATATGGCATATCGGTATGGGTACGAAGATTAAATCCGTGAATATAGCCCACGAGGGGTTCTTCCGCCGCGGTTCCGTTGAACTGGAGTCGAAGGCGGCCGAGGAATGTCTCAAAAGCGGCGGTGTGGACCCATCTGATATTGGCATCCTCATTAATACAGGGGTATACCGGGACCGCCACTTGGTTGAGCCTGCCATGTCCAGTTTCATCCAGAAAAATATCGGCGCCAATGTGTCCGGGGGAGGCAAGAGAAGCACTTTCTCCTTTGACCTGACAAACGGCGGCGGGGGTATGTTGACGGGCATCATGGTGGCCGATGGATTCTTACAGTCGGGCCTCACGAACTGCGCCATGGTTGTGGCCGGCGATGCAGAATCCGTTCCAGGGCTTAGCGACGGCTACGACTACGACCCGGCAGCGTCAGCAGTTCTTCTGGTCCCCGGTGAAGACGGTGAAGGGTTCATCGCCTTTCGGACTGTTACGGACACAAGGTATCTGGACGCTGCCTGGGGACGAATGATTTGGCAAGGGGAAAAGAAAAAGCAGAATTGGCTGGTCCTGCGATCCGATCCCGATTATGCCGTAAAGTGTGCCAATAGCGCCATGACGACCCTGGAGGCGTTTCTAACAGACATGGACATGGCCTTGACGGATATCGATCTGCTGATTCCTTCCCAGGATCCACGGGGATGGCTTGTAGAGATGAGAAAACGGACAGGGTTGGGGGAAAAGATCGTCGATGTAACTGCGACATACGGCAATGTTCATACAGCCGGTCTCGGCATGGCACTCTATCGGGCTGAAGTGGAAGGCAGGTTCGCTCGGAAGCGGAATGTGGTCTTTTTAACTGTAGGGGCGGGAATAACAGTGACAGTGGCCCTTTATAGAAATATTTATTAGAGACTGTGGACCCTTTGTCAGGAAAAATATGACCAGTCCTCATCGCACCGGCACAACCAAACGGGTGCCATTCGAATCCCTTCCCGACAATTCACCTTTCATCAAGCCGCCTTTCGACATCAGCCCTTTTCGTGACTTGTATCCCTACCGGAGCCGGTGGGTCCGGCGCAACGGTATGAACATTCATTATCTAGATGAAGGGTATGGCGAACCCCTGGTCTGTGTCCACGGCAATCCCACGTGGTCTTTCTATTACCGGAGCCTTGTTTCAGCCCTGTCCCCCAATTATCGTCTCGTCATCCCCGACCACATGGGATGCGGCCTCTCTTCCAGGCCGACGGAGGATGCCTTTACCTACACGCTGGAAAGCCATGTGGACAACCTGGAGGATCTCCTCGATCATCTCGGCCTGATGCGGGACGTCACCCTTGTCGTCCACGACTGGGGCGGTATGATCGGCATGGCCTGCGCCTGCCGCAGGCCCGAGCGGATCAACCGGATTGTCGTTCTCAATACAGGGGCCTTTATGATTCCAAAGGAAAAGAAACTTCCTTGGCCGCTGTCGTTTGTCAAAAATATACCGCTGCTTCCCACCATCCTTATCCGCGGCCTTAACGCCTTCGCCATGGGCGCCTCATTTCTTGGAACCCGAAAGGGCCTGACGCCTGATGTCCGCCGGGCCCTGACGGCGCCGTACAATACCTGGCAGAACCGCCTGGCTACATTGCGTTTCGTACAGGATATTCCGTTGTCTCCCAAAGACAAGAGCTATCAACTGGCTGCCTGGGTGGACAGCCACATCAGAGTATTTCAGGATCGGCCTCTATTGATCTGCTGGGGTGAAAGGGATTTTGTCTTTGATGGTATCATCCTCAAGGAGTGGCAAAAAAGGTTCCCAAAAGCGGAAGTTTATTCCTTCCCCGATGGGGGTCATTACATCCTGGAGGATTACCCGGACCAAGTTTCCGAGAAAATGTTGGATTTTTTCCGGCGACATCCTCTATAACGGGCCTATGGAACGATACGATGATACGACGACAAACTTGAGCGAACATCTGTCCCGTGCAGCTAAGTGTCTCCCCAATAAAAAGGCCGTCATATGCCATGGAGGATACAATCGGGGCGGCAAACCCATTTACCGCCACCGGACATTTCTGGAACTTGAACAGGAGACAGACCGCCTGGCTCACGCCTTCCAGCGGATCGGCATCCGTAAAGGTTGCCGGACCATTCTCATGGTCAAACCTTCCATTGAACTTTTCTGCGTAACCTTTGCCCTCCTTCGCGTCGGCGCTGTCCCGGTCATGATCGATCCCGGCATGGGGCGGCAGAACCTCGTCGATAATCTATCCTCCGTCGGTGCCGAAGCCTTTATTGGTATTCCTCTTGCCCACGGGCTTCGGGTTCTGTCCGGGCGCAAATTTTCAACGGTTCGCGTGAACGTGACCGTGGGGCCACGTCTCTTTTGGGGAGGCTACAGCCTTCGGGACCTGGTCAGGGAACCTTGGCGTCCTTTCGAGCCGGTCCCGTCCCGCCCGGACGATATGGCTGGTATCTTTTTTACAACGGGCAGCACAGGGCCACCAAAAGGGGTAGTCTACGAACACGGCATGTTCGACACCCAGGTCCGCTATCTGAGTTCCCACTTCGGCTACGGAGAAAACGACATCGATCTGGCCACGTTCCCCCTGTTTGCCCTCTTCGATTGTGTTTTGGGTATCACGGCCGTTATTCCCGACATGGACCCGACAAAACCAGCCAAGGCCGACCCCCGGAAGATCATCCAGGCGTTGATCGATAACGGCTGCAACAGCTTGTACGGATCGCCGGCCCTCTTGGAGAACCTGTCCCGCCACGGCGAACAGACGGGTGTAAAGCTCCCGCAGTTGAAGCGGATCATCACCGCCGGAGCACCGGCCCGTCCTGCCCTCCTTGAGGCCCTTCACCGGATGCTTCCCGGTGATGCCAAGCTCCATACGCCCTACGGAGCAACGGAGGTTCTGCCGGTATCGAGCATCGATAGCCATGAAATCGTGGATGCGACACGTTATTCCTCTGAAATGGGAAGCGGGACTTGCGTTGGCAAACCCATGGCGGGGATGCAAGTGGCCATTATCAGAATCACGGACGAACCGATCGCTCACTGGCTCCAGGCGGAAGAGCTCAGCCGCCGGGAGATCGGCGAGATCACCGTTAAGGGCCCCGTTGTGACAAAAGAATACTTTCAGCGGCCCGAGGCCACCCGGTCGGCCAAGATTGTCGATGAACGTGATGGTGGGATTTGGCACCGTATGGGCGACGTTGGCTATCTTGATGAATGGGGAAGGCTCTGGTTTTGCGGGCGCAAAACCCATCGGGTTGAAATTCCCGGAGCAGTCCTTTTCACGATTCCCTGCGAGGCAGTCTTTAACCGTCACCCCCGGGTCCGCCGCAGTGCCCTTGTCGGTGTCGGGAGGCCGGGTAACCGAAAGCCCGTTATCATTATTGAACTCAAAGAGGGGGACAAAGGGGAAGACAAGGTGACCCTGACATCGGAACTGCTCGCCCTTGGCCGAACGGACCCACGGACGCGATTGATCCGGGATGTCCTGTATCATCCGGGATTCCCTGTCGATATCCGCCATAATGCCAAGATCTTCCGGGAAAAACTGGCCATATGGGCGGAAAGGGTGTTGAAATAAATATTTACCGGTGGGCTTGTCCACTGTGGGAGATAGGATATGATAGAAATCGGCCCTGGTCTTGAGGTCCTTGTAACGGGAGGCGGCGGTTTCCTGGGGAGGGCGCTTGTGAAGCGTCTTCTGGCGGAGGGATGTGCAGTGCGCAGCTTTTCCCGTGGGAACTATCCGGAACTCCGGGCCATGGGGGTGACGGTCCTTCGGGGCGATCTCGCCGATCAGGAGGCCGTCCGCCGGGCCTGTGACGGATGTGCCGTCGTTTTTCACAATGCTGCCCAGGCTGGGATTTGGGGTGATTACGACGCCTTTTACCGGCCAAATGTCACAGGGACCGAAAATATTCTCAACGCCTGCCGGGCAGGCGGCGTCGGACGTCTCGTTTACACCTCCTCGGCAAGCGTCGTCTTCGGCGATGCGGATATCGCAGGAGGCAATGAATCCATTCCTTATCCAGAAAACCCCAGGTCTCCCTATACGGCGACGAAGGCCATGGCGGAGCGCCTGGTTTTGGCTGCTGATTCGCCTTCTCTCCGGACCTTGTCCCTCCGGCCCCATCTCATCTGGGGTCCCGAGGATACGCAGATTATTCCCCGTATCCTGGCGCGAGCCCGGACGGGAAGAGTCAGGCGAGTCGGAGACGGGACAAATATTGTTGATACAACCTATATCGACAATTGTGTAGATGCCCATCTGCTGGCGGCCCGCGCCTTGGCCGACCGCCCTGAAGCGGCGGGACGGCCCTTTTTTATCTCCAACGGTGAGCCGGTAAATCTATGGCAACTAATCAACACCATTGTCAAACTGACGGATATTGCGCCGATCACCCGGTCCATCCCACGCGGCGCGGCAATGCTTCTTGGTACACTCGTGGAAGGTGTTTACCGGGGGTTTCAATTGACAGGAGAACCTCCGATGACGAGATTTCTAGTCGAAGAGGTTTCGACATCGCACTGGTTTGATATCTCAGCGGCCCGGCAGATCCTTGATTATGTGCCGGCCGTTTCTATGGAGGAGGGTCTCAGGCGTTTAGGGATCTGGTTGAAAAAGAAAGGGTATTGATTTCCGTCTCGAGATCATTTTCATGTTATTTTCACTGGCCATTGTGACAATTCATCACGTTTTTTGGAGTCACCCCGTTTCAGTTTGTGTCGGAAATTGGATGTGTCATCCTCAATGATCTTTCTGAGGTATGACATATGGCGAGCGATGGCCAGCATGTACCAGTCGGCATCGATGCCGTATCGCATTACTCCGTGAATACGTATGAATTCCTGGACATTCAGATACACGATCGTAAGACGCGATTTGACCAAATCGTAGAAGCCTTCCGTTTTGAGGAAGATATCGAATTCCGTTTCGTATCCGGCAATGCCCGCTTCCCGAAATTCATAGTACAGGAATAATAATTTTTCGAGGTATTGCCTGTCAGCCATTTGCCCTAAAAGGTCCGCTGACCCAAGAAACGCTCCTGCGATCCGGTCTTCAGCTGTCATAAAAGGGACTTCTTCAAAACGAGTACTTAAGCCGGTGCATTGGATAAGCTTGGCGATTCTAGAGGTCCTGTCTTTGGCGATACCGAATTGCTCATGGTTTTTATAGAGAAATTCAATGCTTCGCTGGACATGGTTTAGGGTATATTTTGCCCCTGTTCCTATATCATCGCCGATTTCCTGAAGGTAACCCGTATCATGAAGGAGTGATGCCATGAAAAGATCTTGAACCAGGTCTTCCCGTAAAGGTCCGTTCTTAATTTGGTAGCCGTCGCAAATCCTCGCCGCTGCAAGCAAGGCATCCAGAGTATGCCGGAGATCGTGGTATTGCGTATTGCAGCCCTTGTATCCGGGATACCTGCCTTCGAAAAGTTTTTCAATCAAACTGAACGCTTCGCTGATTGGTTGAAAGTGTTTTTCGGGATAGTGGAAGAGGTAAACTTTATTTACCTCGTTCATGGTTTTTTGATAGGACAGTTTTTCCATGCTGGTAATATTTTTTTGATTATGTCTTATATCAGACAATATCTGTTTTTATTGCCCGCTTTATTTCATAATATGTAAAATATTACAATAAATATTTATGAAATTCTTTAAGAAGCTCCTGACATGGGATCAGGTTTCCAGAAAAGTCATCTTCAATTCCCAAAGACCGGCAACACTTCGTTTTTCCAGATCAAATCCGCCTTTTTCGAATACATGCATCATGGGCTGGTTGTCTGAGAGGACTTCGGCGGTGAAACCGAGGAGGCCCTGCCGTTTGGCGAGATATGTCAGGTATGAGAGCAATTCCGATCCGATGCCTTTGTCGTGGTAAGTATCTTTGACGGCAAAGGCGACTTCGGCAGAGTGTTTTTCCTGTTCGATGTAATATCTGCCGACGCCTACGATCTCCTCCTCTTTCCCTCTGGGCATAATGGCCAGGATGGCCATCTCTACCGTATAATCGATAATGACCAGTTTCTGGAGGACTTCGTGAGGAACATCCTTCCGGGCGGACATGAAGCGCCGAAAGAGACTTTGGTCAGACAGGGAATAGACAAAATCCTTGAGCCTTGGTTCATCACTGATCTTGATAGGCCGGAAGAGGATATTTACCCCTTTTCGCGTGGTTCGGTAAGATTCCAGGTGTTCGGGATACTCTCCGCGGATGTCGGGGATGAATGCTTGATCCCGATAGATAAACCCGCGTTTTTTTGCATCTTCGATAAGTGATGGCCGGAATTTTGGATGGGCGATGCCGATCAGTTCCATGGCCCGTTCCCTGATACTTTTACCGTGAAGATAAGCGATACCGAACTCCGTGACCACATAGTGGATATCGCCTCGGGTCAGGGTGACGCCGGCCCCTTCGCGGAGTGATGGAACGATGCGGGACGCTACATCGCTTGCCGCCGTGGACTGCAAGGCCAGGATTGATTTGCCTCCCCGGGCGAATACCGCGCCACGCATGAAGTCTGCCTGGCCGCCGACGCCGCTATGAAAGATCGTCCCGATGGATTCCGCCGTGGCCTGACCCGTCAGGTCGATTTCAAGGGCGCTGTTGATGGCGACCATCCTGTCCTGGCGGGCGATATTCAGGACGTTGTTGGTATAGTCAATCGTCCGGAATTCAAAGGCCGGATTGTCATGGAGGTACTCGTATGACGACTTTTTGCCCATGCAGAATGTGGTTACGGTCTTGCCGGGGTTGAGGGCCTTACGCGAATTGTCGATGACACCCTTTTTCATGAGCTCAACAATCCCATCGCTGATAAGCTCCGTATGGATTCCGAGATGCTTCTTGTCCTTAAGATTGGCCAATACGGCATTGGGAATCCGGCCGTAACCGACTTGAAGGGTATCTCCGTCTTCAATAAGGCGCGATACATACTTTCCGATCCGCTGGGCGATGTCCGTATCGGCTTCGGGGCTGTATTCCAGAAGATCTTCGTCATGGGGAACTATATAGTCCACATCGTTGATGTGGATGAAGGCGTCACCCAGGACCCGCGGCATATGGCGATTTACCTGAACGACTACGACGGCCGCCTGCCGGACGGCTTCCTTGACGACATCCACGCTGATCCCGAGGCTCATGAAACCGTGTTCATCAGGCGGCGTAGCTTGAACCAGGGCTATGTCGATCCGGGCGAGGCCGCGGCGGAAAAGCCCTGGCGCTTCTGACAGAAAAATCGGGGTGTAATCGGCAACGCCGCTATTGACGGCGTCGCGCGTGCTGTCGCCAATAAAGAAAGAGTTATGCCGGAAGTTCTGTTTAAACTTCTCTGTGGCATAGGGCGCGACCCCAAGGGATCGGATGTGGAGGACTTGAGCATCGACAAAGGCCTTGGGATGGGATTTGACATAACGGATAAGGCCTTGGACCAGATACTGCGGCTCCGCACAGGCCGAACCAATAAAGATAGTGTCGCCACGATGAATGCGGCCGAAAATGACCTCTTCGGGGGCGAATTTATCGGGGTATTGCTGACGCCATTTTTCCCGGAACATATGTATATTCTCCTCTTTTGGTTCCTAAAAGTTATGACAGCTTACCGCCACTGTCAAGCCACTATTGCGGTTTACCTTGTATGTGACGTCTACTATGGACCTTAGCTCACCGGCAAATTTCAACCAAATCGAGAGAACTGTAGCGGGGCTTTGGCCTTACGTTTCAGGGATTTTTCCCATTTTTGCATGTTGCAGATGACATCACTGATATTAGTTGGAAAAATCCAATTCACCTCCAGGCCAATGCCCCGCTTCTCTTCGTCAGACGGGTATCAATGTCTTTTGGTTAGCGGTGGATTTGGGTAAGATATCCCACCTTGACACACCAGCCATAATTAATCTATACGGGACAGGGTCCCGGTCTTTTCCGGATGGAGCGCCGGAAGATAGAATCCGCCAAAATATCTTTTAATTGAGAGTTAATGCTTATGGATCTCAATATAGCGAACGAAATGGCGAACAGCTCCCGTTACCTTCCCGGTCAGGCGGCAGGTTTCTATGAAAGTTACTTTGTCCGGGCGAATCATCCCGAGCGGCCCCTGGCCTTCTGGATCCGCTATACCCTTTTCTGTCCCCGCAACAGGCCGGAAGAGGCTGTTGGGGAATTGTGGGGTGTCTGGTTCGACGGCGAGACGGGGCGCCATCGGGTCGTTAAGCATGTGGTTCCCATAGCCGGATGTGTCTTTGAACCATCAGGGTTCAACGTCCGCATCGGTGACGCCGTTCTCGGTCCTGTGTCCTTTCAGGGACGGGCGGCATCCGGGGGACATCATATGACATGGCGGATGGATTATCGCGGACAGGAGGGGCCATTATTCTTTCTTCCCCTGAATCGATATACAGCGAGGTTTCCGAAAGCCAAAAGCCTCGTCGGAATGCCCATGGCGATCTTCAACGGTTTCCTGGCCGTCGACGACAAACGCTACGATATTACCGACTGGGTCGGGTCCCAGAATCACAACTGGGGCGAAAAGCATACCCGTGAGTATGCCTGGGGGCAAGTGGCGGGTTTCGACACACACCGGGACAGTTTCCTGGAGGCGGCAACGACCTGCCTTTACCTGGGCCCACTGCGGTTACCTTCTGTGACGCCTTTGGTCCTGCGTCATAGAGGCGAGGAATGGTCCTTCAATACGTTCTTCCGGATTTGTGATTCCCGAGGGTCCTACTCTCCTTTTACCTGGGTATTTGGGGCTGAAATGCGAGGCCTCAAGATCGATGGGACAGTCTCCGCGCCCCGGGAATCTTTCGTGGGGCTGGCCTACAAGAATCCTCCCGGCGGCGTGAAACATTGTCTCAACACGAAGATCGCCACCTGCGAGATCCGTATTGAAGACCGTCGCGGCAAGGGAATAAAACGGGAAGTCCTGTTTACAAAGAACCGGGCGGCATTCGAAATCTTGACGGACGACCAGGATCACGGCGTCCCGATCCTGGCTTGATCCGGGCCCTTCATGATTCTCCTGCTTCATCCTCCGGTCAATAAACCCGGCGAAGCCCCTGCGGGACTGGCAAAACTGGCCGGCGCCCTGAAGCATTACGCCGTACCGTATCGTGTCATTGATACCGCCCTGGAAGGTCTTCTCTATCTTATTGAAGGACGAAATGAAGCCCCGGCAGGCGCCGATACATGGACCCGGCGGGCTTCTCGCCATGGAAGTGCCCATCTGGAGACTCTCCGGGCATGGCCTGTTTACAGCCATCCGGACCGCTATCGCCGTGCTGTCTCCGATCTGTCGCGGGTGGTGGAAAAGTCGGCCAATACCGACCGTTTCCGGATCGGTCTGGCCGATTATGAAGACCGCCACCTGTCCCCAGCCAGAAGCGCCGACCTGATCCGGGCGGCCCAAATACCGGAAGAGAACCCCTTTTACCCCTATTTCTATGACCGCCTCCTGCCCATCCTTCGGGAAGAGAAGCCCGAGATCATCGGTTTGTCCCTCAATTACCTTAGTCAGGCCCTATGTGCCTTTGCGATGATAGGTGTCCTCCGGCGGGCTGCGCCCACTGCCAGAATTGTCCTCGGCGGCGGCCTTGTGAATTCCTGGCAGAAGCGCCTGCAAGGCAGAAATCCATTTACCGGGGTCGTCGATGATATGGTAGCCGGGCCGGGGGAAAAACCCCTTCTTGCCATGTCCGGTATTATCCCCGACGGAACGGCGACAGAACCCGATTACAGCGCATTCCCGCTCATGGACTACTTGTCGCCCCCCGTTGTTTTGCCCTACAGCGCCTCGCAGGGCTGTTACTTTCGGAAGTGTTCCTTTTGCCCGGAGACGGCAGAAGAAAACCCTTATCACTCCATTCCTGCGGATCTGGTAATGGCGGATCTACAGACATCGGCAGTGCAGAGAATGCCATCGCTGATCCATTTCCTGGATAATGCCCTGAGCCCGGCATTGCTGAAGGCGCTCGCGCAAGGGAACATCGGTATTCCCTGGTACGGTTTCGCCCGTATCACAAAACTCCTGGCGGATGAGAGTTTCTGCCGCCGCCTGAAAGATTCGGGTTGCGTTATGCTGAAGCTGGGCCTTGAATCAGGGTCCCAGGCTGTCCTCGATGGTCTTCATAAGGGTATTGATTTAGACACCGCCTCTGTCGTCCTCGGAAACCTGAAGGCAGCAGGAATTGCAACCTATGTCTATATTCTCTTCGGTACGCCTGTGGAAACTCCTGACAATGCCGGGAAAACCCTGGATTTTGTCACCCGTCACGGTGAAGACATCGATTTTCTTAATGTGGCGGTTTTCAATTTGCCCATCGATTCGGCTGATGGTCTCCAAACGAGGGCATTTTCTGAGGGCGATCTGTCTCTCTATTATGATTTTATCCATCCCCAGGGTTGGAATCGTCCTCAAATCCGGCATTTCCTGGACCGGCAGTTTAAACGCCATCCGGTAATTGCCGCCATCCTGAAGCGCGATCCACCCGTCTTTACGTCCAACCATGCGCCGTTTTTTGCAATGGCAAATCGCGCTTGATCTGAAATCCACCACGAGATTTCAACCAATCGAGTGGATGGCAGCGTGGCATTGGCCTTACAAAGGGATTTCCTCTATTTTACCTGCAGATGACACCACTGATACGAGTTGGAAAAATCCTATTCACCTACAGACTAATACTCCGTTTCTAAAAGGTGGTTGAAAAACTCAATTTTGGGCAGCCTGTTCAAAAATGTCCAGATGCAAGGCGTGCAAAAGTCGAGGAAAGAGGCGTACATAGAAGTACGTCGATTGACGAGGCTTGTGGCGCAACGCAGCAGACGCCGTCCCCGCGAAAGCGTGGGATGGGCGTTTTTCAACAGAACTGCCTGACTAATGCCGGCCATGCCTGCTGATAAGAGACTGCCACGCTGCCTCCTCGTCGAAGGCTATTACACGGTTGTCCTGAAAGGTCAGGATACCCTCACGGGATAAATCTTCCAAAATCTCTTCCAGTTCACCCGGATCTTTTTCCGTGCATTCCGCCAGGTCCTTAAGGGGATCTGCAGACGGGTTGACCAGGGGCCGGGTTTTGATGAAGTAGAGAATAACGATCATACGGATCCAGGATTGTGTTGTTTCTTCCAGGGCCTTGTTGGTATGTTTAATCCGGTTTGAGAACTCCCGGAGCATGAACAGGGAGACGCCCTCGTTTTCACGGATAAGATCCTGAAAGGTGCTGCGGTCGATAACCGCCAGCGTGCTGTCTTCAGCGGCCTTGGCCGATGCCGTCCGTGGCGCGTCGATAAGAGGAGCCATTTCACCGAAATAATGGCCTGCTTCCAGTGTTGACAGGATTTTTTTCACATGGCCGGCCCGCTTCTCGACACTGATCCGCCCGGAGAGGATGTAGTACATGTCATGGTCGTGATCTCCTTCACGAAAGATATAAGACCCTTCGGGATAGAAGCGGCCGAATTTGCGGAAAAGGCGGTCGTCGGTCAGGCGCTCTTTTCTGCCGGGTTTGAAGAAGGCCCGTTCCAGGAGAATCAGGTCCCGCCTCAAATAGGATGACATCAGCTCGGCGCAAAACAAAAGAATCAGGGCGATGTAAAAAACCCAGAAGATCAGGATAACCACCGTCTCCAGGGAACCGTAGATGATATTGTAACGCGTATAATTGGCCACATACCAGGTGAACAGGTGTTTGGCCAGTTCCATCAGGGCGGAGAAAATGATGCTGCCCATGAGGGCCAGCCCCAGGGGAATCTTGATGGTGGGAGTGATCTTGTAGACGATGGTAAAAAAAAGTACGGTAACAACATAGGGGATGACATACTGAAACGTGGCTCCTTGGATCAGGGGGAGATAAGGAATACCGCTTTGAGCCAGAAGAGGCTGTTTCGCCAGGATCGCCGCTATGGATGTGATCAGAATGCTCGTTATTACGACGGCCCAGGCCATGGGGATCATGGCGATGGCCAAGGCCTTGGACACGAAATAGTTTCGCAGCTTCTTCGACCGGAAGATGATATTCAGCGCCGTTTCGATGGCCCCGAAAATCATGGATGAAAACCAAATCAGGGAGATGATCCCGACCCATCCAAGGACTTTTTGCTTATCTTCGACGTTCAAGGTGCCCAACTGGGTCAGAAGGCTTGTCGAGGCGGAAGGGCTGAAATGCTGGAGCCCATCCGTCAGCCCCTTTTGGATCTGCGGATAGGACCCGAAAATGTGGCCGGCCATTAGGAAGGTCAGGATAAACAAGGGAATGAAGGATAAGATGGCATAAAGGGCGATGGCTGCCGCCTGATTTGTCTCTCCGTTGTTTTGGAAATTGATGGCGGAATCTCGAATGATATCCCAGGCGGAATACAAGCGGAGCTTTACATAAGACAGCCATGAAAGAGGCCGCAGCCGACGCATTACTTTGGTGTGATCTTTGTCCGTTGTCAGATGCATGGGGCGTAAGATATGCGATTGGCCTCGGGATTTCAAGAATATTTATTTCTTAAGGAAATTGGTAACAATAATCGTTAATTTCAGGTCTGCAGTTGTTTTTTCGAGCCCTTTCGCCACAATTATGCTAAAAAGTCATCAGGAGGAATATTGTGCGAATTATCTATGTGGCGGATATTCACGGCGCCTTTGAACGCGTCAAGGTCCTGTTGTCGGAGACGGTGGCCGATGTGTACATCATTGCCGGCGACCTGATCGATATCCCTTTTTACCATATGAACACGGCCATCAATTACCATGAACTTCAATCCTATTTCCATGGTCTGCGCATTCGCATGAACAAAGAAGATATGGGCATCGAAGATTTTGTCGACGAATTGCTCGGCATGCCGAACCTGTCCGCTGAAATCGAGGAGATGGGATCAAGATATCAGCAGTATACCATTCGCGCCAGGAGGGTCCTTCAACAGAAATACAAAGTGCTGGAGAATATCCTGGCGACAAAACAGACGGCCCAGGTCTTCGCTTTGCCCGGGAATTACGACATGGACCTGAAGTATACGTCTCTGCATGAAAGGGACCTCCATCTCCACTGGCATGACATACATGGGCTGAAGATTGCAGGATACGGCGGCGCCGAAATCTGGACGCCGGGGATTCCCGAACGGTATGTCGTAACCTACCGGGGAGGTCTTAGGATAGATGATTCCAACAACGAGCTATACAGATTCTTCAAGGCCGTAAAACCAGACATCATCGTGAGCCATCAACCCGCCCACGGTATCCATGACCGGGTCAACCAGTTCGGGACTTCAGGTTCGCCCGCTCTGCGCCACTATTGCGATAACAACCCCGTCATTTTGTGTCTGACCGGCCATGTGCACATGGATTGGGGGTTCCAGGTCAGCGAGGAGACGATCTATCTCAATCCCTCGAATTTTGGCGAAGTAACGACGCTGACGGGTGGTGTTGCGGAAGGGGGTTTCTTCTACACCATTGAGATGGAGGAACGTCGCGTCGATAAAATCGTCTTCAGGAAGCTTGTCGAGGATCGCATCCATGACATTGCCGATTACGTCTGTGGAATAGATGGCCGCTGGGAAGAAAAGATCGTCGATTCAGAGCGTTACAATGCCCTCCGTCAGGGCAGGAACTTCGATGCCAAGACCCAGAAGTATTCCCATATCCCGGAAATACAATTATATAATGAAATAAAGCAGTTTTATCGGATGTTTCAAACGGGTCATACGGAAGACCGTCTGGACAAGCTCGAGCAGATTG
This sequence comes from uncultured Syntrophaceae bacterium, assembly GCA_964645835.1. GTDB lineage: Bacteria > Desulfobacterota > Syntrophia > Syntrophales > UBA8958 > CAZBME01. Next base: position 15,278 of record CAZYDG010000025.1, read on the forward strand.
CCCGCCAAATAGAGGAACGGATCCATGACAACATTGCCATGGATGTTATGGGCTCTACGAACATGGGCTTGTGCGAGAAGGGGTCGGATATCGATTTTGTCGTCTATGTCCGCTGCGATACGGACTATGACGGGGATATCAATACCTGCGGGCAGTACCAGGATGCCAAGGAGATCATCGATGCAATCCTGCGCCCTGAATACGCCTTCCAGATCATGGATTGCATCGACCTTAACGTCGTGGAACGATCCATCCGTGAAAAGAACTACGAATGTGATATGCTTATGCGTTTTGTGGCCTACCGAGCCATCTGCCGGCCCATCAATTATCGCATCATCGCCCCTATTGAAGATCTCCTGAATCAAGACCTGGAGTTCCGCTCCGAACTTGAAGGCAGCATCCGTTCCTACTTCAAGATCTTTATCAATACATCACAGCATACCCGGTCGTTCAAGAAGTATGAAGGCCGAATCAAAGCCATCGGCATCAATCTTCCCGAATCGATCCGGATGAAGATCAAAGCCTATTTCCAGCAGGATTGCGATCTGAATACGGATGAGATAAAAACCGATGCGGAGTCCGATTCTAAATCTGAATAAGAGGATGAGTTAAGCGGGGATATTCATGGCCATCGCACGGACAGCATCCCGAAACAGGATATCTATCCTTTTTTCGGAACTGACCTGTTCCACAAATCCCAGGCCGAACTGAGGGTGTTCTATCACGTCGCCTACGACGTAACCGTCTCTGATACGGTATGGCTTCACCACTGTTTCCGGGTCCATGCTGCGACGGCGGCTTTCCCATTCCACGGGCGCCGGGTTGCCCCGATCCCTGGCGGTAGCTGCCTTGGCTTTTTTTTCTTTCAATGTACGTTCAGAAGGCTCCTTAGCCTTTGCCGGTCCGCCGATACCCCGATACTTGTGTTCGGCGCCACAGGTCTTGCATTTTACTTTACTGACTTTGCCGTCCACCTCGTACAGAACGATATGAGCCAGGACCAGTTTACATTTTAAACAATGGGCATCGATATTTTCACCAACTCGTGACATGGTTTTCTTCCCCTTCAAGAATGTGTTTCCGAAAATGAAACTGGGCCTATATCAGATTTGAAAGAGTCTGTGTTAAAAAATTTAATGACTGATCGACAGGTAATGAAAGAAGAATAATGAGTTCATAATTTTTGACATTGCTGTCCAAAATAACCTGAAAACACCTCACTGGCATTTGTAAAATCAGGTATTTGGACGGGTTAAATTTGTTCTTTGAAAATCAGGTTGCCTCTTTTTTTTCTCTATCAATTACGATGCTGTCCAATTTAGTGATA
>CAZYDG010000026.1:0-62500 GCA_964645835.1 uncultured Syntrophaceae bacterium
GGCTTCGGTGTATTCTTTTTTCGATTGCGGACTCATATTCAACCTCCATAGAAATGGCGGTATTCGGTAATATCGAATTATGAGTCAACGATCCTTTTTATTCACCTCCTTCGGTAACATTTAATTTGAGGCAATTCGCTCCGGTTCTTTTCCTTGACACGCCGGATGGCTTCCCCTATACTCGCCGCCGAAATCGGGAGGGTCAGTTTAATCCTCCGTCAATAAACGTAGAGCAATTAAATAGATAAAAGGCTTTGGCAGGCATGGCGCATCGCATCGAAATCGGTTTTAAATCAGGCATCCGGGATGCCCTGGGAGAGAAAATCAAACGTCGGATTACGGATCATCTCGGTCTCCAAGTGACGGCCGTCCAAACCGTCGAGGTTTATACAATTGAAGGTGCTTTTTTACCGGAAGACCTGGTCGCCATTGCCTCAGGACCCCTATGCGATCCTGTCATTCAGCAATACGCCATCGACTGTGGCATCGCCCGAACCTTTGACTGGCTCATTGAGGTTGGTTTCCGCCCCGGTGTGACGGACAATGTCGGCAAAACGGCACGGGAGGCTATTGAACTCCTCTTCGGTAAGTCACCTGATCCGCAGACAATTGGCCGGTCCATTTCCGTCTATACATCCCGGCAGTACATACTTTCCGGGCCGTTGTCAAAAGAAGATGCGGAAAAGATAGCCTCGAGCCTCCTGGCCAACGATTTGATCGAACGTTATGATGTGGTCGACGGAAAGACCTGGGACCCTGCCCGGGGCCTGACGCCTTATGTTCCCAAGGTCGGCGGTGTCGATCATCCCCGGACGATGCGGATCAATCTCAATGTGGACGATCAGGCCCTTGTCGCCATCAGCAGCGAAGGTGTCCTGGCGTTGACCCTTGGAGAGATGAAGATCCTTCAGGCTTATCTCAACGATGAGGCCGTTGTGGCCGAACGCCGGAAGGTCGGCCTGGACGGGCAGATGACCGATGCGGAACTGGAATGTCTGGCCCAAACCTGGTCGGAGCATTGCAAGCACAAGATCTTCAGCAGCCTCATTGATTATAACGATGGATCGGGACGGACCGTGTCCGTCGATTCCCTGTTCGACACTTATATCAAGGGTTCAACGAAAGCCGTCCGGGAAAAGATGGGGGCCGATGACTGGTGCCTTTCCGTCTTCGTGGACAACGCGGGCGTCATCAAACTCAACGACGACTATAACCTCGTCTTCAAGGTGGAGACCCATAATTCGCCGTCGGCCCTCGATCCCTACGGTGGGGCACTGACGGGCATTGTCGGCGTGAACCGGGATCCTTTTGGAACGGGCAAGGGCGCGAAGCTGATCTTCAATACTGATGTCTTCTGTTTTGCCCCGCCTATGTACGACAAGGAACTTCCCAAGCGGATCCTCCATCCCCGGCGCATCTATGAAGGCGTCCGGGAAGGCGTTGAGCACGGGGGCAACAAGAGCGGCATCCCCACCGTAAACGGTTGCATCGTCTTTGACGACAGGTATTTAGGCAAGCCCCTGGTCTATTGCGGCACAGGAGGCATCATGCCGTCACGCATCCATGGCGAGGTGACCCATACCAAAGAAATTTGTCCCGGAGACCTTATCGTCATGACGGGCGGCCGGATCGGCAAAGACGGCATACACGGCGCCACCTTTTCTTCGGAAGGACTCCATGAGGGGTCTCCCGTGACGGCCGTTCAGATCGGCGATCCTATTACGCAAAAGAAAATGACCGATTTCCTTCTGAAGGCAAGGGACCTGGATCTTTACCGATGCATTACGGATAACGGGGCCGGTGGTCTGTCGTCGTCCGTTGGAGAAACGGCACGCCTGTCAGGCGGTTGCGACCTGGACCTGAAACGGGCCCCTTTGAAGTACCCCGGACTGAACCCTTGGGAGATTTTAATCTCCGAATCCCAGGAACGGATGACTCTGGCCGTCGATCCACAGAAGATCGACGCCTTTGCTGACCTCGCCCGGAAGATGGATGTGGAGGCCACGGTCCTTGGAACCTATACCGATACGGGTATGTTTCATATCCGTTATGGCGAGGAAACCGTTGCCTATCTGCGCATGCATTTTCTCCATGACGGACTCCCCCAGATGACCCTTAAAGCGGCATGGCAGCCGCCTCGCCTCGAAGAGCCCGTGATTGCCGTCCCCGTGGACATGGGGCAGGCTCTGAAGCAGATGCTTGGCAGGTTGAATATTTGCAGCAAGGAATCCGTCGTCCGTCAATACGATCATGAGGTCCAGGGCGGTAGTGTCGTCAAGCCCCTGACGGGTGCGGCCAACGACGGGCCAAGCGATGCCGCCGTTATTCGGCCTCTCCTTGATTCCTTCGAGGGCATCGTCGTGGCCAACGGGATCTGCCCACGCTACAGCGATATCGATACATACGCCATGACAGCCTGCGCCATTGATGAGGCGATCCGTAACAGCATTGCCGTGGGGGGTACCCTTGATCATCTGGCCGGCTTGGATAATTTCTGCTGGTGCGATCCCGTTCAATCGGATAAGATGCCCGACGGCGAGTATAAGCTGGCCCAACTGGTACGGGCGAATATGGCCCTTTATGACTATACGACGGCCTTCGGTGTTCCCTGCATCTCCGGCAAGGACAGCATGAAGAATGACTACTCCATCGGCGAGACGAAGATTTCCATCCCGCCGACCCTCTTGTTCTCGACAATCGGCAAGATTGCCGACGTGAGGAAATGTGTAACGATGGACGTCAAGGCTGCGGGCCATCTGGTCTATATTCTGGGGAAGACCTTCCGGGAACTCGGGGCATCAGAGTGGTATGCCCTACACGGGGCCATCGGCAATCAAGTGCCCCGGGTGGACGTGAAAACGGCAAAGTCTCTATATATGGCCCTTAGCCGTGCGATTAATGACGGCCTTGTCGCTTCCTGCCATGATTGTTCCGACGGTGGATTGGGGATTGCCCTTGCCGAGTCGTGCTTTGCCGGCGGCCTGGGGATGACTGTCGATTTGGCCTGTGTTCCCACCGAGGGTATCGGGCGTGATGACGAGATGCTCTTCTCCGAATCCCAGAGCCGCTTTATCGTAACCGTCGCCCCTGACAAGCAGGAAGCCTTTGAAGCCGCCCTTGAAGGATGTGTCTGGGGACGGATTGGCATGGTCGAGGCCCGGCCCGTACTGACCGTAAACGGACTGGCAGGGTCCAAGATTATGGAAGCACTGCTTGACGACCTGAAGGCCGTCTGGCAGAAGCCGTTGAACTTTTAAAATACCTTTTCTTTTTCCCGTGTGGGAGAAGGGCAGGTGAGGGTTAGAGATGTCAAAAATAGTCAAATCCATCGTCATCACCGGAAACGGTACCAACTGTGAGACAGAAATGGCCCATGCCTGCCGTTTGGCCGGGTCCGATGTGGTGGATATCGTACACCTGAGCGAACTCCTTTACGGCGAGAAACGCCTCGACGATTATCATTTTCTGAATCTGCCGGGTGGGTTTCTCGACGGCGACGATCTCGGTTCCGCCATGGCAGGAGCCAACCGGATTCTTCACGCCACTGTGGCGAGGACGTCCGAGAAGCTTTACGATCAGTTTACCCGGTTCATCGGGGACGGAAAACTGATTCTCGGCGTCTGTAATGGTTTTCAACTCCAGGTGAAACTGGGCCTCCTGCCCGGTTTGGACGGCGACTACCGGACTCGGACAGCGACCCTCTCCTATAACGATTCCGGACGCTTTGAGGACCGGTGGGTTTATCTGAAGGTGAATCAGTCCTCGCCCTGTGTCTTTACGCAGGGTCTCCATGGCCTCTATCTTCCTGTCCGTCACGGCGAGGGGAAATTCCTGACCCGCGATGGGGCGGTTCTTGACCGCCTCCGATCCGAGGACCTTATCACCCTTCAATACTGCGATGCAGGATATGGATCGTCGACGATGGATTACCCGGCGAACCCCAACGGCGCTGTCGAGGCAATTGCTGGTATCTGCAACCGGACAGGCCGCATCTTCGGCCTCATGCCTCACCCGGAGGCTTACCTACACCGGACCAATCACCCTCGGTGGACTCGCGAATCCCTGCCCGAGGAGGGCATGGGCCTCGCTATCTTCAAAAATGCCGTATCGTTCATACGAACTGAACTACTGTAGGCCAATTATTATGGTTGTTATTTTCCTGCAAATGGTTATATTGTTTAATGACGATGGTCATTGGTATAAATTAGTTCGCATTTGTCAGTAGTGCGATAAAAGTTTGTTGTAAGGAGGTGTCGTTCATGTTTCAAGGTTTGTTTCAACCCATGCATCTTATTGTCCTTTTGGTGATCGTTCTGATCATTTTTGGACCGGGTAAAATAGGCGATCTTGGTAGTTCATTCGGTAAGGCTATCAAGGGTTTTCAAAAGTCGATGCGAGAACCGGAAGGAACTCCCGGAGAGCCAGCGGGAGCAAAAAAAATAGAGGAGAAGTAACCCTGATCTCCTTTAGCAGGTTGTTGAAAAACGTCCATCCCACGCTTTTGCGGGGAACCTCCTCCTGCACCCCCGGTACCGTCTGCTGAGTTGCGAATTTCATTGTAGGGTGGAACAAGCGAAGCGGTTCCACCGGCGGATGGTGGATGCGCTTTGCTTCATCCACCATACAGCTTTTGCCGGGGCAGGCTAAACCAACTTACTTCTATGTAATTCTCATTGCTCCGCTTTTACGAGATGTCATTAATTGACCTAGTAAAATCCCCCTGAATCCCCCTTTCCCAAAGGGGGACCGAAAGAAAGCCCTCCTTTGGCCGACTATCTGATTATTCTTGAAATATTTCCCCAAAAAGTGATGGAAAAATTATGCAAAACAGTGATATTGTAAAAAGTCTTATTAGTATGTGAATCTTCTTCGGAGGCGGAAATGAAAAGCATGAAACACAAGGCATGGATCTTATCTTTAGGACTTGCGGCCTGGCTGGTCTTTTTTGGGCCCTACCATGACAGCCACGTTTCCGCTGCGCTGGACAGAAGCATATACAGCAATCTTAAGGTTTTCAACGAGGTCATGAGCATCATTGAAAAGAACTATGTCGAACCCGTCAGCGCCGAAACCCTGCTCCAGGGAGCCATTAACGGTATGGTGAAGAGCCTTGATCCGCACAGCAGTTATATGACTGCGGACATGTACAAAGATCTCGAAGTTGAGACACGGGGAAGTTTTGGCGGCATCGGAACGGAAATTACGATTCACAAGGATGTCCTTACCGTCGTATCGCCCATCGAGGATACGCCCGCCTTTAACGCAGGCATAAAAGCCGGTGATCAGATTATCCTAATCGATGGTAAATCGACAAAGGATATTACGATAATGGAGGCTGTAAAGCGCCTGCGCGGTCCAAAAGATACGAAGGTGACCCTGTCCATTCTGCGGGAAGGAAGCACACGATTGAAGGAATTTTCCATTACGCGGGCGGTTATCAAGATATTCAGCGTTAAGCATAAAATGCTGGATGACAATATCGGATATATCCGTCTGTCGTCCTTTCAGGAAAAAACCATCGATGACCTGAAAAAAGCCCTCCGGGACATTCAGTCAAAAGCCAAGCCTCTGAGGGGTTTGGTCCTCGATATGCGAAACAACCCCGGCGGACTTCTTACACAATCCGTGGAAGTATCCGATGCCTTTCTCAAATCGGGAACCATTGTGTCCACAAGGGGCCGTTCGAAGATGATGGAAAGCAAAGCCGTTGCCAGGGATGACGGCGATGAGCCCACATGCCCCATGATCGTCCTGGTCAATGAGGGCTCGGCAAGTGCGGCGGAGATTGTTTCCGGGGCATTGCAGGATAACGGCAGGGCCTTGATCCTGGGGACACAGACGTTCGGTAAGGGTTCAGTTCAGACCGTTATACCCCTTCAGGGTGGGGCCGCCTTGAAGCTGACGACGGCCAGATATTATACGCCGAAGGGCCGCTCGATCCAGGCAGAGGGGATTATCCCCGATATCGTCGTTAAGTTCCAGCGTTCGTCCGATGAGGCGGATATTGCCGATGACGACTATTATATCCGGGAAAAAGATCTGAAAGGCCACATTAAATCACCGAAGGAATTGGAGAATCCCTCTCAGGATCAGGCCAAGGAGAAGGATTGGCGGGTTCCCGCGCGGTTTAGGGACAACGGATCTAGAAAAGACCTGCCCTTGAAGCGTGAACTTGGGGATATGACCCGCGATAACCAACTCAAGAGCGCCTATGATATGTTGAAAAGTTGGGATATTTTCAAGAAAAACCTGAAAAACGGATAGTTGACCCGTGAAGAAAGCACTCAGGGGAATGATGCGATACCAGGTATGCAGTTAAACAAGAAAATAATTTATCTTATCATGCCACTTGTTATGAGTGGTTGTGCGACCATACCGCAGTGGTTTGAGGAAGGGCCGGAAAATCAGGCCGTTGCTGTGTCAAGCGCTCCGGTGAAAACGCTTCGCCACGATGAACCGGTGGTTTGGCCATCTTATCTGGCTACATATCATTATTCTCTTGGTATCCTACTCAGCCTCGATGAGAATTATACTGAGGCAATCAAGGAATTTGAGAAAGCACTCGTCTACGATCCCGAATCTGCCCACATTGCGGTGGAGCTGGCCACTATCTACAGTGAGACTGATAATGCCAAGAGGGCAATGGCCATTTCTGAAAAATCACTTCAGTATAATCCGGACTCCATTGATCTGAATATGCTCCTTGGCGGATTGTATATGAATGCCCGGGATTTCCAGCGGGCTATCATCCAGTATCGCAAGGTCCTCACCATCGATCCGAAGTATGCCAAAGCCGCCCTCTATCTGGGATCCGTATACGGTGAACTTAAGCAATATGAGGAGGCTGCCGATGTTTTTCAGCGTCTGTTGACCGTCGAGCCGGACAATCTCCTGGGCAATTACTATCTGGGTAAGGTTTTGGTGGAGATGGGGCGTTACGAAGAGGCCACGGCGGCTTTTAAAAAGACCATTGCCATCAGGCCTCAATTTGAATCGGCCTTCATCGATTTGGCCCTGATGTATGAAAAGCAGAAAAAAACGGGCCTAGCCATCGAGACTCTGAAAGATTACCTCTCTCTTCAACCGGATCGAGTTAATGCCAGAATCAAACTGAGTGAGTTGCTTCTGCGGGAAAAACGCTACGAAGATGCCGAAAGAGAGTTTCAGAAGATATTAAAAACCGAGAGAAACAATCGGGACATTCGCCTTACCCTGGCTCTCATCTATGCGGAAAGTGGGCGCTACGATCAGGCGATTGAGTCCTTCAAGACCCTGATCAAAAGCTTTCCCTCTGATTACCGTTTTGTTTATCATCTGGCATCAGTATATGAAGAGAAAAAGGATTTTGACGAGGCCATCGCCCAATTGAAAACAATTCCGGTCAAGTCGGAGTTATATGGTTCGGCCCAGGTGAAAATTGCCATGATTCTGAAAAAACAGAATCAATTGAAGGAAGCGATTGCCGTGCTGAAAGAAGCGATTGCAAACAAGAAAGAGGCTGCACTCTTTGCCGTCTTATCATCCCTGCAAGAGGAAGCCAAAGAAATGGAACAGGCTGAAAAAACTTTGCAGGAAGGGCTGCGGGCGTTTCCGAAAGACGTGGATCTCACCTATGCCATGGGCGCCCTCTATGAAAAGACGAACCGGCTTGATGACAGTATCCGCCAGATGGAAGCCGTATTGAAAATCGATCCGCTGAATGCCGATGCATTGAATTTTATCGGGTACAGCTACACAGACAGGGATATCAATCTTGATGAAGCGGAAAAACTGATTCGTAAAGCCCTGAGTTTGAAGCCGAAAAGTGGTTATATTATTGATAGCTTGGGATGGTGGTATTTCAAAAAGAACAATTTTAACGAGGCCATCCGTTATTTGAAAGAGGCCTCGGTGATCCTCCCCGAAGATGGCGCCATTGCTGAGCATTTGGGAGATGCCTATGCCAAGGCCGGCCGCGTGAAAGAGGCTTTGGATGCCTACAGACTGGCTTTGAAACTGGGCACTACGAGTAAGGTTCTCCAGCAGAAGATAGACGATTTGCAGAATAAATAAGGAAATATCCGTCTGATGGCTCTGCGATACACCCTCCAAGTGTTTTTCTCAATGATAATGATTTTTTCGCTCTCCGGATGTTTGCCACCCCCCCAGCATACCGTTTTAAATGGGATATGCCAAGGTTCGCCGGCCATCTTGGACAAAACGACAGGCAATGATAGCCGTAAGGGAACCATGAAGGTTCTGGCTGACATGGAAATCCAGACCATGGGCCGGAAGTACCCGGCTAGAATGGCGGTGATGGTCAAGGGTCCTGACTGTCTGCGTATGGAGGCCATACCTCTCGTCGGTCCGCCCGATTTCATGCTTTCCATCAAAGGGAATCATCTCAGGGTTTATCTGCCAAGCAAAGGTGAGTTCTATACCGGCGAGGCTTCTCGTAATTTGTACCGTTTTGTCCCTATCCCCATTGATGTTCGTGATATCGTTCCCATCCTCATGGGAACCTATCCGCCTCTGGAAAAAGGTGATTGTTTTGCCGACGTTCTGATGGAAGGTGAGTTGCGGAGGGTGGATGTCGTGTCCAAGACAGGAAGTCCGCGAATGTGCCTGTGGTTTAAAAACCAGGACCAGAACCTTGCGCGCATCACGATGGCCGACCGCCTGGAGCAGGTGGATCACACCATTGTGTTTTCCGATTACACGACGATCGACGAAATTGCCATGCCTCAAAGAATTGTCATCCGGCGGGGCGGAATGATGAGCATTTCCCAAACGATCACCATACGTTATTCAGATATGGAGTTTTCGGACGATACGTCCGACAAAGAATTTGAATTACCTCTTCCTGACGGTGTGAGACAGGTTGAGATGGACAAGGAATAAAACGAACCCCTTATCTCGGTCTAAACTTGCCGATGTTGACTTTTTCCATGCAGAGGGGCGCATCGGTCTTTTCCCCGTAACCTTCGATGACAAAATCGCGTGGACCCGCGCCTGACTTGATGACTATCGACCAGGGACCGGAGGGGCGGTCCATCGTCAAGGTGAACTTTTTCAGCGGGGAGTCTCCGGAAGGCGCGTTGGCGGCAATGTATGAAACAGGAGTACCGCCCGATTCCATGATGCTCGCGAAGGACATCGCCGCCGGGATATCCTTTCCTGCCCTCTCCAGCAGAGACTTTACGTAGGAGACGGCCGCCTGAACCTCTTTATTGGGTGAACTGCCACAGCCGCAAACGAGGAAAAACATGACAAACGCAGCTATGACAGTAAATACTATTAAGTTTCTTTCTTTCCCACTGGCACGGCACATGGCATTTCCTCCTTGATGCAAATGGTCAATACAAATATTGCGTTTTAAGAAAATGGCTATCGGGTCTTGGATTTTCAACCTGAATCTACTTGATTTCGAGCAGCTTGGCCCTGGCCGTACGGGCCTGGTTGGTGTTGGGGTAATCTTTGATGATGTTTCGCAGAATCGCTTTTGCACTGGCCTTATCGCCCATATTCAGGAAAGAGATTCCCTGTCTGAGAAGGGCATAGGGAACTTTATTTCCATCGGGATAGTTCTTTATGACCTTATCGTATTCGAGGATGGCTTTTTCGTATTTCTTTTCAAAATAGTAACATTCTCCGATCCAAAACTGCGCATTGCTTGAGTATTCCGTATCTGGGTAGGCCTTGAGAAAATTTTGAAATTCCGTCCGGGCTTTGTCGTATTTTCCTTCTTTGAAACTGTCATATGCTTGAGCGTAAAGGCCTTCCTTGTCTCCCTTGGCCTTTGACGCCCCGTTTTTAGATCCACTCTTTCCCCCATCCGGTCGGTCGTCCTTCTTGCTGATGCCAAGGAAGTTTTCGATGTAATTAACCTTGAAATAAGCCTGATCCAGCCGATCTTTAAAATCTTTGTAATCGCCGGAGCGGCTTTGGAGGGTCGTCAGGTCTTTCTGCAGTCCTTCAGTGAGGCCTCTAACCTGACGGATTTGATCGCGGATATCGGTCATATCGGCGCGAAGTTCCGCCTCGGCCTTGCGCAGGGAAACTACCGATTCATTGAGCTTTTCGATTTCCTTACGCAAGGCCGCTGATTCCGTCTGCTGGGCCGAAACCTTTTCTTCGACGGCGGAGAGCTTTGCATCGATTTCAGCCCTGACCATGCGCAAATCCGAATTGGTCGCACATCCGGACAGCAAGCAGAGTATGGCTAGGGCAAGCGCTGGACGCCTAATAAGATGCATGAATTCTTCTTACTTTACCTTCAGGACGAAACTGTCACGGCGGTTCTTAGCCCAAGCTTCTTCGTTGTGGCCGGGATCGAGGGGCTTTTCCAAGCCGTAGCTGATAGTCTTGATCCGTTCTTTTCCTATGCCGAGTCCGACCAGATATTTGGCCGCTTCGTTGGCCCGCCGCTCACCCAAAGCGAGGTTGTATTCTGCCGTGCCTCTTTCATCGCAGTTTCCTTCGATGACGACGTCAACGTTTTTGTTTTTCATGAGCCAGTCGGCATGGCGTTTGAGAGTTTCTCTGGTCTGGGGTGTGAGCGTGGATTTATCGAAATCAAAACGAACATCTTCAAGAGACGTCTCGGCCGTCTTTACCGTTTGCGCCGGCGCCTTGGCCTGTCCTTCATCTGTCGGTGTCTCCTTCACCGCCTTTGTTTCCCCTGATGACGGTGCTTTCGGCGTTTCGCTTGTAGCCTGGGCTGCTGCCGGCGTGCTTGCTGTTTCACCTTGCTGAACAGCTTTCTTAGCACAGCCCGTGGTCATCAGAAAGCATACGAGTACTGCGACCATCATCATGATCATACCAATTCGAAATCTCTTCATCTACCTTATCCTCCTTTGCGCGTCTGTTGTGAATTTAATAACAACCGCCTATTTGCTGTAGTTAAATCAAAAAAAGTCCCAAAGGTCAATGGAAAAATAGGAATTATTCCAAGACGGGAGACCATGCGGGGCTCGTTCCGTCGCATAAAATACGTATATTGGTGCCGTTGGCGTTCATAACGCCGATTTTATGCGTCGACCCCGTTCTCAGGGTAAAGGCCAGATAGCGGCCGTCGGGAGACCATGAAGGGTATTTATGCTCCCCTCCTGCCGATGTGAGTTGTTCGACATTGGAACCGTCCGGCTGAATGGTGAAAAGCTGAAAAGAACCACCGACTGATCCTTCATAGGCGATCCGGTTGCCTTTTGGGGACCAGGATGGCGACGTATTGTAATTGCCGCTGAATGTAAGACGGTGGACATTGTTTCCGTCGCTGTCCATGATGTATACCTGCGGCGATCCCGACCGGTTGGAGACGAAGGCAATGTTTTTCCCGTCGGGAGACCAGGTGGGTGATACGTCGATGTCGTGGTTATATGTCAGCCGTTTCGTCTGAGCCGTAGCGACGTCCAGGGCGTAGATTTCCTGGTTTCCTTCATAGCTGAGCGTCAGAAGAATCTTCTTCCCGGCGGGTGACCAGGAACCGGAAAGATTGAGGCCGGGGTGGCCCGACGCTTTTCGCAAGGCGCCGCTTTTCAGGTCGCGAATAAAAAAGTCGGGATTCCCATCCCTATAGGAAGTAAAGGATATACGTCTCCCATCGGGAGACCAGCGGGGTGACAAGGTCAACGCTTTCATCTGAGTGACCTGAGTGAGACCTGCCCCGTCGAAGCCGATGGTATGGATCTCCGAGATATTGCCCCTTTTCAGGGAAAAAGCGATTTTTGTGTTGAAGATGCCCCCTTCACCGGAGAGTGCTTGCAGGATATCGCCGGCCATTTTGCGGATAAGTTGGATCTTGTCTTCCGGCTTGCTGTAATACCGTTTGCCGATGATAAGTTCTCCCTTAACAACGTCATAAAGGCGCATCTCCGCGGATATTTGTTGTGGTGTCGAGCGGAATGTCCCTCGGACGAGGTATTCTGCCCCGATGGTTGTCCAATTGGGAAAATTGATTCTTTCGTACCCTTGCTGAGTCCCTGAAGGATATTCGAGGAACGAGCTTTGGGGAATGACGTTGAAAAAGCCCGTCATGTTAAGATAAGCCGACAATGTCGAAGAAAACCAGGGGGGGAGGTCCTTATTGCTACCGTCGGTGGACGTTTTATTGAAATCGGTGATGGCAATGGGGAACTTCTGGAAGGTTGGCGCATCAATATCGATATAAACCCTGGCCGATGCAGACGATGCGCCGCAACAAAGCCATAAGGCCAAAAAAACAGTTAAGATGATTCTCGAAGACCATTTAGTCATGAAGATGCCTTTCCTTAGCGAAATTCGGATGAATGAAAACGGATCCCCACATCCAGGCTGCTTTCTTTGAACCATTCCGGCAGGGGGGGAAGAGGGTTGGCCTTTTTTACTGCCCGCAGGGCGGAATCATCGAAGTAGGCGTTTCCCGAACGGTTTTCAATACCGATATCCGTCAGGGCGCCGTTTCTCAGGATGCGGACATGGACAACCGCTTCAATGGCCCCCTTGGGAAGAATACCCGGAGGCATGGCCCATTGGCTCTTGATCCGGGACCAGATTACCCGATAATAGTCGTTCAACGCCGAATTTCCGCTCGCCGATGTCTGCCGGTCCTGTCCGGGACCTGTCTGTGAAGATGCCGATGATTCCGCTGCCGTCTTTTTTCTCAGCCGGTCAAGGGCCTGGTCGACTTGAGAGGTTCTGGACGGAGGGGTATCCAGCCGTTTAATGGGGATTTTCGAGGGGGCGTCGCTGCTTTTTTTTAGGGCGGGGACGCGATCCCGTGAATCAGCCTTCATGATTTCCTTGTTCAGAGCGGATGTCTGCGATTCGCCCGAAAAGGATGACGGTGAACTGACAAGTTGTACGGAGTATGAAGGTCCGAATGTAACCCGGGGTGAGGAAGACGTTTGAATAAAAGCGCTGCCTGAAAGGATGGCGATATGAATGGCCAGGGATATGATCAGCATATTGCTGAGGCTGAAATCCCTGCCTGTGGGCGAATTGATGCCCCGCGAAGCGGTCATGGCGTTCCCTGAGGCGGCTCCGTAATCATCCCCAGTTTGTCCACGCCTGCCTTGCGGATTTCCGACATGACCTCGACAACGAATCCGTAGGGGACGTTCTTGTCGGCCCGCATAAAGATTTCCTTATCGATACGGGCCGTAAAGATGTTCTCCAGTTTCGTCCGCAGGTCGCTCATGGGGATTTGCGTTTTGTTGATGAAGATTTCTCTTGATCCGTTGATGGTCAAGACAAGCTTCTCCTCGTTGATATCCACGCTTTTGGATTTCACCTTGGGGAGATTGACGTCAATGCCCATTTGCAGCATGGGCGCCGTCACCATGAAAATGATGAGCAACACAAGAACGACATCGACCAGTGGCGTCACGTTGATTTCCGCCAGTACTCGATGATCCTGCTCAGGGCGTTTATTACGAATTCTCATAGCCTGTTGCTTATTTCAAATAGTTGCGTTCAATGATGTTGAGCATCTCTGAGGCGAAGGCGTCCATTTCCAGATTGAAGGCCTTAACCCGGTTTATATAATAATTGTAAAAGACGACGGCGGGGATAGCCGCTGCGAGTCCGGCCGCCGTAGCGATGAGAGCTTCGGAAATACCGGGGGCAACAACCGCAAGTGTTGCCGAGCCGCGGGCTCCGATGCTCTTGAAGGTATCCATAATACCCCAAACCGTGCCGAAAAGGCCGATAAAGGGGCAGGCGCTTCCCGTCGTTGCCAGAAATGTCAGGATGCTTTCCAACCTCCCCGATTCGGAACTGCAAGCGCGGTTGACGGCCCGCTCTACATTATCAATTCCCTTGATCTCAATACCCGGTTCCGATGTTTCATCCCTTTTATAAGCCCCCGGTTCCCTTGTTGAGCGGGTGATATTTGCCAGTTCAGTGTATCCCGACCGGAAAACCTCTGCTACTGTTGAATATTTGAAACGCTTGGCTTCGGAAAACACATCGGACAATCTCTTGGATTTCAGATAGGCATCGAAAAAAAGCTCGTTTTCCTTTTTGATTTTCCGGTATGCCATAAACTTCATGAAGATAATCGCCCAGGATATGATGGAAAAGAATAGCAAGATTGTGAGGACAAACTGGACCATCAGTCCGGCATCGAAGATCATGCCAAAGAGGCTGCCGTGAAATTGCCCGTTCACGCCTGCCATTGCAACGTAAGAGATCTCTTTCACTTTTTAGTCTCCCCTGACGTGTGAATGTGTGAGTACCCTGTAATGAAAAAAGAGACGCTTGTCAATATACCTTTTACAAATTCTCAGGTGTAAAGGCGACGATGTCGTCGATTCGGAGGGCGCCGGTCACGATCATGGCCAACCGGTCCAGACCAAGGGCTATGCCTGCCGATTCGGGCATACGATCCAGTGTCGTTAGAAAAGGCTCGGGAGAAGGATAAGGAGGCTTTCCCATGCGACGCCGGTACGCCTCTTCTTCGGCAAAACGGTGTCTTTGTTCCGTCTCGTCCGTCAGCTCCGAGAAGGCATTGGCCATCTCCATTCCGGCCATGTAGAGTTCAAAACGTTCTGCCACGGTCGGGTCCGTCGTGTTTGCTCTGGCCAGAGCCCCCATGGAAAGAGGGTAATTATAAACGAAAGTAGGCCGCGTTCTTCCGAGGCGAGGTTCGACGTGATCAACAAGAGTCTCTTCGAAGACATCACGGCCAATTGATTCGGAAAGAGACCAGGGGGAATACCTATCAAATGCATCATGCAATGTTATTCTTTCCCAGGGGATATCAAGGCGGATTTTATCATCGGCATATGGGATGATGGAACCCAAACCCAGGTCTTCGGCCACATGGCGGATCATATCCTCGCATTCCGCCATGAGCTGCAGGTAGTCGATTCCCACCCTGTACCATTCCAGAAGGGTAAACTCGGGCAGATGTCGATTGCCCCGCTCACCCTGGCGGTAGCATTTACAGATTTGGAAGATGCGTGAATAACCGGAAGCCAGAAGCCGCTTCATGCACAGTTCAGGTGACGGATGGAGGAACCAGTCTCCCGTTGCGATGGTGTCGATATGGTATTCCGGCGCAGGTGCAGGAATGCGGTTTGGCGTTTCGACCTCCAAGTAACCGCTGCCGATAAAGAAACGGCGAATGGCCCGGATCATAGCGGCCCTCACCCGGAGGGCATCCCGTTTATCTGCAAGCGGCCGGGTGGTTTGCATAAAGCGATCAGTCTTTGACTCTAGTCAGATATTCCCCGGAACGTGTATCCACCCGGATCTTTTCCCCTTCCTCGATGAAGGGCGGCACCTGGAGAATATAACCCGTCTGAACGGTGACCGGTTTCGTGTTTCCCGAGACTGAATCTCCCTTTGCCCAGGGATCGGCTTTGATGACAATGAGATCGACGGAGTTAGGCAGGGTTACATCAAGGGCACGATCTCCAAAGAAGAGGACTTCCGCCTCGATGTTCTCCAGGAGAAAATTTTTGGCATCCCCGACCTGGTCCTCCGTCAGGTAAAACTGCTCAAAAGTTTCATTATCCATGAAGCAATATTTGCCATCCTCCGTATACAGGTACTGCATGCTCTTTTCCTGAAGATCGGCCGGTTCAAAAACGTCTACTGAACGGAAGGTTCTTTCGAACTGGGCGCCGGAAATCATGTTTTTCAGCTTGCAGCGGTAAAGCGCCTGACCTTTGCCCGGCTTGACAAAATTGAATTCCGTAATGATGTGGGGATCATTTTCCAGTTTGATCCTCAATCCTTTTCTTAAGTCGCTGGCTTGATACATATTCGCTCCATATCTATATAATTAGAAAAAGTCTTTGGCTATTAATGCATTTATTAAATTTTGTCAAATAAAATTCACGGCTTTGGCAGACAGGGTGCCGACTGTAACGAAAAAGGTTGCAAAGGGATTTTCCCCTTTGCACCGGGGATGTCCAGAACGTATCGCGGCAGGCACAGACCCGAATGGGTGGACCACAGGCTCTCCATAATGGCCATGCCTTTGGGAATGTCTACGCGGAAATGATCCGTTCCGGCCACAGGGTCACATTGGAACAGGTAGTAAGGCCTGACGGAGATCTCCTGGAGTTTGTAGAGGAGGGCCCCCATGACGCCTTCATTGTCATTGACACCTTTGAGGAGGACCGACTGGTTCGAGACGGGGATGCCTGCCGATACGAGCCGGTCGCAGGCAGTTCCAGACTCGGGCGTAATCTCCCGGGGATGGTTGAATTGGGTATTCAGCCATAAGGGCCGGTACCGGCGGAGGATGCGGCAGAGGTCTTCCGTTATCCTCATGGGCAACACGGCGGGGACGCGTGATCCGATCCGGATGACCTCGACGTGGGGAATGGCCCGCAGGGAGGCCAGGAGTCTGTCCAGTGTCTCGTCGGACAGAATCAGGGGGTCCCCCCCGGAAAGAATGACCTCCCGGATGGACGGAGTTTGGGCGATATACGCCATCATGGCTGGGTAATAATTGCTCGTCGGCGCTGCCGGCTTTTGTCCCCAGAGGCGTTTGCGGTTACAGTGGCGGCAATAAACGGAACACACATGGGTCGTGAGGATCAGGCAGCGGTCGGCATAGCGATGGACGAGGCCCGGCACGGGCATTTGTTCATGCTCTGCAAGGGGATCCGCTTCGCCGCCCAATGAAAAACGAATTTCCTGGAGATCGGGGAAACATTGCCTGCGGATGGGATCGTGATCGTCATTCCCGTCGATAAGGGAAAGATAATACGGAGTGATCGACAGGGGGTAAGCGTTCACGACAGGCCGCAGGCGGCGCAGGCGATCAGGAGGCAGCGCCAGCCAGGCGGCAAGCTGGGGCAGGGAGTGCAGCCTGTTCTTAAACTGCCACTGCCAGTCATGCCACTGGTTTGGCCACTGGCCAGGCCGTATGGTTTTACCTGTAAAGATGGATGCCGATAAGGTCTTTTTATTCGTCACGTTCCAATGTCCCTGTACTTGAAAAGCAATGGTCTCTACCACCGATTATCCCGTTTTAAAAGAAAATGTTTGCGTTTGCCAGGGGGATTATATAAGAGCGTTCCATGAGCCGTCGATTCGTTTATTTGATCTATGCCGCCTTGTGGGTCTTTGTTGTTTCTCTTTATGTAGTCAGACCTTTTTGGGGAAACGCTGTCGGGATCTTCGTCTTATATGGGCTGCCCGTATTCGCCCTGTATGGATGCACTTTGCTGCTTATGGATATTCGTGATCCCGTTATTGATCGATCCATGATCAAGCCGTTTGTTTCTCGTCGCCGTTTTTCCCTCGGTCTTTTTTTCTTTGGCATGGTAGTTCTGACTTTTCTGCGTATCTACGGTTAATGGTTCCATTGTAGGCATAGAAACGTGCAGTATCTACCTGCAAATCCCTGAAAGTGCTAATATGAGCGTAATGAAAGTGTGGTGGAATGGATAATCATGAAATGATGTCGAATGTGAACTATCGAGACAAGGTAATCGGTGCAGATAAGGTCCTGGAGCTGTTAAGGCCCGGCCAGAAGATATTCATCAGCAGCGGTGTGGCGGTGCCGGGTAAAATTCTTACGGAAATCGCCCGGTCTGAAAACCCGAAAACCCAGGATCTGGAGATTATCCAACTCATCACTCTGGGTAACTACTTTTCTTCCCCTGAAGGTTCCCGGTCTTATCGATTAAAGACCTTTACCATTGGAGACAGCATCAGACAGGAGGTTGCCGAGGGAAGGGTCGACTTTGTTCCTGTCAATCTCATCGAACTGCCCTATGTTTTTCTGACAGGGGCAGTTGCCGTCGATGTTGCCGTCATTCAAACATCCTTGCCCGACGAAAAAGGATTCGTCAGTCTCGGCCTTGCTGTGGACGTGGCGAACATCGTTATTAGAAAGGCATCCATGGTTATAGCGGAAATCAATCCGAACATGCCCGTGACACATGGCGAAACAGCTATTCATATCAGCAATATAGACTATATTGTCGAGAGCGATCTTCCTATTATTGAACGGGCAAATAAACCCTATGATGCCGTGATGGGCCGCATCGGCTGGCACATCTCCAATCTGATTGAAGACGGATCGACGGTGGTGCTCCATGTAGGCAGAATATTCAGTGCCGTGGCAGATCATCTTAAGCATAAGAAAAACCTTGGCATCCTGACCCATGTCATCTCCGACTGGGCCATGGATCTGATCAATTCCGGCGCCATTTCCCTGGACCGTTCCCGCTTTGACGGTGGCCTCATTTCGACGAGCTATTGTCTGGGTACGAAAGCCCTTTACGATTTTGTCAACAAAAATCCCATCGTTGAGTTTTATCCCATGGCCAGGCTGGGCAATCCGCTCCTGATCAGGAGGATCAAACGGCTGGTCAGCATCATGAATGTCAAGAAAATAGATATCTCGGGCGAATCGGTAATTTTCCACTCGGGAGACAATATGCTTTCGGGTTATGAAAGCAAGTTGAACTTCGCGACGGCAGCCACGTTTTCAAAAAACGGCAAGGCCATTGTGGCTTTGAACTCCATCGATGAGCAAGGCAACAGCAATATTGTCATTCAGCATGATTGCGAGTCGGTCCGCGCCCATGGGACCCTCGGCGTTGTTCGCTATGTTGTGACAGAATATGGTGTGGCGAATCTCTTCGGTAAATCAATCAGGGAACGGGTCATCGCCCTCATCGATATCTCCCATCCCGACCACCGAGAGAAGCTTCTGGCAGAGGCCAAGGCTCTGAATTATATCTATCCGGACCAGCTGTATGATGCCAAGGACGCGGCCAACTATCCCCATTTTCTGGAAACGCTGAAATCATTGCCCGGGGGACTTGAAATCAAGGTCCGCCCCATCAAGGTTTCCGATGAAGACATGATGCGTCGCCTGTTCTATAATTTTTCCGACGAATCACGATATTTCCGCTATTTTGTGAACAAACCCATTATGCCCCATAAGGAAATGCAGAAATATGTGAACATTGACCACAATAAAATCGTTGCCGTTGTGGCCGTTCTGGAGAATAGCCGAAGTGAACGGATCATTGCTGAAGCGCGTTATGCCTATGATAAGCATCTTGATGCCTACGAAATGGCCTTCATTGTTGACGAAGAGTTTAAAGAAAAGGGAATTGCCACATTCCTCTTGAAGTTTTTGGTCGAAATTGCACGCGATCGTGGAATCAGGCATTTGATCGCCTTTGTCCTTCCCCGCAACGAGGCGATGCTTAGAGTATTTGAAAAGTCCGGCATCAAGTTATCCCGTTCTTTTGAGGCGGATGCCGTCACCATACGTTTTGACCTGGATGATAGCCCCTGATTGGGATATTGAAAGGATTTCGCAGACAGTCTATAATGGAAGCGTTCGGAGGTAAGACAAATTATGACAAATATAATCGCCTCTGTCGAACCTAATCAAAACATCGTCGCAGGCCCCTCTTTGCGCCGATACGTCAACACGCCTGGAAAGCCGGTATTTTTCATTCGCCCAGGTCCTGCCGCATTGCCGTGCTCGATGCCGGTCTGGATCTGGCCGATGCAGTGCATGCGGAAGAAGAAAAATATCGTCCCGAAGGTCTGGCCCTGACCCAGGTATGGCTGAAGCTCTCGGAGCCTTGGATGGACGCGGCTGTCGTGAGCCTTCGTTCACAGGGGTTTTTCCTCGGCGGTGTCTTGCCCCGGTGGTTTGATGATGATGCCCTGATGGTGCAGAAAGTGGTGGGAACACCTAACTGGGCGGGGATTCAACTGCTGACGGACCGGTCCAAGACCCTTGTGGACATCGTCAGAAAAGACTGGGGACAGGTAACAACAGCCTGAGCTTATAAACACTATTTCAACTTATAGGGAGACGTGATCATGGCAAAGTCAAAAAAGAAAAAAACCATTACAGCCATTTCTCTTCAGGGTGGCGGTGCTCTGGGCGCTTATGAATACGGGGCCGTCAAGGCCCTCTATACCGACCGGGGGAGCAATTTTACCCCTCGGGTTGTCGCCGGTATCTCCATCGGCGCCATCAATGCTGCCATCTTGGTGGGCGCCAAGGGCGACCCCATAGCGGCCCTGGAGAAGATATGGACCGATCGATTTTGCGTTTCACCTTCTTTGTCGCCTTTCATGTCATTGCTGACGAATCCCTTTTGTGAATGGGTTTTACCATTTATGAACCTGCCGGAGAAGAACCTTTCCATCTTCGGCAATCCGGGGATGTACTGCTTGCAACCGGATTTTCTCTTTACGCCTTTTACGGCCCCCTTTCAGGCGACGAGTATCTATGACACTTCCGCCTTGAAAAAGACCCTTGATGAATTTGTCGATATAGACAAACTGAACCGGCCCGAAGAAATACGTCTGGTCGTAACAGCCGTCAACGTTGAAACGGGTGAGCGGGCGCGGTTTGACAATGTGGATACGAAACTTACCTTTGATCATATCATTGCCAGCGGCAGCTTTCCCGTTACTCTTCCGATGACGCGTATCGGCGACGAATACTATTGGGACGGAGGAATCTTCATCAATACGCCTGTCGGCGCCGCTATGAGCGCCCTTGAAGATGTGGAGGCCAGCAATCCCGACGTTGTGCGGGAACTTGTCTCTATTGAACTCCACCGTATGAAAGGCCAGTTGCCCAAGACGCTCCATGAGGCGTCCGACCGTTTTTACAACCTCGTCTTTTCGGGGAAGCTGACCCTTGACCGGAAGCTCTACAAAAAGTATGGCGCCTTTGTGGACCTGATTCAAGAGATTGACAGAACCTTGCCCAAAAATAGCCCGCTCCGGCAGTACAAGGCCTACAAAGGCCTTATGCACCACCGTAAGATCGATCGGTATATCGTTATCGGTGAAAGTGGTGTAGGCGCGGAAGGATCGGCAAGCGACTTCTCATGTAAGACGCTCAAAAAGAGAATCGAGGCCGGCTACAATGACGCAATAGATGCCCTGGCCAAATATCCGGTGTAGGGAACACGCCGTAACATTGGCAAATTTTCATTTTATTTGTTGAAGATACTTTTTATATGTAAATCCCTTTTCCAGATGATAGCCGGGGTTTTCCACCCTGGCCTGTAGTTTGGACATTTTATATTCCTCTGGTGTTATCGGGGCATTGTCCCTCGCTGGCGAGGGCGCAGGGGTGGTCTCAAATCATCATTAAGAGAGTATAAACCAAAAAGTTCCATTAATTTTTGATCCCCTTTATGAAGTCTATATATCGGGCTGCCGTTTCCTGTGGTTTTTCAATCATGGGCAGATGGCCGCAATCTTTGATGATCACCGTCTTGTGATTTTTCAGTCCCTTCTCAAAAACGGGCACACTGGAAACATCGATGACTTTATCCTCATTGCCCCACAGGATCAGAGTCTGCGCTTTAATATTCGGCAGTTCTTTTTCAAGAGAAAGAAAATCAGGACCGATTTCTCTGAGTTCCTTTTCATAAAACATGCGGTTTGCCAACGCGGTCTGGACCATTAGTTTCTTGATCGGATAAGGCAAACTGGGTGGATTAACAAAAAACAATGAAAATACGCGTGGAATATCGCTGAGGTCTTTCAGTAGAAGCGGATTTTCACCCTTTTCCAGCATTTTCAGGACGGTGCTTTTTTCCACTGATCTGACGCCTGCGGCGTTGAACAGCCCCAAGCTGATAATTTCATCGGGATAGCGCACGGCGTAAGTTCCGGCGAAAAATCCGCCCATCGAATTACCTGCAATATGAAATTTCTTCAGATTTAAAACCCCGGTGAATTTATGCAGACGGGATATCTGATGGGCTAAGTCATATGACTGATCCATTAATTTGGAGCTTTCTCCATAGCCTGGGATATCGGGGATCACCAAATGGTAATCTTTGGTCAAATAAGCGGCAAACATTGTCCAGTTATCTTTGCTGCCGGTATAGCCGTGTAGAAGAAGTATTGTCGGACCTTTGCCTCCTTCAAGATACACGATGGTATGATCATCGATTTTGATTTCTTTCTTCTCCAGCCCTGCCTTGCTTCTGGCGGCGTTAATGAGGTAACCGGCCACCTTTTCCGGGAAGGCATAATAACCGGCAACGGCGGCAACGATAACAACCAGTATGGCGATGATAATTTTTTTCATGATGACACCCACATTCCCTTCGATATTCAATTAATTATCCCAATGCAAATCCCGGTGGCTTAAGGTCATACCGTGTCCAATCGCACTGACAGATGCCGGGCATGCCATGGTATTTATCACGGCAGAATACAATTCGGTCGCCACGATCAGAAGTGGCCGGTATGGTTGCGATACGAACCAACTCCAAGTGCTCCTCGATCACAGCAAGCGATGTTATGTTGTCGGGGTGAACAAGGGCAAGTATGCGAGGCAACCCAAGTGCTTCGAGACTGTATGCTATTTGCAGGCAGCCGATCTCGGTAGCATAACGCCGTCCGCGGTACTTTTCATCGACAACAAACCCGAATTCATAGTCTTCTTGGCCGATGCATGAGGTCGCAATGATCCCGGCGAAGCCTGCAATATCCGAGGTCCGGTGGTCGACAAGCACGCCCATTCCGATGGATTCATGCTCCGAAGTGAAATACCTGTCAATGAAAGCGTGAGCTTCTGCCTGGTTCATCGCACGACCCGCCAAGAGATGCATCATCGTCTTCACGTCAGCGAGAAGCGAGCAAATTACAGCCTCCTCCCCTTCTCGAAGGGGCCGCAGCGTCAATCGCTGGGAAGTTAAAGTTTTCATAAGCCGAATTCTAATGAAAAATGATGGATTAGCTATGGGGTGCTATTCTTCAGCAACCTGCCGGTGGACGTGAAGTACCGCACTGCCAGCATTCCGAGAATTGTCCCTCATTTGTCTCTCCGCATTTGCTGCATATCCATTCTATAATTTCAAGATCATCGTTATCTTCGGTCTGGAAAGCGTTTATGATCTCTATCGCGTGATTATAATCATCATCATCCACAACCCAGACCGATGGGCAGGTCTCCGGTGTGACTGGAATTTCACCACGAGCCCCCCACAAAAACTCACCTTGAACGATAGCCTCGATATTTTCACCTTCCAGGATACCCTTTATCAGATGAGCATTTACCGGATTCGCAGCCACGTATACTTTCTTCATTTCGTCACTCAAAATGCTTGGCCGGTTTTTGACGCTTTTCTTGCTTCACCCATAGCATCGGCTGCAACCATGGCATTGAAAACTTTTTCGGGGGTGATAATGCCGGCTTCATGGTGGATGTATTCCTCAGGAACGCAGGCCTTTTCCGCTGCTGTCATCAGTCTGCGCCGGTCTGTATTTTGCACTCCGATGTCGGCGAGTGTGGTCGGCAATCCGATTTCCTCACAAAATGAGAACACGGCCGCCGATTCCAGCGGGGATGCGTCCGTGAGCTGAAGACCCGTCAAAACGCCAAAAGCGACTTTCTCACCATGGTAGAAAGAATGGGTTTCTTCCAATGCCGTAAGTCCATTGTGAACGGAGTGGGCTGTCGCCAACCCGGAGCTTTCAAAACCGATTCCGCTAAGCAGTATATTGGCTTCGATAATGCGGTTCAAAGCCGGTGTGACAATATGATTTTCAGAAGCGGCTTTTGCGGCTGCCCCGTACATAAGCAGAGTGTCATAGCAGAGTTTGGCGAGGGTAAGCCCCGTCATGGTGCTGTAACCGCCGCATTCGTTCTTTGATTGGGTACGGTCGCAAGACCTTGCTTCAAACCATGTCGCCAGTGCGTCACCCATCCCGGAGATAAGAAAGCGTGATGGGGCTTCGGCGATGATTGTTGTGTCTACCAGTACCACATGAGGATTCATTTTCTGATAATGGACGGAATCAAAGACTCCCTCCTCCGTATAGAGGACGGCACAACCGCTGCAGGGCGCATCGGTAGAGGCGATGGTAGGAACAATGATAACCGGGATTTGAGCCCGATCGGCGGCGATTTTAGCCGTGTCGATAGCCTTCCCGCCGCCCATGCCGACAAGTACGCCCACCTCCTTGCGGCCCATAATGTCTGACAAACGCCGCAATTCATTTTCACAGCACTCACCCTGGAACGGCTCGATGCAAATCGCATTGGAGGACAAAACGTCGCTGTATTTCGCAAGGGTTTTTTCACGAGCTGTACGGGAAGCCAATATCAACCCGTTTTTACCCAACAAGTTGACCCAATGAGGCAATTGATCCAGAGCCTTCTCGCCCTGAATGTATTTTCCCGGGAAAACCGCTTTCTGAAGCATATCCTTATCCTTCCTTATCAATTGTTGCTTGTGGTGATTATTTGCAGATGTGCAATCTAACACCCTTGGTGCGTTTCTTAAATGCCTTTATTCAAAAGCATTTCCGAGACCTTGAATGCCGCTTTTATGGTAATGGCAAAGCACTTCCGGCGCGTTTCGGGGGACATGGCAAATTCCTTCTGGTCATTTGCATCCATGAAATTGTAGATACGACCGAACTCATGGCGTTGAACATCGGCACAGGTAACGCCACCGCATTCGGCGATGAACCAGTCGCGAAATCCATGGAGGGTAAGACGGGTCTTGTTAAATTTGGCCATCTCCTGTTCCGGCGGCTCATCCGCCCGTGGACTGAAACAGGCGCCGAGCGCCATCAGCGCGCCTGCAAAAGCGCCGCACGAACCGGTCGTTGCCCTGTCTCCTCCGCCCGCCAAAAGCATGCCCGCACTCACGATGTCATCCGTGATGAAATCGAAGTATTTCTGCAGCCCGTGCAGAAGGCTGCGGCTTCAACTACGGTAAACCTTCCAGGAAAGAGCGGTCCTCGCCTTGATGTCATCCTGCATTTCCTGCGTCAGCATATCCATAATCGAAGCCCCCTTTTTCTTCCATATTTAATGGCGAAACGCTATTAATTTACAGCATTCGAAGAATATCGTCACGCATTATTCACGAATGCAGCGGGTATTACCGGCAACGGAAAAGCTCTCTCAGCTGTAATCCACCATATAATTTCAGCCAAAGCTAGTAAAGCGAAGCAAGGCATTGGCCCTCCGGTTCAGAGGATTTTTCCCATTTTTGTATAATGCAAATAACATCACTGATACGGACCGGGAAAAATCCAATTCACCTCCGGACCAATACCCAGCTTCTCCTGGAGACTGTGTCATAATCCCGTTTTGTCATTGCGAGTTCCCGCGGGGAACGGTTTTGGTGGCGGATTTGGGTCAATAACGCGCCGTCATCTCCAATCCCTTGTGATACTTTGTGAACCCGAATTCCGAAAGGGCGCTTGCGTAGGCGCTTTCCCGTGCCGGCCGGCCGTTTATCCGCTCCACGGTAATGATCTTTTCCGGGGAGAATTCCCTGCTCAGGTGGACCTTGAACAGGGAGAGATACTCCGAAAGGCGCGGATCATCGGGTGGAGCGAAAATGTTAAGATCGTTTCCGTTTCGTCGGGAGATGATCTGGAGCCTCCATCCGCGAAAGACAAGGTGTGTCGAGGGAATGCGGCTGGGGAGGTTCTTCTTCAAGGCATCCAGGTGGATACCAGCGAAAGAGGCCGGATCCGCGGCGTTCATCCAGTAAACGGCGTCCTCGGGCAATGGATCGCAGAGAAAGCGGAAGGCTTCGTGGGAGATGAACTGGAGGCCGGGAATGTCCTCAAAGAAATATCCCGAGATGATTTCGCCGGAGAGTTCCATCAGCCGGAGGGCCTTGAATACCCCGACCCACTGGAGTGAGGGCATTTCCCAGGCGAGAAGTTCCCGGAAGAGAATCCCGTAACGCCGGAAGAGCTGGCGTACCCGGTCTTTGGCTAGTTCCGCTTCATCGACGGGGTCTTTGTCCATGCTGTCGCCGGCGATGGGATACCAGTTGCCGGTCAGGGGCCTCGTGGCGCTCCAGCGGTTGTATGCCGTTCGGGAGGGGCGTCTTCTTTCCCTTTGCGGCTCAAAGGGGGTGAAGTCCGTGAGGACCCCTTGACGAAGCGTAGAGAAGGCGTCATTTGTCACGCGACCCTGCCAGGCAAGTGTCCAGAGTCTCTCTGTCATGGTACGGCTGTCCAGTTTCGAGAACTGAACGAGGTCCATCAGGTTGAAGCGTCCGATGCTTTGGGGAAACAGGTGTGCCAATTCCTGCGGCAGACCGGGACCGGGAAGCAGTTTTGATCCTTTTCGGCCGCCGCGGTCCGGAAAGAGTTCGAGATCGTCGGCAAAGGAAAATGTGATCTTGCGGTTTCCGCAGCCGAACCACACCAAATCTCCCGTCTGCATCAGGCGATCGAGCCACGCGGTGTAATAGGGTTTGATCCGGGCCGGGAGGATGTTCTTCTCCCACGCCTCGACGTGGGCCGGATACCCGAAGAGCTGGTCCAGCCGTTTTTGCAGATCGTCCAGCGTCTCACCCGGCGCCGTGAGGCCTTGCCACGCGGCAAGGAAGAGGGGCAGGCGCTCCAGAGCTAGGGCGTGGAAAGAGGGCTGCCGGGATTTACGGGCCATACGCAGGAGTATCTCCATATTTTCCCGGTCACATACCTCGGGCTCCCCTGTGTTTTCCGTCAGCAGATCGAGGATCACCTCCTGGGATTCAACAAGATCGGCAAGGAGTTCGTCCAGTGCCGATTTGTCAAGACCCAGTATTTCACTCAATGACGATTTTTTAACTGGTCCGTAAAAGGAGAGCCACTGTTGAAATGCATCGGAGAGCGATGGCTCTTCATACTCTCCATAGAGATTAGCGAATTTCCCTTTTCCCGCCTTCCTGATCATCTGGGACGAACCAGGATGGGAGAAGGTCTGAATATCCATTTCTCCAGGCAGGGAGTGAAACGCCTTGGTGATGCGGCCAAGGTTCTCCGCTGCGCAGATCATCCGGATGGATGCTCCGGGAAGAAGAATCGATGCCAGTTTCCCCGCGACCGGGTGGAGCGCTTCTTCAACCGTTATTTTATGATCCCGGGCCACGGCATCGAGCAGGACTTGCCATTCGGTCAGGGGAATCAGCAGACGTTCCTTTGTCCAGTCCAGAAGGTCGGTTGACGTCCGTGGGGCATAGCCGACGGCCACCCGCTGCAACTTGCCTTCCAGGTTTTCCACAAGATGCGCGGGTATCCGGGGCCGCAGCCGTGTGGAGAAGAGTACCTCCTGCAGGAGTTCGCGGCTCAAACGTGAGATCTTTCCCGAAATGGGAGAATCGTCCTCGTACATGTATGTGTTGGTCTGTCGCCAAATGAGCCCGTCAGCGAATGGGGAAGGCGCTTCCGTTGTGATCTCCGTCAGATTGATCCGCCCGCCTCTGACTTCATCAAGGAGGATCTTCAGGTTCGTCAGGTCAAATTCATCCTGAAGACAGGTGCGCCACGTCTCCAGAAGGAGCGGAAAGTCGGGATAGGCGAGTACGGCATCCATGAGTTTTTTTGCACGGAGGCGGTTCAGCCACAGGGGCAGACGTTTCTTGAAGCTCAAGCGGGGGAGCAGGAGGGCTCGTCCCGCATTCTCCCGGAACCGGGCGCCAAAAAAGCCGCTTTTTTCCAGTGATTGCCGAAGATGGCGCTCCACGTTTTCCGGCGTGACGAGGGTGAGGATGTCATTCGTCGAAAAGCCGTCGGGTAGCATCAAAAGGATGCAGTCGTTGTTTTGGAAGATTTCGAGGTGGGTCTTGAATTTTTCCTCCCATGCAGCCTGGAGGGCGAGGCTGAAAGGCCGGTTGACCCTGCCTCCCCAAAGGGTGTGAAGGATGACCTGCTTGGCTCCTGATGTGTTCAGGGGATCGGTGAAGTGCTCAACGAGGAGATGATGGCGGTGGGGAAGATCGGTCCCTGTCGCCTCCCGCTGCCGCTTCAGATAACCGATCAACTCATCCGCTGCCGTGCCGTCCATAAAATAGTCTCTTATCAGCTCGCCCTTGAGGGCTGGATCATCGAGCCTTCCGGAGTATGCCTCAAGAAACGTCAGGATCTTTTCCGAAAAATGAAAATCCCGGTTCTGATCTTCGGCTTTCCAAAAAGGGAAGATGCCCGGCTTCCCGTCCGACGGTACGACCTCCACGTCGTTGTGGGTCACTTTAAGAATGCGCCATACCTGGGCTCCCAGCGTAAACGTATCGCCGATCCGCCGTTCCCACACGAACTCTTCGTCAAGCTCGCCGATTTTTGCGTGGGAGTCCTGAAGCCGTAGATCGTAATAGCCCCGGTCCGCAATCGTTCCGCCGGAAAGATAGACCAATCGCAAAACGCCGTCCTTCCCATGGATGGTGTTGTCGATCCGGTCCAGGGAGATGCGCGGCCGGAGTTCACGGAGTCGCGTATCGGCATACCTCCCCTCAAGCATGGAAAGAACGAGGTCGAATTGCCGCCGGGAGAGGTCGCGATAGGGATAGGCAGTCCTGATAAATGCATAAAGTTCATCGATGTCCCATTTTTCCATGCCGACCATGGACAAGAGGACCTGGGCCAGGATATCCAGCGGACAGTCGATGGGACAGATGGCTTCAATATCCTGATCGGTGATGCTTTTGGCGATAACGGCGGCGGTTAGAAAATCGTGGCCATGGGTGGGGTAGAGGAGACCCCGGCTTGTCCCGCCCACCTTGTGGCCCGAACGTCCGATCCGCTGAATCGCCGAGGAAACAGAAAGGGGTGTCTCAATCAGAACCACGCGGTCGAGTTCCCCGATATCTATCCCCAACTCTAAGGAACTGGTCGCCACAATGGCTCGAAGTTCCCCGTTTTTCAACCGTTCCTCAACAGCCATGCGGATCTCCCGCGACAGGGAGCCGTGATGGGAATAGGCCAGCTCCGTTGGTTCCTCCTCATTGATCAGACGGGTGACTTTTTCCGCCGTGCGACGGCTGTTGGTGAAAAAGAGCGTCGATCTGTTCTCCTTGATGATATCACGGAAAGAGTTGATGAGGACCGGCCACCAGGAAGCATCCACGAGCTGCTCTCGTGCATCGGGGGGAAAGCGGACCTCGATTGCGCTACGTTTTATCTGAGACCCGCGGATGATCTCCACGGGTCGTTTTTCGTAAAACCCGGTTTCTGCGCTGCCCTTTTGGATGAACCCGCCGACAAAATCGGCCACCGTCTCCAGGGGTTTCACCGTGGCCGACAAGGTGAGGCGCTGGAACTCGCCGCTTAAGCGTACGAGGCGCTCGACGGCCGTAATGAGGTGGGTTCCCCGCTTTGTTCCGACGACGGCGTGGATCTCATCGAGGATTACCGTGGCGATTCCCGTAAGCATCGTCCGGCCGCTTCGGGAACTAAGGAGGATATTTATGCTTTCAGGAGTTGTAATGAGGATTTCCGGAGGCCGGCGAAGCATCTGCCGGCGCTCGTCGGCTGGTGTATCGCCACTTCGTGTTACGACGCCGATTTCGGGGAAGGGAACACCGGCTTCGCGGAAGCAATTCTTCATCTCTTCCAGTGGTTCAAGGAGGTTTCTACGGATATCGTTGTTGAGTGCCTTAAGGGGTGAAACATAGAGGACCCTTGTCTGTCCGGTGCTCCAGGCGCCTGTGACGAGTTGGTTTATTGCCCAGAGGAAGGCTGCCAGGGTCTTCCCGCTTCCCGTCGGCGCTGTGATAAGGGCATGCGATCCCTTGATGATCTTCGGCCACGCGCGGGCCTGGATATCCGTGGGCACTCCCAGGCGCCGCGTGAACCACGTCGCAAGCAAAGGGTGAAATGAGGTGAGGATGTCTTTCCTGTCTGGACTGTTCATGACAACGTCAAATTTCTGCCCCAAAAAGACGCATGATCGCTTCGGCCATAAGCCGGTAGCCTGTAACGGTTGGGTGAACGAGATCGTACTGTACGAGGGACAGGAAATCGACTCCCTCGTCGATTTTTTCCTTCCAGTAGGCGTGGACGCGGGCGACGGGGATACCGTATTCCCTGCCCAGGGCTTCCAGAATTTGATAGTAGGGCTCCACGAAACTGTTCTCGCCTCCCTCTCCAATGAAGCTCGATGTGACAAGTACGATATCGGCGTCGCACCGGGACCGGATCTTGTTGATGATACCGCGGATGTTACCCATAAACTGTTCTTCGGTAAATCCGTAAGAAGCGTCGTTGATGGCATACTGGATGAAAATGCAGTCCGGTTGATTATTGATGATATCGTGGTCTACGCGGTAAAGGCCGAAATCAGCCGTGTCCCCGGGGATACCGCTTGCGTGTATCCTGCAGATACAACCGGGAAATTGCTCTTTAAGCATCTCTCCCAGAAAGTCGAGATATCCCTTGCGCGCCATCCATCCGGCCGTCAGGGAATCCCCCAGGGCGGCGATTCTGACCGGCGTGGCGGATTTCAATTTTTCTATAGTTTTTAACGGTCTGATCATCTTATTATTGTATCGGGCAAATGGACTGACGGAGCTTTAAGCCACAAACGCGGCAGAACATTGCCCGTTCCTCCTCAATAGGATCGCCGCAAACCGGGCACCGGTCCAGCAGCTCGGTGCGGCAATACTCGCAGTATTTCCTGTTGTCGTCCGTAGTTGAATAGGCGCATTCCGGACAAATTCGATGGGACATTAATCTCGTCCAATTACTTATATTTAATCATGTCAATCTTTGTCAGCACAGACTGATTCGAGACACGCGGGGCATTCACCATATTCCATGCAACATACTGCTCTGCGTAAGTACTTTCAGCCGACATGCCATCCACGGGCACGATAACCTGCATCCCCCGAAATGCCGCCTCGCTGGCAGTATACAATACAGCTCCGTGCGCTGCCGTTCCAGTTACAATAACGGTTTTTATACCTTTTTCCATAAGAATCTTTGCCAGATCTGTCCCGAGAAATTTATCGGGCCCTGATGTAACTACCGGTTCTTTCCCGAGAGGCGCCAACTCCTTGGCAATGTCGGCAACTGTAGCGCCGGCCGATAGGCTGTACACGATGTAAACACCGTTAGCACGTGCATCCGTAAGAAGATGTTGGACTTTGGGAATGGAAGCAATGCAGCGGGGGCGTTTATCTGAGTTACATGTCTGTTTGTTAAAATCGAGCAGCAGAAGCGCTGTCACCTTAGGGTCTATCGTCACAGATTTTAATTCCGGCGGGGAAGGTGTCTTCACTGTGCTCCATTGGTCAATAATATTCTGTGCCGATGCAGCGTTACAAAAAAGAACCAATGCGCAAAAGCAACAGATTAAAAAAGCGCATTGCCGACAAATGGTATTTTGTATCTCTTTCATTTTCCTCTCCTTTCCAAATAACATGGTTAAAAAGATATGTTTGTGGCTCGGATGCTTCATCTCTCTTCTTTCGCTGGAAACGGATTACCTCTTGTTAAGATTCGATACATGCCGGTTTTAAATGCACGAACGCCACCATGGGAAGGATGATGGACGTGCTCGGCGGCGATTCCCAATTCGTACAGTGCTTGGGAGGAGTTTTGACCGTAGACACGACTTTCCCAGGTTTTAAAATGTCGATTAAGTTGCGAATAATGGCACTATATTGTCTTATTTCCGCTTTTGTCGGGGTTCGTATGGACATTGGTCTGTCCTTGTCATGCGGATGGAGGGGCAAACAGTTCCAAACGAAAGCTTCCGATTCAAAACCCTTCATCGCGCTCCAGAAGCTTGTGGCCGATGCCTCTCTGTAGGGCCTGTTCCGATTGCTGGACTGACGGCCTTTGAAAGGCAATGTGTTCGATATAAGCTGATATTCACTAGTGAATGGTATGCCGGAGAAGCGGCAGCCATTGGGGCCCGAGGCTTCTCCGATAAGCAGGATTGCCGGCCGCTGCGCAAAGGAAGCAAGGTAGTTCTTGAGGTTCATTTGACGAATCAGGTCCGCACTTTCCTTATCGAACACAGGGTTGGAGTCGTTGTACTGGTTGAACAGCACCTCCGTCGATGGCAGGATGAATACCGCTTCCGCAATGAATTCCCACAGGTCGTTAAGCGTCATTTACAAACTCTCGAATTATGGAGTCTTGCAACTCAGGCTCCTCGATAAACATTTCTGCGGCCGGGTGGCCGCAGAAATGACCTGAAGATAGTCAATGCTGGTGCCACGGGCAAAGACAACATCTTGCCCGTGCTTCTTAGGGTATAGGATTAATTTCAATAACACCTTCGTGTCTTTCATACAACGTTGAACTTAGGAAAATGAAAATTGGAGGAAAATGGGGACACTTCCCGTATTTACGGGATCCATGCAGGACGTGTAAACATAGGAATACGGGAAGTGTCCCTATATTTCCCATTTCCTAAAATTGTGGGACTGATTGTGAGATGGAGGCAAAATAGAAGGAAGGTCGTCCAGGAGGCCCGGACAAATCCCCGGATAAATCAAATCTCTGATGTGATGGAATGGCGGTTTTCATCACCCTTCTCTTTTCTTGAATGGACGGAGGTGGTGAAAAATCGGAAAGAGACCGCACGTGCGCGAAAATCTTACGGCTTGGATTTCCCTTCCTTGCAGCTATAGTTAACTGCCATATTGTCACGATGAATGACTTCGTCGTAATCCTTGAAGCCCAGGACCTGTTCGATCTTCGAGGTCTTCAAACCCATGATTTTTCGGACATCCGGGGCTGCGTAGCTTGCCAGGCCCTTTGCCAGGATGTTCCCTTCCCCGTCAAGACATATAACGGGATCGCCGACGCAGAAATCGCCCTCTACATGGGTTATGCCGGAGGGCAGGAGGCTTTTTCCTTCATCGATGATGGCCTGTTTGGCGCCGTCGTCGACGATCAGCTTTCCCCGGGTCCGCAAAGTAAAGGCAATCCAGTATTTACGGCTGCTGAGATGAGTTTCCATGGGGAGGAAGAGGGTGCCTTTTTCCTTACCGGCGAAGATTTCACGCAGGATGCCCTTTTCCTTTCCGGGAGCGATGATGTAGGGAATCCCGAAGGCGATAACCTTGCCTGCCGCCTGGACCTTGCTTTTCATTCCTCCCGTACCGACATCGGAGGCGTCTTCGGTAGCGGCCTCTTCGATCTCAACGGAGATGTTTTCCACCAGGGGAATGATCTTCGCTTTTTTCGAGCGGTGTGGGTTCTTATCGTATAAACCGTCGATATTGGTCAGGCTGATAACCAGATGGGCCTCTGTGATATTGGCGGTCATGGCGGCTAATTGATCGTTGTCGCCGAATTTGATTTCGTCCACGGCGACGGTGTCGTTTTCATTGATGATGGGAACGACGCCCCAGTCCATCAACGTCGACAATGTATTGCGGACATTGAGAAACCGCTTGCGGTCCGTCAGATCGCTCATGGTCAGGAGGATCTGCGCGACATTGATGCCGTGTTTTCCGAAAGCGTTTGAATACACCCGCATCAGTCGGCTTTGGCCGACGGCTGCCGCCGCCTGTTTCTGTGGCATAGTCTTGAGAGCTGATGTGATGCCCATACGGTGCTTCCCCGAGGCGATGGCACCGGAGGTGACGATAATGATATGGTGGCCTCTGTTCTTCAAATCAACCATATCATCGACAAGCTGCTCGATGATATTCAGATCCAGACCGCTTTCACCGGTAAGTACAGCGCTGCCGATTTTGATCAGGATGATTTTTACGTTGCTGAGGATTTCTTTTCTTGTCGTGGCCATTTGATAAACCCCATGAATGCTTTACTCTTTTGTTTGCCGTGCCTCGTTCAGTACCTTTATGACAGCCTTGAACACGGCATCCCTTCCCTCGCCGGTAACCGCCGAAAAGGCGAATACTTCTATGTCCTTTCCGGCAAAGATGTCAATGTCTTTTTTGAGACGTTCCCTGGTGATGGGAAGATCCAGTTTATTGATGGCGACGATCTGGGGCTTTTTTCTGAGGTCGGGATTGAATTGCATCAGCTCGTCATTGATCATCTCGTAATCATTCCAGGCACTGGTATAATCTTCTCTTGAAATATCAATAATATGAAGAAGGACGGCCGTTCGTTCGATATGGCGGAGGAATTGTACGCCCATGCCCGTGCCCGAATGGGCGCCTTTGATGAGTCCGGGAATATCGGCCAGGACGAAACTCTGGTAATGTCCATAAGAAACGACGCCAAGGTGGGGGGTCAATGTTGTGAACGGGTAGTCGGCAATTTTCGGGCGGGCTGCCGATACGTGGGCAAGGAGAGTCGACTTGCCTACATTAGGCAACCCTACAAGCCCCACATCGGCCAGGAGTTTCAATTCCAATCGTATCCACCGCTCCTCGCCGGGCATGCCGTCCTGGGCAAATCGGGGAGTTTGGTGGGTCGAGGTTTTGAAATGGGCATTTCCCTTGCCGCCGATACCGCCGTGAGCTACTATGGCTCGCTGGCCATCTATTGTCAGGTCGACGAGAAGTTCTCCCGTTTCCACATCCGTGATCATTGTGCCGACCGGCACGACGATTTCCATGTTCGGAGAGCCATGGCCGGTTCGGTTGCTTCCCTCGCCGTGGCCCCCGTGTTTTACAATGTGATGTTGGCGATATTTTAAATCCAGAAGGGTAGAACAGGAGGCTTTGGCCAGGACGACGACGTCGCCGCCTTTGCCGCCGTTACCGCCGTCGGGACCGCCGTGATCGATGAACTTCTCACGCCGGAAGCTGACGCATCCCCGTCCCCCGTCTCCCGCTTTCACGTAAATTTTTGCTTCGTCGATGAATTTCATAAAATAAAAAGGCACTTTCTATAAAGTGCCTTAAAAATTACCCCACATTTTTCTGCCGTATCTCACCCCGAGACAGACCACGTCAATAGAAAAGATGTACAACTAGCGGCTTCCGGTTGACGAGGATCTAAACTGCGAACAGGCCTGATCTATCAGATTTTCTTGACTTCAGCCGCTGATTCGCCTTTCTGGTCCTGCTTGATCGAGAATTCAACCCGGTCCCCTTCTTTCAGCGTGCGGAACCCATCAGCCATAATAGCTGTATGGTGGACAAACACATCTCCACCCGATTCCTTGGAAATGAAACCGAATCCCTTTTTGTCATTGAACCATTTTACCGTTCCTGTCTGGCGCTCACTCATGTTGCTGAAAGCCTCCTTAAAAAACGTGCCTATTCGGCGTAGACACTAACTTTCTTACGGGTTTTGTCCAGTCTTTCATACTTCACGACACCGGCGATCTTGGCGTAAATGGTATAGTCCTTCCCCAGACCGACATTCTTGCCGGGATGGATTTTTGTGCCGAGCTGACGGATGATGATGGAGCCGGCACTGATCTGCTGCCCGCCGTATACCTTGACGCCCCTCCTCTGGGCATTGCTGTCACGTCCGTTGCGGGAACTCCCTTGTCCCTTCTTGTGTGCCATATGTGATGCTTCCTCCGCTTATATTATATCGAAATTTCCGTGATTTTAACCCTGGTCAGGGGCTGGCGATGACCGGTCTTTTTGTGATAACCCTTGCGCCTTTTCATGCGAAACACGACAATCTTGGGGCCCTTTGCCTGCTCAAGAATCTCGCTGACGACTTTTGCGCCGGTCAGGGTGGGCGTGCCAATCTTGATGTCCCCCTCGTTTGCGACCATCAGCACTTCGTCGAACACCAAGGAATCGCCTTTGTTACCCTCGATCTTTTCCACAGCAATTACATCACCTTGCGACACCCTATGCTGTTTGCCGCCCGTCTTAATGATTGCGTACATAATCCACAATTTCCTTTTAGAAAAAATTTGAAAGGGGAATCTACCTGAAAATAAACCTTTTTGTCAATAGAATTTATTCGCCGGGCTTAAAAAAAGTCTTTACCTTGACGGTCCTTAGTATGGCCGCCGTATCGGCGGGAATGTCCAGGACCTGTGTCAGGATGTCCACGGGGCGCACGGTCCCCAAGGTACTGTAACGGAGGTTCATGATGAGGCGTTTGTTGTAACGGTCAAAACTTAGGGCGCTGACAAAATGACGGATGTCCTTTTCCGTCTCCTTGTCCTTGACGATCCGTACGATATTGAATGACGTCGCTGCAAGGAAATCCGTGATTTTCTCCTCCAGGGTATCGAGGTCCGGAGCGATAAATGTTTCCCCGAAGTTGACCGAAAATAAGAAGCCATCCATGACCTCGGGCAGGGATGGCATGCCTTCCGATATCTCTGTCATCCCGATGATTTCCATGCCTTCCGGCAGCATGACGTTTATTTTTTCCCGGAGGTTTTCCGTCTCTTCGCCCGTCTCTTTATCCGGCACTTCGATCCGGATGTCAGCATATTCTCCAAAGCTTTCCATCCCGACAGGGGTGGCTGAAGCAAAAGATATTTTGGGGTGGGGATGGAATCCTTCAGAGAAAATGAAAGGAACGCCGGCGCGGGAAATGGCCCTGGTCAGTGTCGTAGAAACATCCAGGTGGGACAGAAACCGCATCGGTCCCTTCTTCGTAAAAGTAATCCGATACGATTTCTCTGCAGAACGTCTTTTATTGTCCTTCTTGTCGGACTCCGCCGCGGGCCGTAAAGCGCTCTCGTTCCGTTCGGCCAGGCTCATCTTTACAAACCTGTGATCGCAGACGCCGCATTTCTGGCATTGATCGAAACGACAATCCGGCGTTCCCTCTTCATGGGCCGCGCGGCGGGCTTCTTCGATCAGGAATGATTTTGTAAGGCCGCATTCAATCCGGTCCCAAGGAAAGGCCTCGTTATGGCTGCGGGCTCGAAGATAGGCTGCGGGATCTATACCGGAGTCCACCATTGCCTTTTCCCAGCGGTCGAAATGGAATTGATCGCTCCATCCGTCAAAACGGCACCCGAGGCGAAAAGCTGCTTCGATGACGTCGCCCAACTGCTCATCGCCGCGGGCAAAGAGGCCTTCCAGAAGGCTGACCCGAGGATCATGCCAGCGAACGTCGATGTTTCGGTGGCGTAGGTGGGATTTCAGGTAAATCTGCTTTTCCTCGGTTTCGGCCATGGTGATTTGCCGTTCCCATTGGAAGGGAGTGTGGGCTTTGGGAACGAAGGTCGACAGGCTGACCGCGACCTGGTCCCTTTTCTTGCCTTTTCGAAGGACTTTGTAAGCAAGATCGGCTATCCCGTCCATATCTTCGGCCGTTTCTCCCGGAAGGCCGATCATGAAGTACAGTTTAACCGATCGCCAGCCGGCATCGAAGACACGTCCGGCCGTATCCAGCAGGTTGGCCTCCGTGTTGCCCTTGTTGATGATGTTTCTCAGGCGCTGGGTTCCCGCTTCCGGCGCAAGAGTAAAGCTCGTCTTACGGACCCGCCGGATATCCTCGATCAGCTTCTGTGTCAATGTCTCCACGCGGAGGGACGGCAGGGCCAGGGCGATCCTCCTTGAGTAATATCGATCCATGAGAGTGGACAGGAGCGATTCGATACAGCTGTAATCGCCGGAGCTGAGCGACAGAAGGGATAATTCGTTCTGCCCCGTGGCTGAAAGCATGTTATCGGCCATTTGCTCCAGGACCGCTTGGTTTCTCTCCCGGACGGGGCGCCAGACCATCCCCGCTTGGCAGAACCGACAACCTCGTGTACACCCCCGTGCGATCTCCATAGTGACCCGGTCGTGAACGGTCTGTATCAGGGGTGCCAAGGGGTTGAGGGGGTCGAGGCATGAATTGAGATCCGTTACGATACGTTTTTTGATGCGATACGCCGGGTCGTGGACGGAAGGGACAAAGAGCCCTTCAATGCTGGCCAGATCGCAGAGGATATCCTGCCGGGAATGTCCCTTGGCTTTTGCGCCGATGACGGTCCGGGCTATGTCGAGGATGACTTCTTCTCCCTCGCCGATGACGAAGACATCTATAAAGAGATCCATCGGTGCGGGGTTGAAGGCACAAGGGCCGCCTGCCATGACAATCGGATCGCCGTCGCTGCGATCCCGCCGCCGCAGGGGAATACCGCCCAAGTCGAGCATGGTCAGGACATTGGTGAAGGATAGCTCGTATTGAAGGGAAAACCCGACCATGTCGAAGTTCCGAAGAGGCGTTCCCGATTCGAGGGTAACCAGAGGCGAGCCATGACGGCGTAAAAGGCGTTCCATGTCCGGCCAGGGGGCATAGACGCGTTCGGCGATGATATGCTCTTCACGGTTCAGTATGCTGTAGAGGATCTGAAGGCCAAGGTGGGACATGCCCACCTCATAAGCGTCGGGAAAGGCGAGGGCGATGCTCAGCTTGCAGAGGTCATGGTCCTTGCGGACAGCGTTGACTTCACCGCCGACATAGCGGCCGGGCTTTCCGACGGAAGAAAAGAGATCCTCCGGCAGGGTGGCCGCGCTGTTAATTTTCTTCATGAGGATTCGTGTATTTAAACCAGTTTATCGTGATGTCCCGGTACTTCGATCTGGCAAACTGTTGGGGGAAATTGGCCTTGGACACGTATGGCAGGACATTGGTCTTGAATTCCGTGACCAGGTCCTCAAATGCAGAGTCCTTCGCTGCAGCGTTCAACAGGGGCCGTATCTTGCGGTATTCATAAAGACCAACGGACCCGATGGTCTTGACTAGCTTGTCGTATTCCTCCTTCTCATTGAAGAAAGATGCCTCGAAAGGGACTGCCATCTTAGCGACCAGTTCAACCTTGACCGTTTTTGCGGCGACCTCCCGTGAATAATCCCATAAGTCGAGAGTCATTCCATTCGGTAACGATATCTTTTCGTAAAGCGTCATGCGTGCGATTCCACTTTCTGCATAAATGATAAGACCCCTTTATCATCTTTATTCTTGACCTGCAATGTCAATCCTCATATAGTGTTCAGATATGTCTTTCGATCATTTTCCACACTTATGTCAGCCGGATGCCTGCAAATCCTGCGGTGCCTGCTGCGGCCTTTATAACTATGCGGACAGCACCAGGGAATCTTTGGCCATCCGTCTGCGGAACCGGACGGCTCACTTTGCCGATGCCGATAAATCACCGGAAGGATTGAATATCTTTTCCGAGAAGATCCGCAGCATGGAAGACGGAGCCAAGCGTTACGAGGTCATCTACTGCTGTGAATACCTGGGATTTCTCGATGAGACGGAAAAACGCGTTGGGTGCCTCCTCCATCCCTTCCAGAATAATGGTGCTGACCTCCGGGGTGTTTCCTTTTACGGCCAGGAACTCTGTGACGGCCATTTTTGTCCCAGCTATTATTATATCGCCAAGGAAGAAAAATTGGCTCTGCTGCATATCCTTGACGATTGGTATCTCTACGGTCTCGTGATTACGGATATCGATCTGGCGAAAGCCTATTTCAAACTCATCAGTGACAGCATATATGAGATGCCGTCGCCCGATCTTTTTGAATCGTCCCCATTCAAGGGATTGGCCCTCGGTTTCATGTCCATGAAACTGAACTGGCCTTTCCGTTCCCCCGATATCCACCGTTTCGGTAAGTACTATTTCGACGGGTCCCAATACATGATCCACTTCATTGATTACGAAGCCCTGGGTTGTGAAAGATCGCCTTTCGACAAAATTTTTCTCAGCTTGAGTACGGAATTCAAGGACAAGAGGGAGGTTTTGGCAGCGGAAGGTATCATTCAAGGACATATTGATGCCTTTGTCCAAGCCTATCAATCGCGCCAGGGTTGATTTTTATTGACAAGACCCCAGACAGTTCATTAAGTTCCCTTTTAGAAAGGAAGGTATCTGCGATGACTATGGAAAAGGAAGTTCTGTTTTCCCGCGAGGCAATCCGACATCGAATCGATGCCCTGGCCAAAGATATTGATGTGGATTACCTAGGCAAGGACCTGATCGTCATCGGCGTTTTAAAGGGGGCCTTCATCTTTATGGCCGATCTGATCCGTGCGCTTCAGGTTCCAAGCGAGATTGATTTTGTGAGACTTGCCAGTTACGGCGCCGGAAGCGTGTCCTGCGGACAGATCATGATTTCTAAAGATATAGAAATCGATATTCGGGGCCGAAATGTTTTAATCGTTGAGGATATAGTAGATTCGGGGCTGACTCTGAGTTTTCTGGTGGACCTCCTGTGGAAGCGTGAGCCGGCATCCATTAGGGCCTGCGCCTTTCTCGACAAGAGGGCGCGGCGGCAGGTCCCCTTCGAAGCGGATTATGTGGGGTTTTCAATAGATGATGGATTTGTCGTCGGATATGGTTTGGATTATAACGAGCAGGCGCGTTTCTTGCCCGATGTATATATCGTAAAAAATGTTTAGCCGGGACATCAGGCTGTTGAAAAACGTCCAGCTGCTGCGTTGCGCTGCAAGCCTCGTCATTCGACGTACTTCTATGTACGCCTCATTCCTCGGCTCTTGCACGCCTTGCATCTGGATATTTTTTAACAGCCTGCCCAAAATCTAATTTTTTAACAGCCTGAATATTTCCAGCGTCGGGAGGACCATATGATAATTCAATGTAAGGCATGTAAATCCAAGTATCGATTTGACGAAAATCTCATTGAGGGGGATGGGATTTGGGCCCGGTGCAGCCGTTGCGAGAATGTCTTTTTTCAGATGGCCTTACCTGAAATGGATGCTCCCAGAGACGGTACCGGTAAGTCGAAATTTGCGCTGGAGCCGCTTATCACTGAACCGGCTGCGCCTGATTGGCCCTTGACAAATAGGCCTGTGCCTGATTCGCGCACAGCAGTTTCGCCCGCAGTTGAACCGCCCTCAGTTGAGGCGTCCGCGGCTGAGCCATTTGACATGATGTCGCCTCTGGGTAGCGACATCACCGTTGATGTGATGGATGAGGTTGTTCTGCCGGAGCAGGAACCTCCGAAGAAGAAATCCTCCGTCATAAAGTGGGTCTTGGGGGCTATTCTCATCATCGTAGTGGCGCTCGGGGCGGTTTACTATGTGTTTCCTTCCGTGGGTGTTGAAGCCATTAAGCAGATTGCGACGTTTTTCCCCGCGGCTTCGGTGCTTTTGCCGCCGGATGCCGATGTGAAG
Source organism: uncultured Syntrophaceae bacterium (assembly GCA_964645835.1). GTDB lineage: Bacteria > Desulfobacterota > Syntrophia > Syntrophales > UBA8958 > CAZBME01. Next base: position 40,663 of record CAZYDG010000026.1, read on the forward strand.
AACATCGGACCTGCACAGATTAAGATTACTGATCTAAAGCAACGCTTCGTTGAACACGTTATGATGGGGAATATTCGTGTTATCGAAGGGATGGCGGTCAACACAGCAAGTGAGCCGATGACCCGGATCAAGGTTAGGGCGCAGCTTTTCGATGTTATTGGGACGCCGGTTGGTGATAGTGCTTCGTATTGCGGGAATCTGTTGACGGATCAGGAGTTGAAGACGGCGCCGGAAGAACAGATTGTCAGGAAGCTGTCCATTCCCCAGGGGTCGGACATTTCCAACGACCGGGTGCCTCCGAATGGTATGGTTCCCTTTATGATTGTCTTTTTCCGGGAGCCCCCCGGCGTAGCCAAAGCGTTGGTGATGCCTTTAGAGGCAGAAAGATTGTTGCCATAACAGGCTGTTAAAAAAAGTCCATTTGCTGCGTTTCTTAAAACAACCACGCTCTCCCGGCAGGGGAGAGCGTGGGCAGTATAAATCAAATGATTGGTATTATCTATTTCTTCTGGCTGTCGTAGCTCTTCAAGACCTTATCCGTAATATCGATACTTTCCTCGGCCGCCAAAATGGTACCTCGCTCCAGAATGAGGCCGTATCGGTCGCTTTTCGCGACATTCCGTACGACCTGCATGATTTCACCAAATAGTTTCTGGGCCATTTCCATTTCCTTACGCTTGGCATCCTCTTCCATGTCCTGCTTCAGGTTGTTCAATTCCCGGCCATCATGCTTGAGCTTCTCGGTTTTCTGACGCCTCGTTTCTATCGGTGTGGCGGCATCCAGGCGGTTGAGTTCTTCTTCCTGTTGTTGCAGCCCCTTTGCTTTCTCGATGATTTGCTGTTTCTTTGTTTCCAAATCCTTAAGGAAACTGGCCTGGGCTGCTTTGGCCGCTTTCGACTCCCTAAGGATTTTCTGCATGTCCACGATACCGATCTTTACCTGTTTCTGGGCGTCCTTGCCCGCTGCTTCCCGTGCGGCCAAGGCCGGTGAAGCGACCATCAGCCCAAGAAGCAACAACATTAACCATAAACCTTTTTTCATGCGATTCCTTTCCTTACTCCTTATTATTAATCATCATTGATGAAGGGTATAGCTCACAAAATCGAGTTTTTCAACAAGCTGTTAAACATGAATGAGTGTTTTTTATTTCCTTCCCTGGAAACCTCCCGTGATACACTCCGAAGAAGTGCCGGCACTAAAGACACCTCCCATGGCATTTCCTGCGCTACCATAAATACTCCCGAAGCCGGCCTTACTCGTAGCTGCCGAACTGTTGATAGTCCATGTCCCGGAGGTCGGACTGATCGTAAAGTTGCTCGTCGCCCCGGTGAATGATCCGGCTGCATTGCTGATTGAGGCACTGTTGCCGCCGCCGGACATGTTGACGTTGAGAGTGGAAACAGCGGGTGAAGCAAAATTGACATTAGCACTGAAAGTGCCTGTCATGGCCACACCGGAAGTTCCACCCGTAAAATAAGTTCCCCAGGAGGTTCCTGAATAGGTGCCGGTTGTGGAGCTGTTTTTCAAGGAGGCCATCTGAGCGTCCGTTGTTGGATCCCCCCAAACGTAGGCCCCGGCTCTGCTGAAGGAGTAATTCACGCCGCCTGCGGTCATGGCGTTGGGTTGGGTCCAGGTGCCCCATTCCATGTAAGCGTTGGAATCCATTTTCGTGAATTGCATAGGCTGACTTCCTGTCCAGGTACCCCCTGTTTGTGCGACCATCATTTCTGTCATTTTTTTCGGTGTGCTTGTCCCATCCATTGAGAAAGATGAGGTCTGCGACACGTTCATGGCGTAAGCGCCATTTGTAGCGAGATCCTGCTGATTCGAGGTGATATAAGTGTCTACATACCCGCCTGCGCTGTTTTGCAGCATGCTGGCAAAGTAGCCTTTTTGCGCGACGGGGCCAGTCACCTGGGTTCCGTGATATATCCCGTCTGCACCTGTATTGGCCGTACTGTTGTACATGCCCCAGGCCCCGCCGATACTGCTGGCTGTAGATCCATACAGGGATCCCGAAGCGCTGGTCTGATCGGGAGTGGCTCCATTGAGGAGCCAAGTCCCCCCCGAGAGGTTAAAGTGCGCGTCCGAGCCTATTGAACCGCCGGCATTGGAAATGGAAGCTGTCGCGGCAGCGCCCGAAACGCTCATGTTGAAGTTGCTCACGGCGGCGCTCGTGAGGTTGACGTCGGTTGTGAAGTTACCCGTCATGTTCACGCCGCCTGTGGATGACCAGTAGGTTCCGTAAGAATAGCCGCTGTAGCTTACGGTTCCCGACAGGCCGGTCATGGAAGGTGTACTGGTGCCGAAGATCCAATACGCCCGGTTATCGATGCCGTAGCTTGTCCCGCTGACGGTAAAGGAGTTGGACATGGTCGAGTAGCCCCACGTCATATCGCTGTTTGAAAGGAGAATGGTCGATGTTAAGGGTTGGTTCGTCGAAAGGTCGCCTGAATCCTTGGCTCCGGATTGAAACTTGGCCCACTTCAGGTAGGGTGAGGAAGTAAAATCGCCATTACCGTTCAGTCTCATGTAATCCAGCGTGCTGGACTTGGTTCCCCGTGCCCAGACATCGCTTGAAAGGTCATAGCGGTTCTTGCTGACGAAGACCTCCTCCAGGGTGCTGCTGGTTTTGTTCGTCAGCATGGCGGCGAAGTAGCCTACCTTTGTTCCCGATGCGTTCGTCCCCGGGTCCGGGGTGGGATCAGTAGCCGGCTTGGACCCATAATAGATGCCGGCGGCGCCTGTATTTGCGGTGCTGCTGTACATCCCCCAGGCCCCGCCCATGCTGCTGGCTGTTGACCCGTACAGGGATCCGGAGGCGCTGGTCTGATCGGGGGTGGTCCCGTTAAGGTTCCACGTTCCTCCGGAGAGATTAAAGTGCGCGTCCGAGCCGATGGATCCGCTTGCCCCGGTAATGGATGCCGTTGTGGCGCCACTTGCAACGTTTAGATTGAAGTTGCTCACAGAGGCGCTTGTAAAGTTGACGTCGGTGGAGAAGGTTCCCGACAGGTTCACACCGCCTGCTGACGACCAGTAAGAGCCCAGGGCAGTGCCATTGTAGCTTGCCGTTCCCGACAGGCCGGACATTGACGCTGTGCTGTTTCCAAAGATCCAGTAGGCGCGGTTATCCATGCCGTAACTGACGTTGCTGACGGAAAAGACTGTGGGTAAGGTGGCATATCCCCACTGATAATCGCTGGTGCTGCCAAGTCTGGTTGAAGTGAGGGGTTGGGCGCTCGCCAGATCACCCGAGTTCTTTGTCCCCGACTGGAAGGTGGTCCATTTCAGGTAGGGTGTACCGCCGAAGTCGGTGTTACCGTAAAGCCTCATATAATCCTGAGTACTCGATTTTGTGCCCCGGGCCCAGACATCGCCCGTTCCGTCATAGCGATTCTTACTGACAAATATCTCCTCCAGGGAATTGGCTGTTTTGTTCGACAGCATGGCGGCGAAGTAGCCGACGCTTGTACCCTGTCTGTTCGTCGCCGGGTCGGCGACGGGATCGGTAGCAATGACAATGGCCTGCTTGCCGCCCTCAAAGATGCCGGTGGCGCGGTTAGTTCCGTCGTTTATTCTCCAATCGCCGCCGATTTCCTCTCCTGTTGATCCGTAAACTGAGCCGGAAGCACTGCTGCCGTTCGTAATGGGGTTATTTCCGTTTATTTTCCAGGAGCCGGTAGTCTGATCAATAATGAATTGGCTGGCGTATGCAGCCAGCGTGGATGCTCCTGAGCCGATAAAGGTGCCCTGGGCGCCGCTGATCTGAACTGAATTGCCGCCACCGGTGACAGTGAGACCGAAGTTGCTGATCTGATTGGCAAGTGACGCAAAATTAATCGTGGCGCCAAAGGTGCCCGACAGACGCGTCCCCGGACCTCCGGCCGTAAAATAGGTGCCGTAGGCGTTGCCGCTGTAGTTAGCTGTAATCTGATTCTGCTTCAGGGTGTCCATCTGGGCGTTCGATGTCTGGTTGCCCCAGATGTACCAGCCCTGGTTTGCAAAATAATAATCGGTCGAGGCCATGGTCATGGCCGTAGGCTGAGTCCATGTGCCCCATTGCATATTGGATGTAGAGCCAGTCTGGGCCGTGCTTAACGCCTGGTTCCCGATCCATGAATTTGACCCAACGGTGAGCATTACCATGCTCGGGGTGCCGGTTACTCCACTCTCGTAGGCTAGGCCGGATGGCGAAGTGGCGATAGCCGAATTGGAGGCCAGGTCGTAGGCGACAGTGGAAATGTATGTATCGACGTATATGTTGCCCGTCCTTTCCAGCATGCCCGTGATGAAGCCCGGTCTGGAGGTTGTGGGAGGCGGAGGGGTGCTTCCCTTGGTGCCGATGTAATTTCCGACAGCACCAGTGTTTGCGCTGGTGCTGTACATGCTCCAGACGCCGCCGAACGATTCAGCGCTTGGCCCGTAAAGGGACCCAGAGGCGCTTTGCTTATCGGGAGTGACGCCGTTCAGATTCCAGTTCCCTCCGGAGATGGCGACATGGGCGTCCTGCCCCATCGTGCCGGAAGCTCCGGTGATGGAAGCAGTGGTTGTCGAACCATTTCCAACGCTGAGATTAAAGTTGCTCACGGCGGCGCTCGTGAAATTCACGTTAGTGCTGAAGGTGCCCGTCATGTCCGTTCCGCCTGCAGCAGTCCAGTAGGTGCCATAGGCGCTGCCGCTGTAAGTGGCCGTTCCCGAAAAGCCCGACAGGGAAGGTGGATTGACGCCGAATATATAATAGATCTTGTTGTCGAAGATATAGTTTTGGTTGTCCACGGTAAACGCATTCGGGATCAAAGCGTATCCCCATTCCGTGGTTCCCCCGCTAGTGTAGGAATCTTTGCCGATGACTTGGGTGGTGATGGGATAAGCACTTCCGAGATCGCCGGATAATTTTGTGCCTCCGGCAAAGGTGACATATTTCAGGTAAGGTGTGCCTGAGCCGAATTGCGACCCGGTACTGCCCATGGCCCGAACAAAGTCCGAATCGTTTGCAATACCCCTGCCCCAGACGTTGCTGCTGCTGTCGCCGAGGTAGCGATTCTTGCTGATGAAGACCTCTTCTAATTTGTTGCCGCCTGCCTGATTGGTCAGCATGGCGGCGAAATAGCCCGCGTTTTGTGTTGATGTGGAAGATGCATTCACCCTGGGATCTATAACGGTATCAGCCGGCGGCGGGGTCGAACTTCCCTTGATGCCCTGATAGTTCCCGACAGCACCTGTGTTTTCACTGGTGCTGTACATGCTCCAGGCACCGCCGAAACTGGTGCCGGCCGGCCCGTAGAGTGACCCCACGGCGCTTTGCTGATCGGGGGTGACGCCGTTCAGATCCCATGTTCCCCCGGAGATAGTCGTATGGGTGTCAGACCCGATTGTGCCCGAAGCCCCGGTGATGGAGGCCTTGGCGGTGCTGCTGGAAACATTCATGTTGAAGTTGCTCAAGGAGGCGCTTGTGAAATTAACGTTGGTACTGAAGATGCCTGTCATATCCGTCCCGCCCGTGGATGACCAGTAAGTGCCGTAGGCGTTGCCTTTATAGGTGGCTGTCCCCGAAAAGCCCGACAGGGCCGGTGTATTGTAACCGAAGATATAATAGGTTTTGTTGTCGAAGACGTAGTCATTGCCGCCAACGGTAAAAACCTTTGGGACTGTGGCGTACCCCAATTCCAAATAGGTATCTTTATAAAGCGGCGGTGAACCGACAGTGACGGGATAATTGCTGGCCAAATCGCCTGTTGTTTTTGAGTTCCCGCCAAAGTTGACATAATTCACGTACGGTGTGCCGGAACTGAATTGCTGTCCGCTGCCTGAAGCTCTGACAAAATCCTGATCGTAGGCGATGCCGCGGGCCCAGATGTTTCCACTGCTCAGGTAGCGGTTTTTGCTGATAAAGACCTCCTCCAATTTGCCGCCGGTCTTGTTGGTCAGCATGGTAGTGAAGTATCCTGCATTCTGACCAGAAGCATTGGCTCTGGGGTCTTTCACGGCATCACCGATTATGGCTGCTTTTTTCTCTTCCTGAACGATAACCTGGTTTTGGGTCACTGTCGAGGTGTCGGGAAGATTGGTTGTTGTTTGATTAGTGGTCTTAGCGGTCGACGTAGTGCTCGGTGTCGTACCGCTGTCGCCTGTCGTAGTCTGCCCGCCGCCGCTGCCACCTGCAGGCGCCTGGGCGCCTGCGCCCGCGCCGGTCGGGGGCGGGACGTTGGTCTGAGACTGGAATCGCCGTGAGACCTCTGGCGGGGTCGGCATAAGCCGCCCGATGCCCCGATCTGTTGTGGCAAGGCTCTGTCCGGCTCTGACCATAGATGTGGCACCCGTTACGGTCGAGGTGACCGACACGATCCCGTCAAAGCCGTGGACAGTGGTTGTGATGCCACGCGGCTGATTTGCCTGGGCCAGCAAGTAGCGTCCCCAATCCTCAGAAGCGTCGGCCAGCATGAGTGGCATGGCGCCGAACGCCTTGTCGTCTTCCATGGATACTTCCATGCCGAATTTCGTCCCTCGGACACCGACGACGGCAGTCGGGCTTTCGACGGTCATGGAAAGCCCTTTATGTTTAAGGAGCCGTATGGCGTAGAACATGGCCTTGCCTCTGGCGACGGACATAGTTGATTTCTTTTGCGGCGTGTTACGGTCGCCTTCCACCTCTTTTAGCGCCAGTCGTGTATTATCGCCCAGAGTAATCACATCGTCGTTGTGAAGTTTGAGCCGGCATTTGGAACCGGCCAATGTGAAGATGACGTCTTTTTCATAGAGCTTATCGCCGTTTGCTGCAAAATAGGCCTGGCTGAGATCCGCCCTGGCAACGATGACATGGGCGATGACCGTCTGTATGGCACCAACCTCCCGGTTATTCGAAGCAATGAAATAGTCCTTGACGGCTACCTTTTTCAAGTCGTTGGGAAGGATGCTTGCGGGGGCTGCATGGCCGCGGTTTTCGGCGGCGAAAACAGCGTTTTGTATCCATCCGCAGAGGATGAAAACGAAGACCATCATAAGAATCTGAATCCGGCGGCTCATATTAACCTCCTGAAACCGTTAAAAGTAAAAGCCCACGCTGAACGTGTAGGTTTGTTTGGTAAAACTGAAAAGATCCAGATTGGACCTGTTGTCAATGTAATTGAACACAAAGGAGGCGAAGAAATATTTCAGGAAATCCTGGCTGATAACCGCTGTAAAGCTGTGGCGGCGGTCCACTCGATCTTCCGTATAAAGGATAGGCGGTTGTTTGTAATCCCTTTCACCGTATTGGTATTTCAGGAAAATATCCGTCTTCGTCGGGAAGCGGGTGTAATAGGAGATAGCGCCGTATGGCGCTGTATAGGTGAAGCGCCGCGAATCGGCGTTTGCCGTTTCGTAGCCGACATAGGCTGAGATCACATGCTGGCGGTTCAGAAAATAGAAATTCGGTATGATTTCATAGCGGTACGTTGTATTGTTCAGAGCATCGTTAATCGTGTCCAGAAAACTTTCCTTGGTTATAGAATACTGACCCCGCAGGCTGAAGTTGGGGGTAAAGAAGTGTTCAACGCTGGGGCGGAAGTGATAAAGGGTCGAAAGCGGCGAGTTGCCGTATTCCTGTTTTGAGATTCCCACAGGAAGTTTCAGAATGTCCCGGGATCCCACCCACCAGAGGCCCGTCGTCATCTCTCCCAGGGCATAATTGTAGTTGCCGTTGTTGAAGTAATTTTGATAATAGACGTCGGCTGTGGTATTCCACATGAAACCTTGTTTTTCACTAAACCTATAGAGAACGTTTCCAGAGAAGTTCTGGATGGATGCCCAATCGCTGATTTTGGTTGCATTATTGGCCAGAGTGAGTGTACCCCCCGTAACGCTCAGGACTTTTTGGTCGGGGCCACTCGATATATTGCTGTCCCACTGAATACCTGTAGAAAATCGGACGTTCCAGAAAACTTTCTTTGAGCTCTCGTCGATGGCCACGAGGAGTTTGTCGATGTTCTTGACAACTTCTTCCGGGGGATTGGCCTGCTTGACGATGTTCAGCTCTTTTCGGGCTTCATCGTATTGACGCGTCTCGAAATAGGCCGTAGCCAGCTCAAGCCGGACGCGGTACAGCTTCGGATCTACGGCGAGCATCTTCTTGAATTTTTCGATGGCGAGCTTTGTCTCTCCTACCTTCATGGCTGATGTGCCAAGCCACCACATGATATCCATTGTTTCTACATCCGCCGACAGACCTTTGAAGATGGGAAGGGCCTGGGCGAATTTTCCATCGTAGTATAGCGTCAAGGCATCGGCGAGGCGGTCGTCCATGTTGGCAATCTTGTCCGGTGGCAGAGTGCGAAGCTTTTCGACGGCCTCTTGATTGACCGTCTTGAAATCCATATCTCCCGTTGGTCGGTTCGTGTCCGTGGCTGGTGGGGATGCCGTTTGGGCAAGGGCCGTACCGGTGATGAGAATCAGGATGGTAATGACGATGAGTCTACAAGGAAAAAAGAAACGATGAATGTTCATTTTGATCACCTATGATGGGTAATTAATCGTTATGGGTGATTACAAAAATTACGAGAAAATAGCAGTAAAAACTATTTTAGTTGATATGAATTTAACGGCCAATAGGCATGGTGGCTTCGTATCACATAATCATGCGATAATCAAGGATTATTTAGATATTGAGATGATTGGTTTGGTTGCTATTATTGAGCTGATATTTTTTTGGGAGAGAGCACCTTCCCTCAGGATGACAGGCGGCAGAACGGTGACGTCGAGCATCGTAGAGCCTTTCCCTCCTTGAGTTTGTCCGCCGTCAATGATGAGATCGACAAGAGGTCCGATCTGATTTGAAACCTCCTGTGCTGTCGTACACTCCGGATTGCCGGAAAGGTTGGCACTGGTGGCGGTGACAGGATGCCCCAGATATGCCGCCAGGCCACGGGCGATGGGATGATTGGAGACGCGCATGCCGATCTTACCTGTGCCTGCCGTCAGGCGCGGCAGGACCCGCTTTGATGCCTGGAAGATCAAGGTGAGGGGCCCGGGCCAGAAGGCCGCGATTAAGGACCGTGCCGCCTCGGGGATGTTGTCGGTGATCAAGGGCAGGTCTTGTTCACCGCTGCCGATGAGGGCGATCGGGTTATTGAAGTCCCTCCCCTTGATCTCAAAAAGCCGCAAAACGGCCTTTTCCAGAAGGGCGTCAGCGCCCAGGGCATAGAACGTTTCCGTCGGATATGCGATGATACCGCCTTGCTTAAGGACGTAAACTGCGGTTTCCATAATGGAAGGGTCGGGTTGTAGGGGATTGATGTTGATGATTTCAGGCATGATTCTCTCTTGTATTATTGGAGGACTCGATTTTGTGCAGGCTGTTCAAAAATGCCCAGATGCAAGGCGCGCAAAAGCTGAGGCTACCACCCCCTGCACCCCCGCCGGCGGGGGACAGCGTACATAGAAGTACGTCGATGTAGCCTGCCCCCGCGAAAGCGTGGGAAGCTTGTGGCGCAACACAGCAGATGGACGTTTTTCAACAGCCTGTTCAGTGGTTATGTGGTGGTCAATGCCTCCTGCTTCCTTTCCACCTCTTCGGCCATAGCCTTGACATAATCTGCCAATTGATCCCTTAAACGCTTATCCGTCAGGGCGAGGATGCGAACTGCCAGCAGGGCCGCATTCTTTGCCCCGGCTTTGCCTATGGCCATGGTGGCCACAGGAATACCGCCGGGCATTTGCACCGTAGAAAAAAGGGCGTCCAGCCCCTTGAGGGACGTGGCATCGATGGGAACGCCGATGACGGGGATCAGGGTATGGGAGGCGATGACGCCGGCCAGGTGGGCCGCCGCGCCGGCGCCGACGATCATGACTTGAATCCCCCTGTCTGCTGCGCTCCGGGCGAAGGTCATGGTTCGTTCCGGTGAGCGATGGGCCGAGGTGAGATAAAGTTCATGGGGGATGTGAAATTGTTTCAGTATCTTTGCCGCTTCATTCATGATAGGCAGATCGGAATCGCTTCCCATGACCACGCTTACCAATACATCCTTGGAGCCTCTTTTTACTTTCATGCAGATTCCCTTTTGGTTTATTATACAAAGCGCCTAATAACTCATTGGAAATATTATTGCAAGCGGCAGTTATGTATCAAGAAACTTCGTTTCCGGTTGACATAAGAATCACCGATTCATATACTCCCCAAACAAACTAAACAAAAGAATGATGCCTTATTTCATCACGAGGAGAGAAGTAAGAAAAATGAAAGAGAATTTATACAAGTATCTAAGCGGCAATGAATATCCAGGCCGCGGCATCTGCATCGGAAAGACGCCCGGCGGAAACAAGGCCGTGATTGCCTATTTTATCATGGGCCGCAGTGTCAACAGCCGTAACCGTGTTTTTGACGCTATTGACGGCGGCATTCGAACCATGGCGGCTGACCCTGCCAAAATGACGGACCCGCATCTGATTATTTATAATCCCGTCCTGACTTGCGGCGACATGACGATTGTGACCAACGGCGACCAGACTGACACCATCCGCGATTTTCTGGCCCGTAATGATTTCCGGGGCTTCAACTTCGAAGCGGCGCTAAATACCCGCACTTTTGAGGATGACAAACCCAACTGGACTCCCCGTATTTCCGGGATAATAGATATGAACACGGGCGGATATAAGCTCAGTATTTTGAAAAGCGACGAAGGCGACGACAGAAGCGTGCAGAGATTTACGTTTGATTATTCGCAGCCCCTTTACGGTGAGGGACACTTTATCAGCACCTACAAGTGCAACGGCTCACCGATCCCCAGTTTTGCGGGCGAGCCGCTACGCGTCGAAATAGACGAGGAAGACCCCAATGAATACGCAGGCAAACTCTGGGAGGCCTTGAACGAGGACAACAAGGTGAGCCTCTTTGTGCGCGTAATCGACCTTAAGACCAGAGACTACGAGGACGTTATCATCAATAAATACAAAACGGTGGAGGAATAGTTCATGAACGAAATAGCGCTGAAATACGGCTGCAACCCCAACCAGAAGCCCGCCAGAATCTTTATGGCGGACGGTGGCAGCCTGCCTGTTACCGTATTAAACGGCAAGCCCGGCTATATCAACTTCCTGGATGCGCTAAACAGCTGGCAGCTGGTGAAGGAACTCAAAGAGAATACGGGCATGGTTGCCGCGGCCTCCTTTAAACATGTTTCCCCCGCCGGCGCTGCCCTGGGCTTTCCCCTGGATGACGTTTTGCGGAAGATGTATCATATTGAAGCCGGCATGCAGCTTTCCGCCCTTGCCTGTGCCTATGCCCGCGCCCGCGGCGCCGACCGCATGAGCAGTTTCGGCGATTGGATTGCCCTTTCCGACATATGCGACGTGCCTACTGCGCGAATTATCAAGTCCGAAGTCACCGACGGCATCATCGCTCCAGGTTATGAACCGGAAGCGCTGGATATCTTAAAATCGAAGAAAAACGGCAGCTATAACGTTGTCGCTGTCGACCCGGCCTACGTCCCCGTTTCTCTGGAACACAAACAGGTGTACGGCATTACATTCGAACAGGGCCGCAATAGCTTGAAGGTCGATAGCACCATGCTGGAAAACATGGTGACGGAGAACAAAATCCTGACCGAGGCGCAGAAACGAGACTTGGTCCTCGCCCTGATCACCCTGAAGTACACCCAGTCCAACAGTGTCTGCTTCGTGCAGGACGGCCAGGTCATCGGTGTGGGCGCGGGTCAGCAGAGCCGCATCCACTGCACCCGTCTGGCAGGCCAGAAGGCTGACAACTGGCAGCTCCGCCATATGCCCAAGGTTCTGGATCTGCCATTCCGCAGTGATGTTTCCAAGCCCAACCGCGACAATGCCACCGATGTTTATCTGGGCGATACGCCGGAGGATGTAATCGGAGACGATGTGTGGGCGGAAACCTTCACCCACAAGCCCGAGCCGCTGACTGCCGACGAAAAGAAGGCATGGCTGGGCAAGGTCACGGGCGTATCATTGGGCAGCGATGCGTTTTTCCCTTTCGGCGATAACATCGAGCGCGCCCATCGCAGCGGTGTGACCGCCATTGTCGAGGCCGGCGGTTCCATTCGCGATCAGCAGGTGATCGATACCTGCAACAAATACGGCATTGCCATGGCATTTTGCGGCGTGAGGTTGTTCCACCACTAAGAATTTAATTCATTCCCTGTCATTCCGGACGCGCAAAAACGCGATCCGGAATCCAGGAATTGTTTTATGTCTCCAACGACTCTTCCAAAATCAAGTTCTTAATATTCCATTAATTTCAAGCTTTCAGGTTGAATCTTTTATCTGTGTAGTGTATTGTAGTGCAGGAGGTGCATCATGAGAAGTGTTCTGTCTGTTAGTTTACCGGAGAAAATGGCGATTGAGTTGGATGTTCTTGCAAAAGAGACAGGAAGGAACAAAAGCGATATTGTGAAAGAATCCCTGGGAGAATTCTTGTGGGAAAACAGATTCCGCCGCATGAAAAAGCGTCTCTCCTCTAAAGCCAAGGCCGCTGGTTTTGTCACTGATGACGATGTTTTCAAGGCAATTTCATGAAGGCGGTTTTCGATACAAATGTTCTTATCGCCGCCTTTCTTACGGAAGGGCTTTGTTCCGGCCTTCTGATTCGAGCTCGCAAACGGGCATTCAATCTTGTTCTGTGTGATGATCTCATCCGGGAATTTGACAGTATTATGGCAAAAAAGTTCAAACTTACATCAACTGATATTTCTGAAATCTCAGCTATAATTTCGGAAGCGGCAGCGGAGATGCTTCATAAGCATAACCATGTCCCAAGTATTTGCAGGGATCCGAATGATGATATGGTTATTGCCTGCGCTGTTGATGCGGCTGCCGATTACATAGTTACCGGTGATGACGATCTGTTAGTCCTGAAAAAATATAAGAATATCATGATCATTAATCCAAGAAATTTTGAAGCCCTGTTCGTAGATTAACATTTCAGTTAAAGTTGGAATATCACGCCTTTTGGAATATGGCTCTTTGTTAAAGAGCAAGAATATTCTCCCAATTATCATGATTGCCTTGTTTTCAATTTATTCTTTCCGTATCTTCTCCATGTGTTCAATCCGCTTTTGAATGAGCGCATCCGTGCCGATATCGAAACGGTGGGCGACGGGTCCCTTGATGGCGGATACGGCGTTTTCGGCAATAATTTCCGCTTTATTCAAACTATCAGCGATACCGACGACGCCAATGGCTCGTGACGATGTCATGTACAGGCCGTCCTCCCGTTTATCGACGGAGGAAAAATAAAGGCGGGCTGCGCCCACATCACCGACCTCGATCCGGGCCGATGTGGAGGCGGCATCGGGATGATCCTTCGGCAGACCGTATCCGCCCGGTACGATATATTTGCAGACGGTGGCCTTTTGATCAAATAATACGGGCAGCTTATCCAGTGTGCCCGCGATGATGGCGTTGCATATGTCTACAAAGTCCGTTTTCATCAGAGGCAGGATATTCATGGCTTCGGGGTCGCCAAACCGGGCATTATACTCAAGAAGTTTCACGCCGGTTTGCGTAATCATAAAGCCCCCGTACATGATGCCTTTATAATATTCTCCCGTTTCCGCATAAATGGCTTCAGCTACTTTCTGAGTGATGGCAAGGCCGTCCAGAACGTCCCGGTTTGTCAAAAAAGGCAGGAGATGATCTTCACAGGAATACGATCCCATGCCCCCCGTGTTGGGTCCCTTATCATCAGCAAAGCGCCTTTTGTGATCCTGGACCGGCGGTGTGGCGACAACGGTTTTCCCGTCACACAGGCACTGGAGGGAAAATTCCTCCCCTTCCAGTTTTTCCTCAACCGTCACGCTGCCATGTTCTGCCAGGATGTTCCTGCAGATTGCGACGGCCTCCTCCATAGTTTGGAAGTGATCACCCTGGACCATGACGCCCTTGCCGCCGGTCAGGCCGTCGGGTTTGATGACCACGCCGGGCAATTGATTCAGAAATTCGGATATCCCGAAGTCTGACGTGAATACCTTATAGAGGGGATTTCCGGGGATTTTGTATTTTTCGACGAGGTCGCGTGTGAAAGACTTCGATGTCTCCAGACGGGCCAGGCTCCTGGTCGGTCCGACTGCCGGAATGCCGGCCTCTCGAAGGGCATCGACCACACCGGCATTCAGAGGGTCTTCTGGTCCAACGACGGCGAAGGAGACCTGATTTGTCCTTGCGAATGCGACGATGTTTGCGAGATCGGAATAATCGCCCAGACATACTGTTTGGGCCAGGGCGCTGATGCCGGGGTTATTGGCTTTCATGTAGGCAAAGAGCGTGGGGTGATGGCCGGAGCGGGTCAACGCCTCGGCAATGGCGTGTTCGCGGGCACCGTTACCGATGAGGAGGACATGGACAGTCATGATGATTCTCCTTAATGATTTCTTTGTATTGGCAAAAAATAGAGGTGTTAAATATAGGAAAAAAATCCTGCCGTCAATGAATTCGGTTGAACCAAATCCAGAAATAATACTATTCACTTCCAGACCAATACTCGACTGCTATTGGTCAATCGGGTGGTAGAGCAACTGGGCATTGGCCTTCCGGTTCAGGGAATTTTCTCGCCTTTCATCTTTTAATAAAATCACTGATACGAATCGGAAAAATCCAATTCACCTCCAGACAAATACTCCTGCTTCTCTTGGAAGCTGTGTCGCAATTCAAATATTTGTTACATTCTCGACTTACTGTAGTCCAGACCTTCAGGTCTGTGGTTTTGATTTAAAGTAGCCTAAATCGCAAAGTATTTGCAGGACTAAAGTCCTGCACCACATTCATATCGATTGGAGAAATTCTTATTATGATACAATCTCTTAGTCAGACGAGCATCAAAGTTTTTTGTTTTGGTGATGAAATTGCCATCGCTTGACAGCGGCCGGGCAACTTGATAGGACCTGTTTATTGCTGAAACGGAGTAAATTGATGAAAATAAAACCATTAAGCTCTCTTATCCTGGCTGCCGGTAAAGGCACGCGAATGCAATCGGACCTGGCCAAGGTCCTCCACCTCCTCCATGGCAGGCCGCTTCTGGCTTATTGCGTGAATGTGGCCCGTGCCGTAGGATCGGAACGAATCGCCGCTATTATCGGTCATCAGGCGGACTTGGTGCGGCAGACCTTTTCCGGTACGGAGACGGTCTTTATCGAACAGAAGGAACAACTGGGGACGGGACATGCCGTCCTCCAGGCCCGTGATGCCTTCCGTGACTATGAAGGCAATATCCTTATCCTTTGCGGCGATGTTCCCCTTCTTAAGGCATCTACACTTCAGGCCCTGATTGATGTTCATATTGCCCGCGGGGCCGCTGTGACGGTCATGACCGTCGTTCTGGACGCTCCCGGTTCTTACGGACGGGTTGTGAAGGGCGAACACGGCGAGGTTTTGAAAATTGTCGAGGCGAAAGACGCGACGGACGCGGAACGGGCCATTGGTGAAATAAACACGGGTATCTACTGCGTGGATAGCCGCTTCCTGTTCGATGCCGCGGCCAGGATCACGAACCATAATGCGCAAAAGGAATATTACCTGACGGATATCATGGAGATTGCCCGGCAGGACGGTCTGATCACCATGGCTTTCGTGGCGTCCGATCCACTGGAGGTTATGGGCATCAACACCCCTGAAGATCTGACATTAGCGGGCAGCATCCGGACGTTGCAATTATCCGGGGTGCCGTCTTGATAAATATCGGCTTTTTGGAAATCAGCCGACCCGTGTTTCTTGCCCCACTGGCGGGGATCACGAACCTGAATTTCCGGCTGATTGCCCGGGAGTTTGGCTGCGGCTTGGCCTTTACGGAGATGGTGAGCTCAAATGGCCTCACCCGGGAGGCGGAAAAAACGTTCACCTATCTCGATTCTTCGCCGGCCGACCGGCCCCTCGGTGTCCAGATATTTGGCGCCGATCCGGCAATCATGGTCGAGGCGGCCCGTATTGTCAACGATAAGGGAGCAGATCTTATCGATATCAATATGGGTTGCCCCGTAAAAAAAGTCGTCAAGACAGGGGCCGGTGCGGCGTTATTGCGGACCCCCGACAGGGCGCGGGAAATTATCCGTGCGGTCCGCAGGGTAACGCAGTTGCCGCTGACGGTGAAGATCCGCGCTGGTTGGCGTCGCGGGGAAATATGCGCTCAGGAAATCGGCCGCATTGCCGAGGAGGAAGGGGTCGATGCGGTTATCGTTCATCCCCGGACGGCCGATCAAGGATTTAGCGGCCATTCAGACTGGCGGGTTATTCGGGAAGTGAAGGAGAGTCTAAAAATTCCCGTTGTCGGAAACGGCGATATCCGTACCCCGGAAGATGCAGTGCGGATGATCGCTGAAACTGGTTGCGACGCCGTTATGGTCGGTCGGGCATCATTGGGAAACCCATGGATATTCAAGCATATTATAACCGCATTGCAGGGCGGAGCCGCCTGCGCCGGGCCGTCGATTGAAGAACGGGAAGAGATGATCTGGCGTCATCTGGAAATGGAAATGGCCTATATCGGATCCGCCCAGGGATTACGAAATTTTCGTAAGCACTTGTTGTGGTATACCAAAGGCATTAAAGGTGGAGCCAGTTTGCGTCAGGCACTGGGGCAGATCCATAATCGTGACGCCTTACTGAAGGTTGTGAGTGACTATTTTCGGTCCAAATAAGACCTTGACATTCAGGGAAGTATTTGGCATAAAGTTTCCGTATAGTTAAATCAATGACGGTATATTATGCGCCATGATTCAGATAGGATAAAGAAGATAAATTAAGGATGGCTAAGGATGGCTGATGATTTGGAATTTGTGAAATTCAACGCTCTGGAAGAAAAAATAAAAACCATCATTCAGGAGCAGGCGGTATTAAAAAAGAAGAATCAGGAGTTGGAGGGGCTTTTAAAACAAAAGGAGACGGAATTAGAAGACGTTAACAAAAAAATATTGAAATTGGATGAGGAGAGGGACGCTATACGCGCAAAAGTGGATTCACTGCTGGATTTGCTTCAGGATATAAAGGTTCCATGATGGTTTCTTGAGGTTACGCTGATTGAAGAAGCGTTTTCATATCAAGTTACTGGGGCAGGAGTTATCTGTTTTGAGCGACTCGGGGGATGATCATGTCGCACGGGTTGTCAAGTATGTCAGCGACAAGGTAGAGGAGATTGAGAAAAACGTAAATAATTTTAGCACCTTGAATGTTGCCATTCTTGCGGCCTTGAATATTGCGGATGAGCTTTTTAAAAGCAAAGCGGTTGAAGAGAGTAAGTATAATCAATTGGAGAATCGATCGGAAAGATTGATTAACCTTATTAATGAAGTGAAGTAGTTGCTTTTTGAAAATTATCCCCTGCGATGTGCGTGATTAGCTTAACGTATTTTGAGCCAACACCTTGGAACCGGGAACCAATCCTTGTTTGCCATGTGCGTGTCTGCCAGCACCCCGTGATGAACGGACGTTGGAAAGCCTGAAGCAGCAATTAAAGGTACCCACTTAAACGGCAGGTTCAAGAGGTGGTTAACACGGCATTGGCGGGGGTTTTTTATGAATAACCCTTTCCGGATATTGAGCAATCCATTCCGTCTCTTCTCTGCATCCCTCCTGATAAAAGATTTCAAAACGTTTTCTAACAGAATAAGTTTTAATTTGTCCGTGATGTCAAAATGATTGACACTGACATCACTTATTGCATGAACACATGACCGACAATACTCGTAAGGAGGTGATCGGATTTTGGCAAGTACAATCATGATCGTTGTAACCATATTCCTGTCTGCCGTCATCGGCGGCGCTTTAGGTTTTTTTATCCGTCAGGCCATTTACAAGAATGAACAGGCATCATCAGAAAGTCTGGCTACCCGTATCATCGGTGAAGCCAAGAAGGAAGCGGAGAATATTAAAAAGGAATCCTTGTTGCAAGCCAAGGAAAACCTGATTAAAGTCAAATCGGACCTGGAGAAGGAAAGCAAGGAAAGAAAACTGGACCTTGATGCTCTGGAAAAACGAATCCGGACAAAAGAGGAACAGTACGAAAAACGGATGGATGTATTGTCTCAGAAAGAGACCGCTATTGAAAGCCGTGAAAAATCGATTGCTCAGAAGGAGCAATCGATTCATGACAAGCAAGAAAGGTTGAACAGGGGGCTCCAGGAACAGAAAGAGGCCTTGGAGCGTATAGCGGGCATTTCCTCGGAAGAGGCTAAGAATATGCTCGTTGCCTCCATGGAATCAGAAGCGAAAGTTGACGCGGCTTCCCTGGTCCGGAAAATCGAAGATGAGGCAAAGCGTCTGGCCGACAAGAAATCTCAAGAGATTATCGCTTATGCTGTTCAACGTTATTCAGGCGATTATATTGCAGAAAATACCGTATCGGTTGTTAATCTCCCCAACGACGAGATGAAGGGGCGGATCATCGGTCGCGAGGGTCGGAATATACGGGCCATTGAAGCGGCGACGGGGATCGACCTGATCGTCGATGATACACCGGAAGCCGTTGTCTTATCCAGTTTTGACCCCGTAAGGCGCGAGGTAGCCAGGATATCCCTGGAGCGGCTTATTTCCGATGGAAGGATTCATCCAGGACGGATTGAGGAGATCGTCAAAAAGGTTCGAACCGAAGTCGATGCCGTCGTTCGTGAGACGGGGGAACGGACCTGTTTCGATGTCGGCGTCCACGATGTCCATCCCGAGCTGGTGACTCTGCTGGGGAGCCTGAAATTCCGAAAGAGTTTCTCTCAGAACGTCCTGCAGCATTCCGTCGAAGTGGCCCATCTGACGGCCATGATGGCTGCGGAGCTGAAAATGAACGTCAAGGAAGCGAAGCGTGCGGGCTTGCTTCATGATATCGGCAAAGCGATCGACCATGAAGTGGAAGGTCCCCATGCCACGATCGGTGCCGATTATGCCCGGCGTTTCGGTGAGGCTCCGAATATCGTCCAGGCGATCGCCACGCACCATGACGATGGACGGACCAATACGATGCTGGGTGTTCTCGTTCAAGCCGCCGACACCCTGTCTGCCGCCCGGCCCGGCGCCCGGCGCGAGATGGTCGAGTCATATGTCAAACGGCTTGATGAACTTGAGAGCATAGCGAAATCGTTCAATGGCGTGGATAAATGTTTTGCTATTCAGGCAGGCCGGGAAATTCGCATCATGGTTGAAAATGAGAAGATATCCGATAACGATGCCGCCATGCTCTGCCGGGACATCATTAAAAAGATCGAAAGCGATTTGACCTATCCCGGTCAGATCAAAGTAACGGTTATCCGCGAAACCAGAATTTCAGATTTTGCGAAATAAATGCCATGAGGATATTATTTATAGGTGACATAGTAGGAAAGCCCGGACGTCTCGCTGTTCGGGAACTGCTTCCCCGTTTGATTGCCGACCGTCAGGTTGATTTTGTCATTGCCAACTGCGAGAACGCCGCCGCCGGCTTCGGTGTGACAAAGGACATTGTCGATGATCTCTTTGGCTACCAGATTGATGTGCTGACATCGGGTAATCATATCTGGGACAAAAAGGAAGTCATGGAGTTTATCGACGATTACGAAGCCCTTTTGCGGCCCGCTAATTATCCGGTCCGAGCGCCGGGCCACGGGAGTGTTTTGATGCCGACGCCTGCCGGCATTCGTGTGGGCGTAATTAATCTGGCGGGCAGGATCTTCATGCATCCTCTTGATTGCCCTTTTCTGTCGGCGGAAAAGGAGATAGCGCGTATCGGAAAACAGGCGGATGTTATCTTTGTGGATATCCATGCCGAGGCGACATCCGAAAAAATCGCCATGGGATGGTTTCTCGACGGCAAGGTAAGCGCTGTTGTGGGTACCCATACCCATGTACAGACTGCCGATGAACGGATTTTACCGCAAGGCACGGCCTATCTGACCGATGCGGGCATGACGGGGCCCTTCGATTCCGTTATCGGTACAAGAAAAGAAACCGTCCTGGACCGTTTTCTCCTTCAGATGCCAAATAAATTTGATGTCGCCAAAGGAGATATACGCATTCAGGGTGTATTAATAGATATTGACGAAACAAACGGCAAAGCTCTTGCCATTGAAAGGCTAAGTGTGTCCTTGCCTTGACGAGGAAGTAATCATGAGTGTCTATGATGTTTTTGTAAATCGCGGTTTTGTAGAGCAGGTAACCGATGAGGCCGGGCTTCGCGACCTTTTGTCCTCACAGAAAGTCACCTGTTACATCGGTTTTGATCCCACGGCGACGAGCCTTCATATCGGTTCTCTCGTACCGATTATGGCGCTTGCCCATATGCAGCGTAATGGCCACCGGCCGATTGCCTTGATAGGCGGCGGAACGGGCCTGATCGGGGACCCGAGCGGCAAGACGGAAATGCGCCAAGTCTTAACGAGAGAAAAGATCAATTACAATGCCTCCTGCCTTCAGAAGCAGCTTTCCCTTTATCTCGATTTTGACGAGGACAAGGCCATTATGCTAAATAATGCCGATTGGCTGACCTCATTGAATTATATAGAGTTTTTAAGAGATATAGGTCGGCATTTCAGCGTCAACAAGATGCTTGCTGCAGAAAGCTACCGTATGCGGTTTGAGCGGGGACTCAATTTCATCGAATTTAACTATATGCTTCTTCAGGCCTATGATTTCCTCTATCTTTTCAAGAACCACGGTTGTGTTGTCCAAATGGGGGGCAATGACCAATGGGGCAACATGCTTGCCGGAAGTGACTTGATCCGTCGTGTCGAAGGCAAGTCCGCATACAGCCTGACCTTTCCCCTTTTGACAACTTCAGCGGGTCACAAGATGGGAAAAACGGAGAAGGGAACGGTCTGGCTCGATGCCCAGATGACCTCTCCATATGAGTACTATCAGTATTGGGTCAATTCGGAAGATGCGGATGTGGAAAAATTCCTGGCCTTGTTTACCTTTCTGCCGATGGAAGAGGTGTGCCAGGTACGCCAGTTGAAGGATCATCAATTGAATATGGCCAAGACCGTTCTGGCATTTGAGGCCACGAAGATCACCCATGGTGAGAAAGAGGCCGTCGCGGCCTGGAAGGCTTCCGCCATGGCCTTTAACGCTAAACCCGTTGATGCGGACCTTTTCCCGTCCTGCACCATTCCGCGTCAGGATGCTTCGGCGGACTTGTCTGCCATGCCCTCTATGGACATCAAGCGCGGAGATATTGAAAAGGGCATAGCGGCCTATGAACTCTTTCAACAGACGGGTTTGTGCGCGTCCAAAGGCGAAGCCAGACGGCTGATCGATCAGGGTGGCGCTTATGTGAATGAACAACAGATAACTGCTTTTGATGTATTGATTACGGTGGACCATGCCGATGTTGATGGTTGCATTCATCTAAGGAAGGGAAAGAAAAAGCATTTTTTGGTTGTTGTAAAATAATTCAAATTATTGCTTGACAGAAAAGGAGGGAAAGAGTAGAATGCCCCTCGTTGCTTGTTGATGCAAGCATTTTTTTTTGCAGAGTAGAAAAATTGTTCTTGACAAATTTGGTTTTTGGGTTTAAAAGTCCTCCCTTGTCGCGCAGGACGATTTTCGGAAGTTTAGAAAAAGTTCTTGACAAGAAATGAGATTTGAGTTACATACTACGGCTCGTTTCAAGGATTGGCTCTTTGGCAATTGAATAGTGGGATAACAGATTTGTGGGTCCCGAAATAGATTTAAAAAAGTAATTAATTGAGAGAAATCTCAGCAAGGATTAAAACTGGAGAGTTTGATCCTGGCTCAGAACAAACGCTGGCGGCGTGCCTAACACATGCAAGTCGTACGAGAAAGGGTCTTCGGACCTGAGTAAAGTGGCGCACGGGTGAGTAACGCGTGGATAATCTGCCCCTCAGTTGGGAATAACTCATCGAAAGGTGGGCTAATACCGAATAACGC
>CAZYDG010000026.1:67500-136866 GCA_964645835.1 uncultured Syntrophaceae bacterium
GTCGCCGCCGGGAATTTATAAAAAACCCCTTCAGAAATGATGGGGTTTTTTTGTTTTGCAACAAAAGCGCCCATGTGCTATGAAGCGCCAATTAAAACAGCCGGAAAATCAAACAGAAAGCATTAGGAGCAATGATATATGTCGGGTCATAATAAATGGAGTACGATCAAACATAAAAAAGGTGCCGCCGATGCAAAACGGGGCAAGATATTTACGAAAATTATTAAAGAAATTACTTTGGCGGCACGTCTGGGAGGGGCGGATCCGGACGGGAACCCCCGCCTCAGAACGGCTATCCTTGCCGCCAAGGATGAAAATATGCCCAAGGATAATATCGATCGGGCCATCAAAAAAGGCAGCGGCACAGGCGAAAATGCCGTAGTCTATGAAGAAATCACCTATGAAGGCTATGGACCCGGTGGGGTGGCTGTCCTTGTCGAAGTGATGACGGATAATAGAAACAGAACCGTGGCCGAGATTCGGCATATCTTTTCGAAGTACGGCGGGAACCTGGGAGAAAACGGTTGCGTGGCGTGGATGTTCGACAAAAAGGGCAGCATCATGATTGATCGCAAGGCCATTTCTGAAGATGACCTGATGGAACTGGCCATCGAAGCGGGAGCCGATGATGTCCGTGAAGATGAAAATGAATACGAAGTGCTCACAACGCCGTCCGCATTTTGGGATGTTCGGAAGGCCCTTGAGGGAAAGGGGCTGAAGATTCTATCGGCAAGCATTGGCATGATTCCCCAGAATACTGTGGAATTGGCTGAAGACAAGGCGTCTTCCATGTTGAAGTTGATGGAAAAAATGGAAGATAATGACGATGTGCAGAACGTCTACGCCAATTTTGATATTTCGGACGAACTGATGGAAAAGCTGAGTTGATGGCGGCCTCGGAAAAAGACCATATGCGGCGTTGTGCTTCGCTGCTCGTCATTGCGACGTACGGAAAGGTACGCCTCATTCCTCGCAACTCACACGCCTTGCCTATGGAACTTTTTGCAAGGCCGTTGAGCACGGTTGTCTGATGAGAGTATTAGGTATTGATCCAGGGAGCCTGGTGACGGGATTTGGTGTGGTGGAGCAAAACAGGTACGAGCTTGTCCACCTTGTCAATGGTGAAATTAAGGTCCAACAAAAAGGATCGCTCGCAGCGTTTCTTGTTTTGATATATGAAAGGTTGAAAGCGATTATTGCCGAGACAAAACCGGATGCCATGGCCGTAGAAGAAGTGTTCTACGGAAAGAACGTTAAGAGTTTGATCAAGCAGGGCCAGGCCCGGGGTGTCGCCATGCTGGCCGGTTCCCATAGCGGTATCCCGGTATTTGAATATTCACCCCTTGCCGTGAAGCAGGCCGTTGTCGGTTATGGCCGGGCGGAAAAGACCCAGGTGCAGCAGATGGTCAAGGCAATTCTCAATTTAGCCGAAGTTCCGCCGGAGGATGCCGCCGATGCCTTGGCCGTGGCAATTTGCCATGCAAATTCTTCAGGAAGAATCCCTAAAAAATGATTGCCCGTATCAGTGGTACTCTCATCTATAAATCCGTGCAGCACCTTATTGTGGATACACAAGGGGTAGGCTACCGGGTGGTCGTTCCCCTTACAACATTTTACGAGATGCCGGAGACAGGTCAGACCGTGACTTTGCACATTCACACCCAGGTCAAAGAGGATGCCATCAGTCTCTATGGGTTTTCTTCTCTTGAGGAACGGGAGATCTTTCAGGTTATCATTTCCGTATCCGGTATCGGGCCGAAGCTGGCTGTAAATATCCTGTCGGGTATTTCCGCCCCGGAACTCATAGCGGCCATCGTCCAGGGAGATGTTAAACGTCTTGTCGCCATTCCCGGCATTGGCCGGAAGATGGCCGAACGCATCGTTCTGGAATTGAAGGACAAGATGCAAAAGATTGTGCTTGATCAATCCCTGCCATTGCCGGAATCGGGGAGACAGCGGATCGAGGCCCTCAAAGAAGATGCCCTGTCCGCCTTGGTCAATCTTGGCTATAAGAATGCTCCGGCGAAAGAGGCCATTGACCGGGTCATTCAGGATCAGCCGGAAGAGCCGGCAACCCTGGATATGATTTTGAAGGGGGCATTGAAACTCTTAGCAGGGTAAATGAGAGTATTGGAGTTCCATGACGGACAAAACATCGGAATCGACAACGCGAAATGTCATTATCATTCCGGAAGCGGCAGATGGCGAGGCCTCTTTTGAGGTGTCCCTGCGGCCGAAGACCTTAGCTGAATATATCGGCCAGGAGAAGGTCAGATCAAACCTTTCCATCTTTATTGAAGCGGCCGGGGCAAGGCATGAGGCCCTCGATCACGTCCTCCTGTATGGCCCGCCGGGCTTGGGGAAAACAACTCTGGCCTATATCATCGCTCGTGAATTGGGCGTTGAGGTCAAGGTCACGTCGGGTCCCGTCATCGAACGACCCGGTGATTTGGCGGCCATCCTGACCAATCTCCATGAGCACGACATCCTCTTTATTGATGAGATCCACCGCCTTTCCCATGTGGTGGAGGAGATCCTCTACCCGGCCATGGAAGATTTCCACATCGACATCCTTATCGGCCAGGGCCCGTCGGCGCGTTCAATGAAACTGGAGATCCCGCGGTTTACCCTTATCGGGGCCACGACGCGGGCCGGGCTCCTGTCCTCACCCCTTCGGGACCGCTTTGGCATGAGTTTCCGCTTTGAATTTTATAATCCCGATGAATTGTCCATAATTCTTAAACGATCGGCCAGGATTCTAGGCATCCGTCTCGATGAAGACGGCGCCGCCGAGATGGCCAGACGTTCAAGAGGAACGCCGCGAATCGCCAACCGTCTCCTTAGGCGCGTCCGCGATTACGCCCAGGTCCGGGGATCGGGTGTCATCGATCGCGAAGCGGCGATTGCTGCCTTGGAACTTTTCGAGGTTGATCATAAAGGCTTCGATCAGATGGACAGGACGATCCTTCTCACCCTGATAGAAAAGTTTAACGGCGGCCCTGTCGGCATCGACAATCTCTCCGCCGTAATCGGTGAGGAGCGTACCACCCTCGAAGACGTCTATGAACCCTTCCTTATTCAAGAAGGCTACCTCCAACGGACCTCCCGGGGACGCATCGCAACGCAGCGGGCGTACGAACACTTCGGAAAGGTGTGGGCGGTGAGTAACCAAAGAGAACTCTTTTAGGGGGCGGGCTGTTGAAAAACGCTCATCTGCTCCGTTGCGCTACAAACCTCATCGCTCGACGTATGTCACTATACGCCTCGCTCTTCGGTTTTTTGCGCGCGCCTTGCATCTGAGCATTTTTGAACAGCCCGCGCGCACTATTAGAAGGTAGAACGTAGGGTGGGCTCTGCCCACCGATACCCCAAAAATGGTGGGCGAAGGCCACCCTACCGGCTGATTGGCGAAGGTTTCATAACCGTGGGGTTACAGCGAATCGTGGCAAAGAGCAGCCACCCCCGAATTATCCCCCCTTATTATTTCATTATGTCCGTTCTTTGGCCTTACGATAGGCAGTCTTTTTATCTCTCTTCTCTACGGCATAGACGGTCAGGGTTGCCGTTTCTTCATCGACGAAGTAAACCAGGCGCTGGCCAAAGGCGCGAAGCTTTATTTTGTATGTATTGGCCATGCCGCTGACCTTGTCCGATTCAACCTTTGGCGTCTCAAGACGTTTGGTTAATTTCTTTTTGAATTGTTCCCGTACAGGCTTGTCCAAATTGCGCCATTCTTTGAGGGCAGATTCCTTAAATTCAAGGCTATAACTCATCGATAGAAACCTTGATGTTCTTTTCTTCCTTCCGGTCTTTTACAATCTTTGCTACTTCCAAATCGTCTAGCTTTTCGAGCATAGCCTCAAATGTATCTGCCGGTACGAGATATGCGGACGGCCGGTTATGATTCAGTATTGCCACCGGAGCCCCTTCGGCCTCTTTAATAATTGCCGAGGGATTTTTCTTGAGATCCGTGATGCTTACGGACGATTTTGCCATGAGGTAATCCATAGATAATCTCCAAATTAAACCATTATTTAATACCGTATATTGGTCATATTAGGCAGTTGTCAAGAAAAAATGTTTGCTGCTATACATTAGTCTCGAAATATGGAATTGACGCGATTGTATCAATCAGGCATAAAGGATCGCTACATTAAATGCTGTGTAAAACTTTCATATCTGTGTGCTTGTTGGATTGGAGGCGAAAATGGGGCTTAAGTTATTTCGGTGTGTGGGTCTTTTGATCCTGATTGGTTTCTTCTTTATTGGATGCACGAAAAAGCCTGAGATTATTGAGGAAAAATGTTCATCTTGTCACAAGACGTCCGTGGTCTATAAAAAACACCGTTCCGCCGAAGAGTGGGATAGTCTCGTCTTTGGTATGGAATCCCGCGGGCTCAAGTTGACATCTGAAGAGAGAAAAAAAATCCTGGATATATTGACTACTCAATACGGGACGAAATGATATTTCAAGTCCGTGATCCAAACGCCGGTATTTTCTGTTTATGTGAAAATCCCCCCATCCCCCATTTGCCAAAGGGGGGCAACAATCCGTTTCTTATGATGATATTTTAAACCAAGTCCGGCAGGAGGTAAGGGTGATGGAGCAAAAAAAAGATATAGAACCGAAGCTGAAGACCGATATCGGCCTAATCAGTGCGCTGTCGATTGTGGTCGGTGTGGTCTTGGGCGCCGGGGCTTTTATGAAACCGCCTGCGGTGATGGCTGCGGCGGGCGATTCCACATGGGCCTTGGGCGCGTGGGTTATCGGGGCTGTTTTCAGCATGGCAGGGGGGCTTACCCTGTGCGAATTGGGTGTCCTCTATCCGCGCACAGGCGGGGTTTATGTCTTCCTCGAAGAGATCTACGGTCCCAAGGTGGCCTATCTGTATGGCTGGATGCTGACCTTCATCTTCGGACCGGCTACGCTTGGTGCATTGGCCGGTTATTTCAGCTCGGTCTTCTGCCTCCTTTTCGATATCCCAAACCATTATGCTGGTGTCGTCGGTCTTTCGGCAATGGCCTTCGTCCTGTTCGTCAACAGTGTCAGCGTCAAACAGGCCGGTCATCTGCAAGTTGTGGCCACTTTCTGCAAGCTGATTCCGATCATCCTTTTGGCCGTAGTCGGCCTCTGGAAGGGCAATGGCCACGTCTTGAGCGTTTCAACCTACACAGCTTCCGCAACATCATTTTCTGTAGCCGTCATCGCCACTCTTTTTGCTTATGACGGCTGGGCCCAAGTGGCATCCGTCGCGGGCGAAATGAAAAACCCCGGCAAAATCCTGCCCCGGGCCATTATCGGGGGGCTCATCTTCCTGTCCATTATTTACATTGTCATCAACATTGCCATGCTCAAGGTCCTGTCGCCAGCCCAGATGGTTGCTTTGGGCCATGATGCCTCTTCAATCGCCGCCCAGAAGCTATTCGGACTCTATGGAGGGAACCTCGTCTCCGTCGGTATCATGATATCCATCATCGGAGGGCTTAACGGTTACATTATGACCCTTTCCCGTATCGTGCTTACCATGGCTGAGCGCAATCAATTGCCCGGCTCAGGCACTTTGTGCAAAATCGAAGAAGACAGCAAGACACCCGTGAACGCTGCCCTGCTCCTGACGGTCCTGGCCTTCATTTATCTGCGGGTACTTGATGCCGACCGTCTGACAGATATGGCCATGTTCGCTATCTGGATATTCTACATGCTGAGCTTCATCGCGGTTTTCATCGCCCGCAGGCGTTTGCCCGATGAGCCGAGGAGCTATAAGGTGCCCTTTTATCCCGTGACACCCCTCATCGCCATTGGCGGCGCCCTTTACATCATGTATGGCATGGCTATAAGCCAGCCGATCAATGCCGCTGTCTCCATAGGACTCACCCTGGCCGGCCTCCCCATATTGTATTTGATCACCCACAGGCTGCCGCGATTTCAAGGTTTTGCCGTCAGCAAAAAATACGTTGTCCTGGCGGGTTCAATTCTGGTCATCGGCGCCCTCGTCGTATCTCCGCAGATCATCGATACGCGTCCTGTTTTGCGCGTAGCCATCGAGACATCCAATCCGCCCATCGCCTTCGAGGACGAGACGGGTAAACCGGCGGGCCTGGACGTTGAAGTGATCCAAGCCGTTGCCCACGAGATGGGGTATCGGGTCTCTTTTCGCCCGACGGCCTTCAGCCTCATCTTTTTGTCCGTGGAGAAGGATTTGGCCGATGTCGCCATAAGCGAATTGACGGTTACGGAGGAGCGTAAAAAGTTGATCACTTTTACAAAGAGCTATCACAAAAGCAGCCTGGCGCTTCTGGTCCGTCCCGATAGCAAAGCGGGTAAACTGGACGATCTCAAAGGAAAGGCCATCGGTGTCAAGAGCAGCACCACAGGTGAGATCTTCATGGAAAAACATCCAGGATATACCGTTCGCCGGATGACCATTTCCCCGGACCTGGCGGGGCTTTTCAACAGTGGCGGTGTTGATGCAGTGGTGTTTGATAAGCCGGTCATCGAAGAGTGGCTGTCCAAACGTATAGTCACCGGACGAATGGTCCCCCTGGGGGATCAGGAAGAGTACGCCATTGCTTATCGAAAGGAAAATGCCGAACTCGGCCGGAAGCTCGACAAAGCTGTCGATGTCCTGTTCAAGAGCGGAAAGCTGGAAATAATTATACATAAATGGTTGAACAACCATCGCCTGGAGGGTCTTTCATCATGAACGTCATTACCACATCCGTCTTCGACATCTTTAAAATCGGTCCCGGCCCATCCAGTTCCCATACGCTGGGTCCCATGAAGGCGGCTTGCCGCTTTCGCCAATCCTGTTCCGAACTGAGTGATGAAACGCTTGATTCGGCAACATCCATAGAGGTTTATCTTTACGGGTCCCTTGCCACGACGGGAAAAGGGCACGGAACGGATCGTTCCGTCATCGCCGGGCTCCTGGGTTGGGTGCCGGAGAACGCCGATCCGGACGCCTTTGACGTTCTGGGGAAGGACCCGAAGGCCGTTTATGAATTCCGGGCCGGGAAAGTCAGCCTCCATTTTACAGGCAATGATATTCATTTTGATATGAGTCCCCGTGATCTTCCCCATCCCAATACCCTAATTTTCCGTCTCAAGGGTCGAGACGGAATGCTCCTGGAAAAGGAATATTACTCCATCGGGGGAGGTTTTATACTCTGCAAGGGCGAACCTGAACTTCCCCGGCCAATCCCGCCTATTCCATACGCCAACATGCACCAGCTTCGTTCCCAGATGAGCCGTCATGGCATTGGTCTGGTGGAGCTCCTCTGGCGAAATGAAACGGTCCTGTCGGGCCTGGACGCGGCCCAGGTGAGCGCGGGCCTCAACGGTATCATCGACGCTATGGAAAGTTCCGTGGAGCGGGGCATCGTTACCGAGACCATCCTGCCCGGTCCGATCGGTTTGGCCCGTAAAGCCTGTGTCCTCTATAACCGGTCGCGGAAGATGGCCGAATCTTCGGAAAAATTCCTGATCCTTCTTGATGCATACGCCCTGGCGGCCTCTGAGGAGAATGCAGCAGGCCACCGGGTGGTCACGGCACCGACATCCGGCTCATCCGGGGTCATCCCCGGCGTAATCCATTTCCTGTCCAAGCACCTGGGTGTTTCCCGGAACCTGCTGCGGGACGGCCTCCTCGTAGCTGCGGCCATCGGCGGTATTGCCCGGCACAATGCCAGCATATCCGGCGCCGAGGTTGGCTGCCAGGGAGAGATCGGTGTCGCTGCTGCCATGGCGGCGGCCATGATCGCCCATATTCGGGGCTGTGAAATGGCCATTGTTGAAAATGCCGCCGAGATCGCCCTGGAACATCACTTGGGCCTCACCTGCGACCCCATCGGTGGTTTCGTTCAGATTCCCTGTATTGAACGCAATGCCGTGGGCGCCGTACAGGCCTATAACGCCTATCTCCTGGCCTCGGCGGGAGACCCGGCAAAGCAGAAGATCGACTTCGACGCCGTCGTTGGGGTCATGCTGGAAACGGGCCGTGACATGTCGGAGATGTACAAGGAAACGGCAAAAGCGGGGCTGGCGGCTTGTTGCATCAGGTGCTGATTAAGAAGCACGGGCAAGACTTCGTCTTCGCCCGTGGCACTCGATATGGGGTTATTTCCTTGGGCGAACCACGGCCACCTGTCGAGACGCCTCTCAGGCGTTATGGCAATCTATCTATAATGAGTAAAAGCAAGATTGCCGCGCTTCGTTCGCAATGACAACAAATGAAAGAGCAGCTTATGCCTGAAATAAAAAATCCACCCGATCTAATAATCGTCCTCGGTCCTACCGCCACGGGGAAAACGGCCCTGGCCGCTGCCCTGGCCTCGAAGCTCGGCAGTGAAGTCATCAGCGCCGATTCGCGGCAGGTTTATCGCGGCATGACCATCGGCACCGGGAAGGATTATGCCGATTACATCGTTCAGGGCAGGACTGTTCCTTATCATTTGATCGACATTATGGAAGCCGGAACGGAATACAACCTTTTCCAATACCAGAAAGATTTCCTGAAGGTTTATGAATCGATCCGATCGAAAGGCAATATTCCCATACTGTGCGGCGGCTCCGGTCTTTACCTGCAAGCGGTTCTCAAGAGCTACCGGCTGATCGCCGTTCCTTTCAACCCGGATTTGAGAACGGAACTCTCGGAAAAAACGGACCGCGAACTGGCGGAGATTCTGGCAGGGATGAAATCTCTGCATAATGTATCGGATACGGATACCAGGAAGCGCATGGAACGGGCCATCGAGATCGCCGTATACGAAAAGGACCATCCTGACCAAATGACATTTCCGGAGATACGATCCGTCAATTTTGGGATTCACTTTGAGCGGTCAGTCATTCGCGAAAGGATCACCGAGCGGCTCAGGAAAAGATTAAACGAGGGGCTGGTAGAAGAAGTGGAGACCCTTATGGCAAGCGGGGTTTCTGTGGAAATGCTTAAGTATTACGGCCTGGAATACAAGTTTGTCGCTTCATTTATCAATGGTGAATTATCACGGGATAAGATGTTTGAAGGTCTCAATATCGCCATCCATCAATTTGCCAAGAGACAAATGACCTGGTTTCGAAAGATGCAGCGGGAGGGTATGGAAATCCAATGGATTGATGGCACACTCTCCACGGAAAGCAAAATCGGGCGGATTTTATCCGCTATCTCACACATATTGTGATCAAGGTTGACATCGAAATATTGAAGGGATACTTTGACGCCGTTTTTCGAATAAAGAGTTACGATAGAAGAAGGACACCCATCATTTCGAAAGGTTTTCACAATGGCCCTATCGCTTACCCTGAAAAAGACTACGCGCAGGATTCTGGATTATCTCAAGGGCTTCAGCCCTCGTGAAGATATCTTTGCCTTGGAGGGTGAAGCGGCGTGTTACCGGAAGAAGTGTTTTGAAGAAGCTGGAGAAGAGGATCCCCGATTTATTTTATCGAATTATGAGGCCTTTAAGGACCTGGACATTGGAGGCGTAATGGAAAAAGTCTTCGTCGCTGTTCCCAGGCAGTATGAAAAAGGAAAGGCCGCTGACTGGTCTTACATTGAGGATATATTTCGCTACCCCGTCAACGATCCTCATGAGATAGCCGAAAGGCAGGCGGCTATTTCGGAGTTGCAAACAGATGAAGCCTTGTGGAATTCGGTCCTTGCCGTCAAATCCAGCCTTGATATGTGTTTGTACGATGAGAGATTCCGGAGCGCCGTGAACGGTCTCAAAGCCTTGCAGGATGTATCCAATATCATTGAGTTTGTCCTTAGTGTCCGGGAAATGTCCGAGCCGGCTTCAAAACGCCTCAAGCGTGTAAAGGATTTTGGCGTCAGGTTCGATGCCGATGATAGATTCTGTGAGGCGGAATCTTTTGTAAGGGCAATATATCTTCCTTATGGATTAGGCAACGCTATAAATGACAACATGGACTATCTGCAATCCATCAGCAGCGTGGGCTCGAGAAGAGAGTTCTACGGCGGCAATCGGTTCATTTTAGAGGCCACGGAGCGAATGATCACGGAAGAGCCCTTCAGACGATTCGTCAACGATGAAGCGAGGGCCGTCGAACTTCTTCAGACCATGAGGTCCAAACTCGGTGTCTGGCACAAAGAGATGTTTGGTTTTCGTCTCAGCGGGTTGGACCTTGAGTCGTGGGGAAAAAACGAACGAAAGCGTTATGGGGATTTGATGGAATATTGGCTTTTGCTTGTTAATGAAGCCCTCTATTCACGGGTCCCCGGACTGGAGATCGGAGAACTGTCTCGGGAACTCGGCTTTTATCTGGGCGCGGCGGCAGTACAGAGAAAGTGGGCGGCGGAAGGGTTCCCCGTAACCAACCCGAAAATCATCGACAGAAGAGAACTCAAGGCCGCGATTATCAGGTCTGCCAATACGTCCCTCATGGAAAGGCTTTGCGGTGATCGTATCGTCCACAATGATATCGTATCGGACAGGGATCACAACCTGTTTGTAATCACGGGGCCCAATAACGGCGGAAAAACGACCTATATTCGACAAGTAGGGCAGATGTACTGGCTCGCCCATGTAGGTATGGGCATTCCGGCGGACCGTGCCGAACTGAGTGCCATCGACGCGATTTTCACGTCTTTCAACACGGAAGACAATATAGAGGAAGGCACCGGTTTATATCTTACGGAATTGAAGCGGATATCGCAGTTTTCCCGGCCGGCGGCGGGACAACCCCGAATGTCCCCTTATTCGATTATTTTTTTCGACGAGTTTGCCAATGGAACCGACCATGAAGAGTCGGTTAAGCGAACGAAGATCGTTTTGGAATATTTGAGCCAAAAAGGCGTGACGGCTTATTTTACGACCCATAAACATGAGATCGCCGACATGGTCGAAGCGGGCGAGCTGCCGGGGGCGGTAAATCTCGGCGCTGAAGTGAGACAAAACGGAGATGTTGTTGAAACGACATACCGGATCATGAGGAACGCCAAGGAGGGAAGCTATGGCCATATTCAGGCGGAAGCCATGGGCATTACCCCTGAATCGCTGCATGCACATCTAATGGAAGAAATCGCCCAGGGGTTGTATCCTGTTGAAGACACAAGGGTCGAGACAGTTGGGAAACGTACCGCAGATCATTAGAATCCGAACATCATGACGCGGGCGCGAATCATAAAATCCAGGGTTCCTCACCTTCAATCGATGGAGCGCCTTGACGGCTATTGTGCCGGTCGATTCACCTATCTGACGAAAGATAAGTGGTGTGAAGAGATTCGGAACGGAAAGGTCTCGCTCGATGATGCGACGATCCTCGATCCTGCAACCACGATCAAAGGCGGTGAGATGCTTGCTTTCGACGGAAGCGGGATCGTCGAACCGGAAGTCGACGGAAAGATAACTATCCTCTATGAGGAAGAGTGGTTCATTGCCATAAGTAAAACAGGAAATCTCCCGGTGCATCCCGCAGGACGGTATTTCAACAACACGCTTTTGGCAATCCTTGAAGAGCGTTACGGACGCAAGATCTATCCTGTGCACCGCCTCGACCGCGAGACATCGGGGGTTATGCTTGCCGCATTCGACGGGAGAGGCGCGGGCAGCTTGTCCGAGGCGCTTTCCAAGGGATCGAAGGAGTATCTTGCGCTCGTGCACGGGAATTTCCCGGATCGCGAGCTGACCGTCGATTTACCCCTGGGGCGTGATATGGGATCTGCTGTGAGAAAGAAACGCAGAGCATGGCCGGGTGGAACGGAAAAGGCCGTGACGCGGTTCATGAAAGAACACGCGATTGGTGATATTTCGCTCGTCCGGTGCTTTCCCGAAACGGGAAGGCTTCATCAGATACGCGCTCATCTTTTGGCCCTGGGTTTTCCTATAGTCGGCGATAAACTCTACGGCAGGGATGAGGCCGCATTTCTCACCTTTATCGAACGCGGGCTCACCGCAGAACTGGAAAAGTCTCTTGTTCTGCCGCGCTGTGCCTTGCACTCCGCTAAACTCGCCTTCTTTCACCCCCAAAGCAAAAAAGAGATGATTATCCGTGTACCCCTTCCTGAGATGTTTGCGGGCTTTATCAAAAAGAATGGCAGATGATCCAAACCTTTCTTTCCCTCTAACGGAATTGACTCTTCATCTCCTGTTTTCTTTGTTGGACTTCCAGCAACCTGGCCTGCCGTGATTGGGGCAGGGAACCGGGAACCAAGCCGGTTATTGCTGCCGGTGGCTGCATCGAAGCAGGATATAAAGACTGTGTTGCGGCAGATAAAGTGTGTCGCTCTGCCTTGGAATCTGATTGTTGAGTAAGTGTCTTAGACACAAATGCCGCATCACTTGCCATTTCAAAGTTTTTTCTTTTTTCGCCTTCCTCCAGCTTAACGAAAAATTTGTCATTTCCCCTGGCCAGCATTATATGATTAGCTTCAATGCGCTGTAGAACGTAGCCGCCAAATTGCTCGCCCTGTCGCAAAGCGATTTGCCTTTTGCCCCTACCTGGTGTTGTTTGGGGTGCTTTTTTATCTTCGACAAATGCAATGCCCATATTATCGGAAATCACTATGCCATAGAGAATCACTTCCGGCCGAATGACTACGGTCTCGACCTTCTTTAGCGGCGGAATTCTTCTCTCCGGATGAAAGAGATTCTCATCGCTGATGATTGCATAGTCGATTGCAGAAGTGTTTGGAGACATTGGCGGCTTCGTGGTCGATCCCGCAAATGATTCTTGTGCAGGAGACAGGGGAGCATCAAGGATAGGCGTATAAAAAGATTCGGTAGTGAAAAAGAATGATGTCATGACGGCCAGGGCCAGAAGCACATTCAAGACATTGAAATTTCTAAAAACACGTCCGAATCTCATCTACGTCGCTCCGACCGGTCATTGAAAAAAAGGGGGAGGTTGCTTCCCTCCCCCTTTCTGAAGATGATGGGCTGCAGCTTAAAGAAGCCTGCCCAAATTGTTATTGTGAATGTCAGAACGCCACTGCCATTGCCGTCGGTGTAACCGTATCAACCTGACTCCAGACTGCTCCATCCCACTTCCAGAGGCCTTGGCCTGTATAGGTTGCATAGAGTTGCTGTCCGGAGACCGCCATGGTGGAAGGCGCAGCAGCATTGATTTGGCTCCACGCTGTTCCATTCCACTGCCAGAGATTGGTTCCGTAGACTGCAAACAGCGTTGAGCCGGCCGCCAGCATAGTTGTCTGTATCGCAACATTGATCCGGCTCCAGGCGCTGCCGTTATACTGCCAGAGTTGCCCTCCATAATTGGCATACACATATGCGCCGGAGGCCACCATACTGGTGGGAATAGCGGTATTGATTTTGGTCCAGGCCGCAGACGCATCTTCCCATCTCCATAGACCGGCACCGGTATATGTAGCATATAAGAAGCGACCGGTGGCTGTCATGGTAGTCGGCGAGACTGCATTAATCTTGATCCATGCCTTGCCGTCCCACTTCCAGAGGCCATCGGCGCCAAAGTCGGCAAATAAATCATTCGTCCCAGCGGTCATATTTACTGGTGTGGCGCTGTTGATCGTGGTCCAATTTAAACCATCCCACTCCCACAACCCGGATGCGCCGCTGCCGGTCATAAATAGGCCCTTGCTGGTTGTTGCCTTTAATACGGGGAAGCCTATACTGATCTTGCTCCAGGAAAAACCGTCCCATTGATAGAGAGCATCGTACACGGCATACAAAATGCCGCCGCTCGTTGTCATGCTGGTCGGCGATGCAATATTGATTTGTGTCCACGTGCCGTTGTCCCACTGCCATAGGGCTGCGCCTTTAACTGCATAGATCAGGCTGTTGGCATTCAGGACCAATGGCCGCATCAGGTCGAACTCCTCATGACCCATTATATGGCAATGCCAGACATATTCATGACCGAAATTTGTTTGCGGATTGGCCGCCGATACAGGCATTGTGACATCAAGCGGACGCACGCTTTCCGGTATGGCAAAAGGAGCTTCCGGTACCGTTGGCTTTGCCGCTATAACAATGTCTTGCAGTGGATTCATGCGCACTGTTTCCTTCCAGCCCATCTCTGTCGGGTCAGGCGGCAGGATTTCACCTGACCAGTTGATCCGGTTGACGACCTGCACATCCATCAAATGAAAGTGGATGGGGTGGGAATCAATTCCGTTATGGGTTATTTTCCATAGCTGGATTTGGCCGTTCTTTAAGTTTTCTGTTGATGTTGCTGTGTATGGTAGGGGAACCGAGGGCGTCAGACCGCTGGGATCCTCAGTCCCCAACATGGCATTGATTCTTCCATAGACCGGATCAAAGCCCTCATTGATTGATTTTCCCTGAAATGGTATTACCCGTCCGCCGACTGTCATGGACGTATCGGTGAGATGGGCATAAGTCCCGTTAGGAACAATATGGGCCGGCTGGGAGGCTGCATACGCAGTTGCCATTGAAGCTGCCAAACCCGCTGGGATTGTCGTTACCGGGGCTGTCGCCGCCGCTGCCACGCGGAATTGCATAATTGTCCGTGTGTTCGGGCCGTAGCCGGCCAGAGTTGCGGGGGCGCCGCCGCTTAATGTCTGGTCCAGATTACCGGTAAAATAGTCATAGCGGGGATCGCCGCCCGGCAAGGCCGCCGGCGCATCATTATAGAGAATCAGCGTCTTGCCGGCCAGTCCTGTGAAATCGATCAGAACATCTGCCCGCTCGGCAGCCATCAATAAGAGTGTCTTGTTCGCTACATTACCAACGCCGTCAAAGCTGATCGGTGTATTGGGAAGCGTTACCGGAGCGGGCAGGAAGCCGCTTTCCGTGCCGATAACAACCATCTGGGGCCCGGCCGTTGTCGGATCGGGCACGCCGCCGATCCGTCCATCCGTCGGCCATGTGTCCGGCCAGCAGCCGGTTGCCGGGTTAACTGCCTGAGTTAGAGGAAGCGCGCCCCCCACACCTGCCGGCGTCACATAGTTGGGTGTTCCCACAACAACACCGGCAGTGCACAAGGGCAATGCCGATGTAGCCGTGTGGGGAGCGGCATCGAGCATTTTCACTTCCTTCCCGCCGATAGTGACGGTTGGAGCCGTAGTATAACCGGTGCCTCCGGCGGTAATTGTGAATCCTGTAACAGCGCCGGCTGCAATTGTCGCAGTTGCCGTTGCACCTGTGCCGCCACCACCTGTAATGTAGACAGGGGGTACAACGGTATAGCCGGATCCGCCTGTTCCAAGAGTTATGCCTGTCACAGCTCCGGCCGCTATCGTTGCCGTGCCTGTGGCGCCTGTACCTCCGTCAGCAAAATAAAGCTGCAGATTCCATGAGCGGTCGTTTCCTGCGCTCAGAATTCGGAAACGATAGGCTTTGGGTTCCACCGTCAAATACGGATAAGCCGTGCCGTTCACAACAGGTGTATCCATGAATGCTTCCGGAGTTGTTGAGATTGCCGGAAGTACGGGGTTTGTCGCCGGTGAAGGAGGCCAGACCAGCGGGCCGTAATCCCAGCGGCCCATCGGATTTAAGCCATTGGGTTTCAATAGATCCTGGTTCTTCTCATAAACATGGGGAAACCACAGCTCCCCTGCAACAGCCGATCCACCGGCTGATGCCCATAAGGTATCTTGAGTAGCTATATTTGTGGGTACAAAAGTCTTGTCCTGGATGATAAGGGGGATTCCGTAGCGGAATCCGCAGACTGCCGCGCCACCTCCGGTGCAGATATTGGGCAGCGTTCCTGCGGTAATCAAACCCTCTTCTGTGGCGTCGGTAAGCAGGTAGCCTGCCGCCTCGCCGGCATAGACATTGAGGCGGGTGATGCCATAGGAGTGATCATGATAGAACATTAACCTGGCGCTCTGTTCATTGCTCCAGAAAAGTGTGGCCAGGCCATCGTTGATGTTCGGGGTGACGATGGTTTTACCCGTGCCGACCATATCGGGCACATTCTGAAAACTTAAACCTTTCTTGAATGCACTGCCATCCAGAGGAGGGGTAATCCACTGGTGCGGCGTACCGTCGCTGATCCAGGGAGAATGTCCGCCATGCAGGTGGAGATTTGCCCTGTTCTGAGAGTAGCTGTTTACACCGCCCGGCCCAAGACCGGCCCCCATTACGGTGGGGTCCACTGGGATGAAGAGATTGCCAGCCGCGCCTAAACCCAGCTTATTCTGAAAAAGAAGACGCACAGGCGTACCCTTCTTGGCAAGAATAAGAGGTCCTAAGTAATGTTGAGGCTGGGCAACGCCGCCGACCATCTGCACATAGCCGCGCAGCTTGGTGCCTGTACCCAGGGCATCGGTTGCACCCACCAGCTCAGAATGAAATTTTTGCCTGTAGTCCTGAAGAGCAATTGTGTAAAAATCCGAGCCCGGATATGTTGCTGTGTCTGCCTGGGCTATAGGGATATAAGCGCCCAGGTTGTTTTCATTGCATGGATTGGCAGCAAGGGGGTTGCCGAGTGTGCATCCAGGGAGACCCACACCGGGCAATGAGTCGGCAAATTTCGTCAATGCCGTTCCTGTAGCTCCTCCGGCCTGAGTATTTGCATACCAGGACTGGCCAACACCGGCCACATTTCCTGGTCCGGCATGGGTTTGAAAGGGCAGGACCGTCCCCAGTATAGTTAATAATGCAATAATGATTTTAGAGCTATGCTTCCACATAAAGCATTCTCCTTTCTTTTAGGGTTTTAAAGTTTCTGACCGCACTAGTATTGCTGTCTTTTATTGTTATCAATCAAACTGCTTTATAAATAACTGCTTATGTGCTTATTATTGTCAGGATGCGACCGGAGGGGATTTGTTGGCAATGGTGGGAACAGATTCTGAAAGAATATTTCTCTTATCGTGGTTGACTGACGGTTGCGGAGCAGGGGAGCGATGCTTTTCTGCCTGTCCTTCCAATATAATGAATTGCTTGAGCTTCTTAGAGCATTTCTTGATGAGGGATGCTTCGGCAACCCGGGACTTAGTGATGTCGTTTTTCAAGACTGCCTTATGCGAGTCTTCGTAATTAGCCGACATCAACGAACCCGACCATATAAATATCAAAGCCAGTGACAGAAACAAGCTGAGCAATTTTGG
Organism: uncultured Syntrophaceae bacterium; assembly: GCA_964645835.1. Lineage (GTDB taxonomy): Bacteria > Desulfobacterota > Syntrophia > Syntrophales > UBA8958 > CAZBME01. Next base: position 84,513 of record CAZYDG010000026.1, read on the forward strand.
TGGCTTCATTTTCTTCTCTCCGCCGCATCTGACAAGAAACAAGCATTATATTGAATCTTGATTGATTCAGATTTTATTCGCAATCAGGCGAAGCCGGGTTTTGGGGTTATGAAATACACTAAAGGATGTAAGCTAAAGGATTGATATAGAAGGAGGGCTATTCGTAGGACCTTTGCTGGCAAATTCTTGGAAATAATGGGTTAGATTGGATATCAGGTCCGCTCCATAAGCCACAGCTTTTGAAAGGCTACGATCACCAGGGCATGGCTGATCGCACCTTCCCGAATGAGGCGGGGGATATCGCTCAAGGGAAACAGGACGACATCTATGTCTTCCTTTTCGTCCTGTTCCTGGATTCCAGTCGGATGGACGTTCCGTGCCAGAAAGGTGTGGCAGATGTTCGATTGGATTGCCGGATTGGGATAAATGAACCCCAAGGAAGTCATGGATTCTGTAGTATAGCCTGTTTCTTCGCGGAGTTCCCGGTGGGCAGCTTCTTCGGGCGTATCTTTATCCTCCACCAGGCCGCCGGGAATTTCCAGGGTGATCTCCCGGGTCCCATGGCGGTACTGGCGGACCATAACGACTTGATTATCCGGCGTCAGGGGAATGATATTGACCCATGGTGGGGATTCAAGAACGAAAAAATCATAGGCCTCTCCAGTGCGGGGCGAACGGACATGGTCGGTGCGAAGCGAAAACACGCGATACGATTTGTCACGGATGCTGGATAGAACGGTCCAGGGTTTGATGTCCATAGGGATGCCTTTCATGGTTTGATGCACCTGAAATGCACAGGCGATATTTTACCCTTTATTATCAAAGCGAAGCGCCTGACGCCATCAAAATATTGATTGAAACTATTTTCTTGACAGGAAGATTAGACCGGTTTAATAAATTTAACCATAAAGTTAAACTAAACGGTTGATGAACTAAACGGTTGGTAAAATGGCGGGCACAAAAGAAAAAGGACAGGAAACGAACGAACGAATTGTCCAGGCGGCCACGGAGGTTTTTTCCGAGTTGGGTTACGGCGGTGCCCGGGTTGATGAAATCGCCAGACGGGCAGGGGTCAACAAGGCGACCCTTTACTACCATATCGGCGATAAAAAGGCACTTTATGCAGTGGTTCTCCACAGTGTCATAGGCCATACGGCGGAGCGCATCGAGAAAGAGCTTGGTCCGGACACCCTGTCGCCCGTGGAAAAGATCCGGGCTTATATCCGCGGATTTGCCCATGCAATTGAGCATAATCCCCGGGTGGCTCCTATTATGATGCGTGAGCTGGCATCGGGAGGAAAGACTTTGCCTGATGTCGTTGCCCAGGATTTCGCGCGAATCATTGCCATTGTGACTGCCATCCTTAAAGAAGGATATGAGAAGGGCGTTTTCATCAAGGTTACACCCTTCATTATCCACATGATGGCGGCAGGGTGCATGGTCTTCTACCGGGCTACAGCACCTGTTCGCTCGAAATATCCTTATGTCCCCAAAGAGATAAAGGCCCTTGCCCCGACCATCTCGGATCAAGTGGTTGGTGAGATCGAGACGCTCATTCTGAATGCGATCATGAAAAGAAACTAGAGGAATAAGATGAAACGGACAATGAAAAGTAGGAAATGGATAAGCGTATTATTACCGATCCTTGTGATCATCGGCCTACCGGTTTGGTGTTTCGCCCAGCAGCCCACGCCAATCAGTCTTCAGGAGAGTATCGGCGTTGCCTTGCGGCAGAATATGCTCATCCAGGCCGCCAAGGAAGGGGTGAATGTTGCAGAGGCGCAAAAAAAGGAGGCTTTGACGGGGTTTTTCCCGAAACTCAGCACGTCATATTCCTATGCCAGGGTCAATCCTGCCCCCTGGGCCTACATGGCACCTATTACGCTCAATTCCCCCTTCGGTCCCTTGACGTCTCCCGCCAACACAATGATAATGGGGACCCAGGATAACTACACGTGGGGTTTGGAATTCCGCCAGCCGTTGTTTGCAGGCGGCGCCATCTACGCCAATTATCAGGCTAACAAGAAGGGCGAAGAGATTGCAAAAACCGATGAAGCCACAGCCGCCCAGGATATCGTTAAGGAAGTGAAGACAGCATATTTTAATATCCTGAAAGCGCAGAAGATTTTGGATGTGGCCCAAATGGCGGTCGAGCAGCTCAAATCCCACAGGAACGACGCTCAGGGCTTCTTCGATGTGGGCCTTATTCCCCGAAATGACCTGCTGCAATCTGAGGTTCGCCTGGCCGAAGGAGTACAAAATCTCGTTTGGGCGCAAAATGCTCTAGAGATAGCCAAATCACAGTTCAATACAATTCTGCGGCGGCCCATAGATGAGCCGGTTATCTTGGAGGATATTCTTGTTTATAAGCCCTTTACGAAAACCAATGAGGAGTCTCTGTCGACGGCCATGGAGAAGCGGCCGGAGCTAAAATCTTATGGCCTGAAGGTGGAGCAGATGCGGGAGTATGTAAAGGTGGCCAAGGGTGATCTCATGCCCACACTGAGCGCCGTCGGTCATTACGAGCGTTACGGTGATTCAGCGAGCCTTCAGGGGAGCACCTATAAGAGTATGGAGAACTGGTATCTGATGGCCCGGGCAGACTGGACTTTCTGGGAATGGGGAAAGACCAGGAATCAGGTCGATGCCCGGCGTTTTCGGGAAACACAGCTCAGCCATCTTCTTTCAAATGAAAAAGACCGGATTACCTTTGAAGTGAAGGCGGCTTACCTCCAGGTCCGGGAAGCGGAAAAACAGGTCTTCGTTGCCCAGGCGGCCATCGATCAGGCCCAGGAGAACTTTCGCATCAACACGGAACGTTACAAGGAACAGGTAGGGACGTCTACGGATGTCCTTGATGCCCATACCCTTTTGACGAAAACTAAATCCGATTACATCAATGCTCTTGGAGATTATTTCATCCATCAAGCGCGCCTCGAACGGGCTATGGGGATTTCAAGGTAATAACATTAAAGGATATATTTATTCATTATACCTCTAGGGGAAAAACGATGAAGAAAAAAATCATTTTGGTCGGTTTTTTAATCCTCCTTGTTGCAGTTGGTGCATTCGTTTATTTCGGGCAATGGCAGGTCAAGCATGGGAATATTCATTATTCCGGCGTTATCGAGGCAAAAGACGCAAAGCTTGCTTTCCAGACGAGTGGCCGTGTTGTGACGGTTGCCGCCAAGGAAGGCCAGGCCGTCGTACCGGATCAGGTTCTTGCGGAACTGGATGCCACAGAGTTTCAGAACCGTTCGGACCAGGCTCAGGCGAATCTGGAGCGGTCTGTCAAGAGTGTCCAGCAACTGGAAACACTGCTGTCCATCTATGAAAAGACCCTTCCTGCAGATGTCGTTCGAGCTGAGGCCATGATGTTTAACGCTCGCCGGATTCTGGACGATGCCCGGAAAAACAAGGAACGCTATGATACACTGTTCCAGCGCAAAGTGATTGCGGAAAAAGAAAGGGATGCAGTGCAGCTCCAATACGATACGGCCGGCGCACGCCTGACGGACGCCGAGGCTGCACTGAAGCAGGCCCGCAGCAACCTCCAGAAAATCCAGGCTACGAAGCAGGATATTGAGGCGGCCAAGGCTCAGGCTAAACAGGCTCAGTCGGCCTTGGGGCAGATGTCGATCCAAAAAGGGTATGCAACACTCAAGACGCCTTTTGGCGGCATCATAACGAGCCGTAATATCGAACCCGGCGAGGTGGTTTCTCCCAGCCGCGAAGTCTTTTCCCTGGCCGATCTATCCCGCGTGGACCTGAAGATCTTCGTAGACGAGACTGAGATCGGTAAAGTCAAGCCCGGTCAGGCCGTGGACGTCAAGATCGATACGTTTCCCGGCCGGGTATTCAAAGGAACGGTGGCCTTCATCTCATCCGAAGGGGAATTTACGCCAAAGATCATCCAGACGCAGAAGGAACGGGTGAAGCTGGTCTACCTTGTTAAGGTCTCTATTCCCAATCCCGATTTCGCGCTGAAAACAGGTATGCCCGCCGACGCATGGCTGCAGTAGGGGGAAGAATCGTGATTTGATTAACGCACGTGATGTCATTGAGAGCAACTAACCCAGGTCACCGGCATTGGGGTTATTCATTGAAGAAACTTGTTGTCATCGCGAGACGTCTCTCAGGCGTCGTGGCGATCTGGATCGGGTGAGATTGCTAAGTAGGCAAAATGCCTGCTCACAATGACAGTAATGGAAGTGACATTGGTTTAATATGGAAAGACAATATTTCGTTTACATTATGACGAACAGAAACAAAACAGTTCTTTATACGGGCATAACAAACAACTTGCAACGCAGAGTCTATGAACACCGGGAAAAGATGGTCGATGGATTTACGAAAAAATATAACATCGACAAACTGGTCTATTATGAAATCTGCTGTAATCCTGAAGACGCGATTATCAGGGAAAAGCAGATCAAAGCTGGTTCAAGAAACAAGAAGTTGGCATTGATCAATAATGCCAATGCCGATTGGAATGATCTGTATGATGAAATATAGGGTTATGCAGTTGCAGGTGAGGAGTGGACATCTTTATCATGGTTGATAAAAAGAATTAAGGGCGACGTTATTGCGAGCAACTGATCCAGTCACAGGCACTGGCGTTATTCATGAGAGAAACTTGCTGTCATTGCGAGACGCCTCTCAGGCGTCGTGGCAATCTATCTATAATGAGTAAAAGCAAGATTGCCGCGCTTCGCTCGCAATGACTCCTCAAGTTTCTTAGGAGGCTATCCTCGGGAGCCGTGGCAATCTGAACCAGATGAGATTGTCACGCAGGCAAAGTGCCTGCTCGCAAGGACAAAGAGAAAAGACCTGCTTTAAGATGATTTAGTACATCTTTATTAGAGGCTATAAGAAAGCAAATGGTCATGGCTGATTCAACGCCCTTCATCACTATTGAAAATGTTTCCATGCGCTTTGGGGATGTGGCGGCGGTTGAGGACGTCTCCATCGCTGTCGAGGCATCATCCACCTTCGGGCTTGTCGGTTCCGACGGCGCCGGCAAGTCCACGCTGCTGAGAATGGCAGCGACGATGATCAAACCTGTGGCGGGGCGGATCACCATTGGCGGCCTCGATGTCGTCACCAGGAAGAAGGCTGTAAAACATCTCATCGGTTATATGCCCCAGCGGTTCGGCCTCTATCAGGACCTGACTGTTGACGAGAACCTCGGATTCTTCATGGATGTCTTCGATATCCCGAAGGGGGAACGCAAGGCCCGACGGGAGAAGTACCTGGGCTTTTCCAACCTGCTTCCTTTTGGCGACCGGCTGGCGGGGAACCTCTCCGGCGGGATGCAGCAGAAGCTGGGCCTGGCCTGCGTCCTTATTCACGAGCCCAAACTTTTGATCCTTGATGAGCCCACGAATGGCGTTGATCCCGTTTCCCGTCAGGAATTCTGGGCGATTCTGGATGAGATGCGGCACGCTGGTATGACCATCCTCGTTTCCACAGCCTATCTTGACGAGGGGGAAAAATGCGACACCCTGGGGTTGATGCATAAGGGACGGCTCCTGGCAACCGCCCCTCCGGCGTCCATACGCAGCGGCTATCCCAACCTGGAAGAGGCCATGATCGCACGTATTATGGAATCGGATGAGGAAGCGGCCGGCCAGGCGTTTCAGGTTCAAGGCCTGAAAACCGATGACTAAGGAGAAGGGCATGATCGGCGACGTAAACGACCACCTTGCCATCGATATTCAAAATCTTGAAAAGCGTTTCGGCGATTTCAGGGCAGTAGACGGGATCTCTTTTTCCGTCCGGAAAGGGGAGATTTTCGGTTTCCTAGGCGCCAACGGGTCGGGTAAGTCGACGACTATCCGTATGCTCTGCGGGATCCTGACGCCGACTTCCGGGGGAGGGACGGTGGCGGGTCACGATATCGTCAAGGAAGCGGAAGCCATCAAATCTTCCATTGGCTATATGTCGCAGAAGTTTTCCCTTTACGACGATATGACGTCTTTTGAAAATATCCGTTTCTATCTGGGAATTTATGGTGTTCCGGAAGATCTGTGGGATGAGCGCATGACCTGGATTCTCGATATGGCGAGGCTGGGCGCTGTCCGCCATCGTGTGACAAGGGATCTGCCCCAAGGCTTCAGGCAGAGGCTGGCTTTGGGCTGTGCTCTTCTCCACAAACCGGCCATTCTCTTCCTGGACGAACCCACGTCCGGCGTCGACCCTCTAACGCGCCGCCATTTCTGGGATTTCATCCGCGAATTGGCCGGATCGGGAATGACCGTTTTTGTGACGACCCATTACATGGACGAGGTGAGGCATTGCGAGCGGATCGTGATGATCAATCAGGGGAAAATTGTTGCCGCCGGGAGTCCCGGTGATATCATTGCCGGGGCATGTCCCGGCAATGCCGATGCCGATCTGAACGATGCATTTATCAAATTGATGTCGTAAAGCAATATGAAACCAAGAACGATCAAGGCCATCGCACGCAAGGAATTCTACCACCTGATACGGGACTATCGGAGCCTGTATCTGGCTTTTGCCCTGCCGCTCCTTTTGATCCTTTTATTCGGCTATGCTCTTAGTCTCGATGTGGACAATGTGGAAACTGTCGCCGTGGATTACGATAAGACGCCCCTCAGCCGTGATTTTATCCAGAGGCTGGGCGCTTCGCCCTATTTTCATATCGGCGCTTGGCTTCCCGATGCAAAAACCGCCGCCGATTATCTTGATCATGGCCGTTCGACCCTGGCCATTGTCATTCCCCCACGATGGAGCCACGACCTTCAGGCGGACCGGCCGTCTCAGATCCAGGTGCTCCTTGACGGCAGCGATCCGAACTTTGCCAATATCTCCGCCGGTTATATAAGCGCCTTTATTGAAAGGTACAATTCGGCCCGTCTGAAGCAATATCTTAACCGCCAGGGAAAGGAGGATATTTCCACCCCCGTAGATGGGAAGATCCGCATCTGGTTCAATGAAGATCTGGAGAGCCGCAATCTGGTTGTGCCCGGGATCATCGGTGTTATCATCATGATCGTCGGCGCAATGCTGACCTCCCTTGTTATTGCCAGGGAGTTTGAAAACGGAACAATGGAGACGATCAAATCCTTGCCGGTCAACGCCTTCGAGTTTTTTCTCGGCAAGGCTATTCCCTATTTTTTCATCACCTTTGCCGATATTCTCATTGCCGTTCTTATTGGGCAGGTCCTTTTCGGCATCGTCATGAAATCGGACTTTTGGTTGATGATCGGGGCTTCCGTCCTGTACATCTCCGTGGCCATCAATCTGGGGTTGTTTATCTCCGCAGTGGTCAAATCGCAGCTTCTTGCCAACCAGATTGCCCCGATGGCGACCTTCCTGCCTTCCATGCTCCTGTCCGATTATGTCTTCCCGGTCGGAAACATGCCCCATGCGCTGCAACTGGTCACGTACCTCGTACCGGCCACTTATTTTATCGATATCCTCAAGGGCGTCTATATGAGAAACCTCGATTTTGCCCATCTATGGGTTTCCTTTCTCGTGCTGGCCGTCATGGCGTCTATCCTGGCCCTTCTGAACATCATTACCCTGAAGAAAGAGGGCCTGTGAAATGAATTGGCTGCGCATTCGGGAACTGGTCAGAAAAGAATTCATCCAACTCCTTCGGGACAAACGAAACCGGGGCATTCTGATCATTGCCCCCTTGGTTCAGATCCTAATTTTCGGCTACGTGGTCAATTTCGATATTCAAGATGTGAGAGTGGCCCTCCTTGATCAATCCCAGACCCGTGAAAGCCGCATAATCATCGATCAATTCAAGGCGGGGGGGACCTTCCGGATTACCCACCGAACCAATGATGCCAAGGAGCTTGAGGACCTGCTCATGCGAGGCAAGGTAGACATCGGCATCAAGATCGCCGCGGACCTGAACCGGAAGATACGCCGTGGGGAAACAGCTGAAATCCAGATACTGGCCGACGGGACGGTGAGCAATATGACGGCGATCCGCGTTTCCTATGTCATGGCTGTCATGGAACGCGTGAACCGCCAGTTCCTCCGGGAACTGTACCCGTTCCAGATGACCTACGGACAAATCGACCATCGTCTTCGGACCTGGTATAACCCAAATCTCTACAGCCAATACTTCTTCGTTCCGGGCATTGTGGCCTTCGTTGTCATGCTTATTTCTCTTTTATTTACCTCCATGGCCGTCATCAAGGAAAAGGAAAGCGGAACCATGGAACAACTCATCGTTACACCACTAAAATCTTACGAACTGATTATTGGAAAGACCATTCCCTATGCAATCGTTTCCATAATCCAGATGGTCCTGGTCACCGTCTTCGCCGTCTGGTGGTTCGCGTTGCCGGTGAGCGGCAGCATCCCCTTGTTCTTTTTAGCCAATTGTCTATTTCTGTTAAGCACTCTAGGCATCGGCCTTTTCATTTCCACCATCTCCACGACCCAGCAGCAGGCCATGATGACGACCTTTTTCTTCATACAGCCCGCCTTTCTGCTGTCCGGCTTCGTCTTTCCCATCGCCAATATGCCCGTCGTCGTCCAATGGCTGACCCTGCTCAATCCATTTCGATACATACTCGTTATTATCCGGGGCATCTTCCTCAAAGGTGTGGGCCTCCATGTCTTATGGCCCCAATACCTCGCCCTGACTGTCCTTGGCGCAATCGTTTTTACCGCTGCCGTCTTTCGTTTCCGGAAACGACTGGATTAAAGAGAGAGGAATAATTCAGCGCATGAATATACGGATTTCAGAAAGCTGCGACGGCATTGACTGGACCTTGATTCCGGCTGCCTTGAAGGAGGCCGGCATGGGATACCACAGCCCTGAACTGCATGAGAAGGCCTTCCGGAACAGCTATGCCGTGGTATTCCTCTTTGACGGCAACCTGATGGCCGGTTTCGGGAGGGTTATCTCCGACGGGGCCTATCAAGCCGCCTTATACGACATCGTCGTCATGCCCGCCTATCGGGGAAAAGGACTAGGTCGAATCATTATGGACAGACTTATGGAGAAGGTGCCCCCCTGTAATGTGATCCTGTACGCCAATCCCGGCAAAGAGGGTTTCTATGAGAGGCGGGGATTCCGCCTCCTGAAGACGGGCATGGGTAGGTTCCTCAACCCGGAGGTCATGGAGAAAAAGGGGATGCTATAAAATAGCAGGGACAAAGTCCTGGACATACAGTCTTCGGATTGTCTGACCTTAATCCATCACCAAAATCCAGAATCTTTTATTAACATGTGACCAAGAGAAGCGGGGCATTGGCCTTCCGGTTCAGATGATTTTTCATCTGTTTGTCCTGCATAAGACACTACTTATATGAATCGGAAAAATCATATTCGCCCTTCAGACCAATGCCCCGCTCCTCTTGGAGACTTTGCTGTAATGAAGGTTTCTCCATTCGATTTGAATGTAGTGCAGGACTTTAGTCCTGCCAGTTCTTAGTAATTTTGAAGGCCTTAAATCAAAATTGCAGACCTGAAGGGCTGGACTACAGCAAGTCGAATTCAGCAAATATTTGAATTGCGACGCGATCTTGGTCAGACGTGCATCAAAGTCTTTGGGTTTTGGTGACAAATTTGGGATTATCAGGCGGCTTGATAATTCTACAAAAATAGTCTAAAGGCTGTTGAAAAATGTCCATCTGCTGCGTTGCACAGCAAGCTTCGTCAATCGACGTACTTCTATGTACGCCTCTTTCCTCAGCTTTTGTGCATCTTGCATCTGGATATTTTTGAACAACCTGCTAAGGCTCCGATCATGAAATTACTTATCCACATCTGCTGCGCCCCTTGCACGATTTATCCGCTCAAGGTTTTGCGGCAGGAAGGCCACGATCTGGCGGGTTTTTTTTACAACCCCAATATCCACCCTTATCTGGAATACAAGAGAAGACTGGATACATTGAAAGATTATGCCGTGGATGAAGGCATGACCGTTCTTTATGACGAGACATATCCTATGGAGACCTTTTTACGAAGTGTCGTAAAGGATGAGGCGAATCGTTGCCGCTATTGCTACGCCATGCGTCTTCATCATGCGGCGCAAATGGCTCAAAAAGAGAAATTTGAGGGTTTTACGACGACGCTTCTCTACAGTAAATACCAAAAGCACGAATGGATCCGGGCAACAGGGGAGGAGGCGGCGGCTGAATATGGCGTACCGTTCGTCTATTATGATTTTCGTGAAGGCTGGTCGGAGGGTGTGGAAAAATCACGGCAGTTGGGTCTTTATCGTCAGCCTTACTGCGGCTGCATCTATAGTGAGAAAGAGCGGTATTTTAAGAATAAGAGTGTGTCGATAAAGCCACATCTTTCGAGGGAACAACACTTTCCTTGAAAATATCATATATAATTCTTCGTAAATACAGCATGATAAAAAATTATTTGTTTCCGGCTATACGGTATGGAAATTGCTCTGTAGTGCGGAAACTACTGAGGTTTGACTAATTCATATGCATTTTCAACGGACGATCAAGAAAGAAATCGGTTGCCGGAGTATCGGCTTACATACGGGCAGGAAGGTGGCCATGACCCTCAGGCCGGCTGGCGTGGATGAGGGCATTGTTTTTGTTCGGAAGGACTTGCCGGGGGAACCCCGGATCAAGGCCGACCTGGACAGCGTCTGCGAAACGACTCTGGCGACAACCATTGGTTGCAACGGCGCTACGGTTTCCACGGTGGAACATATTCTATCCGCGTTCTCCGGAATGGGTGTCGATAACGCTGTCGTGGAACTCGACTCATTCGAGGTGCCCATCATGGACGGCAGTTCCCAGCCTTTTATTGACATGCTGAAGGATGTCGGCACGCGGGTCCAGAGTAAAACCAAGAAGCTTCTGGTCATCAAAGAGGCCATATCCGTTCATGGAGATGGAGGCGCGTACGCCAAATTTCTTCCAACCTCTGAATTCAAGATTACCTATTCCATCGATTTTTCCCATCCCGTTATCGGTCAGCAGGAATACCACATCCATTTTTCCGACGCCTCCTATGAAAAGGAGATCGCCTCGGCCCGGACATTCGGTTTCCTTAAGGATCTTGAGTACTTTCAGGCTGTAGGCCTTGCATTGGGCGGGTCTTTGCATAACGCTATTGTCTTGGACGATGCAAAGGTTTTGAACAAAGAAGGGTTGCGGTCTCCCGATGAATTCGTCAAACACAAGATCCTTGACGCCATCGGCGACTTGTCGCTTCTGGGGATGCCCATTATCGGCCATTTTGTCGCCCATAAGGCCGGCCATCGCCTGAATAACCTGCTCCTGAAGGAACTCGTCGCCCGTAAGGAATGCTGGACCATTGTCGACAATGGTGATCGCGACGGCTCAAAAGTCGGTTCAAGGTTTCTGAAAATTCCAAGGTTCGGCATCCTTGACGCCGTTTCAGCATCCGCGTCCCGCCGTATGTCGATCTGATTTTTCCACGACATAAAGCTTGATTTTTATCGTTCCGTTTCCTATTATAAGGAAATGTCGCGGGGTTATGTCCGCGTAAGCCTCTCCCGTCGGGATTAACGTCGCGGGAGATTTTTTTACAGGAAGGTCTGTTTGTCCACGATGAAAAAAGTTGGCCGTAAGCCGGCAATAAGAAGTCTTCTCACTACCGTTAAAAGAAGAAAACGTTTTTCCTTATTTACGGTTTGGATGTTGTTTTTCCTGACATTTATTCCCTTTGCCCAGGGGCAGGTTGCCCAAATCCAGGATATCCTGGTAAATTCCCAGGGAGGACAACTTTTCATATACGCCCGGTTGACGAACTGTTTTACAAAATCGATGGAATCGGCCATCATGGCCGGTGTCCCTACTACATTTACTTTCTTGATCGACCTATATCAGGAACGCTCGGGCTGGCTTAACAAAAAAATTGCTTCGGAGACTGTCATGCATACCCTTAAGTATGACAGCGTTAAGAAGAGCTTTTACGTCTATTCCTCCCTGGACCGGGACCCGGCCATTTTTCAGGATTTGGCAAGTGCCAAGCGGGCCATGTCCGAACTCAACGGCGCTAGGATCTCGCTGCGAAGCGACCTGCGGCGTGACTTTCCCCATTACATAATGATGAAGGCCAAACTGGACAAGATTCGTCTCCCTCTTTATATGGAGTACGTCTTTTTTTTCGTATCCCTTTGGGATTTCGAGACGGACTGGTATCGTCAGCCCGTTACCTTTTGACGGGTTTATATTGTTATGATTCAGGATACTCAGGAACGGCGAAGAAGAAAAAGGGAACGGATCATCATGATCCTGACCTTTTTTGTAATTATCATCCTGACGTTTCTGGAAAGCCATCTGACGAGAAGCGAATTTCTTCTTCCCATCTCCAACAATATCCTTATTTTTGGATTGATCAACGTCAACATCATCCTGATCATTCTCCTGATTTTTCTGATCACGCGTAATGTCGTGAAGCTTGTTTATGAAAGGCGGCGCGGGGTCATCGGTTCAAGAATCCGTACCAAGCTCGTTGTGGCCTTTGTCAGCCTTTCCCTGATTCCGACCTTTGTCCTATTTCTCGTCTCCATCAATTTTCTTTCCTATACAATTGAAAACTGGTTCAATTTGCGGATCGGAGAGGCTCTCAACAATACGCTGGAGATGGCCCAGACGTCTTACCAGCAGTCATCGGACTATGCAAAGTTCTATGCCCGCCAGATCAGCGGAGATATTACAAAAAATCGTCTATATGAAAGCGAACGGGCTGCGTACCTTAAAACGCTGATCGAGCAGCGGCAGAAAAGCTATAACTTGGGCCTTCTGGAGGTTTATTTTGATAATCAGCGGGAAAAGATGGTCATTCGAGACCCCAATAATCCCGCTGTGGAGCCCATGAACCTGTCTCCCAAGATTCTGGAGGACGTTTTTTTGGGCAAAGAGGTTTCTACGATTCAATCATCACAGGTGGGCGACCTGATCAGCGGCCTTGCCCCCGTTTATTCCAATCTGAGTCCGGAAGAGGTCATTGGTGTCGTGGTCGTAAGTTATTATGTGGCCAGGGCATTGGTCGATAAAATGGCCGTTATTTCCAAGACCTCGGAAGAGTACAAGCAGCTGAAACTTCTGAAGACGCCCATCAAAATCAGTTATATGGTCACGTTGTTCATTGTGACACTCCTGATCATTTTTTCCGCAACCTGGTTCGGCCTGTTTCTGGCCAAGGGGATCACAATTCCCATTCAGGACTTGGCCGAGGCGACCCACAAGATTGCCATGGGTGACCTTGCTCACCAGATCGATATCAAGGCCGACGATGAGATCGGTATTCTTGTCGATTCCTTCAATTCCATGACCAAGGACCTGAAGAAAAGCAAGGAGGGGCTGGAAGAGGCCAATGTCGATCTGGACCGGCGGCGGGCCTATATGGAGACAGTCCTTCGCAATGTATCAGCGGGTGTGATTTCCGTGACGAACGACGATATTATCTCCATCATCAACCGGGCGGCGGAAAAGATGATGGATATAAAAACGGAGAAAGTCCTCAACCGCCGCTACCAGGATGTCCTCGACGCCGAGCATATGGTCTTGGTCAACGAGTTGCTTAAGGAACTCAGGGAAAGCGAAGACGGTTTCATCGAAAAACAGTTGGAGATCAACCTGGCGGGCCGCTCATTGACGATTCTGATCACGACAACTATTATTACTGATGATGAGGGCCACTATATGGGAATGGTCCTTGTCTTTGAAGACCTGACTCAGCTTCAAAAGGCGGAACGGGCCGCTGCCTGGCGGGAGGTCGCCAGACGTATGGCCCATGAAATCAAGAACCCTCTGACGCCGATACAGTTGTCGGCCCAGAGGCTCCAGAAAAAATATGGGGCACTCCTGGGAGGAGACAACGACGTCTTCCATGAATGCACGCAAACCATCGTAAACCAGGTGGAAGTGCTGAAGAATCTTGTCAATGCCTTTTCCCGATATGCCCGGATGCCCGTAACAAATCCCGCGCCGAACGATCTGAACACCGTTGTCGGCGAATCGGTTCTCCTGTTTCAGGATGCCCACAAGGATATAAGGTTTCATTTTCAGCGGGCTGACGATTTGCCTGCATTGAATATCGATCCTGAACAGATCAAAAGGGTCATGGTGAACCTCCTGGATAACGCGGTTGCCGCATTGACGACTTTGGAAGGGCAGATCGATATCCGTCTGTATTATTCGAGGGATAAGCACCGTGCCGTTGTTGAGGTGGCTGATAACGGATGCGGTGTGCCGCCCAGTTTCAAAGTTAAGATCTTTGAACCCTATTTTTCAACAAAGAGATCCGGTTCCGGCCTGGGGCTTGCCATCGTGACCTCCATCATCGGAGATCATAACGGTGAAATCAGCATTCGGGACAACCAACCCCGGGGGACGATCGTAAGGTTTGAATTACCGGTCCCCGATGGGGATATTCAGAAAGGTGTTTATGCGTAAATCCATTCTTATTGTCGATGACGAGGAAAGTATCCGCAAATCACTGGGGGGGATTCTTGTCGATGAAGGTTATGACATCCTGATGGCTGAAAGCGGTGAAGAAGCCCTGAAGGTCATTGACGACGAATTACCTAATCTGGTCCTCCTCGATATTTGGCTTCCCGGCATGGATGGTATCGAGACACTCAAGGCCATCAAGGCGGATCATCCACAAATGAAGGTCATCATCATGTCCGGCCACGGCACGATTGAAACGGCCGTCAAGGCCACGAAACTGGGCGCCTTCGATTTTATAGAAAAGCCTCTATCTCTGGAAAAGATCATCCTCCTTGTCGATCATGCCCTGGGCATGGTTTCCCTGGAGGAAGAAAATGTCCTCCTGAAACAGAAAGTTACGCAGCAATACGAATTGACTGGCTGCAGCCCTGCCATCGCGGAATTGAAGGAGGCCATAAGTATCATCGCCCCGACCAATGCCTGGGTCCTTGTCATGGGTGAAAACGGCACGGGAAAGGAACTCGTATCGCGCGCCCTTCATCGTCTGAGCAGGCGGGCGGCCAAGCCCTTCATTGAGGTAAACTGTGCCGCCATTCCCGAAGATCTTATTGAAAGTGAGTTGTTCGGCCATGAGAAAGGGGCCTTTACGGGGGCAACTCAGATGAAGAGGGGGAAATTCGATCTGGCCCATGAAGGGACAATCTTTCTCGACGAGGTAGCCGATATGAGTCTGAAGGCCCAGGCGAAAATCCTCCGTATTCTCCAAGAGAAAAAGTTTGAACGCGTCGGCGGCAACCGGATGATCCATGTCGACGTCCGCGTTCTGGCGGCGACGAATAAGGAACTGGAACGGGAAATGGAAGAAGGACGTTTCCGGCAGGATCTTTACTACCGTCTGAACGTCATTCCCTTGCAAGTCCCTCCCTTGAGGGAACGAAAAGAGGACATCCCCCTGCTTGTTAACCGCTTTCTGAAGGATTTTGCAGCAAAAGAAGGAGAGGTAGAAAAAAAGATATCCGATGATGCCCTGGACCTCCTGATGCTTCACAATTGGCCCGGCAACGTCCGGGAGCTAAAAAATATCATCGAGCGGCTCGTTATTATGGCGCCGTCCAAGATAATAAAGGCGGATGATATTCCTCCTTTTGCCCATATCGATATGGAAAGGGAGGATCAAGGCCCCATGGAAAAGGCCGATTCCTTCAAGGTTGCCAAGATGGATTTCGAAAAGCAATTTCTTCTTAAGAAACTCAAGGAATTTGAAGGTAATATTTCAAGAACGGCCGAGGCTATAGGCCTGGAACGAAGCAACCTCCATCGGAAGATCCGCAGCTATGGCCTGGACGGCAAGGGGAACGAATTGTAATTGTTGGGTAATACCGTGTAACACTTATTTTTTTGCAGTGGCTGCTCGGCACTTGTACTATGTTATTCATGGAAGAAACTTACTGTCATTGCGAGACGCCTCTCAGGCGTCGTGGCGATCTATCTATAATGAGTAAAAGCAAGATTGCCGCGCAGGTCGAGGACCCTGCTCGCAATGACCCGTGAAGTTTTTTTGTAGACATAAGTGCGATAAATGACGTTACAAGCTAATCGATTATCGGTTAAGATACTGCCCTAATTGTTCATTGTCTTCTTTACGTCTGTTAGCGAAAAACGGTTGAAGGGCAGGAAGAGCAGTCCCAGCAGGACAATGATCCCGATGGACAAAAAATGGTAGATAATGGCGAAGGATAAGGCTTCCGCCTTGGGGACGCCGTAGACGGCAAGGCCCAGGATGCAGAAGAAATGCCAGTTGCCCACGAAGCCCGGCCCTGCGGGGATGGCAATGCCGATCATGAGGATGACGAGGAGGACGCAGGTCGCAATCAGGGGCAAATCGAAATGAAAGGCCCGGAACATAAAGTATATGCTCCCGATATCGCAAAGCCAGAAAAGGACGGATAGGACGGCGACGGCCAGGAGGGTCTTTATATCTCTGATGATCTGAAAGCCGTCGATGAAATGATGGATCAAGTTGTTGATGATCCCGGAAATACGGGCCGGTAGACGGCATACGGCAGGCGTGATGATTCTGAAACATGCTTCCCGTTGGAAGAGCAGTAGAAACATCATGACGATGATGATTACCGTCAGGCCGAGAAACAACACACTGGACAGGACGAGCCAGAGCGGAAGCGGAGTAAGGGCCAGGGTCAACAGGAAGACGGCAAAGACGGTCAAACTGTCAAAGACCCTTTCGATAAAGATCGTTCCCAAGGCGGAACTCATCTTGATGCCGCTTTTTCTGGAAATCAGATAGGGTCTGGCCAATTCTCCAAGACGTGCCGGGATTGAGACGATGGCCATAAAGCCTACGCTGGTTACCGAAAAGAGATTGAATTGACTGACCTTTTCCAAGGGGGATAAAAGCAGGCCCCAACGAATGGATCGAATAACCTGCATGGCCACGAGCAAAAGCACCATCGGATAAATAAAATGGTAATCGATTTTACGAAATCCTGCCATAACGGCCTTGAAGTCGATGCCGCGTAATGAGAAGTAGACCAGAATGACACTCAGGATGATTCCAATGATAACCTTTTTCATGGCATGAGGTCATAGCATAGTTTGATTGAAAGATTAAAGGGGGAATATAATGAATCGGCGAGATTTTATGAAGGCGGCCCTAATTACCGGCGCCGCGGCCATTGTCCCGGGGGGATGGGACTCTTTCGCGTCTGTGCTTATGGCACAGGAAAAAGCGGATCTCGTTGTGGCCCGGGGTGCGTCGCCTTCGAAAATCACCCGTGCCGCCATTGATGGATTGGGCGGCATACGGCGCTTTATCAGCCGCGGCGATATTGTCGTTGTCAAACCCAATATCGGCTGGGACCGGACACCTGAATATGCGGCCAATACCAATCCCGAGGTGATGGCGGAGATCGTTCGCCTGTGTTTCGAAGCAGGGGCTAAAAAAGTTAAAGTCTTTGACAATCCCGTCTCCGATGCGCGGCGGACCTATAAACAGAGCGGCATTGCCGATGCCGTAAAGGCGTTGGGCGCTTCCGCCAATTATGTAGATGACCGGAAATTCCGTGATATGTCCATCAAAGGACAGGTATTGAAGAGCTGGCCCCTTTATACGGAAGTCTTTGAAGCGGATAAGGTAATCAATGTTCCTATTGCCAAGACCCACGGCATTGCCAAACTGACCCTGGGCATGAAGAATTGGATGGGCATCATGGGTGGATCCCGGGGCAGAATCCACCAGCGGATAGATGAGAGTCTCGTCGACCTCGCCATGTTCATACGTCCATCCTTAATTGTTCTCGACGCTGTACGGCTCCTTGCGGATAATGGTCCCCAGGGCGGGCGGCTCTCCGATGTGCGCCGTCTAGATACGGTGGTTGCCGGAACGGACCAGGTGGCGATCGACGCCTATGGATCAACGCTTTTCGGCATGAAGGAAAATGCTTTGGGCTGTGTCCGTATTGGACACAAGGCCGGTTTGGGTAAGATGAACCTTTCCGGCCTTAAGATAAGGAAGATACAGGTTTAGGCTACCTTTCTTCTCATCCTTGCCTTCCTTCAGAAGAGCGGGCTTACAGGACTGGATTTGGATATTTGGTTTGTAGCGCAGGGCTTTAGCCCTGCAAATATATGTCAATATTAACTATTTCAAATCAAAACCACAGACCTAAAGGTCTGGACTACAGCAAGGCGAGTGTAGCAAATATTTGAACTGTGACAAAGCTTCCCGCACACGATCGACATTGACAGGTAATGACAAGTGATTATGATAAAGCTAAAACTATCAGAAATTAGTGACACTCTCCCATTGGGAGGGTCCCAGTGTGATTATCTATGATTCAGATTTCCCGCAGACTAAGCCAGGCCGCTTTTCTGATCCTTTTCCTGTGGCTCTTCCTCCAGACGGAATCAAAAGGGGCCAACGAGTTGGGATATCCCGTCAAGATTTTCCTTGTCGAAGATCCCTTAATGATGATCACAACGCTGTTGTCTTCCCGTTCCTTCTTCGCGCCCATATTTTTGGCCCTGGCTGTCGTCGTAGCAACCGTCGTTTTGGGACGGGTCTTTTGCGGTTGGGTATGCCCTTTCGGGACCCTCCATCAGCTGGCGGGCCTTTTGAACCGGAAAAAACCGTCCCTTGGCTGGACGAAAAAGGGTAAACCCGGAGGCTCTCCCTACCGTGTGAAATATTATCTCCTGCTGGCCTTGCTCGCGGCATCGCTATTCGGTCTTCAATGGGCCGGGGTTTTCGATCCCATATCCCTGCTCATCCGTTCCCTGTCACTGGCTGTTTATCCCATGATTTCCTATGGCCTGCGAACCATCTTCGACGGCCTTTATGCCCTTAATCTTCCCCTGGTCACGCCGGGTGCGGAATATCTGTATGCCGGATTGAAAAGAACGATTTTGCCCTTCAGCCCGCCTTTGTTTTTACAGGCCGTTCCGGTGGGGCTCATCTTTTTCGGCCTCCTGGCTCTTAATGGGGTGGAAAAACGCTTCTGGTGCAAATATGTGTGTCCCTTGGGGGCCCTGTTGGGGCTGTTTTCCCGTTATGCCGTCTTCAGCCGGAAAGTGAGTGAAGGCTGTACTGGCTGCGGCGCCGGAGGCCAAAAATGGCTGGCGGAAGGCGGAATGTCTTCTCTGCGGCAATTGTGATGATCCATGTCCGCAAAATGCCGTGTCCTTCGGGTTTTTCAAGCCGAAATCCGCGGCGGCCCTTGATCTGGGAAAGAGGAGGGTTATCGGCGCGTTGGTTGCCGGAGTTGCCGCTGTGCCACTTCTTCGTGTTACGCCCCTTTCTAAGATCACCGCTGCCGATCCGTCCCTGATCCGTCCCCCCGGTTCCCTGGAGGAAGCGGAATTCCTCAAACGCTGCGTTAAATGCGGGGAATGTATGAAGGTCTGCATTACGGGCGGCCTTCAGCCCGCATTTCTGGAGTCCGGCTGGGAAGGTCTCTGGTCGCCGGTGCTTGTGCCGAGGATCGGTTATTGCGAGTACCGCTGCACACTTTGCGGGCAGGTCTGCCCTACCCAGGCTATCCGCAATCTGAAACCGGAAGAAAAGGCCACTGTCAGGATCGGTCTGGCCATGGTCGACCGGAGCCGCTGCCTGCCCTTTGCCCACGGCGTTTCCTGCATCGTATGCGAAGAGGTCTGCCCCACATCGCCCAAGGCCATTTGGTTTGAAGAGGTTTCCGTTACGGACCGCCGGGGAGTGACCCATCGTTTCAAGCAGCCCCATGTGGATCTGGAGCTGTGCATCGGATGCGGCATCTGTGAGGCCAAATGCCCCGTTCTGGGCCGCCCGGCAATTACCGTGTCGAGCGTCGGCGAATCGAGGTCGAAGGATAATCAGTTATTGATTTAGATTGTATCTTTGTGGATCCCCTTTGATAAAGGGGGATTCAGGGGGATTTTATCTAAGGCGAGAGCTTATCAGCGCTCATGAGGGTTTCCAACCCGGGAAATATGGCTTGATCATTTTGCCACTCGTAGACCAGGGTCTCGATATTGAGATCTTTGAGACCGGAGCCGATGGTTGCCTCGACGGGGGCGGGAATTACGAGAATCATGCGGCACGATCGGCGCAGGCCCAGGGAGGACATTAACAGTCGTGCAACCCCTTCGTACGTTTTTCTCGGGTCTGTCTCCATACTGGCCTGAAAGACCGCCAGAACCGCTTCTTCCCTATTGAGAGTGAACAGATCGCGGTGGCCGTCATTTCCCGTTTTGAACCCGAGTTTTTTTAGCGCGGCGGACAGGTCGCGAATGATGAGTCCATGATCGCAGAGGCGGGAAAGATCCCTCCGGTTTTCTTCATAAGGATCTCCCGTCAATTCTTCCGCAAACAGCTGCGCATCCAAAGGCATGGTCGTTTGTGACGAGGCGTCGGCCCCTGCCGCCTCCTTGATCCTGGAGACCTTGTGGATGAACTGGGCGACCTGACGGGGAAAACGGGGGGAACTCAGCTCTCCGACAACGGCAACCGTGACGGCTGTATCCATCTCATCCATATTGGTCCAGACGCCCCGATACCGGGTCTCAAACAGGGTCTTGCCGATGCCCTTTTGACTGCCGCCGATTTTTCCGCGGTGGATCACGTAGAACTTCCCCATGAGATCCCGGGCGAAAGCAGCGCCGATCCGGCGATCGATTCCACCGGCAGGGATATTGATCTCGCAGGCGATGGGGATGTTTGCACCGGCGACGGGATGCCCTATGCCGAAGATGTGGGCGTAGCGGTTTTCTTCTTCTTTGGGCGATGCCATCCAGATTCCCAGGCTCTCGGACCAGGCCACTTTTGACGAAAATGACGCCCCCTGATGACCGACCTTCACGGCAATCTTCTCATTTATGAATGGTTTAAACCGTCGGATAAACAGTTTTCGTAAGCGGGCGATTATCGCCGGATCTTCGATGATCTTCAGCATGAAAATATCATACCTATCGGCATTTTTATGTCAATATAATTAAGGCCGTACGTAGCCGTCAGGGTTTGAGAACGAATCGGCGGTTTGCCATGACTATGTCCGGGACATTCCATTTTTTCTGCTCCATCAACTGAACAAAAGCGCGGCGGTAGAGTAATTTGACGGTCACGATGGTCTTGCCTGATTTGGGTGCTGAAAACGACCAGGCCGAAAGGTCGGCGGCGAAGGCGGCAAGGCGGTTGTCGCTGACAATTTCCGTGTGGTTCCAGTAAGCGCCGGTAGGGAAGACTTCCGTCCATTTTTCTTTCAAAAGCTTGGCATATGTCTTTCCGGGGAGCCCGGCATAATGTCCCCTGGTCCGATCCCCCCGGCCGCACCATTCCGGCAGGACAGGACCGTCTAATCGCTCAAGGACTTTTCCTCCGGGACCTTTTGCTTCCACCATCAGGATCAGATGACGGAGCGGCGAGTCGGACGGGATATGATGCCCCGTCTTATCGTTGACCAGGTTAACGGAGACCACGATCTTTCCATCTCTCTTCTTCACCGATGCGGTCATGGACAGGGAGTTTTTCAGAAGCTCCGCATCGACGGTCATGTTATGGTTATGGATGGCGGCGGGATTGCGTTCGATACCGTTTTTGCCGGGGGCGACATTCGTGACGGCCTTTCCCTTGTAGATCGTTGGGGAGGGCATGTGGCATTCCTGGCACGTTTTTGCCTTTCCCGATTTCGGATCGGCATAAGGGCTTTTGAGCCATTCACCATAAGAGTTGTAGATGAGGGTGTTCCAGAAGCCCCCACGGTGGCAGGGGGCGCAGTAAGCACTCTCCCTTATCAGGGGGAGATTTGTGTCTCCGGCGGCGGCATTGACATCATCGAAGGTGCCGAAGAAAAGCTGGGGCCTTTTAGGGTCGTCCGTATATGGCCGTTTTACCGTCATGGCATGGACGCCGTGAACATTCGCAAAGGGCATCATCGACACGGGATCAAGCCGAACATTATTCACCTTGTGACAGAAATCGCAATGGACGCCATAGCGGTCGGCCCCTTTTACCGATTTCGGGTCCACGCTTCTTCCGATTGATGCGCCGGGAATGTGGCATGAGCTGCAATCTCCGACGGCACCGGGAAAATCGAGCTGGAAGCCGGGGCCGTAGTACTGTTTTGTGTTGTCGGGACGGAGCGGTACCGTTGTGCTGCCCCAGGGGCTGAAGGCAGCTCCCTTTTCATAACGCGTAAGGGGGCTCTTGTTTCCTTCCCTGTCCGTTCCATAATACATAGTGAGGAAACGGGGATTGCGGGCAGCCTGCATGTGAGCATCCTTGAGGCTCATCTCGGTGACTGCCGGGTGACATTCCACGCAACTGCCTTTGGTGCCTTCAGGAGGTATCCATTGATAGGCCGGATTATCATCAAGCTGATAGGGAACCAGTGTCAGCCGGATATCTTCTTGCGAGGCCTTAACATCTTTTTTTAGTGCGCTGTAGTATCCTTCTTTCCAGGCGCTTATGATAAACGGTTTTCTAATGGGGACGTCGTGCAGGGTAAAGCGGCCGTCCCCATCCGTTACTGCTGTAATCTCCGTACCCTGCACCCTGACCCTCGCCTTAGCCACCGGGCCATGATCGTCAAGAACCACCCCCGAGATCATTCTACTAGATTCAATCCCGCACGTGCCAATCAAAGGCATGGGAAAAAGCGCCATGACCACAACAGCAATAGCGCAGCCGCAGAAAACCATGATCTCAATCCGGAAATTTCGCCGGAAAATAGCGCGGACAGGCCCATATTCCGATGATAATCGCACCTTCATTTGAAACAGCCGTTTGCCTATTCCTTCCACAAGTCAGGGGTCACCGGTTCCGGTTTATTCGTATCGGAATAGATGCATGAATTAAGATCGCCGTTAAACTTTTGATCGGCGTATTTCCAGCCTACATTCCAGTCTTTAACCGGATAGGGCTCTGTATCGGGCCGATTTGCGCCACCCGTATCATCGTCGGCAACGAACTTGTCGGGAAATTTGACCTGGAATCCCAGACAGCCGCCGCTGGGGCAGTCAAGGGCCTTGTTCGACCAGCCGCATACTGAGCTGTCGCATTTTGCCAGATCATTTGCCGCACAGCATTGTTGCGCCGTGTCGTCCCACCTGCAGAAAGACTTGGGTTTACAGATTTCTTTTTTCGCCTTGTTACCGAAGTCATCAGCCAGGGCCCTGGTGTTATCGTCTTTAGCCCGGCTGAATCCCATATCCATGGTGACTTCCAGAATGCCTGAATCGCTCTTGTATTCCCGGATCCAGTTTGTCGGCCAGAATGGTTTGTTTTCATTCTTGACGGGGGTGAAATTCAATTTACTTCCTTGCAGGACAACAACCTCATCCTTACCATCCGTCACTTTCGTACCCACTCTCACCATACTCACATTGTCCGCAGTGGTAAATTTCGAGTCCTTGCCGACGTATATCTGAAAGGTGATACGTGTGGAAGGCTTGGCGTACAGCAGGAAAAAGTTGTAGCTATTATTCTTTTCAAAGACATTTAGGTTGTGAAAAATTTTAGTAGTATCACCATAGAGAGGTGTTTTCTTGATCTGTGTTTTGCTGCTTACGGCCGTGTCGATATAGTATTTCCCGAGATTTGCGACCATGGTGCTGCGTTGCCAGATGCCCGCCCCCATCATGCGCATGCTCTGGCCGACGTCCTTCTTTTTTCCGCCATTCTCTTCCTCGGCGGTATAATACTGTCTGTAGATAGGCACGCCGTAACAGTTGCGCTGCTGGCAGTCGTTGCACCAGGCATTTTCCTTGCAATAGTCATCCCCGGCACCGGGTTTGAACTGGTTAGGGTAAACCACCGCCGTCACATAATCGAAAGGCGCCTGAAAGCAGGTCTGATCGGAACTGCACTCCAGAGTTATATTCGGCGCCAGATAGAATTTTTCTTTGTTGACCGAGATTGTGCCTTCGAAATCCGAATAGGGAAGAGTCTTCGCGCCGGCGAGCCCGCTAATGGAGCCATCATCGTCATTGAGCTCCGTCTGGCGGTCCACATCGGTAAAATCCTTGGCAAAGAGTTCAGATTTTATCCCCGGATAATAGCAATAGTCGCGGGAGACCCACGGCTCATAGACATCCGCAGTACCCGGTTTGAAAAGCGGCACAATGACATAGTGGCGGAGGTCCACCTTGTCGAAATAGAGATTTCGCGAGTGGAAGGCGGGAGGATAGTAAAACCCGTTGGGCTGCTTCCAGCCGATGGCCGCATTCGGCAGGATGCATTGGCCTTTGTATGGCCCCTCCTTGGCCTTGGGAATGCTCTCTGCGCGGTACCCGGACCCATACATGTACTGGCTTTTACAGTTGCCGTTGCCGCAGTTATTGACCGGCAGCTTTTTGATCTGCAGATATGCGTTGTTCTCCTGGTATGTGGGGCCGTCGTATATATTATAGAGCCGCTGAGATACGCCGAACTTGTCGATAGGCATGGAAATCCCCTCCGCCTTGGACAGACAGTATCCCCTGTCAGGTGAAGTTAGGCATGTCAGGCCGTTCGGATACGTATTGAAGGGGCCTGCCGGTGATGCATAAGCGTTGCCGGGGTTTTGCTGGGCAGGATCCCAGGACTGTGTGTTCCCGATGAAGACACTGTTGCGGGTCAGGGCCCAATAGCCGTTGATGACCTGATCGTAACTGCCGCCCGAAACCATCGTCAAACCGCCGTTGAGCACGTCCGTCAGGGCGCTGTCGGTCACCAGAAACCAGTTGTTCCGAAGCCAGATCGCTGCAAAATTCTGCTGTGCCCAGTGGAAGGATGACGTGTACGAATCGATGACGGTTACAGGGCAATTATCGGTATTACCCTGAAGGCAGACCGATTTATCACATTCCTTGCCGTCGCACAGGGCCGGTGTGTAATTGGCGAAATTGCTGGTGTCCGGATACAATGTAGGTTTTTGGTCATAATAATCCTGGGCGAATTTGTTTGGAATCGGCTGCAGTTTGTAAATCTTATTTCCGTCTTTAAAATCCAGGATGACGCCGTTGCATGTGGCTGTGTCGCCGACGGTTATCAGCGAGTACTGGGCCGTCGAGCAGAAATTTCCTTTGAAGGACTTGAGCGGCGCCCTTCCGTAAGGCTGATCATTCTTTACTCCCGGATACTGAATACCGGCGTAACCCGACCATTTCATGTCACTTGAAAGGCCGCTGATCCGGGAGGGCACGATCCAGTAGCATGCCCCGCATGTCCCGGCGCCCACGGCCATATTGTATTCGAAGATGTTATAGGCGTTCATGATCTGAAACACGGAAGGGTGCATGTAATCGCTTTCGTATTGCTGCAATTGAGCGCCGGGAGGAGGGTTTTCGTTCGACGTCATGGCCATGACGCCCGGGACCTTGCGCGGGTTTTGCCCGCTGTCCACAGCGGCCCGGGAATGGATGCCGATATTGGCCCGGAGGACATTGTTGGCTTCGGTGCCGTCGGAAAGGTAGTAGCCGTGGCCGATGGAATTATACCCGACATTTCTTTCCAGGGTTACGTTCTGGGTTCCCCGCAGCTCGATCCAGTGCGCCATTGACTCATTGATGGAGCAGTCTCTGACGAATGTTTTGTCGGGGACCTCCCGCGTCAAATGGAAATTTATGGGTGCATGGGCCATGCGCCCTCCCTGTCCCAGTTGGCGGAACTCGACCCCCTGGACTTGATACTGCTTAAATCCCTGGCGCAAGATGGTATGGCCGCCGAAATAGGTTCCCTCCTCCTCGGGCATACCCTTGCACTGCAGCGCATCGTAAGCGCCGCACTTTTCCGAAACGATCCTGATATTCCGGGTAAGAAGCGCCACGGCGGCCCTGGTTTCCACTTCCTTGAATTTGAATCCACTATCCTTCAGGCGGTCCGGAATATTGTGAGCGCTTAGGGAGTACTTCTGTCCGACATGGGGAAAAGAGACTCCTTTTGTCTCCAGCATGAAGATGTCAGAATGGGTATCGTCGGACTGGATAATGTCGATGGTCCTCTGTTCCGAATGGCTGGGGAGATAGTCTGTCGTGGTGACGACAACCTTGTCGTCCTTCTGCCAATCCACAACCTTGTCAAGACGGAGTTTAATCTCACCCTGGTTTATGGTGGCATTGAGCCTTACCCAACTCTTCCCGCCGGGATTTTGTGGATCGACGTCGTTGCTGACAGCCCCCTTTTTCCCGAACATCTGCAGGATGCCACCGTAGGACACGGCCAGCACCTTGCGACCGAAGTAGGCTTTGTCATTCAGATCGTTGTCGGCCGGCAGTTTCTTGTATTTATAGAAATAATCGGTTTTGCCGTTAACCAGGGGATTTTCTTTTTTGTCGCCGTTTTCCCAGAGATCGGCGGATACCCCGCAGGTGATCGGATCGGTCTTGCAGGTGATGCCGCCGTCGTTGTCGTTTTCATCTCCATAGAGGTGGATGGTCACTGTATTTTTGATATCCGTTGTGCCGACCGGCTCTCCGGGGGAGCCGGCGATCAGGCTGCCGCCGTTTTCAACCAGAATCGACTTGGCCCAGAAATCGACAGTGGCGTCCGGGAAAATCAGTTTGCCACCGTTGTAGATGTTGACGAATTTGTAATGGTATGTTCCCGGCCCCAGGCATACTTTACTTGTGATTTCCCGATTACCGTCGAAATATTGCTTTTCCTGATCGGGTGTCACAATCTGATTCGACGGGCAATCGTCTTTATAAGCGCTGTAGAGGGCAGGGGGCGATAAGAAGAGGGAAAGGAAGACGATCACGAAGAGATGGAGCAAGATGGCGCGATGCATTGGAATGATGTTCATTAAGATACCTCCTATGTGTTTTCCCCTTAGTGATTTATTATATCGGCATTAAACATGACAAAGTTCGTCATGCCGGACTTGATCCGGCATCCAGTCAATTGCAATGGATTCCTACCTTTGCGGTAATGACAGTTATTGCGATATGTCGTTGAAGAAGTAATAAATAATTCCTTTTTGTGCGACCGCTTACTTGATTGCCTCCGTCATGCCGCCCAATGCTTCCGTTGCACGCACCGTATTGTCCTTGAATTCGAAGGATTTTATTTCTCCCGATAAGGGGTCGAATTCAATCCGGTGTGAATTGTCCTGGAAAGCCCCGTTGGTAATCTCGACGACGGCTATTGTGCCGCACTGCATCAATTCCACGTAGTTAATCGAAACAAGGGTGTCTCTGGTGATCTCCAGCTTGCACTGAGCCGGTATCCTGTAATACAGGCCCTCGACCGCTTTGGTTTTTCCCTTTCCCTGGCTATTGCAGTTGCTGATGGTATAGGATAGCTTGTTTTCCTCGATCCACGCCTGAAACTGTTTGCGAAAGATGTCATTGCCGCCCTTATCCCCGAACCATTTTGTAAAAGGGGCGCTTTCGAGCATGATATCACCAAAAATCTCACATTTTCCCGATTCGACGATCAACGGCCGCCGGTATTGCAGGGTGAGGTGCTTGTCCAGGTCGGTTAGGCGTTCTTTTGTTCGCTTGATAACGTTTTCCATGTCCTGAATCCTGTCCGTCGTGCCGCTTGGCTTCTCGATCAGTTGGTCCTCTGCCGCATATAATTTCTGTTTCACGGTTTTCAGGTGTTGCAGCAGAAAAACATATTCGTCCATGATATCCTGTGTTGCCTGATTGCAAAGATTCTGTGCCGGCGCTTCTCCGCCTCGCGGGGATCTGCTTAATTGAAAGTTGCGGACCACCTGATCCTGACTGAGGGAGCGGTTGTACGAAAGCAACTTCAGCGCCCCGCCCAGGGATGACAGGTTCACCGGCGAGGCTGCCGCTGCCGCATCGCCCAGGAAGGATGCACCGCCTTTGATGATATCCGCCGTTCGGTCCTTGGCATCGTAGCTGATGCTCGCAAGCATCCCGTTGACGATGGAAATCTTAGCCAGGGGAATGGTCTTAGAGAAGCTGCCGAACCTGGAAGAGTCGATCAGATAGGTTCCCGCGCCCCTGTCGGGGACCGCCCGCTGTTCGATAGCGGCGTCCGTCATTTCGATGGTGCCCCGGCAGTCCGTAAGGCGAAAGGTCATCACGTAGGAAATCTCCGTCGCGGGAAGGTGATAGGCTATTCCCACAGCGGGAGTACTGCTGGCAGCGGGCCGGGAAATAATCTTTGCCGTACACCCCGTGATGAGGGGAAGAAAAATCATAATGAAAATACCGCAAATAGAGTATTTTAACAATCTGGCATAAGTCATGGTAATTTTACCCATTGTAGGCTCCTTGTTACTTCGCTCCTTCGAAATGGCAGTAATCAATATTGCGGGTTGACACTAGCACAATTGGCCCGGAATTTCATTTTTTTTAGGGACGTGGTGAATTGTGTCGTCCTGAATCCATGACCAAATTTTCTGCCTTAAAAAGAGGAGATCAGCGGGGCATTGGCCTTCCGGCTCAAGGATTTTTCCCGTTTTTGTATGTTGCAGATGACATCAATTGATGCGAGTTGGGAAAAATCCAATTCACCTTAAGACCAATACCCCGCGATCCTTGTTCAGCTGTTTGGAGATCAGCGGGGCATTGGCCTTCCGGCTCAAGGATTTTTCCCGTTTTTGTATGTTGCAGATGACATCATTGATGCGAGTTGGAAAAAATCCAATTCACCTTCAGACCAATACCCCGCGATCCTTGTTCAGCTGAGATGAGATCAGCGGGGCATTGGCCTTCCGGTTCAGAGATTTTTCCCGTTTTTTGTATGTTGCAGATGACATCAATTGATGCGAGTTGGAAAAAATCCAATTCACCTTCAGACCAATACCCCGCGATCCTTGTTCAGCTGAGAGGAGATCGGTGGGGCATTGGCCTTCCGGTTCAAGGATTTTTCCCGTTTTTGTATGTTGCAGATGACATCAATTGATGCGAGTTGGGAAAAATCCAATTCACCTTCAGACCAATATCCCGCGATCCTTGTTCAGCTGAGAGGAGGTCAGCGGGGCATTGGCCTTCCGGCTCAAGGATTTTCCCGTTTTTGCATGTCGCAGCATGACATCCTTGATGCGAGTTGGAAAAAATCCAATTCACCTTCAGACCAATACCCCGCGATCCTTGTTCAGCTGAGAGGAGATCGGTGGGGCATTGGCCTTCCGGTTCAAGGATTTTTCCCGTTTTTGCATGTCGCAGCATGACATCCTTGATGCGAGTTGGAAAAAATCCAATTCATCTTCAGACCAATACCCCGCTTCTCGTGGACTTTGCCATCGCCGCTTTCTTTCATTGCGAGCAAAGCACGGCAATCTCTGTGATGTTAATACGGTGAGACCGTTGGAATGGATTGAAAATATTTTGCGAATTATATATGTTGTTTGCAGTGGGTCGATGGTTAACCCGGCAATGGTGATAAGCCCGTTTATTCCTCATGAAAGCCGGTCTGCATAACAGGAGTCCGGATATGGAGAAAACCTATGAAATTATCCCTGAAGTCATACGGACTATGCTTATTTATGTTCCTTCTCATGATAGCCGTCGGCGGCGAGTCTGCAGCTGAGCAACGTCTGGCCCTGGTTATCGGCAATGCCGTTTACGGCTTTGCTCCTTTGAAGAACCCTGTGAACGATGCCTCGGACATGGCCGTTTCTCTTCAGAAACTAGGTTTTACGGTGATTCTCAAGAAGAATGTCAATCTCAAGGAGATGGAAGAAAGCATTCAGGATTTTGGAAACCGTCTGAAACAGGGAGGAGTGGGTCTGTTTTACTTTGCCGGACATGGTCTCCAGGCAGGAGGTGTCAACTACCTGGTTCCCGTCGGCGCAAGGATCGATAAAGAATCGGATATTAAGTATGAAGCCGTGGATGCGGGAAGGGTCCTCGATGAGATGGCTAACGCCGCAAATGGCCTTAATATTGTAATCCTCGACGCCTGCCGGGACAATCCCTTCGCAAGGCGGTTCCGATCGGCGTCCCGCGGATTGGCCATTGTCAGCAGCGCCCCCACCGGTACATACATTTCCTACTCAACAGGGCCGGGTCAGGTAGCTCTGGATGGTGATGGCAGGAACAGCCCCTTTGCTGCCGCCCTCATGCAATATATGAAGGAACCGGGTCTGACCATCGAGCAGGTGTTTAAAAATGTCCGTTTCAAATTGGGCCGGGAAACAGGCGGGAGGCAGGTGCCCTGGGAGTTGTCATCCCTGGTTGGAGATTTTTCCTTTATGCCGGGAAGTCCCGCCAGGGCTGGAAATTTTCGGGATCTGGCCGATAACAGGGATAAAGGTGTCACACGCACCGGACCTTCCATGGAAAGGTCATCTTCCGATCAGGCCGCTTTTAAAGACAGCGTGACTGGAATGGAGTTTATCCTGGTTAATGGGGGATGCTTTCAAATGGGCGATAGTTTCGGCGATGGGTTGCCTTCTGAAAAGCCCCTCCATGAGGTCTGTGTGGATAGTTACTATCTGGGCAAATATGAGGTGACCCAAGGGCAATGGAAAAAGATTATGGGGGAAAACCCCGCCCACTTCAAAACCTGCGGGGATAACTGCCCTGTGGAGAGTGTGAAATGGACTGACATTCAGTCCTATATCGCAGAGCTGAACCGCTTGACCGGCCAGACATACCGTCTGCCCACGGAGGCGGAATGGGAATATGCCGCCCGCGATGGCGGGAAATCGGTAAAATGGGCCGGTACAAGCAGTGAAAACAAATTAGGCGAATATGCCTGGTACGATGCCAATTCAGATGATAAAACGCATCCGGTAGGCATGAAAAAAGCCAACGCCCTTGGATTTTACGACATGTCCGGCAATGTGTGGGAGTGGACAAGCGATTGGTACGGAGAGGCATATTACCAAAAGAATGCGAGGGATAATCCCCGTGGTCCCGATGAGGGTGTTAACCGGGTGCTGCGGGGGGGGTGCTGGCTCGATCGTGCGAAGGACTGCAGAACGGCCATACGCTTCAATTTCAACCCGGAAAAAGGATTCAAAAGCATCGGATTCCGTCTGGTACGTCAAATAGAGGCGCCGCGCTGACTTTCGCCTTTTATACCATGAATATCAATCTGTTGCCGACTATCAAATCCATCACCAAAACCCAAAAGACTTTGATGCTGATTTGACCAATAGTGGCGAGGTATTGGTCTGGAGGCGAATAGGATTTTTCCCGACTCGTATCCATTATGTCATCTGCACTGGCGAAAGAAGTGGAAAAATCCCCTTGAGACGAAAGATCAATACCCAGCTACTCTCCACTCGATTTGGCTGAAATTTGGTGGCGGATTACTGGACTATTTCCGGTCCAGCTCTTTGCGCACGGCAAGCCCCAGTTTTGTCTGGACATAAGGTTTCCTGAGATAATCTCCCGCCCCCAGAATTCTGGCTTCTTTCACGCGTTCCGTCTCCGTAAAGCCGCTCACAATGATTGCCTTTTGTCCGGGATGGATCTCAAGAATTGCCTTATAGGTGTCAATCCCATCCATTCCGGGGTCCATGATCATGTCCAGTACTAGCAGGTCCGCTTTTTCGGTTCTAAGATATTTAACGGCCTCCTCACCGCTGGAAACGGTCTTTACCGTATAGTTTCGCTTGCCAAGTATCTTGGCCGCCAGTTCCCTCTGCTCTTTTATGTCGTCGATAACCAGGATCGATTCGCCATTGCCGGTGAATTCGGCCGAAGGTACGGCCGTTGGCATCCCGGCAATCTCTTCTCTTGATACAGGGAAGTAAAGCGTAAACGTTGTCCCTTTCCCAACTTCACTTTGTATATTAATGTAGCCGTTATGATCCTTGACGGTGCCCCAGACGACTGCCAGTCCCAGGCCTGTTCCGCTTCTCCCCATGAATTTCTTTGTGTAGAAAGGCTCGAAGATGTGCTTCATATCCCGGTCGGATATACCTTCGCCTGTGTCAGAGATACCAAGAACGACATAATCGCCAACATTTACGGTATCATAACCTTGAACGGGTTTATCCAGGCTCCGATTGCTCGTAGTAATGGTAAGTACGCCGCCGCCGGGCATTGCTTCCATAGCGTTTGCCACTAAATTAATAAATGTTTTGGTAAGGTGTACGGGAGACCCTTTAATATTCAGAAGGTCCGCTTCAAGGTTAATCTCTATACGCACCGTGGGGTGAACTGATGAGAGCTTTTCAAATTCGGATGATTTCTGAAAATCCATGATGGCGGTATTGAAGTTAAAGACGTTCTTGATCTGTATCCCCCTTCTTGCGAGAGTAAGCAAATCCTGAACGATGGCCGCCGATCGCTGTCCGCCTTCTATGATCTTCGTGATGTCGCCTCTGAGCGGACTCGATTCATTGATCTCATCAAGGAGCAATTCCGCATAGCCGACAACAATGCCCAACACATTGTTGAGATCATGTGCCACACCGCCGGCCAAAGTCCCCAGAGCTTCCATTTTCTCCGCCCGTTGCAGACATTCCTCAAGATTTCGTTTTTCCTCCTCCACATGCTTGCGCTCGGTGATGTCATTCAGGAAAGACAACGACGCAACTTTACCATCCCACTGTATCTTGACGGAGGAGAGTTCTACCCATTTCGTGCTTCCGTCTCCGGTAATAATACGAAACTCGTAGCGGGATTGATCGTCTTCTCCCCTCATCCGTCTTGCGTGGCGTCCCCATACCAGTTCGCGATCATCCGGGTGAATGAGTTCGATAAACGGTCTGGCGAGGATGTCCTGCTCACGGCAGCCGGTTATCTTTATGCCCATTGGATTGACAAATCTGATCATGCCATCCTGGGCAATAAAGATACCGAGATTGATATTATCAACAAGTTGGCGATATCGTTCCTCGCTTCTTCTAAGGGCCTCCTCTGCCGCTTTGCGTCCGGTAATGTCACGTACGATGGCCAGGATGTAATTATTCTTCTCCAGTTTGACGGCGTTCAGGCTTATTTCGGTATGAAAGGGTGTTCCGTCATATCGGCAATGCTCCCATCCGAAAAACTGGGCATGCCCATCCAGAGCCGCCTGGATCTTTTCTTGCGCTTTTTCCTTTGAAGGGCGGCCATCCGGCTGTTTTTCCGGGGAATACCTGTAAGGAGGATGATTTATGATTTGCTCCCTGGTACAGCCGAACATGTCCAGGGTTTTTTGATTACAATCGATGAACAACTGCTGATCCATCAAAAAAATAGCATCATTGGCCGACTCAAAGAGTGTACGGTACTTTATCTCACTTTCCGTCAAGTCTCTCTGCATGTGGATACGTTCCGTCATATCACGGCCGATCCCCAAGCGGCCTGCAAACTTTCCGTTCGTGTCGAATAAAGAGGTCACATTGAATTCAATGAATACCGGTGTCCCATCTTTGGTAACCATATTGGTAATATAGGGAGGGCTTTTTTCCCCCTTGATTGATTTTCTGAAGCGATCGATAAAGGTGCTGGCCAGTTCAGGGGGCAGGATGTATGTGAAGGGTTTTCCGGTCAAATCCTGCTGGGAATACCCTAGAAATTTTTCCATACAGGGGTTTATGTAGGTGAAGAATCCCTTTCTGTCTGTCACGAAAATGATGTCCGGTGTTGTTTCAACCAGTGTGCGGTATATTGCCTCTCTTTCATAATCTTTTATGGTGTTCTTCTCCGTCAGCGCCTCCGATAGGTTGCGCTCCAACTCGGCAATCCTGCTTCGAAGTTGCGAAAGTTCCTCTGATGATTGAAATGAGGTTTTTGATTCGTTATTCATGATCTTAACCTTCGTCAGAAATTTAAATAAGAAATAGTAAGGCTGAGATCATAGTTTATTTGAGCGTAATAGTTTCTCATAAGTATCGGGATACAACTTCTTAGTGCATTCCGGGCAAATACCATGGCTGAACTGGGCCTCGGAGTGGTCGCTGACATACTTCTCCACCTGGTTCCAATACCCCCTGTCGTCACGAATCTTTTTACAGGAAGCGCAGATGGGAAGCAATCCACTCATTTTCTTAACGTTTGAGAGCGCTTTTCGAAGTTCTGATATTAGATGTTCCCGTTCTTTGTCCGCCTTCTTATTGTTTTCCACAATGGTCCGATATTTTATTTCGCTTTGCCGCAGCTCTGCCTCTATCCGTTTTTGATCGGTTATGTCAGTTACCATCGTCAGCAGGTGATTTTCACCATCTATCGGTATCATGACGGAATTGAACAATCCATACCTTTGCTCTCCCCCTTTTGTCCGAATCTGCAACTCTAGATTTTCGATAGATCCTTTCCGACTGAATTCATCCAGTACGATTTGACGTTGCTCGGGGGTGATGAATCCGATTCCTGTTGACGTATTTCCAACAATCTCGCTGCGCTTCATGCCCATGAGCTTCAGAAACGCCTCGCTTACTTCTATGTATCGCCCATCCTTTACCGTGGTAATTGCTGCGGGAACAGCATTCTTAAGGAAGGCGGTCGCGAACTTCTTCTCGCTCAGATTAACGTATTTCTCTTCACGTTTGTGTTTCTTCATTCGCGCCTTCATTACTTATGCATTAAGCGCTCTCCGGTATTCTTTCATCCGCCATGGGATAAGGTAAGTCTTTATCGACAGAACTTTTTCCCCGTTTCTTAATGGAATTGAGATGGCCGCTGCCGCTGCCGGTCCCGTCGAGTATAGAAACAAGATCGGCCACGAAAACCTGCATCTGTCTTGCCTGATCATTCATATCCTCCGATGAGCCTGCCGTTTGTTCCGCACTGGATGCCGCCTGCTGGGTGACCTTGTCCATCTCGTTAACCGCCGTACTTATCAGCGCGATGGCTTGAGCCTGCTCTTGAGAAGCCGCGGCGATTTCATCGACCAGTTGACCGATCTTCAAAGAGGACTCCACGTTATCCTTAACTGCTGCCTGGGTTGCCAATGTCAGATCATTACCGTTTTCCACTGCTCTGATAGTGTTGTCGATAAGACGGCTGGTTGTTCTGGCCGCATCCGTGGCCCGCAGGGCAAGGTTTCTTACCTCATCGGCAACAACGGCAAATCCTGCGCCGGCTTCTCCCGCCCGTGCCGCTTCCACGGACGCATTCAGAGCGAGTAGATTTGTTTGAAAGGCGATCTCATCGATGGTTTTGATAATCTTGGATGTCTCCTCGCTGGTTTTGGTGATTTCGCTAATAGCCTTGCTCATATTATTCATGTGCCCGCTTACTTTCTCGACAATTTGTCTGGCATCGTCCATCATCGTCCTTGCCTGAGCGGCGTTATCGGCGTTCTGTTTGATCATGGATGACGTTTCTTCCAGGGAAGAGGACGTTTCTTCCAGCGTAGACGCCTGCTTAAACGTTCCGTCGGCCAACTCCTGGCTGGCCGATGCAACTTGGGCCGATGTGTTCGAGACCTGTTCATGTAAAGAATTCAGACCATGGATAGCCCGGCGCAGAGTTCTGACCAGTGATCGAACCCAGAAATAGTTGACGGCGACGATGATGAACCCGATGATCAAAGCGGCAAGAAAGGCGGGTAGAATTGTGCCCTGCACCGCCTGCTCCATAAGATCGCGATCCTTTCCGATAAAGAACATGCCGACGATTTTGCCTTCAACGTCTTTTATGGGCCAGTAGGCAGTATCGTAATTGCGTCCCAGAATCTTATTGACGTTCAGGAATGCGTCCCCCTTTTTAAGAACGGTTTCTATTACCTGCGGGTTATCCATCTTTGTCCCTATTGCCCGCTTGCCGTCCTTCATAATTGTGGTCGATATCCGTGTATCACCTTGGAATATAGTGCATTCCACACCGAAGTTCCTCTTTACGCCGTCCACGAAGGTATCCGATGAATAATCAAATCCTGAAGTTATGGAACCAACAATGAGGTTTCCGTTACGGATGGGTGTTCCCGACCGCAGGGATAATTTGACCACGGTCCCTTCCTCAACGCCTGTCGACGCCTGTCCGGCAAGGGCCTTCTTCACATTAATTTGGCTCAGAACGTTGTCTCCGGTCTTGTCCGAATGGCCCCTGCCCACCACATTACCGTCCTTGTCGCAAATGGTGAGAAGAGATACTTGACGGGCCTTCACATAGCCGCTAGCCAGATTTTGGACAGCGGTCTTGTCCCCTTTCTCTATCGCGGCGATCAGTTCTTGTTTCTCCGCCAAGACGGCGGCCGTGACAACCGCCTTATCCTTCAGATCGTCTACATACCCCTGGATTAGCCCTGCCAGTTTCTCGACTTCTGACTGACTCTGATGATAAACGGCATGATTGAGCATAAAAAAACTTATCCAATAAACGGTACTCCCGACCAGGACAGCAGTAATCACAATTAAGCCAATGATCCTTCCGAATAGTGAAACTTTCATTAATTCCTCCTATAAGTCTGAGTCCATATCATCAGGCTGTTGAAAAACAGCCATCCAACGCATGCGGGGGCAGGCTACATTGACGTACTTCCATGTACGCCTCTTTCCAATTCCAAATCAAAGCTCTATCATCGTTCTCTTCGTCATCGGCTTCTCGACGCATTTCTGTATACGCCTGCGTCGCATCTTCCTCGCCGCCTTGATATCATCTTTGATTTAGAACCGGAATTATTCCTCAGCCTTTGCGCTCCTTGCAACTGGGCATCCCGTATCAGGTACGGGACTAGCTTTTGAACGCCTGCCCAAAATTAAGTTTTTCAATAAGAATTGTCGCGTAAAGGGGAAAAATGAAAATTAATTTCTCAAATATAGGCTTTAATAGCAATGCTGAATTGTAAAGGAAACAATATGGAAAAAAATTAAACATTAAATTTTTATTCTTCAAGAGATTGGAGGTGAGACCGGAGGTTCACCTTTTCCTTGCTGATGCCTAGTTTTTTACGAATATTATTTCTGTGGGTATTGATTGAACTGTTCGCTATTCCGATGATCTTGGCTATATCTCTGGTTTTCTTACCTTCCTTTATCAAAGACGCAACGTCTATCTCTGTTCGGGTGAAATTGAACTGGTGCATCTTTTTTGCCATCAACGATGTGATATCATTGGTGTGCGTTTCAATCATTTGCAAATAAGCCATCTGCTGATTGTTAAGGCCGGAGCTTTTCATTTTTTGCATAAAGGGAATGATCAGGTTCTTGATGTTCATGACCACCTTATCTTCCAGATTTTTCTTTTCGTCTTCCCGGTGGCGTAAAAGAACTTTCATAGCGACATTGAGTTCTTCAAGCATAGTGGATTTGTTTTGCAGTTCTCGTGTTCTTTCTTCGACTAAATGTTCAAGCCTTTCCCGGTATTTTATCAATTCAGTCTCCGCTTGCTTGCGATCGGTGATATCGCGAACAACCGCCTGAATAGCCGGTTTGCCATCAAGCACCATCGCTGTAAGCAGGACATCGGCGGGAAAGGTCTTGCCGGAATCGATCCTTTTGTGTAGCCATTCAAAGTTAATGCATCCCTTTTCCATTGCTTTTGCTATCATCTGATTGGCCAGCGCTGCGGAGTCCGTACCACATGGCTGTAACGGCGGGGAAAAATCTGCGGGATGTTTCCAGTAGATTTCATCTTTATCCGTGCAGCCGAAAATTGCTAAAGCTGCCTTGTTGCAGTCAAAAAAACCATCTTCGGTCATTAAAAGCACCGCGTCGCTCGTCGCATCGTAGAGTGTGTGAAACTTTTTTTCTGAACGTTGCAGTGCCTCCTCAATTCGTTTGCGCGTTGATATGTCACGAATAACGGCGACGATCTCTTTTTTCCCGGTATGGTCGTTAAGCACCATTTTCCCGGACAGCTCAACCCATTTATATTCTCCCGTTTTGCAACGGGACCGGTATTCGACCCTTTGATTCAAACCTGTTTCAATGGCCATTTTCAGCGCAGCCCTAACTTGAGGAAAATCATCGGGATGCAACCGATCAAAGCTTGAGGTTCCAATTATTTCTTCAGGTTTATAGCCGGTCACGGGATACATGGCGGCCGATCCAAAGATCATAGTGCTATCCAGATTGAATCGTGCGACGTAATCCGATGTATTGTTGATAAGGAAGCTGTATCGCTCCTCCGCTAATCGAAGTTTCGCCTCCAACTGCTTGATCTCGGTGAGGTCGATTTGTTCAGACTGATAATACAGCAGGTTTTTATTGGAATCCCTGATTTCGTGAATTACTACCAGAGCAGTGAACCTTGTTCCGTCGCGTCGGACGGCGGTTACCTCCCTTGGCTTCATTTCCCCATGTTCTGCAAGGATACGCAGTATCTCATCCCGTTCTTCCGGGTGTGCATAATGCTGTCGCGCAATATTGTGGACATCGGCCATTGCTTCCTCGACGCTTTCATAGCCGTACATTTTGGCAAGGGCAGTATTTGCGGCAATCAGACGTCCGTCCGGCAGTGACCGGTTAATTCCCACAACAGAGCTTTCGAACAGACTGCGGTATCTCTCTTCGGATTCACGCAGGGCATTCTCGACCCGTTTTTGTTCCGTAACGTCTATTATTGCTGTCAGTAAATATTTCTCGCTGTTGATGGACATCATGACGGCATTAAATAATCCGTCTATCAATCTTCCGCTTTTTGTCCGGATTTTCCATACGAGGTTTTCAACTTGACCCGTTTTTTTCAGGCAGTCAAGATAAGACATTCTTTGCTGTTCGGTGATAAATCCGCATTCTACAGTTGTATTTCCGATGACTTCATCCCGCTTACATCCCATTAATTTAAGAAAGGAATCGCTGACATCTATAAAGCGGCCCCCGGGTAATGTCGTAATGGTCATGGGAATGGAATTTTTCAAGAAGGCTTTTGCAAATTTCTCCTGACTTTCTCTTGTTTGCTTGATTTCGTTTTCGAGGTTTTCCAGTTCCGCTACACGCTTACGTTGTTCATTGAGTTCGTCAATCAGTTGCTTCCTGGTTTTTCTTTCATCTTCCATGGCATTCTCAAGAACATTTTTCGCTACCGTAGCGACAAAAATGCTGAAACGCAATGTTGAATTTTCGTTGATAATAATGTGGAGATTAATTAGATATTATTTTAGTCTAAAGATTGAAGATGAGATTGGAGATTTACATTCTTCTTGCTTATCCCCAGCTTTTTCCGGATATTATTCCGGTGGGTGTGGACTGAACTGGCTGCAATTCCAATGATATCGACAATGTCCTTGGTTGACTTGCCTTCCTTGATCAAAGATGCGACCTCAACCTCGGTAGAGGTGAAATTGTAATGGCGCATCTTTTTCATCATGGATGACGTAATATCATTGATGTTCATCTCTATAACGTTCAGATAAGCCAGCTGCCGCTCGTCGAGGTGTGAACTCTTAATTCTTTCTATAAAAGGAATAACCAGGTTTTTAACGTTCATAACTACCCGTTTTTCCAGGTCTGTCTTGTCTTCATCCCGCTGCTGCAAAAGCACTTTCAAGGCGACATTGAGTTCTTCAAGGATTTGCGATTTGTTTTCCAACTCCAGCGTCCTTTCCGATACCAATTGCTCAAGCCCTTCCTTATATCTCGCTAATTCCAGTTCCGTATGCTTGCGCTCAGTGATGTCCGTCACCAATGTCAACAGGTGGTCTTCATGCGAGATCGGTATTTTTACGGAATTGAACAATCCATGCCTAATCTCTCCTCCCTTGGTTCGCATCTCCAACTCCAGATTCTCAACAAACCCTTTCCGGATGAATTCATTCAGGAAGATCTCCCTTTGTTCCGGTGTAATAAATCCGATTCCCGTTGACGTATTTCCTATGACCTGGTGCAGCTCCAAGCCCATAAGCTTCAGGAATGCCTCGCTGACTTCAATGTAGCGGCCTTCCTTCAAGGTGGTAATGGCCGCGGGAATCGAGTTCATCAGAAAGGCGGTTGCAAACGTCTTTTCTCTTTCCTTCAGGAATTCTTCAACCTGTTTACGGACAGTAATGTCCATTAAGAAACCTTCATAATAAAGGGGCCATCCGGCATTGTCACATACCAGCCGTACGTTTATGGAAGCATACATTTCGCTTCCGTCCTTCCGTCGCGCCTTGCCTTCAAAATTTTTCAGTTTTCCCTTTTCTTTGATCAAACGAATAAACTCTTCCCGTTCTTCAGGACGGGCATAAAGTTGGCTGCCGATATCTGTTACTGACGTCATTAGATCTTCAGGTGATTCATAACCTAATTTATGGGCGAGAGCCGGGTTTGCGTTCAGGAAATGGCCATCTATAGTTGTCTGGAAAATACCTTCAACGGCATTCTCAAAAAGAGAGCGGTACTTTTCTTCGGTCTCCCGTCGTTCGATCTCCAGCTGCTTCTCTCTGGTAACATCTCGTCCGCAACCGACAGTGCCGATTATGTTGCCATGTTCATCGAAAAAAGGGGCCTTGTGGACATCGAGGAAGAGGAACTGACCTTTGACATTGCCGTATTCATCAAATCTTCCACTTTGAGTTGATGACATTACCACGTCATCGGAGTCGGCGCAGATCTCGCCGAAGGTGTGCCAATCAGGCCTGGCGGGATGGGCGTTCCTTTCCCGTTCTGCAAAATACATGTCCAGCTTGCCGATTGGTTCTTCCGTATCCATTGCATTCAGAAGTTTTTCACAGGTTGCCTTATTTGCGAACAGATAGCGTTTGGATCGGTCTTTCGCCCAGATCATATCGGGCACATTATCGCACATTAGTCGAATCAGGCAGTAAAGGTCCTTGTACTGCCCCTGCTTTTCTGCAGATCCGTCTCCACCTGCTTGCGGTCGGCTATTTCGTTGGAGAGTTGCAGGTTGATGATATTTAATTCCTTTGTTCGATCAACCACGCGCCGATCCAACTCATCGCGCTCCTGTTGCAACATCTCCTCCGCTCGCTTGCGTGCTGAGATATCAATGCCGATCCCCACGAAAAAATCACGGGTCCTTTCTTTATAACCCCCGGGCCGGCCATGCCATTCAACAGGGTATGTCTTTCCTGACCGGCTTCTTATCCGGTTTTCGTTAATTGTCGCATTTCCCTTTCTGATAATCTTTTGGAAGACCCCGGTAAGCATTTCCCACTCTTCCTCGGGAACGAAAGCCGTAAGATAGTCGGTACCCTTTATCTCCTCCATGGAGTATTCAAGTGTGTCCAATAACGCCTTATTCATCATCAGGGTTTTTCCGTCAAAACCAATGGCTACGACAAACATCGGGGACGTATCGATAAGCAGCTGGGCAAGTTCAAGACTATTACAGAAATGAGCCTCACTTTCATGAAAGGACTCTTCAGAGTGCATGCCCCCTGATCCGGATGCCTCCAATTCCCGGATACGTTGTTTCAAGGCAGCGTTTTCTTTTATAAGTTCTTGATTTGTCCAGGATGGGCCGTGCATTTGAAGCTCCTCCGTTATAAGAAACGGTGCACTTGGAAACAAAAATGGACGATTAACCTTTAATGAATAGGGACGCAGAATATATTATATTACCTGATACATGATACATTTTGACATGTCAATAGGAAAATATTTGAAAATATAGGGTAAATATGGGTAGACTACAAGTCGTGCAACACAGCAGACGCCGTCCCCGCGAAAGCGCCGGATGGGCATCATTCAGCTCTGTCAAGGCAGGTCGTTCTTCTTCAATATCTGATGTATAGTGGCAGCAAGTTTGCGTCTCGTAACCGGTTTGATAACAATTTCCCTGATCCCGACATTATTGATTTCTTCTTTATCCATGATGCTGCTGTAACCGGTACAGAGAATGACAGGTGTGTCCGGCCTGATCCTCATGATTTCATGAGCGAGGGAAATTCCCGTCATCACGGGCATGGTCTGGTCGGTGATGACCAGGTCGAACCCCTCGGGATTTGCGTGAAATCTCTCGAGAGCATCGATACTGCTCTGGGTTGCCGTTACCTCATATCCGAGGCCTTCCAGCATGTCGGATGCCATTTCGACCAATTCTTCCTCGTCATCGACAAAGAGAATTCTTCCGTTTCCCTTTACACTAACCGAACTTCCTTCTTCGGAAGCGCCTTCAAAAGGGGTATCCGCCGACTGGGGCAACCACACCTCGAACGTCGTTCCATGTCCCAGACGGCTGTCAACCTTGATCTTGCCGCCAAGGCTTTTCACGATTCCGTATACGACGGCTAAGCCCAATCCCGTGCCTTCGCCAGGGTTCTTGGTTGTGAAGAAAGGGTCAAAAATCTTGTCCATAATCCTCGGTTCTATCCCTTCTCCCGTGTCGCTCACCGTCAGCTTGAGGTATTTGCCGGGATTAATATCGGGGTGAGCATGATCATCGATAAGAATATGTTCATTGATTAAACCTACGCTCAGGATACCGCCTTTCTTCTGCATCTCTTGTGTGGCGTTCATGCAAAGGTTTAGAACCACCTGATGGATACAGGTTACATCGGCCATCACCAGATCCGGGTTGGCGGAAATGTTGTGTCTTATATCTATTGTTGCCGGTGTGGTGGCCCTTACCAGCTTCAGGACTTCCTTGATCATCGGGTTCATCCGCAGCGTTTTTAATTCTCTTTCTGTCTGGCGGCTGAATGTCAATATCTGAGACACAAGATCCACAGCGCGACGCGTTGCGACATAAATCCGTTTCAAATATTCCTGGGCTTTGCTGGTTTCCGGAACATGCTCCATGGAAAGCTCCGTAAATCCGGAAATAGCTCCCAGAATATTGTTGAAATCATGGGCAATACCTCCGGCAAGTGTTCCAATGGCTTCGATCTTTTGCGCTTGTCGCAGTTGTTTTTCCAGGTATAGCTTTTCTTCCTCCGCTTTTATCTTCTCGGAGATGTCGTCCACCATCCCTCCATAGTGCAGGATATTGCCTTCCCTGTCTTTCACCGCCTGGGCGCTGAAGGATATCCATATCTTGCTTCCGTCCTTCCGGTAGAGCTCGGCTTTAATATTTTCAACAACACTTTGTGAGACCGTCAGTTCCTTCCATCCCTCACGATCCTGGGGGTTCACATAGAGTTGCTGCCCGATATCGTTGATGCTCGCGATCATTTCCTCCGGGGCTCTATAGCCGAACATACGGGCAAAGGCGGGATTGATACTTAGAAACCGTCCCTCCGGTGTGGTCTGAAAGATGCCTTCGATGGCATTGTTGAAGATGTTACGGTACTTTTCTTCACTTTCCAGGAGAGCCAGTTCAGCCAGTTTGTGTTCTGTAATATCCCTGTTGCTGACACGAATGCCGATATATACACCGTCATCAGCGAAAACCGGCCGACAGAGATGGCCGATCCAGCGCAAGTCCCCGTTTTTGTGAATGATGCGAAATTCCAGCTCCTTTATCTCTGAGGAATTCCTTTTTAAATCGGCAAAAAAATGTTCCTTGAACCGCTGTAGATCGCCGGGATGAACGATTTCGAGGAGCAGCTTCTTGTTCTGTTGAAATTCATGAGGCAAGTAACCCGTAATTCGCTCACATGAAGGTGAGATATAGATGATATCCTGCTCCGGACTTATCCATAATTCCCAGTCGTAGGTATTGTCGGCAACGATACGGTACCGTTGTTCGGAAACTTTACGCTCATTGATCTCGGCAGCCAATTGCTTATTTACTTCTGCAAGTTCTTGCGTTCGCTCCTGCACTTTCCGCTCAAGGTGTTTACGGGCTTCTGCAAGTTCAATCTCTATGCGTTTGCGGTTTGTGATATCAGTATGCGTTCCGCCCATCCGGATGGGCTTCCCATTCGGATCGCGTTTCATAATCCTCGCCTGATCCAGTATCCACCGGTATTGCCCATCTTTAGTGCGCATCCGGTATTCCATTATATGCGATGGAGTACGGCCTTCCAGGTGATCCGTGATGGATTTCTCAGCGGCTTCCCTGTCATCCGGGTGAAGAAAGTCTGTCCATTGCGGAACTGTGAATTCAATTTCCGGAAGTTTGTACCCGAGCATTTCCGCCCAGCGTGCGTTGCGCTTTACTTCACCTGTCTCGAGATTCCAGTCCCAGATGCCCAGTTGACTTCCTTCCAGGACTAACGACAAGCTTTCTTGCGATATTCTAAGCGACTCCTCCGTGTGCTTCCGCATCACCGCAATACCGATACTGGCGGCGATCTTCTCAAGAAAGAGGATCATATCGAGGGTCAAGCGATCTTTTTCTCTATCGTTCAATTGCAGCAGGCCGATAATCGTCCCCTCCGAGCGGATGGGAATAATAGCCATGGAGAGATATCCTTGCCGGATACAGCTGTTACGTGGGTTCAATCTGATTTCCTGTTCAGCGGGCATGTCTAATAATGGTAAGATATTGTTTGTCCAGAAGCTCCCCCCTTTTGTAAAGAGGGGATTTGTCGAATCAGCATATCCGGATAAAACCAGACCGCAGGCGCATTCCAAACTGATGTTGCCGTTTTCATCCAAGCAGGGACCGCCCATCTCGTCGCGGGCAATCAAAGTATTCTCCGTAAGCAGGAAATCATGAGAAAAGCCGTCCTGGACGAAATAGGGATAATCATCACCTTTTCTCAGACGAATTCCCACGGCATCGAAACCTGTTCCTCGTTTGATTGCCGCCAGAATATGATTGATTGAATCGGCCAGAGAGGAAGTATCATTAAGAATAGCCAGAATTTCAGCGGCAAGATATGGGTGGCAATCTATTGTTTTTCGTTGGTTGTTGTCGCTCATTACGGTGTGGGACATGTGCGTTCCTCATAGTGCATTTCAACTGGCTGCTAAGCCGTCCATCCGGGGTGTCAAGTCCGTCAAGTGGCGATATTATGAAGAGGAGAGGCGGGGATGGTTGGAAGTGGGGGATGCTTCCGTCCCCTGCCTCTCCCGGGGTTTCATTTCGCTCAGAAGTTCTTGAACCCTCCCTCTTCAAGGGGAATCAACTGCTTGGGGTTAACAATCTTAGCCTTTCCAGTGACTTTTTTCCCGCCCGTCGCCCGGTATCTTTCTGTCACTACAGATGGTCTTTCCGCTGATTGGCCATGGCCGTTGTCGTTGTCTCCTGCAATTACCCCATGGAGATCCATCACAAAAACCTTCATTTGTTCAGCCTGAGCATTCAATTCCTCGGAAGCGCTGGCCGATTCCTCCGCCGTGGCTGCCTGGGATTGGGTCACTTTGTCCATTTCGGCGATGGCTGTATTGATTTGCCCGATTCCATGGGCTTGTTCGCTGGACGCGGCGGCAATTTCGTCGATCAATGCGGCAATCTTCGTGGATATCTCCATATTCTCCTTAAAGG
Organism: uncultured Syntrophaceae bacterium; assembly: GCA_964645835.1. GTDB lineage: Bacteria > Desulfobacterota > Syntrophia > Syntrophales > UBA8958 > CAZBME01. Next base: position 129,429 of record CAZYDG010000026.1, read on the forward strand.
CTTCCAGTGTAATCTGAGTGGCTTCATGGCCATGCTTTACGTTCTTGATTGTGTTTTCAATAAGGTTGCTTGTGTTTTTGGCCGCCTCGGCCGCCCGCATGGCCAGGTTTCTGACCTCATCGGCGACGACGGCGAATCCGGCACCGGCTTCTCCGGCACGGGCCGCTTCCACTGCCGCATTCAAAGCCAGCAGATTGGTCTGGAAAGCGATTTCATCTATGGTCCTGATGATCTTGCCTGTTTCTTCACTCGATTTCATGACTTCCGTAATGGCTTCCGTCATGTTTCTCATGTGCTGGTTTACGTTGTTCACGATCTTCTCGGCATTTGTCATCATGGCCTTTGCCTCCTGGGCGTTTTCGGCATTTTGTCTTGTCATGGAGGCAAGCTCTTCCACCGATGCTGAGGTCTCTTCCAGAGATGATGCCTGCTCGGATGCCCCCTCCGCCAATGACTGGCTTGCTGAGGCTACCTGGGAAGAAGCCGAAGCGACTTGGCTTGCGCCCTCGGTGAGACCCTCGATAACCACATTCAGGGGTTTCGTGATGCCGCGGGTGAGGAAAAAAGCGATAACTATGCCGAGGAACAGGGCAATCGCCGAAAGACCTATCATGAGTGTCCTCGAGGTTGAATAGGTCGCTGCGGCATGTTCGGCTGCCTTCCGGGTCGATTCTTCCTGGTGGATGATAAGGGCGTCAATGGCCTCTATCTGCTGCCGCTGGGGGATTCTCACTTCATTCATGACTACCTGGGTCCCCTCCTCAAACTTATCGGCCACGATAAGCTCCACTGCTTTATTAACGAGAGGCTTCGCTGTGTCCTGGAGTTGCCGGACTTTTGCAATCAATGCCTTGCCTTCTTCGCTTTTGACAAGTCTGCCGATTTTTTCATCGGCTTCCCGATACTTGACCCGGGCAGCCTCGATACGCTTTATCTCCTCGTCCTGCAACTTGTCGTTCTTGCCGGCTAGCAATGCGATGTTGCGGATGGCTCGGGCGATGATATTGATCTGGTCGATCATGTCGTTGGCGAGTTCCAGCTTTACGTTGGAATCTTTCACGATCGTTTCGATCTCGTTGTTCATGTAACCGAGCCTGTTGATACCAATAGCGGCGATGATGACCATAAGAATCAGAATGGCGGAAAATCCCAGATACATCTTCGTTCCCAGTTTCGCGTTTTTCAGTAACATAATTCATTCCTCCTCTATGGTAATCCTTCTAGTTTTAGTGTCATTACAGCCAGGTTTTCTCCATTGCCTTCTGTCCGGCAATTATTTTTTCAAGGACCAAACGCATATCTTCAAGGTTATCATCCGCTCCAAAGATGAAGCGGGGCCGGAGAATGCGTGCCCTTACCATCGCGTCTCTCCCCGTGTCATGCATAATGAGAATTACGGGAAGATGATACAGGAGTTCTTTTAAAACAATAGCATGGGAAAGATTCTCATGAGTCGATGTGTATAGAAGCACAAGGACGATCCCATTGAGCGGCTGCCTGAGCCTGCTTTCCAAGCTTCCGATGGAGTGGTGCAGCTCCAGGCCGATGGGATAGCCTGAATGCTCAAGGGCCCGGCAAATCGACTCTGTCTTATCGTTGATAATGGACGAATAAAAGACGACGTTCATGCGGTAACTCCAATCCCTTTATAATTTCAGGATAGGTCTATCGGAATGCTGCCTCACGATTCCTGCTCCTGTTTTTGTTATCAACCAAGAAGCATGCCAAATATCTGGTAATGGAAAATAACATATGAAATTATATAGTTACATGTGTAGCAGGCTGCTTGAGTGAGGGGGCGAGACAGAATCATTTTATTCTGCCGTAAGCCAATAGAGATTTGATTATTTTATTAGTGATGTTATAACAGCTAGTTGCGTAATGTATTATGTGATAATACACTTTATTATCTCATAATAGTAGATTCAACGGCCTCATCTTGTGATGTGGTGTTTCCTCATAAGATTATACAACTGCGGACTGGATAAACCCGAGATCCGGCAGGCTTCCTTAAAATCGTCTTTCGCAACGTCCATGAGCCGGCGCAGATATTTAAGCTCTGTTTCCATAACAGCGGAATCGCGTGCAGTTTTCAAGGTCGGCAGGGCAGCAGCCTCCGGTAAGACGGCTTCCTCTTGATCCCTGTAAGTGGATTTCAGCCTGAGTTTCACGGGCAGGTGTTTCGGATACAGTGTAGATTCCGCGCCTGCAGTTGCTATCGTCCACTCCAGGGTGTTGATCAATTCTCGCACATTGCCGGGCCATTCATAGGCGGCTACGGTTTCCAGAAATTCCGGTGAAAAGCTCTTAGGGTTCATATCATAGCGGCGGCATATTATTTTTACATAATGCAGCATCAATTCGATGACATCGTCTGTGCGTTTTCTTAAGGACGGTATCTGGATATGAATGGTTTGAATACGGTGAAGCAAGTCTTGACGGAATTTTCCCGCAGCGATCATTTCATCTATATTCCTGTTGGTTGCCGCAACGACCCGGAAGTTGCTCTCCACCTCGCGCTTTGCGCCCAGGGGGCGGAAACGCCGTTCCTGCAAAACTCTGAGAAATGATTTCTGAACGACCAGGGGAAGCTCACCTACTTCATCGAGAAACAAAGTGCCACCGTCAGCTTGTTTGACCAATCCTTCCACGGATTTATCGGCGCTTGTGAAAGCGCCTTTCTCGTGTCCGAAAAGCAGACTTTCCGCGAGCGTGGGGGGAAGGGCGGCGCAGTCGACGGTGACAAAACTCATGGCCGCACGCTTGCTGTTGTCGTGAATCGCCCGCGCGAAAAGTTCCTTTCCTGTGCCCGTTTCACCTGTGATCAGGACATTGACATCGCTTTTGACGGCTTGGGACAAATGGCTGATGCACACAGCCATCCGGTCGCTTTTCCACAGCAGGCCTTCGAGTTTCAGGTCCCGTGGAATATCAATATAATTCATCCTCTGCCCTTTGTATTGAATTGCGCGGGAAAGGGTCAGTCTGATTTCGGAAAGGGAGGCCGTTTTGGATATGTAATCCCAGGCGCCGTTATTGAGAGCAAACTCGGCGCCATTCCGGCTGTCAAAGGCGGTAATGATAATGACTTCCGGTGATGAAGGCAAACTTTTGAACGTTGGCAGCTTCTCTGTTCCATCGCCGTCGGGAAGCCTTACATCCAGGAGAATGACATCGTATGGTTTATTGGCCGCTGCCTTGAGACCTTCCCCAAGAGTGGATGACGTCGTAACAGAATGACCCATCGCGCTTACAACCTCGGAGAGCATGTCCGACATGTAACTTTCATCGTCGATAATCAATACGTTTGCCATACTATTTGGAATCCATGACCCAGACGCCGTCCCAGTATTCCCCCGGCGGTGTGGTCTTCAGTTGTTCACAACGGTCGATATACATTTGGCACAACATGTCGGACGGGCAAAGATCCAATGCCCCTGTGAAGGCCTTGATGGTTCTGTCCCACCGGCATGAACGGTATTGGGCGATTCCGAACTTGAAGTGATTTACGGATTCCATAAGATTCGGAAATGTTTCTTCCGTATGGTAGTCAAGGACCTCGTAAATGGCGACGGGTTCCGTTTTCCCTTTCACAACCACCCGGTCCGCCTCACGGATTCGGTACGTTCCCTTCAGCTTCCTGTAGGTGTGTTCGCTGATGAGGATACCGGCGTGATATTTCTTGCAAAGGCTCTCCAGTCGCGACGCCAGATTAACCCCGTCTCCGATGAGGGTATAATCCATCCGCTTGGGCGACCCGATATTGCCCGAAACAATCGTATCCGTATTCAGGCCTACCCCCATCCGCACCGGCTTCTTCCCTTGGGAAAGACGCTCGACATTCCATTGGTTCAGGGCTTTAATCATGCCGATTGCCGCCCGGAGGGCGCGGTCTTCGTCGTCTTCATGGGCGATGGGAATACCGAAGGCCGCCATTATTGCGTCGCCGATGAACTTGTCGAGCATTCCCCCTTCCCGCTGGATGCAATCGACCATGATGGTAAAGTATTCGTTAAGGAGGGCCACGGTCCCCTGGGCGCCCAATTCTTCCGTAAGGGGGGTGAACCCCCGGATATCCGAAAAAAGGACAGTCGCCTCTGTGCTCTTCCCGCCCAGAATATCTTCTCCAGCGCCAAGGAGCTGATCGGCGATGCCGGGGTCTATGTACCGGGACATGGTGCTCTTCATCCGTTTCTCCGAGCTGATGTCGTCGATTATGATCATCGTTCCCAGGCTCTTTTTCTGAACACTGATCAAAAGAAGAACCGTCACATTCGCGGATATGGTCGCATCGCCGAAGAGCAGTTCGGCGTCCATCGTTACCTCTGTCCGTTTCGATTGTTCCATGCGGTCGATCTTTTCCAACAGCCAGTCATTCGGGCCGGTGAAAAACGCCGTTGCCGGCTTGTCGATGATATCTTCCGCCTGAAGGCGCAGGAGCGCCAGTCCCGCCTGATTGCATGTCACTATCTTTCGCTCCTCGTCGAGGGTGATGACACTGTTGGACATACTCTCCAGCATGCTTTCACTGTAGTTCTTCATGTTCTGGACATCGTCGAAAAGCTTGGCGTTTTCCAGGGCAATGGACACCTGGGCCGTAAAAGCCTTCAACCGTGACTCGTCATCCTTCGTGAACGGCCCGCCCCGTTTGTTCAGGACCTGGGTGACGCCGATGGTCTTGCCGCTTTTATTGACGACAGGCACACAGAGGATGGAGCGTGTGAAAAAGCCCGTTTTCCGGTCAAAGGCGGGGTTGAAGCGAAGATCGGCATAAGCGTAAGGGATATTTATCGTTTCACCAGACGAGAAGACCGCTCCGGCAATTCCCAGATGATTCGGCAGTCGGATCACCGCTGCCCCCAGGCCTTCCCCGACCTTCGAAAAGAGCTCTTTGCGCTTTTCATCGTTCAGAAACAGGGTGGAACGTTCGGCATTGAGCATACGCGTTGCCTCGGACATGACTTTTTGGAGGAGGTTTCCCAAGTCGATCTCGGCGGTTACGTTTGAGACGATATCGAAGAAATCCATCTCCTGTTTACGGAACTTCTTCATCCGCTCCACAACCTCGACGCTTTGGAGGGCAATTGCGGCCTGGGTTGTCATTTCCGACAGAAGAGTCATGTCGTCCTTCGTGAAGTGGCCGGCCTTTTTGTTCAGGGCCTGGGCTACTCCGATCTTTGCGCCTTTGACGGTGAGAATGGGGACGCAGAGGATGCTTCTTGTGACGTACCCCGTGCTTTCATCGACGGAACGGTTGAAATGGCTGTCTGCATAGGCATCGTCGACAATGACCGGTTCCCCCGATTGAAATACGTGGCCTGCTATGCCGGTATTGTTGAGTATGCGGATTTCCCTCTGGAAGTTTCCCTGGGCGACGCGGGAGTACAACTCGCCCGTTTCAACGTCGTTGAGAAAAATGGTTCCCCTGTCGGCGTTGATGGCCTTTGTCGTCATCTCGACGAGGACGTTCAACATCTCATCAAGTGTCTCGTATGCTGCCATGGTCTTGACGACGTCAAGCAACAGTTCTGCTTGGTGATGCTTAATGGCTTCCCTATTTTTTCGCATGCTGTTCCAATTGCTCCCGCAGCGTCCGGATCATGGCCTCCATCTGGCTGATTTCATCCCTGAAGGCCCGCTTGACGGCATCCATGGCAATATCGTGGTCGTTTTTGATTATTTCCATTTCCTCGCGCATGGCTTGAATAGTTGCCCGAAGTTGTCCGATTTCATCGTTGGCCGCCGCCCGTGTAGCCTGAACGGCTTCTTCACCCTTGCGGTGTGCCTCTTCCAGGGCGTCACGCAATGCTGAAATCGTCTCCTTTAGCTGGCGGTTTTCCGACTGAGCCAAGTTCAGGTCATTCTTTTTCAAGGGCCAGGGTCCTCTCCTGCAATCTATCGCTTTATTGTTTCTTTTCCCAGTCCCAAGCTGTTCTGACTATAAAATCGAGATCGTCGCAGTGGGGTTGCCAACCCGTTTTCTGCCGCAGCCTTGTGCTGTCGGCGACAAGTTCCGGCGGATCGCCTGCCCGCCTGGCCGTTTCTTCTACGGGAAAATCTATGCCCGTTACGGCCTTTGCTGTCCGTACGACATCCTTGACGGAGAAGCCGTGGCCGTAACCGCAATTCATAACATCGGATGGCCTTCCCTCCAGGAGATAGGAAAGGGCCAGCAGGTGGGCCTGGGCCAGATCGTTCACATGGATGTAATCGCGGATGCAGGTACCGTCAGGGGTGGGATAGTCTGTCCCGTAGATCAGGAGTTTTGCAAATTCTCCCTTGGCCGTTTTCAGGGCACGGGTAATAAGATGGGTGGCCTCTTTGTAGACCTGGCCGATTCTACCTTGGGGATCGGCGCCGGCGACGTTGAAATATCGGAGGGCCACATAGCGGAAGTCTTCAGCCCGGGCCAGATCGGACAGTACCTGTTCCATGGCGGCCTTGGAAGCGCCATAAGGATTGATGGGTTTCAGGGTGGCTTCTTCGCTGACGGGAATATGCTCCGGAGCCCCATAGACGGCAGCCGTGGAGGAATAGATGAAATGGCGGATACCGCAATCCACCATGGTTTCAAGGAGATTGATCGTATTGATCATATTGTTCCTGTAGTATGGAAGGGGACGCCTGACTGACTCCTCGACCTGGATCGAGGCGGCGAAGTGGATCACCCCATCAGGCCGGAAATCTTTTAAAACGGACGCCAGAAGAGACTTGTCCGCTAAGTCCCCCCGAACCAGGCGGCCATGGAGGACGGCCCATTCATGGCCCGTCGAAAGGTTATCAAAAATAACAAGTTCATGCCCATCTTCACCCAGAGCCTTTACCACATGGCTGCCAATATAACCTGCGCCACCCGTTATGAATATTTTCATTGAAGCCCTTTCTCATTATCACTCTCTTCGTAAATACTCTTTTTTTCTACATAGGGCGTGTTCTTTTGTCAATAGAATCATCCGCACAGAATCCACAGCAGGGTTTCTGCTGAATCGAGGGAAGAGCAGCGAGGCATTGGCCTTCCGGTTCAAGGATTTTTCCCATCTTTTAAATTACAGATGACTTCGTTTGTGCGGACGGGAAAAATCCAATTCGCCTCCAGACCAATACCCCGCTGCTCTGGAGAGAGTGGTATCTCTCAGTTTTTGTCATTGCGAGGAGGCCCTTGGCCGACGTGGCAATCTGCTGAGATTGCTTCATTCACTCCCCTTATTCCATTAGACATAGCGACACACTCTAAGATTTCAATGCAAGGGGAAGAGCGTCGGAGCATTGACCTTCCGGCTCAGGAATTTTTCCTTCTGACCCGTTGCCTCAGATTAAAATGTTACCGAAAGTGTAGTGACAAGAGGTAACGTTGCCTCATAAAGAAAGTTACCCCGGTTTGATGTGTGAGAAGATCGTTTTGAGTTTCTTTTCCATAGCCTTTCTTAGCAGGAATGGG
>CAZYDG010000027.1:0-49149 GCA_964645835.1 uncultured Syntrophaceae bacterium
TGCTTTCGCACAGGCTGCAAAAGAAGCAAAGCCCGCTGCAGAGCCCGCAAAGGCTGAGGAAAAAGCCCCTGCAAAGGAAAAGAAGGCAAAGAAAGCAAAGGCAAAGAAGGCAAAGGCAGAGAAGAAGGCTGAGAAGGCCGATGAGAAGGCTCCGGCACCCGAGAAGAAATAATTTCTTCAACGTCGTCACACCAGACAAAAAAAGGCTTCTGAACTTTTCAGAAGCCTTTTTTGCTTTATTATCGCCGCAGACGGGGATCTAGAGCATCCCTTATGCCTTCACCCAGAAGGTTGTAGCCCAGAACGGTGATGAGGATTGCCAGACCCGGATATAGGGAAAGCCACCAAGCAATGTCGATGTTATCCTTGCCCGCCGTCAGGATATTTCCCCAACTGGGCGTCGGCGGCTGGACACCAATGCCCAAAAAGCTCAGGGCTGACTCTGTGAGGATGGCGCCGGCAACGCCCAGAGTTGCTGCGACAAGGATGGGCGTCATGGCGTTGGGCAGAATATGCAGGAAGATGATCCGGCGATCGCTTGCGCCGATGGACCGGGCGGCGAGAACAAAATCCCGCTCCTTCAAAGAGATGAACTCGGCCCGAACGAGACGTGTAATACCCATCCATCCCGTTGCGCCGATGATGATCATGATGTTCCAGATCGACGGCTCCAAAAAGGCGATAACGGCAAGGATCAAAAAGAATGTCGGAAAGCAGAGCATCATGTCTACGAAACGCATGATAACCGCATCAATCCATTTACCGTAGTAACCGGACACGGCGCCGAGAATAGTTCCGATGAAAACGGCGATTCCCGTGGCGACGAATCCCACTTTCAGGGAGATACCTGCTCCCCAGATCATACGGCTCAAGACATCGCGTCCGAGTTGATCCGTTCCAAACCAGTGCTGGGCCGACGGCGGCGCCAGGATGTTTTTCAAATCTATGGCCGCCGGGTCGAACGGTGCGAGCCACGATGCAAGAAGCGACAAGACAAACAAGGAAAGAACAATAACACTCCCCGTCAGGGCCAACCCGTTTGTCCGAAATTTTCTCCAGAAGTCAGGAAACATTGCACAAGTCCTTATTTAGATAACAGTACGTCATGACACCCGAATCCGCGGGTCCGCCAGCGCATAAGAAACATCGGCGATGAGGTTGCCCAAAAGAGTCAAAATGGCGCCGATAAAGAGAATTCCCATAACCGTAGGATAATCCCTCGACATGACGGCCATGTAAAAAAGTTGCCCCATTCCGGGAATGGCAAATATTGTCTCAAAAATGACGCTGCCGCCGATCAGTCCCGGAATGGAAAGGCCCAGAATCGTAATGACGGGCAGCAAAGCGTTGCGCAAGGCGTGCTTGTAAATGACAACGCGTTCCTTCAGGCCCTTAGCCCGGGCCGTCATGATATAGTCCTGGCGGATCACCTCCAGCATATTGGCCCTCATATATCGGGACAGTCCCGCCAGACCGCCGAAAGCTGACAGTAGCACGGGCATGATCAGGTGCTTCAGCAGATCCCAGACGGCGATGCCGGGTGGCAGATATTCGTAATTCAGGGAACGGAGACCGGATATGGGCAGCCAGGCCAGGTGGATGCCGAAAAGAATCATCAGGAGCAGAGCCAGCCAGAATGTAGGCATGGCAAAGCCTATGAAGACGAAGACGGAGGTTATCTTGTCAAAAAGGGAGTCCTGGTGGACCGCTGCCAGAACTCCAATAGGAATGGCGATCAAAAGGATCAGGGCCAGGGAAAGGATATTGAGGCTGATCGTGACTGGCAGCCGTTCCATGATTTTTTCCGCTACGGAACGGCGGTCCGGCGAAAATGATTTTCCCAGATCCAGGACGGCCACTTTTTTGATCCAGATAAAATACTGCTCATAGAGCGGCTTGTCCAGATCATACATGGCCCGGAGACGCTCCTTGAGTTCCGCGGAGGCCCGGGGATTCATCTGGGTTTGCAGATCTGTGGGCGATCCCGGTGCCAGGTGCATGACGGCAAAACAGATGATCGTAATCCCCAGAAGGACCGGCACCATGAAAAACAATCGTTTGATGATGTACTGTAACATGGGAAAGCCTTATCAGGCTGTTGAAAAACGTCCATCTGCTGCGTTGCACCGCAAGCTTCGTCAATCGACGTACTTCAATGTACGCCTCATTCCTCAGCTTTTGCGCGCCTTGCATCTGGTCATTTTTGAACAGCCTGCGCAAAATCGAGTTTTTCAACAACCTACTTATCGTTCATTCAGTCGGGCTGACGATTTCTATGATCGGCCGATATTGCCGAAATCATTCAGTCTTCAGCCTCATTATAGTATCCCCATGGCCGTCAGATTTTCAATGGACAGCCTGAGGGTTGCTTCTTTGTGCGCCTCCAGGGTCATGACCGGTAGCAGACCTTTCTCGCGGATAATGCCGAAAAGCCGAAAAAAAGGGAAGGAGCCGTTGCCGGCGGCCAGGTGCTCATCAGCCGCGCCGCCGTTATCGTGGATATGGAGCTCAAAAAGATATGGAGCCATGGCCTGCATCCATTCGTCCAGAGGGACACTTGAAAATACATTGAAATGTCCTGTATCGAAGCAGAAACTTAAACGGGGTGATTCAACGGCAGCAAGGAGGCGCAGGATCATACGGGGCTGTTTTTCATAGACATTTTCCAGGCAAAGGATCGTATCCACGGTCTCCGCCACAGCGGTAAGAGTTTTCCACGTTTCGATGCTGTTTGCAAGCCAGAGTTCCTCTGTCGATACATAATAGCGCTTATCGAAGGAGGGATGGCATACGACGGCCAGGGGTCGAAAATAGGCGGCCAGTTCCACGACGCTGCGTATCCGATCAAGTGAAGCCTTTCGGATGACAGGATCGATGGCGCCGGGCCGCAAATCCATGAAGGGGGCGTGAAATGTAACCGAAAGGCCCGCAGCCAGAAGCTCATCCGCTATCCGCCGGTAATCGTCAATGACGAAACGTTCAAGGGTCGCGTAATCGAAGCTGATCTCGGGATTGAGCCTTTCCTCGAGAACCAGGGGCAAATAATGGTCGTGAAGATCGCTAAAAGGCATATGGATCTGAAATTTATTAAACATTGCCTCCATGGATAATCCCTTCCTCATGATGTATAAACCGTTACCTATCACATGGTTCATCGATACTCAACCGGCAAGTAGCCGTGATAAAATTCCATTGACAGCCTGCTTTATATTATGCTATTAAAAACAATATGTTATCATTATTAGGAGGATAATTTGCCCAAAAAGCCCCTTAACGAAGTAAATAACAGGCTCCTTTGCTGCATGAATACAGCCTTGCAGAGAAAGGCAAAAGATCTCGTTGCCATGAAGGTAAAGGCAATATCATCCTTTGCCGATTATTTTGTTATCTGCAGCGGCACCTCGGACCGGCAGGTCCGGTCCATCGCCAATTGGATTGAGGAAAACCTCAAGAAGGCCGGCATGCCCCCCATGGGCATAGAAGGGGTCCAAAACGGCCAATGGGTCCTGATGGATTACGGCGATATCGTGATCCACATCTTTTATGAGCCTATCCGGGCTTTTTACGATATCGAGCGCCTCTGGTCCGATGCCCCGAAGATGGCTGTCGATGATGACACACTGGAAATAAAAGCCCTTCCGGAGGACATGGCGGATTGAAGGCCTGTCTTGCCGGCATCTTGGATGCTGTTTTTCCGCCGCGGTGTCCCACCTGTAACGCCATCCATCATGAACATGGTCCGCTGCCCTTCTGTGGTGACTGCGCCGCAAAGATCCGGCTGATCCGGCCTCCCTTGTGCCCGTCCTGCGGATTGCCCTACCCGGAAGGCACGGGGGCGAATCATTTGTGCGGCAATTGTCTCCTTACGCCCAAGGCGTTTTCCATGGCCCGGGCAGTCGGATACTACGATGGGCCTTTTCTTTCGGCAATATCTGATCTCAAATACCGGGGGAATACGGCCATGGGAAAGATCCTGGGTAAGCTCATGGCCGCTTATGATGACGATGATCTGCGTATCCCGTCCTTTACCTTGATCATGCCTGTACCACTCCATGTAAGCCGTCTCCGGGAAAGGGCCTTCAATCAGGCCTTGATTCTGGCCCGGGTAGTGGCCCTGCGCCATAACGTTCCCCTTGATTTTACATCCCTGAAAAGGCATATTCGGACGCAACCTCAGGTTTCGTTGGGAAAGGCGGAGCGGGAGGCGAACGTCCGGGGGGCTTTTGAAGTCGTCAGGCCCGGTCGTATCGAGGGAAAGAAGATTATCGTCATCGACGATGTGTATACAACAGGGAGCACCTTAAACGAATGTGCCCGAGTCCTCATGAATAAGGGTGCTGCTGATGTGGCTGTATTGACCCTGGCCCGTGCCGCCTGACAGGCTGTTGAAAAACGTCCATCCCACGCTTTCGCGGGGACGGCGTCTGCTGCGTTGCGCAACAAGCTTCGTCACTGGCCTTTCAGGGGACACGTTCCGATCCTTTCGGGCTTCCGGAACATATCCCCGATGCTCAGTCCTCAGCTTTTGGGCGCCTTGCGTCTGGGTATCCGGCATCAAGTACGGGACAAGCTTTTGAACAGCCTGCCTAAAATCAAGTTTTTCAACAACTTGCTTAAACTTTGGCGGAGGTAGTTATGATAGAGAAAATCCTGTCCAGGGAATCCCTGAAACCCAAATTGGACGCCCTGCGGCGTGAAGGGAAGAAGATCGTTTTCACCAACGGCTGCTTTGACATCCTTCACGTCGGCCATGTGCGGTACCTGCAGGAGGCCAGAAAACTGGGTGACATTCTTGTCCTGGGCCTCAATAGCGATTCATCCGTCCGGATCCTGAAAGGAGAGAAGCGTCCCCTCGTTCCCCAGGATGAACGGGCCGATGTCCTAGCCGCTCTTGAAGCGGTCGATTTTGTTACTATCTTTGATGAAGAGACACCTTTCGAATTGATCGGATATCTGAGACCGGACCTGCTTGTGAAAGGGGGCGATTGGACAGAGGATCAGATCGTCGGCGGTGATATGGTTAAGACGTGGGGCGGGCGAGTCGTTGTTGCGCCTCTGGTTCCGGGAAGATCGACAACGAATGTTGTGGAAAAGATCCTCCAAGTATACAGGTAGTAACAGAGTAATAAGGGCCGTCTCAAGCAAACTGATAGGAAGATCACTCCAGGCCGGATTACACTCATTTTTTCCTTTACAAATATTTTCGTTTCATGTATGAACCTCTGTCCTTCAATCCATTACAAAAGAGGTGAGTTTCATGGCCCTAAAGCCGGAAAGACTAGAATTTTTCCGTTACATGTTGACACAGGAAATCAATAAGTTGCTCAACGACGCAGAAAAAACAGTTACGGAAATGACCCACGGCAAGGAAAACTATCCCGACCCCAATGATCGGGCATCTCTGGAATCGGACAGAAATTTTGAACTGCGTATCCGCGACCGGGAGCGAAAGCTGATTTCCAAGATGCGGGAAGCTATCCAGCGTATCGATAACGGGACATACGGCATTTGCACCTCTTGCGGCGGTGACATCTCCGATAAGCGCCTGACAGCCAGGCCGGTCACAACGCTTTGTATCGACTGCAAGACGAAACAGGAAAAAATGGAAAAACTGATGGGCGAATAGATCGCCGCATCAGCTAGCGTCCATCCCCGACAGGCCTTCAAAACATTGAGGAGAAAAGAGCGATGTTTGTGAAGGTCGCCGTCAATATCCCTACCGATAAAACCTTTACCTATCATGTTCCTGAGGCGCTGGCCCCCGCCATGGCGGTGGGTAGGCGCGTCCTCATGCCTTTCGGCCATCGTCGCCTGACGGGCTATGTTCTCGATGTTACCGATACCACGGAAGAAGAGAATATCAAGGATATCATTGATATATCTGATCCCTCCCCTTTGTTTGCTCCGTCCGATCTTATTTTTTATCGATGGGTTGCCGATTATTACCTCCATCCTTTGGGAAAGACCCTGGGAGAGATCCTGCCGGGAGAGGATTTGAAAAGCGCCCGCCGGGTCCGTCTCTCTCCATCAGGTTATGCTGCAGAGGAAGACGGTCTGACGGGGCCTCAACAGGAGATCTTAAATCTGCTGAAAACGCATTCACACGGCCTCCCCCTGTCATCGATAAAGCGCCGTTTTCAACATTTGGATGTGGATCGGGAGATTAAGGCCTTATGCGGCAAGGGCTATGCAGCGGATGAAGAGTATCTGAACGGCCGGGTTGTGGCGCCAAAGTCACAAAAAATAGTCTATCTTGCTGATGCAGGGTCGCCCGATGGGGAGATTGCCGAAAAGCTGACGACATCGCAACTGGGCGTCATTAGTATGGTCCGGCAGCATGGCGGAATGACCATACCGCGATTAATGGCCCTATCGGGTCACGGACGGTCCGTCATCGCCGCCTTGATCCAAAAGGGCATCCTTGCCGTCCAGGAACAGGATATGATGCGCTGCGTCGCTCCGGTCACACCCATTACCGCCGCCGGCAATGCCGAGGCGGGGGATTTCCAGCCTAACATGAGCCAGATGAAGGCCCTTCGGGGCATCCTGAAGGGCTTGTCCGGGAAGCGATTTTCCCCTTGCCTCCTTCACGGTGTTACGGGTAGCGGGAAGACGGAGGTTTATTTCCTGGCCATGGAGGCCGTTCTCAAGGAAAACGGAGGCATCCTGTTTCTCGTTCCTGAGATCGGCCTTACGCCCCAACTCCTCGGGCGTCTGCATGAACGGTTTCCCCAGGAACCGATTGCGGTCCTTCACAGCGGCATTTCCCACGCCGTTCGTTACGACCAGTGGCGGTCCATCCGGGAGGGGACCATCCGGGTCGTTGTGGGCGCCCGTTCGGCGCTCTTCGCCCCTGTCCGGGATTTACGACTTGTTATTGTTGATGAGGAACACGACGAATCCTACAAGCAAGACGACAGGATGCGCTACAATGCCCGAGATTTAGCCGTCGTCAAGGCCCGCATGGCCGGGGCGACGGTCGTACTCGGTTCCGCAACGCCTGCCGTCCAAAGCTATTACAATACCCGGCTGGGAAAATACAAGATTCTGACCATGGCGAACCGCGTGGAAGAACGCCCCATGCCCGAAATCGAGATCGTGGACATGAGACTCCCCGAGAACGGCGATGGAGGACGGGACGCCGCTCCTATCCTCTCCCGGCGCCTGAAGGAAGCCCTCCGGGAGACACTGGATCAAAAGAAGCAGGCCCTCCTCCTGTTGAACCGGCGGGGGTTCAGCACCTTCATGCTTTGCAGGGATTGCGGGTATGTCATGCGGTGCCGGAATTGCGACCTGACCCTGACGCTCCATGCCCGCGAAGAGGCCCTGACATGCCATTATTGCGACTTTACTGTAAAAGCAGCGGGCGCTTGCCCGGAATGCGGTGGGAAACGGTTTGCCGGTTACGGTGTCGGAACGGAACGTCTTGAGGAAATGATCCGCGTCACGTTTCCCGATGCCCGTGTTGCCCGCATGGACCGGGATACGACGAGCCGGGTGGGGGCTCACGAGGGGATGCTCCGCGCCTTGGGGTCCCGCGAAATCGATATCCTCGTCGGAACCCAAATGATCTCCAAGGGGCATGATTTCCCCGGTGTGGTCCTCGTCGGAGTGATCTCGGCCGATACATCCCTCAATATCCCCGATTTCCGGGCATCGGAAAAGACCTTTCAGCTTCTGACCCAGGTGTCGGGCCGGGGCGGGCGGGGTGACACGCCTGGCCGCGTAATTATCCAGACCTTCAATCCTGGCCATTATGTCTTGAAACGGGTCAAAGACCATGATTACAAGGCGTTTTACGATGAGGAAATGGCCTTGAGGAATTCCCTCGCCTATCCGCCCTGTGCCCGGATGATCAATTTACGAATCTCCTGCATCGATAAGGACAAAGGGTGGAAAGCGGCACGAGAGATGGGCAGGCAGGCCCGTGACTTGGCCCGGCAGACGAAAGCGGCAAAGACGGTGGATATAATCGGGCCTGCCGAATCTCCCCTTGCCCGCATCCGAGGCCGCTACCGTTGGCAGCTTCTGCTGAAAGGTTACGACAGCGGCGTCCTCCGCCGTCTGGCCCAGGAGATACTTTCCTGCCAAACCACCGCCGGTATTAGTGTAGTCGTCGATGTAGATCCTATGAATTTCATGTAATTCCAGGCTGTTGAAAAACGTCCATCCCACGCTTTCGCGGGGACGGCGTCTGCTACGTTGCGCTGCAAGCTTCCCCGGCCTTCGCCGGGGCAGGCTACATCGACGTACTTCTCTGTACGACTCATTCCTCAGCTTTTGCGCGCCTTGCATCTGGGCATCCCGTATCAAGTACGGGACAAGCTTTTGAACAGCCTGACCAAAAACGAGTTTTTCAACAACTTACTATCCTCAGTGTTTTCGAGTGCCATCATAAGGATTTTTGAATGCCTAAAGTAGGTTATTCCTGATGGCAATTTGCCCATCTGTCCTGTAGCCTGCATACATACACGCTATTATTGACAACAATGGGCGCGATGAAAGGAGGAAGGATATGATCCGTTACGGCTTCACGAAAGAATTGGATATTCCTTATGAAACAGTCGTTGATCGAGTGAGAGAGTCACTGAAGAAAGAAGGTTTCGGTATACTGACGGAAATCGATGTCAAAGAAAAAATGAAGGAAAAGCTGGGCGTTGACATGGGAAAATACATTATCCTGGGCGCCTGCAATCCTCCTAATGCCTATAAAGCGATCCGTTTGGAGGAAAACATCGGACTCATGCTTCCCTGCAATGTTATTGTTTACGAAAAAGGCGGCAAGACTGTCCTTTCCGTAATAAGGCCATCGGTTGTCATGCAGATGCTTGATAATAAAGACCTTAAGAAAATTGCGGAGGATGTTGAAGAGCAGTTGAAGAAGACCTTTGATGCTGTAAAATCATAACACTAGGACCTATGACCTGCCCATCCTGAAACACCCTGTAAAAATCAATGGCCATGTCAATCGACGGACCCCGGGATCGGGATTTCCATCCAATATGAGATGGACATGCATGTCCACGATTCCCGGTATCATAAAGGCCCTGTCATCTGTGATCCCTTTCTCTATTTCGGATTGAGCTTTCCCAGGTTTTACTATATGAATTTTTCATCAAATAAATTCTTTGGAGAGTACGATCATGGACAGGACAGCCCTCGGCAAAATCATTTCCGGCATTTATATCGCCAGTTCCACAAAAGACGGTAAATACAACGGCCAGATTATCAACAGCCTGTTTCGCGTCACAGCCAAGCCGCTCACCGTGGCTATCAGTATCAACAAGGAAAATCTGACTTATGACTACATCCAGGCCAGTGGCGTCTTCTCCGTCTCCTTTCTTGCGATGAACGCATCTATGACATTTATCGGTCTGTTCGGGTTCAAATCGGGAAAGGATGTCGATAAATTTGCCCAGACTGGTTATAAAATCGGTTCCACCGGTGCACCCATCGTCACAGATAATTGCGTCGCCTGGGCGGAGGCCAGGGTATTACAGCAACTGGACTGCGGCACCCATGTCATCTTCATCGGCGAACTGGTCGATTTCGATAATCTGGCCGACGGCCCCGCCTTGACGTACGACTATTACTCCAACGTCATGAAAGGCAAGTCCTCAAAGAACGCCCCGACCTTTACCCCCAAAGAGGAAGTTGCGCCAGCGGTGTCGGCAAAATATACATGCAATGTCTGCGGCTATACCTACGATCCCGCTGCAGGAGATCCCGAACATGGAATCAAGCCGGGGACATCTTTCGAAGATTTGCCTGCAGACTGGACGTGTCCCATTTGCGGGGCCGACAAATCACAGTTTGAAAAGGCGGGATAGGATAGCCGATTATCCTTTACTTTTTTCTTGAATCCGTGTCCAGACACGTCGCAGGCGCAGGGAGTTGCTGACGACGGAGACGGAACTCATGGCCATGGCGGCGGCGGCGAATTCGGGGTTTAAAACGATGCCGAAAGGATACAAGACACCGGCGGCGATGGGGATACCGATCAGGTTATAGATAAAGGCCCAGAAGAGATTCTGCCGGATAACCTTCATGGTTTCCAGGGAGAGTCGGATGGCGGCGGGAACGGCCAGGAGGTCATCCGTCATGAGGGTCATATCGGCGGCTTCCATGGCCACATCCGTTCCGGCGCCGATGGCGATTCCGATATCGGCGGCGGCAAGAGCCGGGGCATCGTTGATACCGTCGCCCACCATGGCAACAACAGCCCCTGTTTTCTGCATTTCCTGAATCGCCCGTGCCTTTTCGGCAGGAAGGATTTCGGACAGGACCGTTTCGATGCCGAGGGTGGTGGCGACGGCCCGGGCGGTCCCGGCATGATCCCCTGTCATCATGGTCACGGAAAGGCCCATCGCTTGAATGATTTTTACTGCTTCCCGTGCCGACGCCTTCGGCACATCGGTTAGCCCGATCAGACCCAGCAGGCGGTTCGATTCGGCAACAAAGACAACGCTCTTACCGTTTCCGGAAAGCGTTTCAGCCTGAGCGGCCAGTTCCCCGGCCTCGATGCCTCTCTCAGTTAAAAGACGCTCATTCCCCGCCATGCAATGAAGGCCGGCGATTATGCCCACGGCCCCGAGACCTGAAACAGCCTCAAATCCTTCCACGGCGAGGGCGCCTATCTCCTTGTCCCGTCCCTGAACGACAATGGCCTGGGCCAGGGGATGTTCCGACACGGCCTCCAGGGAGACGGCAACCTCCAGAAGATGCCTTTCTGACGTACCGGCGGCACAAAGGATGTCCGTCACAACGGGCTCACCTTTGGTCAGAGTACCCGTCTTGTCGAAGACGATTGTTGTCAGTTTCGAGGCGTTTTCCAGGCATTCGCCTCCCTTGATGAGAATGCCCCGTTGCGCCCCCAGGCCGGTGCCGACCATAACGGCTGTCGGAGTGGCCAGGCCAAGGGCGCAGGGACAGGCAATCACGAGAACGGATACGAAGTTCAAAAGGGCACGGCTGAAACCTGCATCGGGGATCAGGAAAAACCAGACCAGAAACGTGGCCGTAGCGATGGCAAAAACAGAGGGAACGAAGATAGCAGCGACGCGGTCGGCAAGCCTCTGGATTGGGGCCTTGGAGCCTTGGGCCGCCTCGACCATGCGTATGATCTGGGCCAGAGCCGTTTCTGCGCCGAGTTTCGTCGCCCGGAAGGTAAAACTGCCCGTTTTATTTATGGTTGCGCCAAAGACCGTTTGCCCTTCTTCTTTGAGGACGCCGATACTTTCGCCGGTCAGCATGGACTCGTCAACCGTTGAACGGCCCGACAGGATGATGCCATCCGTCGGGATCTGCTCTCCGGGCCTGACAAGGATAACGTCTCCCTTTACGAGACCCGCAATGGCGACATCTATTTCCACTCCGTTGCGCAGGACGTGAGCGGTCTTGGGACGAAGGCCCATGAGTCGCTTTATGGCCCCCGATGTTTTTCCCTTGGCCCTGGCCTCCAGCAAGCGTCCCAGAATGATGAGGGTTACGATCATGGCCGCGCCGTCGTAATAGACGTGAGGCACAATCCCGGCGGTTACAAAGAAGCCCGGGAAAAAAGTTGCCAATGTGGAATAAGCGTAGGCCGAAAGTGCCCCGACGGCGACCAGGGTGTTCATGTCCGTCGTCCCTTGCCGGGCCGCCTTCCAGGCGCCGACGAAAAACCGGCTACCCACCCAAAACACGGCGGGGGCTGTCAGGATGAAGAGAACAACAAGAAGATGTTGGTGGGGAATAACCTGGAGAAAAGGGAACCAGTGTCGCATGGACCCCATGAAGATGATGACGCTCAGAACGACACCCACGGCAAACCGGCGTTTAAGATCGGTGATTTCCGCCAGTCGTGCCGCCAGGATGGGGTCTTCCTGATGTTCATCGGGAATTCCCAGATAATCGTATCCCTGATCCTCTACCGTTTCCCTGACTGCATCCAGGCCCGCCCAAACAGGCCGGTGCCTTATCGTCGCCCTGGCTGTGGCGAGATTTACGGCGGCGTCGGTTACGCCGTCGAGTTCCTTGAGGGCCATCTCCACGCGGCGCACGCAAGCCGCGCAGGTCATGCCCCCCACGGAAACAGTGGTTTCCGGTTCTTGACGATCAGCCAATATCGAATCCCGCCTTCTTAACTGCCGCCCGAACTGCGTTGCCGTCAACGGGGCTCTCTTCTTCGAAGGTCGCCTCCCCTTTTTCGAGATTCACCTGAACATCCTTAACACCTTCGATTTTCTGCAAGGCGCGGGTGACGGCCATAACGCAGTGCTGACATGACATGCCGTTGATTTTGATCGTGGTCATCTCTAAAATCCTCCGTAATCTTGATACTTAATGATAGTGACGATCTCAGGTCATGTCAATAGATGCCCATCTGGCAGCCGCCGGCAATCGTACCGCCCAGTTCGCGGCACTGTTCGAGTACTTCTTCCGTTACAGTGCCTCGGGCGATAACGGGCGTGAACACATTCTTGAATTTATAGCCCAGGGCAATGCGTTCGATGGCCCGGAGAGCCCCCGTGCCGTCATTTCCGGCGCTGATGAAAACGACATAGGGCTTGCGAAAGACTTTATCCGTGGCGCCGTAGAACGTCCGGTCAAAGAAATCCTTGATCATGCCCGACATGTATCCGAAATTTTCCGGCGTCCCGATGGCCAGGCCGTCGGCCTGCAATAGATCGGCAAGGGTTGCCTCGCCGGCGCGTTTCATAACCACTGTTGTTCCTTCGATTGCCCGCGCCCCATCGGCCACTGCTTGAGCCATCTGTTCCGTATGGCCCGTTTGCGAATGATAGATGATCAGTATATTGGACATGTGGGTAAGCTTCCTTTTTGGTTGTTTATTCCCCGGAAATTATTTACAATAAATAATAAATTGCCGTCAAATGGTATTCTATAAGGAGGATGTAGGCATGGTCTTCGCCGGATGGAAAAATCTGTTTGTGGCCGGCTTTTTGTCTTTGACGATTTTGTTTACTATCGTTGAAGCACATGGCGCGAAATGGCAATTTATCGGTTTTACCAGGTACCGTGATCCCCTTTATCTTGATTTGGAGCGCACGACGATTCTTCCAAATGGTGTCCTCAGTGCATGGACGCGCATCACACCTGCAGATAACAGCCTGTTCCGGGTTCAGTTGAGGCCGGAGCTCCATCGTGCGCACAAGACGGCAAAGGATGTGAAATATCTGGAGATGAACAAGGAAATCCAGTGTACGGGCAACCAGATCCGACACCTGAAGCTGATTTATTACGACCATCGTGATCGGGTTCTGGCGTTTTCGGGCAATAGTAAAGCGCCTTGGAAACCTATTTTGGAGGGCAGCTTGTGGCCCGATTTACAGAAGGCAGTCTGCCGCCAAAAAAATAAATAGCCTTGTTACCTCTTTATCAATTTCAACAGCCTGCCGGGCATAGGCATTTTGCTTACAGCTAAATCACAACAGGCTGCCGCTCCTTCACCTCCGAGGCAGCGCTCTTATAAAACCTTTCCTTATCAAAACCCATGAGTTCCAGAAGCTCATTGATGTAAACGATCAACTGTTTTGACTGCATATTCAATTCTTCGGAGGCTCCGGCCGATTCTTCCGCCGTAGCCGCATTGTCTTGAATTACCCTATCCACATCCATGACCGCCTCATTGATCTGGGCGATTCCCTGGTCCTGTTCAGTTGACGCCATGGCTATTTCTTCGATAATCCGGGCAATTCGACTCGATGCTTCCGCGTTGGCGGTAAACGCCTGCTGCGTTGCCATAGTCAGTTCATTGCCTTTGTTGACCGCTGCTATGGTTCCCTCTATGAGGCTGGCTGTGCTGCGCGCCGCCTCGGCGGAACGCATGGCCAAGTTCCTGACTTCTTCGGCAACGACGGCAAACCCGGCGCCGGCCTCACCGGCACGGGCCGCTTCTACGGCGGCGTTCAAGGCCAGAAGATTTGTTTGAAAGGCGATTTCATCAATAGTTCTGATGATTTTTCCTGTTTCTTCACTGGATTTGGCAATCTTCCTGACGGCGGTGATAAGCTGATCGAGTTGGCGATTGGCGTTTTCCACCATGGAATGCGTTTCCATCATGACACTTTTGGCATGGGCGGCGTTCTCGGCGTTCCTTTTTGTCATGGATGACATCTCTTCGAGGGATGACGAAGTCTCTTCAATGGCCGCCGCCTGCGACGATGCGCCGTCGGCGAGGGTCTTTCCCGATGCAGCGACTATGTCCGACGTATCGGACACCTTGTCGGAGCCTTCCGCAAGGCCTTTGGCGACACGTATCATTGGCCGGAGAATATTGCGGCTCATGATCAGACCCAGAACGACAGCAAGAATGACACCGATAATGGAACCGGCGAAAACAACCGTTTCCATTATCCCTGTGGTGGTTCCAACATGCTTGTGCGTTGTCTCAACATTTTGCGCCAATATGGGCTTCATCTCTTCAAAGAGCTTCTGGATGGTCTTCAAATGTGCGTTTGTCTCTGTCTTGAAAAAATTCAAGGCCTCCGGACGCGACTCCTTGCCCTTCTTCAGGATTGCTTCCAAATCAATGGCGGATCGGTGAAGCTTTCGGTGCGGCTCTTCCATCTTCGCTAAAATATCGGCAATCCCCGGGATGGCCGCCTCCGCTTTTTGCCGCTCACTGCTGTAATACCACTTTCCGAAACCGCACTTATGCTCGTCCACTTCAACATCCAGAGCCGTCAAATCCTCATTGCGCTGGAATTCGCCTACCTTTCTGACCCATGCATAGTGATCGAGCTCCCTTTGCAATAACACCCGCTGAACGCCGTCCGTATAGAGAACCTTATCGTAGAGACCTACGATATAATACAAACTTCCCCAACCGATCAGGCCGCCGAATAAAATGATCACCCCCATCACGGAAAAGCCGCCGATAATCTTTGCGCTTAGTTTCACATTCTTCATTCAAAGTTCCTTTCTTTCGAGCATGCAGGCTAAGAGAAGGTCATATTGGCAGCCCGTTCGCTAATACTGCTAATATAATAAATTATAAGAAGTTTTTGCTTTTTGTTGATTGTTTTATGACCAGCCCAAGTGCCGGAAACGGGATAATCAAAACAACAAAATCGTCCATTGGCAAGGTGGAAGTGACTTTTTGCGAAACTAGACAATCCGCGTTTTTATGTCAATGAAATAATGGTTTTGACATTTTAAATAACCTCCTCCAAATAAAAGTCTTTCAACAACTTGCTATATAATATCGGACAAAAGACTTTTTTCTTTAGCAATATCGAAGGTCGTGATAAACATTGCCCTTTCCCCGAAGATGTAATATGAGTTGACCGAAATCAAATCACCTATTCATCCGGAACGGATGATGAGGCATTACATAGTGAAAGAAAAGCCATGAAAGAACATAAGTATGCAGAATTGAAAATTGAGGGCAGGGCTCCCATTCGTCTACGCGCCATCCAGGGTACTGAAGGGGGTTTGGCCATAGACGTAAGCGAACTATACAAGAATTGGGGTATTCTAACCTGTGATCCAGGATATATGAGCACGGGCAGCTGTTACTCCGAAATTTCCTACATCGATGGCGAGAAGGGTATCTTGCGTTACCGTGGTTACAATATTTATGATCTGGCCATGAAGAACGTCGACTTCGTGGAAACGGCCTGGCTCCTGATCCATGGCAATCTGCCTAATCAAACAGAACGGCGCTATTTTCGCGAGTTGTTGACGAACCAGGAAATTCTCCATGAAGGGATGCTGAAGTTTTTCGACTCCCTTCCGCCTTATGGCGATCCCATGCCGATTCTGTCCGCCGCCGTCCAGTGCAGCAGCCTATATCATCCGGAGTTGCGGGCCATAGATCCCAAGGATACGGATGCCTTCATGATGGCGGCGGCCAAGCTTATCAGCAAGGTCCGGACGATTGCCGCCTTCAGTTATAAGAAAACCATCGGCATGCCCTTCGAATATCCCGATCCGGCCCTCGATTATTGCAGTAATTTCCTGCATATGATGTATTCGCTTCCTTACAAGCGATATGGAGCGCCGCCTATCGTCATTGAAGCCCTGAACCTTTTTCTAATGCTCCATGCAGATCATGAACAGAACTGTTCCACATCGACAGTGCGGATGGTCGGATCTTCCCAGGCAAATCTTTTTGATTCTGTTTCCGCCGGTATCAGTGCTCTGTCAGGTCGCCTCCATGGTGGCGCCAACCGGGAAGTGATCCACATGCTGAAGGATATCCATGCCGGGCAGATGACGGTAAGCGAATTGATTGCCTCCGCCAAAAAGAAAACCGGATCAAAGCTTCACGGATTCGGCCATCGCATCTACAAGACCTATGACCCCCGTGCATCTGTTCTGAAGAGGTGCGTCGATCAACTCTTGAAGGAACTAAACACACGCGATCCTCTTCTGGAAATTGCCAAAGAGGTGGAAGGCATGGCGCTTGAAGACGATTACTTTAGAGAAAAAGGTTTGTACCCGAACATCGATTTTTATTCCGGAATCCTGCTTCGAACCATCGGCATTGAGGAAAATATGTTTACCGTCATGTTTGCCATTGCCCGAATGGCCGGCTGGATTGCCCATTGGCGAGAAGGCGCTCTTCAGAAAAACGCCCGCATCCAGAGGCCGCGTCAGATCTATATCGGTATGCAGGAGCGGCCTATCCCGGAGAAGAGGGTCTTAAAAACATGTTGATATAACCATGGAATTGCAATGTGGAGCCGGTCCGGATTTGTACTCCTGCCCGAAAGATGTCATTCTCGTTGACTTCACCTGCATGGTCGGTTAAAATATCATTATGTTTCATAAGCTTATAGAGCAAGATCAATTGAACTGGGCAGGATAATACATGATCCGATCGGCGTTAATTGTGACTACTGGTATTGCAATGACGGGTTTTTTTTCCGTTTTTGTCGTAATTCTCGCCCTGATGAGGGCAAGCGAGAATTCTATTCACAAGATCGCCAGAATATGGGCAGCCCTCCTTCTGAAACTTTCACGCGTTCAGGTCGAAACGATAGGCCTGGAGAATATATTGCTCGGGAAACCTCAAATATTTATGTCCAACCATCAGAGCGATTTTGATATATTCATTGTTTTGGCCTATATTCCCATCCAGTTCCGCTGGATTGCCAAGAAAGAACTTTTTCGGATTCCTGCTTTTGGAAGGGCCATGAGAAACGCCGGATATATCGAAATGGATCGGCAAAATCATTCACGGGCCTTGAAAAGCCTGGATATCGCCGCGCAGAA
This sequence comes from uncultured Syntrophaceae bacterium, assembly GCA_964645835.1. Taxonomy (GTDB): domain Bacteria; phylum Desulfobacterota; class Syntrophia; order Syntrophales; family UBA8958; genus CAZBME01. The sequence goes on from CAZYDG010000027.1 coordinate 17,224, forward strand.
GATACGGGATGGAAAGTCCGTAATGAGCTTCCCAGAGGGGACGCGCAGCCAGGACGGTAGAATCAAGGCCTTCAAGCAGGGCATGTTTCACCTGGCCTTGCAGGCCGGGGTTCCTATCGTCCCCATTTCGATAATCGGCGCCTCTGAGATCATGCCGAAACGATCTATGGTCGTCAATCCCGGAAAAATTACGATGGTCATCGGCAAACCGTTCGATGTCACGCCTTATACAGCGGAAACCCGTCATGAATTAATCGCGGATGTGCGAAGGGTGATTGTTGAGAATTTCAATGCGTGGCAGCGCCCCGGCGCTCCATTGGCGGAATAGGTCCTATGGCGGATAAAGGTCCTCTTGTAAAAAGACCTTGGGAGATGAAAGGGATATTTTGCCTCGCTGCCGCCCTTTTCCTTCTTTTGTGCCTTCTGTCCTTCTACCCCCTGGACCCGTCTTTTACGCATTTTGTCGCCGGTGATGTGAAGACGCACAACCTCATCGGCGCCTTCGGCTCCTATACGGCGGACATCATGATCCGCCTTCTGGGGTTCAGCGCCCTCTTCATCCCCCTGATCCTGTTTTTATGTGCCTATCGCTATTTCCGGGAACCAGCCTTTACCGTCAGCCGCGCCTTCGCCGGGGGATTCTGTTGTTTCCTGATTTCCTTTTCATCCCTTGCGGCCCTTATTCTGAACCAGATCGAACTCCTGGGGCAGAAATACCGTGCCGGCGGCATTATCGGATACGGTGTACAGACCTATCTCAATTATTATTTCGATGTAGTGGGCTCCTATCTGCTGGTACTCCTGGTCCTCATCCTGTCGCTCATGCTGACAATGGACCTTTCACTGGTAACGGTGGGAGAGAAGGTATTTGCTGCGGTTTCTGCGTTATGGGCAAAGATAAAGGGGCGCATCGAGGCAGGGAAAGACCGGCATGAAAGTGATGATGAGACATCGGAAGGGCCAAAATTTATTCTGGAAAAGGAGATTCCCAAAGAACCGATTGTGATGGAAGAGGCTCACGTTCCGGTCATCGTCAAGAAATCACGGTCCGAGCCTGAGCCCGATGAGAAACAGGTACATTTTCCCTTTATCGACAGCGGCGGCCGCTTCAGCCCACCGCCGGTGGCGTTGCTCGAACAGGCCGAACGTAAGGATAACCGGGTGAAACGGGACACTCTTGTCGTCAACTCCCGCATTCTGGAAAAAAAGCTTGCCGATTTCGGTGTCGAAGGCAAAGTGGTGGAGGTACGCCCCGGACCGGTCATCACTATGTATGAGCTGGAGCCTGCGCCGGGTGTAAAGATCAATCGGATCACGAACCTTTCCGACGATCTGGCACTGGCCCTCAAGGCTTCCAGTGTGCGCATCATCGCCCCACTTCCGGGGAAGGCGGCCATCGGCATAGAGATTCCCAACCAGGAACGGGAATCCGTCTCTCTGCGGCAGGTCCTCGATCACGACACCTTCCTCGAATCGAGATCGAAGCTGCCCATCGCCTTGGGTGTAGATATCGTCGGAACGCCCGTCATTGCTGATTTGATCCGCATGCCTCACCTGCTGATTGCGGGAACGACCGGTTCAGGGAAAAGCGTTTGTCTGAACGCCATGATTTGCAGTATCCTCTTCAAGGCCTCTCCTGATGAGGTCAAATTTCTGATGATAGATCCCAAACGGCTGGAATTGTCCTCCTATGAGGGCATTCCCCACCTGCTTCACCCTGTCGTTGTCGATCCCAAACAGGCCGCCCTGGTCCTGCGCTGGGCAGTGGAAGAAATGGAGCGGCGTTACAAGCTCATTGCCGAACAAGGCGTCAAGGGCATCGACACCTATAACAAGCAGATCGAAAAAGAGGGCCTCAAGATCGCGAAACTTCCGTATGTAGTCATTATTATTGATGAGTTAGCTGATCTTATGATGGCGGCCCAGCGAAATGTCGAAGAATCACTTGCCCGGATCGCCCAGATGGCCCGTGCCTCAGGCATTCACCTGATTCTTGCCACCCAGAGGCCGTCCGTCGATGTTATTACAGGGGTGATCAAGGCAAATTTCCCGACCCGGATTTCCTTCCAGGTTTCCTCCAAGGTTGATTCCCGGACAATCCTGGACCAGTTGGGGGCGGAAGCTCTTCTGGGAGCAGGCGATATGCTCTTCATGCCGCCGGGTACATCCAAGCTGACGCGCATCCACGGCGCTTATGTGTCGGACAAAGAGATCGACCGGATCGTCGAGTATGTGAAACGGCAGGGAAAGCCGGCCTATGATGAATCAATTGGGGAATATGAGGAGGAGTCCGCCCTGGCGGAAAAAAGCAGCGAAGGATACGATGAGAAGTACGACGAGGCCGTAGAGCTAGTCACCGACCTGGGGCAGGCCTCCATTTCCCTTGTGCAGCGCTATATGAAAATCGGATACAACCGGGCAGCCCGGATCATAGAACGGATGGAGGTTGAAGGTGTCGTAGGCCCCTCCGACGGTGTCAAGCCCCGGAAGGTATTGGCCAGAAAGGCCCCCCATCCATAGAGAATTCCGGTTCTAAATCAAAGCGCTATCTGCGTTGGCTTCGTCATCAGCTCCTCGACGTATGAAAAATACGCCTGCGTCGCCTCTTCCTCGCCGCCTTGATATCATCTTTGATTTAGAACCGGCATTTATGCCTTGATATCGAGCAATGTCCCGGTCATCTCGTCTTCCGTCTGGACGACCTTGATATTGGTTTCAAACAGTTGCTTCGCAGTAAGTTGGGTAACCGTTTCCTCTTCGAGCGACACATTGGACGATTCCTTCATGGCCGTATCTGACCCATCGGCATGAACCAATGCCCCCGGTGTATCCACCCGGCTGATAGTAACCTTCACGCCGTCCGGGTAGGCCGCCGTCATATCAACCCGGCTTTTCTTGAAACCATCCGTGTTGGCATTCACTGTGTTATTTGCTGAAACTTCCAGCTTTTTCCGAAAGGTCCCAAGGCCCGTCAGGGCAATGCTCATCACGTTAGACATTTCATCTACCTCATAAAAAGTTGACAAATAAAACAACTCCGTAACATATATCGGCTGAACTCAAAAAAACTTGAGGGGAAAACACAAAAATAATGGCAAAGCTGAGCGCCGGTTTGCTTATGTATCGTCAGAATGATCGCGGGATTGAGGTGCTTCTTGTGCATCCTGGCGGCCCCTACTGGGCGAACAAAGATGATGGAGCTTGGTCCATCCCCAAAGGTGAATACACCGAAGGTGAAGAGCCGCTTGGAGCAGCCAAGCGCGAATTTTTGGAAGAAACGGGCATAATTCCTGATGGAGAATTCCGGGCACTTTCGACATTAAAGCAACCAAGTGGAAAGAAAATAGCTGCTTGGGCGTTTGAGGGAGATTGCGATTCCACGTCAATTAAAAGCAATACCTTCACAATTGAGTGGCCGCCCCATTCCGGCAAACAGGCAGAATTCCCCGAAATAGATCGTGCTGGTTGGTTTCGAGCGAGGGAAGCTGTCAAGAAACTATCTAAGGGACAGGTTGGGTTCGTTGAGGAACTCTGCCGTATCCTGAATGTGCCCATAGGGGCGGAGTGAACCTGCCCGAATCATAAGTACCCGCAAAGCGAGCAAAGGAGAGCGAGAAATCTATGAAGAAGGGTGACCAGCAGGATTAGGACGAATTACATATAGAGACTCTTCCTTATCAATAAATTGAATTTGACTTCCCTCGCTCGAGTATGTCATAAGAATACTTCTCAAAAAAAACTGGAGGTCCCAAGCATGTCTGATGCCGTTTTGAATGTAACGGATGGGAATTTTGAACAGGAGATCGTTAAGTCGGACAAACCGGCCCTTGTTGATTTCTGGGCTCCCTGGTGCGGTCCGTGCAAGGCCCTGGGTCCCTTTGTCGAGGAATTGGCGGGTGAATATAAGGATCGCGCAGTCGTGGCGAAGATCAATATTGACGATAACCCGCTTACCGCGTCAAAGTATGGCGTCCGGTCTATACCGACAATGATTCTTTTCAAGAACGGCTCTGTCGTCGATACATTGATCGGCCTTGTCCCGAAGGAAAAACTTCAGGAATTCATCAAAAAGGGGTTTTAAATAGTCAATGGGTCATATGAAAAAAAAAGGCCGCTTCCTGTTCCTTGTAGTTCTGGTTTTAACTTTTTCCGGCTGCGGCATGTGGAAGGATTACCAGCTCCAGAAGCAAAAGGTGCGCAATTCGCCGGAAGCCCATTATCAGAAAGGTATCGAAGCCTTTCAGGAGGGGCGGTACAAGCGGGCGATAGAAAGTTTTACCAGGGTCAAGGAACAGTTTCCACTTGATCCTCTTGCATTATTGGCCGAACTAGGCATTGCCGATGCCAATTTCAGCGACGGCCAATATGCCGAGGCTGATCTGGCCTATACGGATTTCCTGAGTCTCCACCCTACCAATGAGAATATTCCCTATGTCATGTACCAGATCGGACTCTGCCACTACAATCAGACCCTCAGCATTGACCGGGACCAATCGGATTCCTTGCGCGCCTTGGGAGATTTCGAGCGATTGATCGCCCGTTTCCCGACGAGCAAGTTTGCCATCATGGCGGAAAAGAAGGCTCATGAATGCCGGCAAAAGCTTGCTGAAAAGGAGTTCTATATCGGAGAGTTCTATTTCAAACGCGAGCAATACAAAGCGGCGATCATGAGGTTTGAGGCTCTGGCCAAAAACTACCCCTCTCTGGGTATGGATTATCAAACCGGCATCTATCTTGCCGAAGCCAAGAAACGCCTTGCCGCAGAGGAGGCGAAAAAGGCCAAGGGAGAAATAGTAAAAAAGAAAGAAGGCGCGGATAACCGGGTTATCGGTGGCTGGTAGCCTCAAGGACCGCGGCGGTGGCCTGTTCGGGCGGCATGGATGTGTCGGCAACAATATGGACACTCCTATCGACCTCCGCCACAGGATCGAAGTCGCTTTTCTGGGCCAGATAAATATCCCACCGGCCGTCGGAGGCCTCGTCTGCTGAAGACATCCGGGCGTCCAGACGTTCCTTTACAACCTCTTCCGGACAGGTGCACTCCACAATGTAATAAGCGGCGCCTATGCCGCGAGCCGCATCAAGGGTCTTTTCCCGCTCCGCTCTTCGCTTGTAAGATGCATCGATGATGACGGACCGCCCGGCCTCCAAATGTGCAACAGCCCGGCGGAGGGTCTCATCGTAAGTCTTGCGCGACATTTCCTCACCGTAGATGCCGTCGCCGAACGCTTCATAATGGCGTTCCGTCGGCACAATGCCCAACAATTCCTTTCTCAGGACATCAGTCTGGAGAATGACGGCGCCCAGACGCGGGGCGATCCCCTTGGCGATCACACTTTTTCCCGTTCCCATGAGACCCGTCATCAAAAGGAGGGTCGGCCGTTGCAGGCGGGCGGAATAGGTATAAGCAAGATCGAAATATCGGCTGGCCATCGTTTTAGCCGCCTCGCGATCATAAGGGGCGATGGAGGGGTCGTCGAGGCGGAAACTGACCACTTTCCCCCGCACATACGCGTAATAGCAGCGGTAAAAATTTAAGAGGACCGGTATCTCCCGGTCTCGCGAATATTTCGTATAGGATTCAACGAACCGGTCGGCGTAAGCCAGGTAACCGTTGAAGTCGAGATCCATGGCCAGAAAAGCCACCTCCGCCGCTACATCGCCGAATCGGAATCGTTCGTTGAATTCGATGCAGTCGAAGATGGCGATCTCGTCTCCCATCACGATATGTTCCAGGTGAAGATCTCCATGGCAATCGCGGATTCGGTGTTCCTGGACCCTCTTCTGGAACAGCTCTCCGTTTTGCTTCAGAAAGCGCCGATCGTATCCACTGATAAAGTTATACTGATAGCCGGGGATGGTAATTCCAATATATTTCTCTGTTTGACTGAAGTTTTCTTCGTGGTTCCGGCGGATTGCTTCAAGGCCGCCCGTTTCGTCGATGGCACCCCCCATGGCGGCATTGTTATGAAAATCGACCAGTTTTTCCGCAACAGTATCGAGAAGGGCCGGATCGAAATCATCTTTGGCAATGATCTTCTTGAGCATTCGTTCCATGGGAAGACGGCGCATCCGGACGGCATATTCAACCACGCATTTACCCGAACCCAGGACAATTTCTCCATCGCCGTTTTCCCATATCTCAACGACATCCAAATAAACGTTGGGGGCCAGCCGCCGGTTCAACCGAACCTCTTCTAAGCAGTAGTGCTTTCTCTTTTCCAGGCTCGTAAAATCGAGAAATCCGAAATCGACCGCTTTTTTAACCTTGTAGACCATATCTCCTGCCATAAAGACGAAAGAAATATGGGTCTGCACCAATTCGACCGTTTCCGGATGCGTTGGGTAGAAGGCCGGGGACGACATGGCGGCTACTAATTTGGGATGGGTCATAGATCTTTTGCTCCTGTCATCGGGCAGGCTGGAACGCCGTTCGCCTTAAACCGCCCTGTTACCAAAAAAAGTTCCGTTTGACAACCTTCATGGTATTATCGTAGGACTTTTCCATGACCGACAAACCTCAAATATGGCGGGAAAAGGCCTTGGCGCTCAAACGGAAGATGACCTACGGATTGACGCACGATGTCGTAACAGGTCTGCCCAACCGGGTGCTCTTCTCGGACCGCACGACGATAGCCCTTGCCCATGCCCATCGTAACCGCGAAAGGCTTGCTGTCTTCATGGTCGATCTGGATCATTTCAAGGATATCATCCACTCTCATGGCTACCACATGGGGGATGCCCTCACGAAAGCCGTCGGCGACCGGTTGAAGAAGCGCCTGAGAAAAGGCGACACTCTGGCCCGCTTCGGCGGTGACGAATACACCATCCTTCTTCCCGGCATTATGCGAAGGGACAATGCCGGCATCTGCGCCCGTCAACTCCTTGATGCATTTCATGAACCCTTCACCTTTTCGGGGACAATCCTCCATATTACCGCAAGCATCGGCATTGCCGTGTTCCCAGAAGACGGTGAAACGGAGGAGGGGCTCCTGAAGAATGCCGATATCGCCCTTTACCGGGCCAAGGAGCATGGCCGGAATAATTTCCAATTCTACTCCAATAGTTAAACCTAATACGCATCGCTGCTTTTCGCCACATCCTCCGCTGTCACCTTATGTCTGAAGACACGGTAGACGAATATCTGGTAGGCAATAACAACAGGTACGAAGATCAACGCGACTACCGTCATGATCCTGAGCGTGTATGCACCGGATGAGGCGTTGAAGATCGTCAGGCTGTAATGCATATCAATACTGGAAGGAATCAGATTGGGGAAAAGGCCGACAATACCTGTCATGACCACCGTCACGATGAACAGGCAGGACATCAGAAATGCCGGTCCGTATTTCTTTTTCAGAATCGCACCGCCCATCCCGAGTAGGGACAGGACAGCAAGGCAGGGAATGATAAACCACGATGTGTTGCGGATGAAATTACCGTAAAGGGACGTGGCAAAGGCCGTGTGGACCAGAAAGACGACCGCAACCAGAAGAAGCAGAACCCAGAAGATGATCGCCAGCCTTCCCGCCCGCAAGGCAACTTCGCCCTCGGTCTTGATAGATAACCACAACGCCCCGTGGACCATGAACATGATGACGAAAAGGAGACCGGTCTGTATCCCGTAGGGGTTCAGGAGACCGAGGAACGTCCCGTGATAGCCGGTCTCATCCATGGGAAGCCCCTGGAAGATATTGCCGAAGGCCACCCCGAAAAACAGGGCGGGAATGAGGCTCCCCAAAAAGACGGATATGTCCCAACCCTTTTTCCAAAGGAGTGAATCGCCCTTGCCACGGAATTCGAAGGCCACGCCGCGGAAGATCAGTGCAATGAGGATGATGAAAAGTGCGGAGTAGAGATAGCTGAACATGAGGGCATAGGCTGCCGGAAAGGCCGCGAAGGTGGCGCCGCCCGCCGTCACCAGCCAGACCTCGTTGCCGTCCCAGACGGGTCCGATAGCATTGATCATGACGCGCTTGTCCATATCGTTTTTCCCAAAAAAGGGATACAGGATACCAATTCCGAGATCAAAACCATCCGTCATGAAATAGACAGCCCATAGTATACCCCACAAGGCAAACCAGATCACTTGAAAGTCCATACTGCACCTCGTATTAAATTAATGCCCGAGTTCCCCCATATTTTCGGGTCCCCGTTTGGCGTATTTCATCAGAAGGTAAATGTCGATCGCACCCAGAAGACCGTAGAAGACAAAGAACCCGGCAATGGAAATCACTACCTGCATAGGCTCAATTCCCTTGGAAACCGCGTCCGACGTTTTCATTACCCCATAGACAATCCATGGCTGCCGCCCCACTTCGGCAACAACCCAGCCCAACTGGGCGGCCAGATAAGGCAGGGGAATTGCGAAAAGCAGGATGCGAAGAAAAATGGGATAGTCTTCCAGGCGATCTTTGCGGGACAGAATCACAGCCGCGAGGCTCAGCAAGAAAAACAGGAAACCAAGCCCTACCATGAGACGGAAACTGACAAATGATTCCATGACCGGCGGCCGGTCACCTTTTGGGAATGCCTTCAAACCCTTAACTTCGGCGTTAATATCTTTGTAAGCGAGTAAACTGAGCATTTTCGGAATCCCCAGGGCCTCCACGGCATTACGTTCATTTTTGGGATCGGGGATGAGAATAAGATAAAACGGCACGCCTTGGCCTGTTTCCCATATGGATTCGATGGCGGCAAGTTTGGTTGGTTGGAGCTTCGACAGCTCGGCGCCGTGGAAATCGCCGATGACGATTACCAGAAAGGAACTGGCCAGGCCAAATGTGGCGGCTATTTTGAAGGAACGTTTGAAAAAATCGACATGATTCTTGCGCAGGAGATGCCAGGCCGAAATCCCCATGACAAAAAAGGCTGCCACGGTATACCCGGCCAGGCAGGTATGGAAAAATTTTATCCAGCTCCAGGCATTTGTAAGGAAGGCCCAGAAGTCGACAAGTTCCGCCCGGTTGTTATTGATAATGTAGCCGACGGGGTGCTGCATCCAGCCGTTGGCGAAGAGGATCCAGAAAGCAGACAGATTCACGGCAAAAGCGACGATCCAGATGGCGGCGGCATGAACCCTGGGCGATACGCGCTCCCAGCCGAAGATCCACAGGCCGATGAATGTCGATTCGAGGAAGAAGGCGACCGTTGCTTCGATAGCCAGGGGAACGCCGAAAATGTCGCCCACGTATTTGGAGTATTCCGCCCAGTTCATGCCGAACTGAAACTCCATGGTAAGGCCCGTCACGACGCCCAGGGCGAAATTGATGAGAAACAGATTGCCCCAGTACCGGGTCATCTTCAGGTATCGATTGTCTTTTGTTGCCACATAGCGGCTCTCCATATAGGCCACCAGGATGGACAGCCCGAGTGTCAAGGGCACAAAAATGAAGTGAAAAATCGCCGTCATGGCAAACTGGATACGACTGAGAGACAGGACATCCATATACGCTTCCCTCCTTCAGGGCGATGGGGTGGGTATGGAAAATGCAAAAGAGATATACCATTAATCGGCGGGATGTTCACCTTAATTTCTGTTGCCAAGAACCTTGAAAAATTGTTGCGGCAAGTATATGTTGGCAATCAATTCCTCAAAAGAAAGGATATTTAGGAGAACAAACCCTATGAAAACCTTATTGAAGACTGTCCAAACCGTAAAATGCATTCTATGGCGTGCAGGCACATCGTGCCGGTTGATCGCGGCCTGCCTGCTTTCACTTGTTATGATCAGCGCCGCTGTAGCACCTGTTTTTGCCAGTGACGCGACTGTGCCATCTTATGGAAAAGGCCCCAGGGAATTGATCGTATTTACGGATTATTGGTGCCCACCGTGCATGATGATTGAAGCGAACCTCGAACCGGCCATAATGAAGGTCCTCGCCCAAGGGGACATCAAGATCACCTTTGTCGATATGCCTTTTCATACCCTAACTCCCCTGTATGCAAAATACTTTTTGTTTGCGACAAGAGGCGCCGGGGGATACAAAAACGCCATGCATGCCAGAAAAGTCCTGTTCGGCCTGTCAAAGCAAAACCTGGCCAAGACGGAATCCGATATCGAAAATGCCTTCAAGGCCCAGGGTGTAGCCTTTAAACACTTTGACGTAAAACCTGTCTTTGCCGAATGGGAAAAGATCTTCAATCAGTATAAGATCAAATCCACACCGACCTGCATCCTGATTAATTCGGCGACTAGTATCAGGACATATAAAGGGACTGTTGAGATCCGGAACAACCTCATTCCCGAACTCGAAGCCCGGACTGCTCGCTAAAGGCGCATCCATGAGGAATGGACAATGAAATGTGATATGAAAAGTCAGAAATCTTCCTTAATGACTATCCTTTCGCTTGCCATGATGATGATCTTGATCTGTTCTGTTCCGGGAATGGCCCAGGAAAAACTTCTTCCGCCTGGTCAATATATCTCCGAAGGGGGCTGGGGTCAGCTTTTCATCAAGCAAGGGCGGGATGGCGCGCTTATGTTTTCGATTAAAGCAGTGGTCGGCAATGCGCATGCATGCGACCTGGAGGGGAGGATTCGCAACGGTATGGCTTCCTTGAAAGAGGAGGGTATGGGCAAGGCCTGCATCGTGACGTTTTCCTACCAAGGTAATGGCGTCAACGTTACCTCCGACGGCGGGGATGACTGCCGATATTACTGCGGCGCCAGGGCAAACTTCGAAGGGTTCTACCTTAAACCTCTTCCAGGCTGCGGGCAGGCCGATCTGCGGAAAACGCGCAATGAGTTTAAGAAACTCTATGATAAAAAGAACTATGCCCAGGCCCGTCTGAAGCTGGAAGCTGTCTTGAAGGACTGTGCGAAAACCATGGATTGGCTTGAATTGGGCTGGGTTCGCAACGATCTGGCCGTGACCCAGTATAAACTTCTCGATTTCGTAGCTTGCCGGAAAACGCTCCAGCCCCTTGCGGGAGACGCCGCAAAGACCAAGGATCAAATATTCGAGGCCTATCCGCCCGCAGATGCGGAAAGCTACATGCCCATAGTCAATGCCGCACGGGCGAACCTCAAACTGTGCAACCAGGGGATAAAGAAATAGATACGCCCTTTCTTCTTTCTATTATGTTGTATGTATAAAAATATTCAAAATCGAAATTTTCAACAACCTGATAAGCGTATATAACCGGATTTATTTGATGTCCACGAAATACCGGTCAGTTTCCTTCATGGACGGGGTAAAAATTGAATATATGACCAAAGGTTCATTGCCGGTATTTTTCGTTGCATGGACTTTATTCATCGGGTTGAAATGAAAGGTTCCCGGTTTCACGTCGATCCATTTTCCATTGATCAACATTTGTCCTGAGCCTCTGAGGACATGAACCATTTCATTATGGGTTTTGTGAAAGTGAGGCTTGACTTCCGCTCCCAAATTGAGCCGCGCCACATTGATCGTCACGGTATCATCCTGGACAATATTAATCATCTGGACCTTGTCGGTTGCTGATAAGGGATTATCCTTAAGAATATCAGCGATATGTGTGATGATCTGTTCTGCTGGGTTCGCCGCCTTTGCGGGTGCGGCGATTAAGAATGTCAGTACCAGACACACGATGATTGCCAAAGATAAAACAGCCCTTTTTGCCATTGTACAGCCTCCTTTTTAAGTGATAGTTATGTTGCAATGGGATAAAATGAGATTTATAGCCCTAATTTAAAATTATGAATATCATAAAATTAATTCATTTGATTTGTATATCATAAAGATAAAGATATCAACAAAAAGGGGGTGCATCATGAACAAAACTGAAAACTTTAACATGAGTCCCATTGAGATTCAGTTTCTCGGCAGCGGTGATGCCTTCGGCAGCGACGGCAGGCTCCAGAGCTGCGTTATGGTAAAATGCAGCAGTGGTCAATTTTTAATCGATTGCGGGGCTTCCTGTCTGATCGGGATAAACCGGTATAGTGTTAACCCGAATGAGATAAAAATGATTTTTATTTCCCACCTGCATGGAGACCATTGCGGAGGAATTCCGTTTCTAATTCTCGCCTCACAGCTCATATACAAACGCACAGAACCTCTTTTAATCATCGGCCCTCCAGGAATGAAGGAATGGGTCTTACAAGCCATGGAAATACTATTTCCCGGTTCTTCCGGCGTACCGAGAAAGTTTTCGCTGGATATCATGGAATTTAAGGATCGCCAGCCTGAGATTATTGGAGATGTTACCGTCATACCTTATTTAAACTCGCATCAGGATTCTTCGTCATTTTCACTTCGAATAGAGTGTTACGGAAAGATTATCTCTTATTCGAGCGATACAGAGTGGACGGATGCCCTTGGTGAAGCTGCAGGAAATGCAGACCTGTTTATTGCTGAAGCCTACTTTTATGAAAAGAAAGTCAAGGGTCATATGGATTATATGACACTAATGGGCCATTATGGAGAAACCGGAGCCAAACGGCTGATGCTGATCCACATGCAAACGGACATGCTGGCGATGCTGAATAAAATAGCATGCGAATATTCTGAAGATGGGAAGATAGTTAAAATCTAACGTGATTTCCATTGGAACTGGTACGGCCAAGCGGCGGTGCTGGCTGCATTCTGGAATCCGGTGTGGCAGACATTGCATGCCGAGGCACGGCCGGTTGCGTGCTCCTCTGTGAAATTATTTCCTCCCCCCCGCGATGTCCGGTGGCATGAACCGCAATCGCCGATGGTCTTGGCGGCCCCTTGATATTGCAGGGATTGATAATTATCGGATGGTTGGCCGGCAGGGATCATTGCATGGGGACTACCGTGGCATCCTGCGCAATAGACACCGCCGTGGCCCGCTGCATCGCGGTAAAGTGCAGCGCTGGTATCCACACCGGCCACACCTGTCCCGTTGATGCCGGCATTGTGGCAGGCTACGCACTTGGGCTCACTGGTCCAAGGGATCCGGGAACCGTTTGTGACCGTAGCGGCGACATTGGCTAAAGTTCCGTGGCAGGAGACGCAATTGCCATTGGTGGTTGTGTGACGTGTGCTGCGGCTGCATTGAGTGACGCTTCCGGGATGACAGTCGTAACAATTCGGCTGTGATGTCAGATTGCCGTGGAACCCGTGAATAGCCTCGGAGAGGTACTTGATGCCCGGCTTTAATGAAGCGCCCAATACCGGGCTGCCATGGCACGAAGCACACATTACCGGCTTTGACTGCCTTAGAGTCGTTCCATTACGGGAGTCGTGCTTGACGAGGATGTCGTTGAAAACAGCTGTCGGGTCAGATGTATTACCATGACATTTGCCGCAGTTGATCTCGTCGGATGTCGGAACGGTGGTGCGGGTCCTGGCGATCTGAACCCCTGTTGCGCTGTCTTTAACCGTAATTTCCGTGACCTGGAAAGGGTTCCAGGTGTTTCCATCGTTAATCGGTGTCACGGGAATACCATTCACCTGGAAATGATCGCCTTTTGCCAGCATTGTCCCGGTCAGACCGTTGGAAACTGTCGGATCAACAAGGTTCAGGCCTTTATCAAGAGCCGGCGCCACGCCGAAGAGTTGCATGGCGTAAGTCCAAAACTGGGTGAAGGCACCTTTTTGGGACGTCGTGTTGTTAATCATGCGGTAGGACACCGTCAAGCCCGACGTGACAACCTGGGGCGGATTCCCCCGCTTGATCACCTGAGCCCAGACGGTATTATACGGCGGAAGGATGACAGCGGTATCATAGCTGGGATTGAGGCAGTGCATCCCCAAATCGTTCCAGGCAAGAACCACATATGACGCCGCTGTTGCATTACTGATTCCACCCGCAGGCGGGGTGGTTTCAACGGCCGGGAGAGGTGTCAGGACCGGCAGGTTGAGAGTCGCTCCCCCTGTACCAGTACCGCCCGGCGTCGCTGCGCCCGGACTGCCGCTACCCCCGCCCACTGTGCCACCACTGCTGCATCCCGAAATAATAATCAATGCAAAGCAAAAAATAAAGATCGTCGTTTTGCCGACCATCAGGACACCTCTCGTCATAATCAGCATGAGATTAAAACAAGATGTGATGAATAAACAATCGGTTATTCCCTGATATGCGGCTGCGAAAACCCTTATGTTCAATCGCGATGACTGACGACAACGTACTCCACAGCCTGCCGAAGGATGGCAAGGCCTTCCTTGACTTCTTCCGGCGTAATGTTCAGGGCCGGAAAAAGCCTGATGATATTGCCTTGGGTCACGTTGACGAAAAGGCCCAGTCGCAGGGACTCTTCCAGGATGGCCATTGCCTGGCCCGGTTTGGCGACTTCCATGGCGATGAGAAGACCCCGGCCCCGGACATCCTTGATCAGAAAGGGAAATTCCCGATGCCAGAGGTTAAGCTCTTCTTGGATCATGCTCCCCATCCGCTCCACATGGGAGGCGATGTCGTGATCGATAAGGTATTTGATGACAGCGTGAGAGACGGCGCAACCGAGAGGGTTTCCTGAGTATGTCCCACCATGGTCGCCCAGCTCAAGGCGGTCCGCAACGGCCTCCGACATGGCAAAGGCCCCGAAGGGAAATCCGCCGGCAATTCCCTTGGCCATGGTTAAAAAGGCGATTGTGAGCCCCTGGCCGGCCGTGGCAAACAGAGGTCCCGTTCGGCAAAAGCCTGTCTGTACTTCGTCGATAATGAGCAGGGTTCCATTTTTCTCGCATAATGCGGAGACGGTCTTGAGATATCCTTCGGCTGGAATGATAACACCGCCCTCGCCCTGAATGGGTTCGAGAACGACTGCGGCCACCTGGTCGTCCAAGGCGTCGGCGATCTCATCGACGCGGTCGTAAGCAACGAACCGGTAATTAGGCATGAGGGGGTTGAATTTGTCCCGGTGCTTTGCCTGACCCGTGGCGGATGCCGTGCTGATGGTCCTGCCATGGAAACTCTGATAGGTGGAAACGACATCCATGCGGCCTGTTACCTTCCGGGCAAGCTTGATGACGGCATCGTTTGCTTCGGCGCCGCTGTTCTGAAAGAAGACCCGTGTAAGGCCGCTGGGAAGAATTTCCGCCATGAGCGACAGCAATCGCGCCCGCGCGGGTGAATAGGTTGCACCCGAATTCGGGTTTTGCATGATCTTGCGGCTTTGCTGTTCAAGGGCCTCGATGATGGCGGGATGGCTATGACCAAGGCAAGTTACGCCCCAGCCAGCCGTCATGTCCAGATACCGCCGGCCTTGCTCATCCCACACGTTGACGCCTTGCCCCCGGTCTATCGATACGGGCATTTTTTTAAAGAAGGGTGGTGTGTGATGATCTTCAATAAAAAATGTACTTCCCTGATCCATGATGGTCTCTTCTCTCATTTCATGATTACTGTTGCCGTCCTATTATTGGGCGCTTGACAAAACACTATATAGATTTTTGATTTTTATCAATGGTGAAGAAGACATATTGATGGTCAGTCCCTCTTATCGGTTCTTGCGCGCTATGACGTACACGGATCCTATGATGATTATGAGAGCCGCGATGATGGATGGGAGGGTAATAAATCGCTCGGGCAAATACTCATAGAGGCCAAATAGGCCAAACACAAGGAAGATGATGGCAGCAAGCCACTTGACGGCCCGTTCGGGGATTTTCTTGCCGATCACGATACCGGCGATTATGCCAACACTGTCCGCTATCATCATTCCTGTCGTTGTTCCCAGCCAGACGGGAATGATGGTTTGGTACTTGGCGGCCAGGGCTACCGTCGCCAGTTGGGTTTTATCGCCCATTTCCGCGATAAAGAAAGCAATGGCCACGGTCCAGAAGGGGCTGAGTGAAAAACGTTTATCTTCATCGTTCAACTCATCGCCTCGAATCGTCCAGAGACCAAAGAGGATAAATGAAATGGCGGCGGCAATCTGAATATATTCGATCGGTGCGATATTTGCCAGATAGACGCCCAGGACCACGGCCAGCAAGTGGTTCATGGCCGTTGCGGCAAAAACGGCCCAAAGCACGACGGAGGCTCTGTAACGGGTGGCGAAGGCCATAGCCAGAAGCTGTGTCTTGTCCCCCATTTCAGCCAGGACGACAAATGACATGGATATTAGAAATTCCACGGATTGAAAATCCTTATAATGTAAAAAAAGCAAGACTTCAGCATGATGATCATAATGCAAAAGGTCTCGCAAATTGGTATGTCTCCAATGGCAAGACCAGGCGACGCAATTAGACCATAAGCAGCCGTAAGTCAAGGAGTATTTCTGTATGCAAAGATTGAGGGGCTGTACTGATGCGCTAATTGTCAAAATGTTACGTATTTCTTACTTAATTTTGCAATATATATACAAAATAAGAAATATTTTAACAACAATATTTAATATTGACCTTATCATCTTTATTATTTATTCTCCCGCACAAATCAACAAAAAATGTTAATATTCGTTGGCAGTATACTTACTGTTTCTAATAGCAAGCTCAAGAATTTGATTGTTTTGCTGTAAGTTCGTTTCCTTTCTTCATGACAGTTGCCCATAGGTATTTTTGTTTGCGGTAATGCAATTAATGTCACCTTTGTAATTTGTAAAATGAAAGGAGAAATGCCATATGTATTTTCCACCGGAATTATTGGAGAAATCCGGGGCACTACGGCGGCGATGGGAAGACGAGGTTCGTAAGTCTATAGCCAAAAATCCGGATCAGAAGGCAAAATGGTCAACCGTTTCCGATCTGGAGATCAACCGTCTTTATGGACCGGAAGATATCCAGAATATGGACTTCGAGAAGGACATCAGCTATCCGTGCCAGTTTCCCTATTTACGCGGGAACCAGCCAACGGGCTATCGCGGCAAGTATTGGACGTTTCGCATGTTTTCCGGAATGGGAGACGCCGCGACGACCAATGAACGCTGGCACATGCTTCTCAAGGAAGGCCAGACTGGTCTGAGTACGGCCTTCGACTTTCCCACCCTCATGGGCTACGACTCCGATTCACCCAAGGCCCGCGGCGAATGCGGCAAGTGCGGCGTAGCAATTGATACCTTAGAAGATTTCATGCAATTGGTGGATGGTATTCCCCTTGACAAGGTGACGACCTCCATGACGATCAACCCTCCGGCGACGGCCCTGTTTGCCATGTACTGCGCGGCGGCCCAATTGCGGGGAATTCCCCTGACAAAGATCGGTGGCACGATCCAAAACGATATGCTCAAGGAGTTTATCGCGCAGAAAACCTTCATGTGTCCTCCCGAACCGTCCGTCAAGCTGATCAGCGATACTGTGGAATTCGGGACGCAATACGTTCCCCGATGGAACACGATCAGCATCAGCGGCTACCATATCCGGGAAGCGGGTGCCACTGCGGTTCAGGAGTTGGCCTTTACGTTGCGCGACGGCATTGAATATGTCGACGACGTCATTCGCCGCAAAGGACTCGATGTTGATTCTTTTGCACCGCGACTTTCTTTCTTCTTCAACGCCCATGTCGATTTCTTCGAGGAGATCGCAAAATTGAGGGCCGCCCGGCGTATATGGGCCAAGACCATGCGCGATCGTTTTAAATCTAAAGACGAACGGTCGTGGTGGATGCGTTTCCATACCCAAACGGCCGGCTGCTCCCTGACGGCCCAGCAGCCATATAACAATGTCGTTCGCACGGCCCTTCAGGCCCTGTCTGCCGTCCTCGGCGGGACCCAGTCCCTCCATACGAACTCGTTGGACGAGGTCTTGTGTTTGCCGTCCGACCACGCCGTTCAGATCGCCCTGCGAACCCAGCAGATTATAGCTGAGGAAACAGGCGTAACAAACACCATCGATCCCCTGGCCGGTTCCTATTTTGTGGAGTCCCTGACCAATACAGTTGAAGAAAAAGCCTGGGAATATATCTATAAGATCGATGATATGGGCGGTATGGTGGCTGCCATCGACAAGGGCTTCCCCCAGATGGAAATCGCCGATTCAGCCTATCACTTCCAGAAGCAGATCGATGCCGGCGAGAAAATCATGATCGGCATCAACAAATACGTCACCGCCGAAGAAACACCCATTCCCTTTGTGGAAATCGACGATAGCGTAGAAGAGCTGCAGATCAAACGTCTCGAAGCCGTCCGTCGGAAACGGGACGGGAAGGCCGTAAAGAACAGTCTTGACGACATTCGGGCTGCCTGTAAAAAGGGCGACAATGTCATGCCGCATTGTATCGAGGCTGTAAAGAACCTCGCCTCCGTTCAGGAAATCTGCGACGTCTATCGTGAGGTGTATGGGGAATACAGAGATCCGGGATTGTACTGAAAGGGAGAAAAACTATGTCGGAAAAAAAATTACGTGTAATGGTTGCCAAACCGGGACTGGACGGACATGACCGCGGCGCGAGAATCCTGGCACGTTGCTTCCGCGACGCAGGCTTTGAGGTAATTTATACGGGATGCCATCAGACGCCTGAACAGATTGCCTCCGCGGCGATGCAGGAAGACGTTGATGTTGTCGGCCTGAGTTGCCTTTCCGGAGCCCACAGGTATCTTTTCCCCGCGGTCAAGAAGCTGCTGGTGGAGCAGGGGGCTGACGATATAAAAGTTGTCGGCGGCGGGATCATTCCTGAGCAGGATTTCCAAGCCCTTTATGATGCAGGCATCGAGGGGATTTTTACTCCGGGTGCGACGCTGGACAGCATTGTGGCGTGGTTCAGAACCAATGTGCAACCAAGGGCGTGAGATGACGGAGAAGATTGATAAAATAAGGTCGGGTGATATAAGGACAGCCTCTCGTTTGATTCGTAACGTGGAAGATGGTGTCCTGGCGGCCCGGACCGAGATGAAGCAACTGTTTGCCTATACGGGGAAAGCCCATGTAGTCGGTATAACAGGCTCTCCCGGAGCGGGAAAAAGTACGTTGATAGACGGTTTGGTGGAGCATTTCCGCAAGGCGGGTGAAACGGTCGGTGTCTTGGCCATTGATCCTACAAGCCCTTTTACGGGTGGAGCCATCCTTGGTGACCGTATACGAATGCAGCGTCATGCTGAAGACCGGGACGTTTTCGTCCGGTCTTTGGCAACGCGCGGCGCCTTGGGTGGTCTTGCCAAGGCCACGGGCGATGCCATTCACGTTATGGATGCCATGGGTAAGGATATTATCCTGGTGGAAACCGTAGGAACAGGTCAGCAAGAGGTCGATATCATTAACCATTCCCACACGGTCATTGTTGTGCTGATCCCGGGTATGGGAGACGAGATCCAGGCCATCAAGGCCGGTATTATGGAGATTGCTGATATTTTCGTTGTCAATAAGGCGGACCGGGACGGCGCTTCGAAATTACGCCGGGAATTGTCCGTTCTTCTTGACATGGCGCCTCCCAATTCGTTTGCAGCCGGTTGGCGCCCCCCTATTGTCATGGTGGAAAATGCCTTCGAACCGGAGTGCTTCTGCAGGGGAATGGAAGATTTGACCACAGCCGTTTCAGCCCATTACAAGCACATGGCTGATCATGATCTCCTGGGTTCCCGCATGCGCCGCAAGGCAACTGTCGAGCTCCGAGAAGCCATCAGGACCTGTGTCCTGGAGCCGATCCTCGACCGTTTAGTTTGCGAGGGTGATCTGGATGCCATGGTCGAGAAGATGCTGAAAAAGGAAGCCGATCCCTATACTCTCGCAGAACAGATTGCCGGGACCTGTTTGAAAGAGGTTTAAACCTCATGACGGACAGCTTGCCATGACGGACAATTTGATTGAAGAGATATCGGCGAAATACAACCGGGGCATCGTTTATGTCATTACCGGAAACGGTAAGGGCAAAACGACAGCCGCCCTGGGTCTTGCCCTCCGGGCTCTCGGACATGGCCGGAAAGTCTTTATTGTTCAGTTCATGAAGGGCCGCAAGTACGGCGAGGTCCTGGCGGCGGAAAGCTATCTTCCCGGTATCACGATCCGCCAATGCGGCCTGGACAGTTTCGTCATGCGTGACAATCCGGCCCCGGTGGATATCGATCTGGCTTGTCAAGGATTGTCCCTGGCCGCTGAAGCAATTTCCACTGGGGGCTACGATATGGTCATCCTCGACGAGATCAACGTAGCCCTTGATTTTAAGCTTGTGTCCCTTACGGAGGTCCTGGAATTGATCCGGACCCGGCCTGCATCGGTGGATCTCGTCTTGACGGGACGTTGTGCCCCTGATGAGATTATTGACGCCGCCGATACAGTCAGTGATATTCAGGACATCAAGCACCATTACAGCCAGGGGATAAAAGAGCGGGCCGGGATGGAGTTTTGATGCCAAAATCAACAGGCTGTTGAAAAACAGCCCATCTGCTGCGTTGCACTACAAGCTTCGTCAATCGACGTACTTCTATGTACGCCTCATTCCTCAGCTTTTGCGCGCCTTGCATCTAGGCATTTTTGAACAGCCTGACTAATCCTTTTCCTCTGTATCCTTATTCTAATACCTCCTTCTAATTTTTCTTATCAAAGACAATCCTTCCCCCTGAGTTCAGAAAAAGATTAATGTGACCAGAATAAATATCGGGATCAGAACGGGGATGGAATACTTGAACATGAAACCGAAAAAGCCCGGCATGTTCACCCCCGACTCTTCGGCAATGGATTTGATTATGAAATTCGGGGCGTTGCCGATATAGGAAATGGCTCCCATAAAGACGGTGCCCACGGAAATTGCCGTGAGGTAACTGATAAAAGCCGGATTGGCCATTGCTGCCCCAGAGGCGAGCGCGGTAGGTATCTGGGCCTCCGTAAGTCCGGTCTTGCCCAGGGCCATGGTGAAAAAACTCAGGTAAGTCGGGGCATTGTCCAGAAAGGAGGAAAGTATCCCCGAGATCCAAAGGAAGCACGCCGGTGTCTGAACAGCCTCGACAAGGCCGGCCATGGCGCCCTCGCTTCCCGCTTTCAGGATGGCCAGAACGGGCACAATCGTGATGAATATGCCCGCAAAGAGCTTCGCTACCTCTTGGATCGGTCCCCAGGAAAACTCATTGGCAGCCCGAAGAGTCTTTGGGGTCAGACGGAGCGAGAAAAAGCCCAGGATCATGATGACGGCATCGCGCAAAAGATTCTGGAATTCAACGGTGACGCCCAGGAAGGTCACAAACCCGGCCTTCCAGAAACCGCTGACGAGGATGATGCCGATCACGCCGGCCAACAGGACCAGGTTGCAAAGGCCATCGATGTGCAAGGTCGTCTTTTCCTCGGCTGGGCCTTCCCGGAAGACGGTCTCTTTTCGGTAATAGTAGGTGTCCACGGTATAAAAAAAGAGCAAAAGCAAGGCAGCCGTTACCAGAAAATGGGGGAAAATGTGAGTGGTAACCCAAAAGAAAGGTACATTATGGAGAAACCCCAGAAAGAGCGGGGGATCGCCCAGGGGTGTCAAGGCGCCGCCTATGTTGGCCACGAGAAAGATGAAATAACATATGATGTGAGCTTTGTGAATCCGCCCCCTATTGGCGCGTAGAACAGGCCTGATCATCACCATGGAAGCCCCTGTGGTCCCGACCCAGGAGGCGAGCAAAGTCCCGATGATAAGCAAAACGGTATTCATGAGTGGGGTTCCCCGAAGAGAACCGCTGATCATGATGCCGCCTGAGATAGTGAAAAGTCCCCACAAAAGGATAATGAAAGGGATGTAGTCGATAAGGACAATGTGAACGATGGACTCAAATGCCGCGTCGCGATATGTGCAAAGAAACGGTATGGCAAAAAGAAGTCCCCAGAATGCGGATACTTTTCCGAAATGACGGTGCCAGAAATTGGGTGTCATCAGGGGACAAAGAGCAATGGACAGAAGGATGCCCACAAAGGGAATAATTGTCCAAAGCGGTAAGCTCTGTCCGACATCCAGTGCTGACGTTTCCGTCACCGGCGATGCAAAGACCGGCTCTGCGATGGTTAAAAAAGTGGCCAAGCCGATGAGTATAATAGCTAAATCAAACGTCGAGACAGGTGTTTTTTCATAATGATATATTCCCTGGTTTTTGCGCGACTTGCATCTGAACATTTTTAAACAGCATCCCCAAAATCTAGTTTATCAACAACCTTCTATATTTATATTTATTTTTTTGACTTTTGAATTTCGGATACCATCAATGGAAATAAATAGGCAAGTGATACAATTCGAGAATGCGAAATTGTTTCTTGCATTTCCCGATAAAGGAGAGGTAATATGACCATTCTGTAGCACTTGATACATTTATAAGGAGTGGTATTTATAGCGTATTATGGCATCCAGGATCATTTTTTCGAACCTCAGCCGCAACGATGATTATACGATTTTGATCAACGGTCAGGCCAGTGTTACCGTGTTGCCCCTGAAAACCAATGCCATCGACTTGGAGCCGGGAGAATACGAACTCAATGTGGAAGGCAGTAACGAGGAAGGGTTGCCGACGATTTGCAAACCGATCCAGGTGACAATGGAGGACCGCAAGACCGTCCATTTGCAGGTTATCGCCCATCATTTTGCAATAGGCATCTACGATGATAAGGGAACTCAATTGAACGCCAGGCACGGCTTTCTCTGCGGGTCTGTCGCCGATGGCGTCTATATAGATAACCCCATTACATGAATCTTCCCGATAACGATGTCGAGCCGACCCTTTTGGGGCGGCTCCGGAGGCGTTTTATCGGCGCCCCGCGGAATATCAACGAGCCCTCTCTGTTTCACAAGATATCCCTGATTCCGGTTCTTGCCTGGATCGGTTTGGGAGCCGATGGCCTGTCTTCTTCGTCCTATGGGCCCGAAGAGGCATTCAAGGCCTTGGGAACCCACACCTATCTGGCTCTCGCCATCGCCGTGGCCATGGCCCTCACGGTTTTTATCATCGCCCATGCCTATTCCCGGATTATCGAGCATTTTCCTCATGGCGGCGGCGGTTATATGGTATCGACCCACACCATCAGCAGCGGGGCGGGCGTCATTGCCGGGTCTGCCCTCCTTGTGGATTATGTCTTGACAATTACTGTTTCTCTTGCTTCTTGCGGAGACGCAATCTTCAGTTATCTACCCCCAGCACTTTTGCATTACAAGCTTTCCTTCGTTGTTGCCCTTATTGCCCTGCTCGTTTTCATGAATCTTCGCGGGGTGAAGGAATCAGTTACATTTCTTGCCCCCATTTTTATTGTTTTCATCATCACCCATATTCTCCTCATCGGCTATGGTCTGGGGACTCATTATGATGAAATCGGGCACGTGGCAGTCCGGTACCGGGGCGGCATCAGCCAGGATATGGCTTCGATCGGGTTCATCGGCATTCTGGCGATTTTCTTGCGAGCATTTTCCATGGGCGGTGGTACCTATACGGGAATCGAGGCCGTCTCCAACGCCATGCATGTCATGCGGGAGCCGAAAGTGCAGACGGGAAAGCGAACTATGGTCTACCTGGCCGTATCCCTTGCCATCACCGCCTCAGGGCTTTTGGTGTGCTATGCTTTGTTCGACATCAAGCCTTTGGAAGGAAGGACCTTAAACGCCATTTTGGCCGATATGACCTTCAGCGCCTGGCCGCTTGGCGGTGTTCTTGCCTTTGTTACAATCTTGTCGGAGGGGGCCCTCCTCATGGTCGGCGCCCAATCCGGTTTTTCCGGCGGGCCCAGCGTCATGGCCAATATGGCGACCGACTCCTGGTTGCCCCGGCGGTTTTCGGCCCTTTCAGAACGGCTGACCATGCAAAACGGTGTTCTCCTCATGGGGGCGGCGTCCCTGGCGATCCTTTTCTATACGAACGGTTCCGTTTCAGCCCTTGTCGTCATGTACTCAATCAACGTCTTTCTGACCTTCTCCCTTTCGCAGTTTGGCATGGCCAAGTTTTTCTTCCAGAACAGAGAAAAAGATGAGAGTTGGAAAACCCACATCATCATTCACGTCATCGGTTTGATTCTTTGTCTGACCATCCTGATCCTGACGGTTTACGAGAAGTTCGGCGAGGGGGGATGGGTTACTCTGTTGATTACGTCGGCTTTGATCGGCTTGTGCTATATGATCCGCAGCCATTACCGGAAGGTCCGTGAAGGGGTTCGCCAACTGGAAGATATTCTGGCAACGGTGCCGTCGGGCCGTGTTCCCAACGAAGAACCACTCAATACTAACGACCGGACGGCGATTCTTCTGGTCAGCGGTTATAATGGTTTCGGGCTCCATTCCTGGCTGTCCGTGTTCAGGGAATTTCCCAAACTCTACCGCAATTTCATTTTTGTCTCCGTTGCGGAAATTGATTCCGGCGCTTTTAAGGGTGTGGCGGAGATCGAGGCCCTGAAAGCTTCCATTGGGGAACAGCTCGTCAAGTACGTCAAGCTGGCCCGTTCATACGGTTATGCCGCCGACTACCGGACCGACGTGGGTACGGATGTCGTTGAGACAGCCACTAAACTTTGCGAGTCCATCGTTCAGGAGTTTCCCAAGGCTACGGTCTTTACGGGAAAGCTGGTCTTCCGTCAGGAACACCCATTTCAGAGAATCCTCCATAACGAGACGGCCTTCGCCATCCAACGGCGATTGCAATGGGGGGGAATCACAACGGTCATCCTGCCGATCCGCGTAAATCTCTGATTTCAATTTTGATCAAAAGCACTTTCTTTGGCAGGATAACGTCATCCCTTCCCAAATCCACCACCAAATTTCAGTCAAATCGAGAGGAGAGTAGCGAAACATTGGCCTTCCGGTTCAGGGGATTTTTCCCTACTTTCATCTATAGCTGACATCACTGATACGAGTTGGGAAAAATCCTATTCACCTCCAGACCAATACTCCGCTACTCTTGGTCAGAGTGAATAAAAGTTATTGGATTTTGGTGATGGATTATGGCTTCTCTACTTGACTCACCAATAGTGAGCCTTATCGCTTATCGCAGGGTATTTCTCTTGCTGTTTACAGGACCCCGAGAGCTTCCTCCGGGCAGGTAAGAGCTGTATCGTCTCCGGTTTTGATCATTTCTGTCGTGAGAAAGGCCTGAGGCAGTATATTGTTGATATAATATCTCGCCGCGGCGATCTTTCCCTTGTAGAACGAGGCATCAGCGCCATCGGCGGCGGCAGGGAGTTTATTCTGGGCAAGCACAGCTTGGTCCATGAGGCAGACGGCAATGTAGACCTGGGCCATGACTAACAAGACCCGGACAGCGTACAGCGGAATGAGTCGCCTCTTTTCTGCAATGTCGGCATACCAGCCGTTATAGGTGGCCGTTACTTCTTCCATGCATTGATATCCCCTGGCAAGATTTTTAATCTCCTTCTCAAAGCCCGGCGCTTTCGCACAGGCGTCGATGGTGTCTTTGACGTCGGCCAGCCAGTCCATGAAGGGTTTGCCCTCCTTCATCCGCATTTTGCGGGCTACGAGGTCATTTGCCTGGATAAAGGATGTTCCTTCCCAGATGGTGAGGATCTTTGAATCCCTAAGGTATTGCTCGACCGGGTATTCCCGGGTGTAACCCACGCCGCCCAAGACCTGGATGGCCTGGGCGATGACGCCTAAAGATGCCTCACTGCCGTAGCATTTCACCAGGGGTGTGAGGATTTCTGCGAAGGAGGCGAACCGCCTGGCCCGATCCCGATCAGCGCTGTTGACTTCGACGTCCAGATAGTAGAAGCCCCTGAAGATCATCGCCCGGATGCCTTCCACATGGGCTTTCATGTCCAGGAGCATTCGCCTTATGTCCTCGTGTTTGATGATGGGGACCCGATCGGTCCCCTTGATGCCGAAGGGCCTCCCCTGGATGCGTTCCGTGGCGTATTGGGCAGCGAAATAAAAGGCGGCGGCAGCCTGGCAGTTGGCGTTGTGGCCCGTTCCGATCCGCGACTCGTTCATCATGTGAAACATCATGGCCAGACCCTGGGATATGCCTTTTTCGTCGGGCGCCGGCCCCAGGAGAATTCCCCTGCACTGTTCCTCGTCACCGAAATTGAGCAGGGCCGTAGCCTGGGCGTGGAGGCCCATCTTGTGCTCAATGCCGACGGTGATCACGTCGTTTGGGCAATCAAGAGCTCCATCTTCATTGACCCATAGTTTAGGGACGATGTAGAGGCCGATTCCCGCCGCCCCTGCCGCCGCCCTCTCGGGACGGGCCAGAACGAGATGTATGGTGTTTTCGCAGGTCCCCTGGTCACCGGCGGTTATGAACATCTTCGTGCCTTTGATCTTCCAGATCCGGGGATCGTCGGTGGGATAAGACCGGGTGGTGATGTCGCCCGTGTCGGAGCCGTAGTTCGGTTCAGTCAGGCACATGGTACCCTGCCACTCGCCGCTTAGCATCTTGGGAATGAACCGTGCCTTGTCCTTTTCCGTCCCGAACCGGAGGATCAGATTTGCGGCGCCGCTGGTCAGCTTGATGCACGATGCCAGGGCGGGGCAGGCGGCCGTGTTCATCTCGTGGATGGATTTGTACATGATGAGGGGCATACCTGTTTCCACTTTAATGCATTCACTGCTTGAGCCCCATCCGTTTTGCTGTAAAAATTGATAGGCCTCACGGAATCCGGGAACGGGGGTCACTGTCCCATTTTCAAAAACAACCCCGATCTTGTCACCCGGCGCATTGATGGGGTTTACGATCTCCCTGGCTACCTTGTAGCCTTCCGTAAGCAACATATCGATATCTTCGACACTGAATGTATCCTTAAACCGGTCGCAGGTAGCAACCTCACAGGTGGGCAGCCATTCTTTCAATATAAACTTCAAGTCCCGGACATCGTATTTAAATTCCATAAAGATTGTTTTCTCCTAAGTGTATGCTATTAATCTCGCGAGGTAAATTCCTTTCTACCTGCTATATTGTCGCTCATGGCATGTCGTGAGGAATTCGTCAACAGTGAAATTTCAAGAGGCTCACAGAATGGAGAATGACATACAAAATAGTTGTAAAAACACCCATGTCTGATACTATACCGCGGCGATCATAAATAAATATTTTTGAGGGGGTATTCATGGTGGCAATCAATACGATAATTGTCATCGGCGCAGGTATGATGGGTGCAGGCATTGCCCAGGTGGCCGCCCGGAATGGATATGATGTTATCCTAAACGATGTAGCGATGGAGTTTGTGGACAGGGGACTCGCTAATATAGGCAAGGTTCTCGATGGCCAGGTGAAAAAGGAGAAAATCACGGCGGCTGATAAAGAGGCCTTGTTGGGTCGAATCCGTAAATCGACGTCCCTGGATGACGCGAAGGATGCCGATTTCGTCATTGAAGCGGCGTATGAAAATTTTGAAGTCAAAAAAAGCATCTTTCAAAAACTCGATGACATCTGTGCTGAGCGGGTCATCCTGGCCTCCAATACGTCGTCGATCCCCATAACGTCTCTCGCAGCGATCACGAGCCGGCCCGACCGGTTTATCGGCATGCACTTCTTCAGTCCCGTACCTGTCATGCGTCTCGTGGAGGTCATCAAAGCACTGAAAACATCGGAGGAAACAACCGTTGTTACGGAACGGATCGCCAATCGTATGGGAAAAGAGACGGTCCGGGTAAAGGACGTGCCTGGCTTTTTGGTAAACCGCGTAAACGCCGCCTTCCGGGCCGAGGTGTTTGCATGCCTCCTTGAAGGCGTTGCCTCTCTGGAAGATATCGACAAGGCCGTAAAACTGGGCTTGAATCATCCTATGGGCCCTTTTGAGCTAAACGATTTCGTGGGTCTCGATATCGGTCTCAATGTCTTCAAAACCCTTTATGATGGCTACAAGGATGCCAAGTTTCGTCCTCCTATCCTCCTGGAAAAGATGGTCCAGAGCGGAGACCTCGGGAGAAAAACGGGCAAAGGCTGGTATGACTATACAGCGGGGGAAAAGAAATCCCGGACAGATATCAATATTTGATTCATAGGATTTGTTGATAAAAAGAGGTGATTGAATGATGGAAAAAGTTGTGATTCTCAGTTGCGCCCGCACACCCATCGGCGGATACGGCGGGGCGTTGAAGGACATTCCCGTGTATCGCCTGGGAAGCCTTGTCTTGCAGGAGGCGGTGAAACGCATCAACCTCGATCCTTGTCTGGTTGACGATGTCATCATGGGGACGGCCTATCAGAATGGGGAATGCGCCAACGGCGCCCGCATGGCCGTTTTGGATGCCGGATGGCCCGACACGGTACCGGGGGTGGTCCTGGACCGGCGCTGCTGTTCCGGCCTGGAATCCATCTTCTACGGAGCCATGAAGATCCAGACTGGCAATGCGGATATCGTCATCGCCGGCGGGATGGACAGCATGAGTCAAAGCGAGCTTTATATCCTCGGTGATATCAAATGGGGTTTGGGCGGTAAGAATCATGAAAAATACGGCTTCATGCCCCGGGGCCACGGCGCCCTCGCCATGTGGGGCCTGCCGTTTTACGACCGGATTCAGAGGGCCCGCGTTATGTCACAGCCGATCTCTCGTTACGGTGAACTCAGCTCCATGATTGCCTGGGCGGAAACGGCGGCAAGAAACGAAGGAATCACCCGTGAAGAAGCGGATCGTTGGGCATGCCGGAGCCATCAGCGAGCCGTTGCGGCCCAGGATGAGGGTAAATTCACAGAAGAGATGGTCCCCGTTTTTTTAGGAAAAGGAAAAACGGGTGAACTGATCTATCTCGACACCGATGAAGGTCCCCGCCGGGGAACGACACCGGAAAAGCTGGCGAAGCTCAAACCTGTATATAAGGATGGTGTGTGCACGGCAGGGAATTCATCATCGGAGAACGACGGCGCCGCTGTTGTGGTCCTCGCTTCGGAAACGAAGGCAAGGGAACTCGGCGCTAAGCCCCTGGCCTACTTCCGGTCCTGCGCTGTTGCCGCCACGGACCCGACCCTGACCTATCCGGCCGTCCCGTCCGCGGTGGCCAAGGCTTTGGGGAAGATCAGCCTGAAAATCGATCAAATCGACTTGATCGAAGTCCAGGAAGCTTTTGCCGTCCAATGTCTGGCCGATGCCCGGCTATCCGGTTTGAGTGATGAGATGATTGAGGCAAAGGTCAATGTCAACGGATCGGGAATTTCCCTTGGGCACCCTATTGGTGCGACGGGAACGATGCGACTGACGACACTCTTGAATGAAATGAAAAGACGGGACAGCCGCTACGGCCTTGAAACAATCTGTGGCGGTGGAGGTCAGGGCATCTGTATGGTTGTTGAAAGACGATAGAAACAGTCTGAAGACGAAGGCTTGCGCAAGCACCGAAAGTTAGGAGGCAGGCAATGGATTTTGCGCTGACGGAAGAACAAAAAATTCTGCAGGATATGGCAAGGAATTTTGCCGACAAGGAAATCAAACCCTTTGTGGAAGAAGATGAGAAAAACCATTATTGGCGCCGGGAGATCTTCGACAAGATGGCGGATCTTGGTTTTTTCGGGTTTTGTATCGATGAAAAATACGGCGGCAACGGCATGGGCTTTCTGGATGGTTGCCTGGTCATCGAACAGATTTCAAAGGTTCACACATCCTGGCGGATGGCTTCCAACATGCAAGGTTGGGGGCCTGCCCTGACGATCCAGAAATTTGGCACAGAAGAGCAAAAAGCCCATTATATACCAAGATTCGTCAGTGGAGAGTACGTGGGCAGCTTTGCCATGACGGAAGCGGATGTCGGGTCTGATGTCGCCGCGATGAAATGCCGGGCCGAAGACAGAGGCGATTATTATCTCATCAACGGCAGCAAGATGTGGATTACTAACGGCAACATCTGCAACCACGGTCTGCTGTACGTGAAGACCGACAAGGACGCCGGAGCCAACGGTATCACCTGCTTCATCATGGATTACAGCCTGCCGGGTATCACCCGCCGGAAGATCCGCGACAAGGTGGGCCTTTGGGCCTCCGACACGGCGGAACTGACCTTCGAAGACGTCAAGGTGCCCAAGAGCCTCGTCCTGGGACAAGTCAACCGGGGTTTTCAGATATGCATGGACCAGCTGAATACTACACGCGTCGGCTGCTCTGCCGGAGCCTTAGGCCTTTCCGGCGCCATCCTGGATGCCTCTGTTCAATATGCCAGGGAACGGTACCAGTTTGGCAAGCAGATCGGCCGTTACCAGCTGATTCAGCAGCAGATCGCCGAAATGAAGATGAGCCATGACACGCTAGCCGCACTGGTCTATAGGGCGGCGTGGCTTAAGGACAAGGGTCTTCCCAACGTCATGGAAACGTCCATGTCGAAACTCTATTGCGCCAAGGTGGTCGTTCATGAGGCCAATGAATGCATGAAGATTTTCGGCTCCTTCGGTTATTCCGATGAATATCCGTGCGGACGATTCCTCCGGGATTCAAAACAGTTCGAAATTCTGGAAGGGACGGCTAACATGCATACCATGATCGTGGCCAATGCCGCTCTGGGTTTTACCCCCAATCGGGCATGATTCCAATTCTAAATTGAAGCTTGTTCAGCAACGCAGCAGACGTGTCACAATTCAACTATTTGCTGCATTCTACGTGCTGTAGTTCAGACCTTTAGGTCTGTGATTTTTATTTAAAGTGTTATAATTACAAAGTATTTGCAGGATTGAAGTCCTGCGCTACAGTCGAATCGATTAGAGAAATCCTAATTGCGCCACCGTCTGGTGATGCAGTGGGAGGTTCCCTGCGAAGGCGCGGGATAGAGGCTTTTTCAACAGCCTGCTAGATGATGTCGATTTCCATGCCGTCAGTTGCAGCAACCGTATCGTGAAAAATGGTACGGGCAGCAGCAGCGGCCTGGACCCGGTCCAAGAGTTCCGGGTATTGGAGGGCATCGAAATGGACGAGGGCCAAGCGTCAGGCCTTGGCCTCTATGGCGATCCGGGCCGCTGTCTCCGGGTTCAGATGGGGCCACGCTTCATCGATCCTTCCGCTTGCATAGGCACATTCCATAATGGCCAGATCGGCGTTCCGCGAAATATGCACGGCATTTTCACAATATCCCGTATCGGCGCAATAGGTCACGATCCGTCCTTCAATCTCGATCCGATACCCCATGGTCAGCGAGGCATGCCGTAGGGGGTCTGCCTCCGCCTTGAATGGCAGAATAGACAGGGATTCCGGCATTTCAAGAACCCTTGCAGGATACGGAAGTTCTGCCAAGGGCAGGGTGAAAGGCTGATTAACCAGGGTGTTGAGGATTTCCCGGGTTCCGGTTGGGCCGCAAATTGTCAGGCCGCCGTTAAAACTCATCTTGGCCAGCGTGTGGAGCCCCGCGATGTGATCGAGGTGAAAATGGCTCAGGAAAAGGTAAGCCGGACGCATATCATTTAGCTGCCGGTATCGGTCCATTTTGGCTAAACCGTACCCGGCATCGAAAATTATGTCATAATCCGTGGTACGCAAGAGAACGGAAATGGTGTTGCCCGTTTCCGAGTCGTACCAGCCGTTGGTTCCTAAGAAAATTACCTTCAACATTGTGTATTCCCCGCCTAACAGGTTGTTCAAAAATGGCCAGATGCAAGGCGCGCAAAAGCTGAGGCAACCACCCCCTGCACCCCCGCCAGCGGGGGACAGCGTACATAGAAGTACGTCGATGTAGCCTGCACCGGCGAAAGCCGGGGAAGCTTGCGGCGCAACGTAGCAGATGGATGTTTTTCAACAGCCTGCTAAAATCATTTTCACAGATGGACGTTTACATGAATTTGGTTGGAGAATACAAGTAAAAGCTTGTATTGACTGCACAAGGATAAAGCGTCGACAAATCCAATAAAATTGGTTGACATATCCATTAAAATTATGGTCTTTGACGATATATATTTTTACATCCCAATATTAGAGAGGAGACAGCTCGATGAATTTTGTATTACAGGAGGAGCAGCAAATGGTCTTTAAACCCCCTAACCTTGAAAGAAATTATTGTTTTTTTTCATGGGTAAATGATGGTAAGTTCTTGAGTTGATTGAGTAACCCCGCTTTGGCATCGTAGTAGTCCGTTAAACAAATTTGAGGAGGAATAGGATATGGCACATTCTACTTGGTTGTATCAAACGCGTGACATTACGTTCCAGATTAAAGAATGGCTCGGCATGGACAAGCTCTTGACCCTTGACGCTTACAAAGATTACTATGGGATTGACGACATCGATAATTTTCTCGATG
>CAZYDG010000028.1:0-63818 GCA_964645835.1 uncultured Syntrophaceae bacterium
ATCACTAAATTGGACAGCATCGTAATTGATAGAGAAAAAAAAGAGGCAACCTGATTTTCAAAGAACAAATTTAACCCGTCCAAATACCTGATTTTACAAATGCCAGTGAGGTGTTTTCAGGTTATTTTGGACAGCAATGTATTTAGACAATATTTTACGTAAAATATACTTATTCTGTCCATCTCTTATTTTAAAACAAAGTGGCATTCGCATTGCATACTGAATAATTCGGTGATCCAACAGTGGTTCCCTAACTTCAAGCCCCACATACATGCTTGCTCGATCCACCTTTGTAAGCCCATCATCTGGTAAGAAACGCAAGAGGTCCCAGAGCATCATTTGTTCAACAGATGATCCTGAATTCTTATCCAATAATGTGCCAGATTTATAAGGCAACTTCATCACTTTTATAATTTCCTCAGGATGCCAGAATGCCATGTGTGCATCATAAAGCTCAGAGAGATCACGCCTCTCAAGCAATATCCTTATGACGCGTGCCACATCACTTGTCCGCCCTTTCCCCAAAACTCTGCTAAGCCAGACTAGCTTATCATATCCCAAGATCTTCGAGCAATGGTTGAGCCAGCTTATGGGCCATTCCCTAAGACCCGTCCAGTGATTCATAGCGTTCTCGATGTATCCGTAATGATTGTAACCACCAAATAGCTCGTCGCCACCATCTCCTGACAATGCAACAGTAACCTTCTCTTTCGCAACTCTTGAGAGAAGCATTGTAGGAAGGCTGGAATTGTCAGCAAAGGGCTCATCATATACATCAGGTAAGATCCGAATACTCTCTAGCAATGCATCAATAGAGTACTGGGCTTCGTAATGCTCTGTCCCGAGATGATCAGCAACCTTCCTGGCCCAAACAGACTCATCATGCACATAGCCCTTGAACCCAATGGTGAATGTTTTAAGCCTCTGGCTTTGCTCTGACTGTAGCAGGGCTGCCACCAGCGATGAATCGACCCCCCCTGAAAGAAAGACGCCAACTGGCACATCAGATACCATTCTGTATCTAAATGCATCTCTCAGAATTGCCTCTAACTCAGTAACAATATCTTCTTCCTGACCAATAATAGGCGACTCGCCGCGATAGCTTAGCGGTGACCAATATTGCTTAACATCACAAACATTCTCTTTGTTGACCACAGCATAATGGCCAGGTGATAGTTTGCACATATCCCTGTATATGCACCCCGGCGAGGCAATGTACCCGTATTGCAGATATGATGCCAGTGACTGCATATCCACATCCAATTTGGCGCCGGAGCAGCAATGGATTGCCTTCAACTCGGAAGCAAATAGGAAAAGACCATCGGAGTGATAATAATAAAGAGGCTTTACCCCGATTCTGTCTCTGAAAAGCCATAGTTTATGCTCTTTACAATCCCAGATTGCAAATGCATACATACCTATAAAATGCTCAACGCTTGCCGGTCCCCATTCCACAAAGGAATTCAACAGCACCTCAGTATCGCCATTACTTATGAATATATGCCCAAGTGATTCGAGTTCTGCACGTATTTCCATGAAATTGTAAATCTCACCGTTATAAACCACGCAATACCTGCCATCCTTTGAACACATCGGTTGGTGACCTGCTTTAGAAATATCGAGAATAGATAGACGCGTAGAGATAAGATTCACTGTCTGTCCTTGATTGACCCATGTTCCATGATCATCAGGACCGCGGCGTTTCAGTGCTTGCATCATTTTATTAGCAATCATTTGATGGTTTTGCGGCAATCCATGAGGCGCAAGGATTCCGGCTATTCCACACATACTGCTCCTATGTCTTTCCGCGATACCTGCGCAGACACATCGTCCATTAGAAGGCCCTCTCCATGAATACACAAACAAAAAGCCACATGATTGGCCTTGCTGTATTGATACCCTTTATTTGAGTCAGGTATACAGCTCCACGTATCTGATTCGTGAAGATGTATATTCCCCCATTCCTATTTCAAGGAGAATATCGATTTTTGATTTCTGTAATGAGTTTAGAATCATTGATTTTTTCTATACAATCTCTTCAATCATCTATCGGTAATATTAACATATTGCCGAGTTTTACGTCCCATTCAGGTGGCGAGAATACCTCAAAACCACCTCCTGGAGAAAATGTCAATTCTCCCACATATATCGCGCTTCCAATATTATATAAGTCAACTCTTACATAATGAAAATCTTTTGCAGGAATCTCTGCCAGCGACAACATTTTAGGGAGCAAACACGGCCTCTCAAGTGCTGACCCATTATTAAATATCCAAACGCAATCCATAAAATTCCAATCCACATCATATAAATTTCTCTTATGGTCAATCGATCGGTCGAGATCAACTTGAATAAAAGCCACACGTCCATTGAAACAATGTAATTTGTAATCATTAGGAATATTTCCTTTTTCGTCCATCAATAACTTTTCAACAATGATGTAAGGTTCAATATCCTTATACTGCCACTCGCGTCCGGGATAATAATAATTACGCTTTAATTTTTTTTTAAGGGTCTCTTGAACACTTTTCCAGTCAATCGTTGATTTATCTTTAACTACTATATGCCCAGAATTATCATGATTTGTTTTTATAATAAAGGGGTAATCCGGTAAATTATCAGGTATTATATTAGCGGGGTTTCTCGTATGAAAAGCTAACGGGATAAGGTGTTCCTCTCCGATTTTTTCTTTGACATATTCCCTAACCGCATATTTATCCGCACATATAGTATGCAAGGGGGTTCTGTGGTTCAACTTGAGCCACTGGATCTTTTCATTAAGTGTTTTAGGTCTGTCCAAATTTAGCTCATAACCGAAACCAGACTTAAAAGATCGTTTTATGAATGCTTTGTCCGGCATGAGGTAAGTTTGATATATGTCATATAATATTTTCACAGGCATAAGTAATAGGCGCCCTGCTGCTGTGTTTCGATGGATTTTTCTTAAGATTGTTTTCATACTATTTACCATCAATAAGTTTGTTTAAAGTACCGAATGCTAATCGATAAGCAGGGATAATAAAAAACACACCATACCCAATAAGCGTTGCCCAAACAACCCCAGAAGTACCATAAATACCTGCTAAGAATATTTTTAATAAAAACACACAAATTGCCGCCGCGCCAAAATAAACAAATTGTTTTGCCACTAACAAACCGGTATTCAGAAAAACAGATATCGATCCATTATAGGTATGCACAAGCAACCAGAAATAAAACCCCAGAAGCAATGAGTAATCAGGAATGAGTTCTGGACCGACCCAATATGCAATAATTTGCTTGCCAAATATCAAGAGAGGAAAGGCAGCAACCATTCCAATAACCATACTAAGTTTAAGGACCCTGCCTAGAGTCTTTTTAGCCCATATGTAATCTCCACGAGATATAGCTTCCCCAAAAGCTGGCCATAACGGTTGAATCACATACTGACTTACAAATATGATCGCAAAGAGTTTTTGTGTTATGGCATATTCAGCGACAGCCGATGATCCTAATAATTGCGCAATAACAATGTTGTCTGTGGAATTGCCCAATACTGCAAAAAGTTGAAGAGATAAGAAAATCAATCCTGCGGAAGCCAATTTCTTACCCTCTGATAAATCAAAGTGCCTCCATCTTGGGACAAGCCACGGTTTGGAAAAAGCAAAGAGAAAAACGCCATTCATCAGTGATGCCAGCAATGGCCCGCCGGTAATTGCTAGAACAAGCCAGGGTAATCCTGCCTCAGCATAAATGGCCAATAATACACCCACTAAACCAAGAACTGCACCAGCACTTAGCCAGAACTGATTTTTGTAGCCTTCCTGATATCCTCTTTGAATTTTTTCAATAATGCCTAAGGGCAGATTAATTAAAAAACTAATCACCAAAATAGCCATTGCTGGGCCTGATTCGCGAATAGCAATATCTGAAACAACATTAAAAATATGCCCCCAAGGAACATACGGATAAATCATACAAAAAAAAGTGAAGATAAGAAGTGAGATCCATAAGAGCATAAAAAAAGTGCTCGATACCGATTTAATAGCATCAGTCCGATTATCCAAACCATTTGCTTTTGAAATAGCATTCAACAGACCATTGCCAAGTCCAAAATCAGCAAATGTTAAGAAAGCAAGCGTCGAAGAAATTGTCATCCACAATCCATAACGCTCCGTCCCAAGATAATGAATGGTCAGTGGTACTGTAATCAATCCCGTCAGAGTAGTAACCGCTTTATTAACAAAGGACCCGCCTGCCGTTAAAACAACACGACGGTACCGTTCCTGTGAACGTCCATAATTTGTGGAAATGTCGAAAGGCTTGGCTCTAAAAAGAGAATGAATCTTTTCAACTGTTTGCCGAAGTTCTTTAAAAGATATATGATATTCTGATAATGCCATGCCTGCCATCATTAGGCTGTTGATCCTAAGAATTCGACCCCTACGATGCGCGTTGCTTTAAATGCTTCAATTGCCACTTTCGCTTGCCCTCAAGCATATAATTCCAGATACCTTGCTCAAAGAGTGCTACACGCTGCTTTTCGAGTCTGGTCTTGGCCAGCGCTTTAGCCTGCGCCATTAGCCCGCCTAATTCGGCCAACCTCACCTCCGTCCCAAGACTGCCCCATGCAATCTCTTCTGTCTGGTGCACCTGTTTAATCGATTTCTTGACATCATCTGGATAATTTTCTGGGTTGGAAAATATTTCTTCTATGCGCAGGTAGAACTTCTTCATCGGTTCCGCAGCAGCACCGTAATAAAGCCTATGGTACTCATCAATCATCAGGTCAATATTCTGAGATGGCTCATCAAGAAACTTTAAAGTAACATAGGTATCGACATATTCACCAAGATTGTTCAAGAAGACGCCACGTATTCCGTCCCTGGCAAACATCTTGAATTGACGGTCAATGGTGTGAGCGAAAAATCCAGGGAAACAATTCCACTTGCCATTCATAGCAATTTCTTCTGGGAAACAATAATAGAGCCATAGATAGATTGGACGATCTTTTTCCCTTGTAACCCAGCTTTTGTAGAATCGCATGTCGTTCTGCTCAAGTGCAGGCACCCACCAATTACGGACCTGAAGACAAAGTTGAACAGCTATGTTAGATTCGAGCCGAATGCGCTTGGGATAGTATGCGTAAGAACTATAGGCAAGAGTCGCCAGATATCTATCCGGATTCGATTTACGGATCTCACGCGCAACTTTGTTGGCAAAACCAAAGATGTAATCGCTTGCGTATCCATTAGAAAAATGAAGATTGCTTACTTCGACCGAGTCGAGTTGCGCCTGGCACTCTGGATGCCTGCACCAAGAACTGTTATCCATTGGCACCAAAGGGAAAAAGTAACCTACAGCATGCACACCAGTCTTTGTGCCTTTGCCGTCAAAAAAATCGCGTGCATCTTGAATAACCTGATTGATAAATCCCTGATTTGTGAAACACATCTGCGGCGGTTGCCCAATGTAGCCCTGGGCGAACCAATCCGGGTGATTGTCCTCAAAGGCCCCAGGATTTTGCGGGTTCTTGGTCCAAAAACGGTCATAATAACCATAGAAACTATGATTTGCCGTATAGGGTTCGCCGCCAAGTCTCATCCGCCTAGCAAAAAGGCGAACATCATCAGGGCTTGGATTGTTCCAAAGCGCTTTCAAAAGGCCATAAACCGGCATATCACCACCCTGGCGAAACTTGAAAAAGGGCACGCGACGGACGTCATTTCCTACGATTTTTAGCGTCTTAGTCTCTGGAAAGACCAAACCCAACTCTGCTGGGGCGTACCACCTGACATGGCAGAATCTTTCCAGAAAATCATACACGGCATAACAAGTCCCCTGATCGTCGAACGTCTTTGGTAACTCATTTGCTCGATTAGTGCCGTCACTTGTACTTGTGTTGGATATATCTTTTTTATCTTTACCCATCAGCACAATAGTGCCTTGTAAAAAACGAATGAGATATTCCTGTTGTTTGAAATCTTTATAAGTCAGACCCAACGCTTTTGTCGCAGTACTTTCGCCGATTAGTATCCGATTGCCTTTCACTGCTATGTCATCAGTTATTACAGGGATCAATGCCCCAGTGATTTTCTGGATGTGGTATTGCATCTCCTTCGCTGCAAACCGCACTATAATTCCAGCGTTTTTCGCAATCACAATGGTGGCTTCAGACTTGCCGTCAACAGTTATGACAAACTCATTGCTTTTCTCTACGGCCGGCAACGGGTCCCAGCCCCAAGCACAAGACAGCAGTAAGAACACCAAAATAATTAACCAATGGCTCTGGCTATGAAAATGCACCATGTGGCATCCGAAACCTTTGCAAGAGAACTTTGTATAACAACTGTTCCACACGCTTTACATTCAAAAAAAGATATTTGCTTATATCAAGACCCCGCTCCACACGCCGGGCTCGTCCAACTTCAGGATAAGATCGTGACACGCTTCGCTTTCACGATCTATCCTCATTCGTTATATGCTGTTCTTTATTGAGCAAAAATAGCCGTACATATCAATGGAATGCCTTGCAGCCTGATATGCGCCTTTGTCCTCAGTAAACATGATATTGATTGAGTAATTCTGACTTAGAATCTCTTCAAATTTATCTTTTCGTGCAAACATTGCGGGGTATTGTACCACCCCATCTCGCATACCATGTGGCATAGGTCCCGGACCATTGGCACTCAAGTTTGATTTCTGTACGATAATTAGCTCCTTCGGCAAAGGTGATAAGCCAACCCTCGTTATGAATATGTTATTGGCGCTGCATTCAATTAGTCGTTCGAGG
Organism: uncultured Syntrophaceae bacterium; assembly: GCA_964645835.1. Taxonomy (GTDB): domain Bacteria; phylum Desulfobacterota; class Syntrophia; order Syntrophales; family UBA8958; genus CAZBME01. Next base: position 6,773 of record CAZYDG010000028.1, read on the forward strand.
AATTCATATGGCCGTGGGACATACTGGAGGGCACTAGACGAAAAGACCAGATCGGCACGACCAATGGCATTTCTCGCTATTCGTAAGTCATCAAAAAACTTCAATTGTCCATCTTCCAACCCGATAGCTTTGGATACCATCTTTGGTGTTTCTACAACATGCCATCGCAACCGGATACTTTCCCCAAATATACTTTTGGAAATAAAATAATGAGCGCCGCATGCGCCGCCAAAATCAATGACGTTCAACTCACGGCCTCGAATAGCTAAGTTCAACCCAACTAATGTGCGAAGAGATGTGATATCAGAAACGAATGGATGCTGTATGAGAAGAAGATCTCGATATAGTCTCGTTTTTTCATAAACGACATTTACTATATCATCCTCTTCATATCCACTTTTGCATACGTCGAGCGCATTTTCATATGATTTGTATAACTTGTGACTTTTTTTTATGCGTTTCGCCAGCTTCACTACTATTGGTGGCACGAAATCTTTCAGCTGCATTTGCTTTCCTCGTGGCTTGAAAAATACGCTAAACCTTCTATATTCATTTTTTTGTGCCCTATCTCATGTAATTTATTAAAATGCATTTCCCTCTGTGATTATTATGATTTGCATTTGAAGAGTTTATCATATAATAGAAAATTTCTATCTACTGCTTTCGAGAAGTCACAAATACCCCTGATCTGAGCTTTGAATTTTGACATTTTGCAATTTGGTTTGGTTGGAAATCTGAGGACACGATCCAATTTCTGACGAAATTGGATCGTGTCCTCAGATTTCTTATTATGTTCGGCAATGGTGCGGGATATGGCTGCGGCTTTAATGAACTGAGACCGGGCGCCGATGATGGTGACGATTTTCATCTTATGGAGATGCATTTGATTATTTCATTTAGTATTCTACCTGATATTAGCCATCGATGGTGACATTGTGTTGTCCCTTAGACACGTTCATGGCAGGTTGTGTTCAAGGTGGCTAATGATCTTTTTTGCTAAGCCATAAGTACCGATTCTTGATATTGAGTAATGGATGCATCGACGGTAAGTAACAGCATTCCTTCTGTACGGGCTTGAGCAAGGAGCAGGCGGTCCAAAGGATCTTTATGAAGCAACGGCAGCGACTCAACCTTCAAGGCATGTTGAGAGGTTACACGAAGTTCATTGTATCCATGGGCTATGAGCATCTTTCTCTGGAATAGATTGAAAATACTGGATGCCGAATCAGGTCCGGCATGATATTCTTGTCACTGCATATGAAGGACCGCTGTTCATCCCAACAGCTATGGGTGGTTTAGCTTCTTCATGCATAAGGACATAAAAGACAATGATGATTGTGACAAGAATGGCCAAGCCAATAAAAATTAGTTGAGTAATTGTATATTTCCCCTTTTGCACTTTATTGGATGATTTTCCGTGGAGAGGTCCCCGCCATCCGCAATTGATGCAGCGATAGGCTCGCTGTTGGAAATACTTCATTAGCAGTTCTTTGAAACCGCGGGTGTGACTGCGCTTAATGCGATCGGAACCGCAGCGCGGGCATTTAGTCATTATTACACACTGCTCCGCCCTCTGAATTACATGAGGGTAATAATCAGTCGAATTAGTAAGGTGTATTTATATGTTCAAACTACTAAATGTTAGAAAACGTCTGCTTTTTAGGAGAGCCTCCGCCTAACGACCAGAAGGAACCTCCCCCTGCGCCCCCTCCAGAGGGGGACAAGACCTGACTCACTGCATCCTTTCCGGAGGGGGACGAAAAATACCACCCCCTGCCCCCGCCAGCGGGGGACATAGCTGCATCCACCCTACAACTTTAATCAAAACCGCAGACCTAAAGGTCTGGACTACAGTAAGTCGAATGTAGCAAATATTTGAATTGCAACACAGTCTCCCCGCCAGCGGGGACAACACATGACCACCCCCTGCCCCCGCCAGCGGGGGACATAACTGCATCCACCCTACAACTTTAATCAAAACCACAGACCTAAAGGTCTGGACTACAGTAAGTCAAACGTAGCAAATATTTGAATTGCAACACAATCTCCCCGCCAGCGGCGGACATAACTTAGAACCTCCCCCTGCGCCCCCTCCAGAGGGGGACAAGACCTGACTCACTGCATCCTTTTCAGCGGGGGACTAAAAACTACCACCCCCTAATCACGCCAGAGAGGACAAACTGCATCAATGAATCCCTCTTTCCAGAGGGGAACAACACCGCACTTCATTAACCAAAAATTAATACCATTATAATAACTAGTACAATAATGCCCAAGGCTATGGACATTGCCGGAGGAATCAGCGGCACCTTTATTATATAGCCGTGCCAGCCACAATCCTCGCAGGCATACAGCTCTTTTCTCGGGATGAATACATTGATTTTTTGCAGGATTGTTTTGTGCTCGGCTTTATCGACATTCCAGGAATTACACTTGGGACATAAATATGACTGAATAATCATGGTCTCCTTGATTAGAGGGGAACTTCACCCTGCGCCCCTGAGACTGTGTCACTATGCCTAATGGAGTAAATGGCGTGATCGGAGCAATCTCAGCAGATTGCCACGTCAGCCAAGGGCCTCCTCGCAATGACAAAAACTGGATTACGACACAGTCTGCCTACAGGTGGGACACGAAACTGCCACCCCATGCCCCCGCCAGCGGGGGACATAACTGCATCCCATGAATCGTCTTGTCCAAAGTGAGACAATTCACTACCTCGGATGGGTGAAGCTGCAGTAAATAAAGACCGACCCCATCCCCCTCCTAACCTCCCCCTTGAAAGGGAAGGAACGTGCTGTACCCCCCTCTTAACCTCCCTTGTAGGGAAGAAGAACGCTGTGCCCCCTCTGTGCCCCACCCCCTACCCCCGCCAGCGGGGGACATAACTGCATCCCATGAATCGTCTTGTCCAAAGTGAGACAATTCACTACCTCGGATGGGTGAAGCTGCAGCAAAAAAAGACCGACCCCATCCCCCTCCTAACCTCCCCCTTGAAGGGGAAGGAACGTGCTGTACCCCTCTCTTAACCTCCCTTGTAGGGAAGAAGAACGCTGTGCCCCTCTCTTAACCTTCCCTTGTAGGGAAGAAGCACGATGTACCCCTCTCTTAACCTTCCTTGATGGGGAAGGAACGTGCTGTGCCACCGCCAGAGTGGGACACTTCAGATGTAGTACTTAAGTTATTGAAATATAAGCTTGTGAAGATTTAATAGCAATAATGAATTATGGGTGAATTAATGTGGATAACAATTCCATATTATTGATGATTCGCGGGGACAGCGGGGGATATTTGTAGAATGTAGGTATTTTCCTTTTCAACATAGATCGGCTGAACTGAGTAGTCGGCTCCTGGATCCATATCGAGCACAATACGGCAGGCACGCGTCTTATTGTTCATGCTGCCACGGATACGCTTGATCAATTTGCCGTCTACTTTAATCATGGTCCATTCTTTTTTAAAGGCGGAGACATTGACAATGTCCAGCACGATTCGGGGGGCTTTACCAGTAATGGCGGAGACAGCGGGGGTATAAAAACGGTTGAATTCAATTATGAAGGATTCTTTTCCCTTGTCTTCGAGCTTCCAGCGAATATCCTTCACTTCGATGGTCAAATTTTCCTCGCCATCCGGCATGGGCTCTTTTTTCGGGGCACGATAAAGCCGGGATGCATGCACATAACCCAATGCTCGCGATTCATCCCTGACCTCTTCCGTCAATGCGAAGACGGCATACCACCCATTCTTCAGGAAATCGGCTTTAACCGCCTGCCCTCCTTTAAGGGATCCCCTGATCTTGATGGAATCGATTGATCTCTCTTCCCTGATCAGTGTATTTGGCTTCGCATACAATACCATTCCCCACTCCTGGGCAAAGCTTGTTCCTATCGGGAAAACAAACATCCCTACCGTCAGAATCAGTAAAAGGTACCTGTTGATAACCGTAATCCTCCTTGGTATTAGTAGGCTGTAGACAAGGAAACCTCCCCCTAACCCCCTCCAGAGGGGGACATACACCTCCACTTGACTACGCCAGAGGGAACCTCCCCCTAACCCCCCTCCAGAGGGGGACATACACCCCCTGCCCTCACCAGAGTGAACCTCCCCCTGGCCTCCTCCAGAGGGGGACATACACCACCACTTGACTACGCCAGAGAGGGACAAACTGCATTCATGAATCCCCCTTTTCCAAAGAGGGACATACACAGAAGGTGGATGCGCTTCGCTTCATCCACCATACAGCTCTGGCCCCCGTCAGAGGAAACCTCCCCCTAACCCCCTCCAGAGGGGGACATACACCTGCCCCTGACCCGCCAGAGGGAACCTGCCCCTGACAACGCCAGAGGGGGACAAAAGGGCCTCCTGTTAGAAGAACCGTAAGACCGATTTGGGAACAATATCCGTAAATGCAACTAAGTCAATTATAAAATGGGCCAGCACAAGTGCAGGAAGAGACCGCGTCCTCAAGAACAGGGCCATGAAAACAGCACCAATGATTGCCGCGACCACAACCTTATGGAACCCGCCGCTCCAGTGAATCAACCCGAAGGCCAACGCCGATATCCCGATAATGACAGCCGCACGCTTCGTATAATGCGACAGGAACGTATACATATAACCCCGAAAGATCAGCTCTTCGACTATACTGACAAAGAGAAGTCCCGCTGTCACGTCAATCCACATCCAGGAGGGATTGGTAATTTTGGGCATCGCTCCCAGGGCTTGATAACCGGGTAATTCTTTAATCATGGCATATCCATTCTGGTCCAGGAAAATACCTGTCAGCGTCCCGGCAAGAAACACGGACAAAAAAGAAATGGCAGATACCTGAGTTAACCCGAATTCCGCAGGCTTCATTTTCCGGCTCCAGATCAACCATCCAATAATCAGCAAAGGGAAAAGCTTTGCACAAACATAGTCGATGAAGAGCCAAAGATGCCAATCCTTGATATAGATATCTGCGAGATCGTTCAGATAAAAAGGGAGGCAAAGCAGAATGAGGACCACAATGTAAAGTCTTTTGCCTTCTTCCGTATATGAACAGGAAAGTGGTTTTGTTGGCTTGAATAACTGTATGACAGCATAAGCCCCGCCACATCCTATGATCACCGCCATAGCCTCATAGGCCAATGCCCATGCCAACCACTCCGGTAAAAACATTTTTAAGAAATCGCCAACGGCGTTGGATGCCGCGACCGCAATACCCAAGCACAAAGACCAGATCACCAATGACGGCAGCAAATCATGATTGGCGATTTCATCAAACACGGCCTTCAGTACTCGACCGGTAACAAAACCTCCGAGAATGCCCCAGGCGGCGAAGCTGTAAAATGTGAAGACCATCATCATTGAAGTCGGTCCTGACACAAGAAAGAGCATTGTCACCGCTAAGATAAAACTCAGCGCCCAGGACGACAACAGGAACGCACGGTCCCGAAACGAAATCTTCCTGCCCATTGCTTTAATAAACGATGTGTACGAGAAGCCGCCGGCAACGCCGATTATTCCCGCCGTGACCTGAGCAGCAATCATTTTGGGAAAACCAGGAATCTGCAATAACAAAATGCCCGATAATCCTAAGATCGCCGCGATTGACCAACCCAATGTGAACCGTAAAAGAAGATGTTTTTCTTTGATCACTGTTTGATCCTGATTGTTTAACATGTGAGGAAAGCTACACTTTCCTGTGGATAATGTCAAATGCGAAGCAGGGACACACCTCCCCCTGAATCCCCCTCCAGAGGGGGACAAAAAAGAAAACCTCGCTCTGCCCTCAGCCAGAGGGGACAATGACGGAAGGAAGGAGGGTCTGGATTGCCGGATCAAGTCCGACAATGACGGAAGGAAGGAGGTTCTGGATTGTCGGATCAAGTCCGACAATGACGGAAGGAGGGAGTCATCAATATTTAATCCTCTAAAGTTTTCCCGGGAAGCGCCGATAATATAGGTACATAGTAGTGCCCGGTTAAGAAGTTTCATGGAAATACGCTAACTATCCGTCAGTGTTTTATTAGTTCTACAAATCAATTTCCGTCTTGTCCATCGATGCGGGAATTCAACATACTCGAAGAAATTGCTAGAAGGGGTTTTCGATTTATGTTAAAGTTATTCACACGTAAAATCTTATGGCTGGTTAATATCGGCCTCATTTTATCGCTTTTAGGGTGCGTTACACTTGCCACAGACCGCCGCAAGGAAGGCTTTGACACACTGCACAAGGGATTTGCGTCATTGCCTGAAGCGCCGTCAGGTCTGCACGAAGTGATCACACTAAGAGAGGTAAAAATTCATATCGTCGGAAATCGTAGCCAGTTTAATTGGGATGTCGCCGCTGCCTATGTGCCTATGCCAATACCAGCAACGAGATTTGGATCATCGGCAAAGTCGTCAAAGGCAAAATCATCCTTAATCAAGCGGTTCTCGGTCATGAATTTAAGCATCTTTTGAATTTCTCTAACCCTGCTATTGCTAACCCCGATCAATTGGATGAATTGGGAGTATAGTCGTATTTATGAGGGAAAGACCTTTATCAATCATTATCATCGCCATCTTCTATTGCCTCGAACCCTTTGGTAACCTGATACAAGCAGCATATATCAATCAAATGCCATTATTTGGTAGTGATAGTATAATTTCTCATCTCGCGTGGACGGACTGGGTCATTCTTGGCCTTTTCCCTGTGGTCGGAATAGGAATTTATATGGTAAAAAAATGGGGCTGGTATCTTTTCCTGGCCTTCTCGGCGCTCCTCATTTTCTATAACCTGTATGTTTACAAATACCTTAATCCCAATTATTCTATTGAAATTGTCATATTATTCATCTTTATCACGACGGCTATAGCGGCTTTTTTCTTAAGAAAGAACGTTTATGCCCCTTACTTTAACCCACGCCTAAGATGGTGGGAAGTCGCCACCAGGTACCGATCGTCACTGAGTACAGTTATTTTTACAAGCCAGGGCTCCGTCCCGTGCAAAGCCTTGGACATCTCAGAAACGGGGTGCTTTATCGACTATTGCGGCGAGATTCCCCTGGGGTCCCAGGTAATGCTCGGTTTCCTGTTCGGCGATACGGAATTCAATTGTCTGGGCAGAATAGTCCATCACAAATCGGGGAGTGAGGATAGTAATCAGGGCTATTGAATCAAATTCCAGGCCGTGCCCGGCGATGTGAAGAAAAGGATCCGGCAGCTTCTATGGTACTTTGAACGAATGGGACTGGAGGATAGAAAGGATAGCGCATCGCCGGCAAACATTAACGAAGCGCCGCACTGGCAAGAATACACCATCTTCGATCAAATAGGATTCAGGATAAAGCATATCATGAAGAGCATTTTTCACTCCTGATCGAAGACCTCAGCCATAGACAGCAGCATAATATGATTGCGCATACCATCATGCCTTGATTCATTTCTGTGTCATTTCCTTGCCATTTCCGTCATTGTTGGATCCCCTCCTATTCGTCATTGTCGGACTTGATCCGACAATCCAGGAATAATTGCAAGTACCTTAAAACCTCTGGATTCCCGTTTTCACGGGAATGACAAGGAAAGATAGCGGGAATGACAAGGAAATGAGTGGAATGACACCCTCTTATTCGTCATTGTCCGGTCCCTTCGTCTCCGTCATTGTTGGATCCCCTTCCTATTCGTCATTGTCGGACTTGATCCGACAATCCAGGAATAATTGCAAGTACCTTAAACCTCTGGATTCCCGTTTTCACGGGAATGACAAGGAAAGATAGCGGGAATGACAAGGAAATGAGTGGAATGACACCCTCTTATTCGTCATCGTCCGGTCCCTTCGTCTCCGTCATTGTCGGATCCCCTTCCTATTCGTCATTGTCGGACTTGATCCGACAATCCAGTTTTATTTCAATGACAAAAATGGTAGGACACGTGCAAATTGATAATCGGGATTCCCCATCATGACAAAAACTTTCTTTGTCTATATCCTATGCAACAAAAAGAACGGAACCGTATATACTGGTGTGACATCTGATCTCGTCAGACGCATTTATGAGCATAGGAACAACTTCGTCGATGGCTTTTCAAAGAAATATGAACTTCACAATCTTGTATGGTATGAACTCCATGAAACGGCGAACTCCGCTATCAGGAGAGAAAAACAGATAAAGAAATGGGAACGGAAGTGGAAACTTGAATTAATCGAGAAGGACAATCCAGACTGGAAAGATCTATATGATGAAATCTGTGGATGAATCATTTCTTTTTTCCGTCATTGTCCGGTCCCTTCCCCTCCGTCATTGTTGGATCCCCTTCCTATTCGTCATTGTCGGACTTGATCCGACAATCCAGGAATAATTGTAAGTACCATTTAAAACCTCTGGATTCCCGTTTTCACGGGAATGACAAGGAAATGAGTGGAATGACACCCTCTTATTCGTAATTGTCCGGTCCCTTCCCCTCCGTCATTGTCGGATCCCCTTCCTATTCGTCATTGTCGGACTTGATCCGACAATCCAGGAATAATTGCAAGCACCTTAAACCTCTGGATTCCCGTTTTCACGGGAATGACAGGTATTGAAACAGGAATCACGTTGGGCAACTGAAGTGGGCGAGTTCTTCCGAGAAAGTTGCGTAATTGACGGAATAGTCGATTGGACATTCCACCAACGCCGGCCGATTGACTGCAAAGGCCTCATTCAGAACATGTGATAGTTCATCACCGGCCTTCATCAGGAAACCAGCAGCGCCAAAGCTTTCCGCAAACCGTGTAAAATCAGGGTTTTTCAAATCCAGACTGAAATCTGCAAACTTTCTTTCCCGCTGCTCCCACTTAATAAACCCATAGGCGTTGTCGTTCAGGATGAGGATAACCACGGGGATGTTGTAACACAACGCCGTCGTGATCTCCTGTGCGTTCATCATAAATCCCCCATCTCCCACTACGGCCAGAACACGCCGGCCGGGATTGAGCATTTTCGCGGCTATAGCCGCAGGCAGCCCTGCACCCATGGTAGCCAGGGCATTATCGACCAGGAAGGTGTTAGGTTTAAATGTCTTGTAGAGACGGGAGAACCACAATTTATAGACACCGTTGTCCATCACCACTATATCGTCTTCAGAAAGCACGTTTCGTACATGCCGGACTACATCCGGAGGAGTGGGTGGAAAATTTTGCTCACGTTTAATGGCAAGCTTGTCGGTTAGATAAGCATGCAGGGAAACGAATGCCTCTGTGCCTTCTTTTGGCGCAACTCGCTGATGGAGAAGATGCAGTGAAAGGGAGATATCGCCAACGACCTCAACTGCCGGATTATAGTATTTGTCTACTTCCGCCTCGGTGAAATCGATGTGCACAATCTTCTTGTTTAGATCAGCGTTCCATAAATATGGCGGGTACTCCACGATATTATAACCGATCGTGATAACAAGGTCGGCGCGATCGAGACCGCAGTTCACATAATCGTGCTTGTGGATTCCCGTAGCATACAGGCTGTATTCCGACGCATCGGAAAGCGCCCCCTTGCCCATCTGGGTGTGGATGGCATGAAGCCGCGTTGTTTCAAGGAATGTTGACAACTCTTTAGTTATCGGAGTCCGGTTTGCACCCGATGAGATCAGAACGAGCGGATATTGAGCAGCGTTGATCAACTCGGCTGCCCTTGTTACCGCCAGGCGATCCGGGGCAGGTTTCCGGACCAAGCCGCGCGGCTGGATCGATGCGTCGGTCGCAGCTTCGGCAACATCTTCGGGAAGTTCGATATGAACCGCACCGGGGCGCTCGGCCTGGGCCAGTTTGAAGGCGTTGCGTACCACCGTGGGGATTGTGCCCGGATCGGCAATGGATTGAGAATTCTTGGTAATCGGCTGCATGAGACTCACGATATCGATGAGCTGAAAGCGTGCCTGTCGGTTGCCGCGGAGAGCCTTCTGTCCTGAAATGGATACCAGTGGCGCGCCCACGAGATTTGCATGGGCTATGCCGGTGACAAGGTTTGTGGCACCGGGGCCCAAAGTCGAGAAACAGACGCCGGCTTTTCCGGTCAATCGGCCATAGGTGGCAGCCATAAACGCTGCCGCCTGCTCATGGCGAGTCACCACAACTTTGATCGGCGAAGTGCGGAGAGACTCGAGAAAATCCAGATTCTCTTCACCGGGCAGGCCGAAGATATACTCGACACCTTCTTCTTCCAATTGCTTAACGAACAGGTCGGATGCTTTCATAAGTTTAAGGCTATTATTCTTTCACGACTATAGACTTTATATTCACAAACTCCAGGAGACCGTAACGGGACAGCTCCCTGCCGACACCTGATTTTTTCACACCGCCGAAGGGCAGCCGGGGATCGGACTTCACGAAGTCGTTAATAACCACGCACCCGGCATCTATCCGCGAGGCGACTCGTTCTGCCCTGTTCAGGTCTTTACTCCAAACAGCCGCCCCCAGTCCGTACTCCGTGTCGTTGGCAAGCAGGATCGCCTCTTCTTCGGTTTCCACGGTCACAATCGGCGCTATAGGCCCGAAAACCTCTTCCTGCAAGACTTTCATACTTGATTTCGGATTAGAGACCACAGCAGGCGCAAAGAAAAATCCTTTTTCAAAATGATGATCGAGCTCCAGGACTTCCGCCCCCTGAGCTTTGGCATCGGCTAGTTGAGCGGTGAGGTTATCGAAAATCTCTTTCCTTGAAAGAGGGCCGACATCGGTCGCCTCATCCATCGGATCGCCGATTTTGAGCTCTCTTAAACGTGCGACAAAGGCCTTTTTGAAAGCATCTGCCACATTTTCCATGACAATGAAGCGTTTCGCCGCAATACAACTCTGGCCCGCATTTATCATCCGGGCATTGGCGCCGGTTATGGCTGCCTTTTCAATGTCTGCATCATCGAGCACGATGAAGGGATCGGATCCTCCCAGTTCCAAAACGAGCTTTTTGATTTTCCCGCTTGTCGACGCACCCACCTGTCGTCCGGCTCTTACGCTTCCCGTCAGGGAAACGGCATCCACCTTGTCTTCATCAATGAGCGTATGCGCCGTTTGTTCATCGATGAGTAAGGTTTTGAATATATTATCGGGAAAACCTGCCGCCTTGAAGGCATCCTCGATAGAGAGGGCCGTTCCGAAAACGCTGGGGGCATGTTTCAAAAGGATGACGTTCCCGGCGCAAAGGGCGGGAATGCCAAACCGAAAGACCTGCCAGAAGGGAAAGTTCCAGGGCATGATAGCGAGCACCACACCCAGTGGCGCGAAGGTTATATAACTCTTTTTCGCTTCTGTCTTGATCTCCTCGGGTGCAAGGAACAGCGCTGCATTCTCCGCATAGTAGTCGCACAGCCAGGCGCATTTCTCGATTTCACCGCGCGATTCCTTGATGGCCTTACCCATCTCCCGGGTCATTAGTTCCGCATAAATCGTCTTATTCTCCCGGAGATGATCACCCAGTTTTTTAACCAATTTGGCCCGTTCCCCGACAGGCTTATCTCTCCATGCCGGAAAGGCCTTACGGGACATTTTGGCCTGAGAGTCCAGTTGGGACTTTGTCATTAGTTCGAATTCATTTATCACCTGCTCGGTGTATGGATTAATTGACTGGATCTTCATATTTCACCTCCTCAGAAACCAAAACTATCATCGTTAAGTTTTTTGTTACACTGGATTATCCGGTCAAGCCGGATAATGACGACGATACCTTATCCTGCTCTCTGAGCAATCGGCTCATAAACACACCCGATTTTTCCGCAGTAGTTACCGGTATACTCGGACGTAGGCCGATAAAGCGCCGGCTTTTCCTGGGCGTCGCCGAACTTCTCTTCAATAATGTGCGCTGTCCAGCCGGCAATCCTCGATACCGCGAAGAGCGGCGTCATGGTGTCGAGCGGTATGCCCAGCATGTGATAAACAGCCGCACTGTAAAAATCGACATTGGGTTTGATGGTGGAAACGCCGCGGGTCTTGAACTCGGCCTCGGCCGTCCCGGCAATTTCATCCAGCAGCGAACACCACTGCTCCTGCCGCAATTTGTTTCCTAACCGGGAACACATATCCTTCAGATATTTAGCGCGCGGATCCATGGTTTTGTAGACTGCATGGCCTAAGCCCATAATTTTCTGGCCTTGGGCAATCTGCTTTCTTACCCACACAGGGACGTCTTTTTCATTTTGAAGTTCCAGAAGCATCTTCATGACCTGGGCATTGGCGCCACCGTGAAGACTTCCGGAAAGCGCGCCGACACCGGCGGAAACTGCGGCATACATGTGCGCTCTGGTGGAGGCGACCTCGCGACATGCAAATGTAGAGGCATTGAAGGTGTGATCGGCGTGGAGCACCAGATCGGTGTCGATGTCGTGAGCCGTCTCGGCATCGGGTTTTTCACCTGTGAACTGCCACAGGAAATTTCCCGCATGGTTTAGTGATTCATCCGGCGGCAGCGGTTCTTTCCCGTTTCGAATCCTCTGCCAACCTGCCACAACCGCCGCCAGCCGGGCGATAAGACTCACGGCTTTGACAATATTGGCCTCCCGCGACTCATCGGTAAGATTTGGATCAGCTGCAGCCAGCATGGGAACTGCAGCCTGGAGAACATCCATCGGGTGAGCTGTCCTCGGCAATCGTTTGAGCGCGTCGAAGACGAACTCAGGAACTTGCCGCGCAGAAACGAGCCTTTTTGTAAACCCCTCGAGCTGCGAAACAGTGGGCAGGTCATCGTGGAGAAGAAGATAGGCAGTCTCTTCAAACGTCGAGTTCTGGGCCAGCTCTTCAATCCGGTAGCCTCTATAGATGAGGACGCCATTTTGACCGTCTATATTGCTGATCTTAGTGTCTGCTACAGTGACGCCGCGCAGGCCGATATTCTTCGTCGCAGCGGGAGCTGCCGTATCTGCAGCCCTTCCGGCTTCTATTATTTTTGCCATCTTATTATCCTCCTATCAGTCTCAATTTTAATAAAATTCAGATTCCCGAAATTCCCGAGCCCGGGGCGTTCAGAGCGCGGCAATTACCGCGTCGGTGAACTCCGTGGTGGAGGCCTTGCCGCCGATATCGGCGGTGGTCTTCTCCCTTCCGGCCAGGACCTTGTTCAACGCTCCTTCGATGCGGGACGCAGCGGATCTCTCCCCGATGTGCCGCAGCATCATGATGGCCGATATGAGAAGGGCCGTGGGATTCGCCAGGTTCTTTCCCGCGATGTCCGGGGCCGAGCCATGGACGGCCTCAAAAACGGCCGCCTTCTCACTCAGGTTGGCGCTGGGTGCGAACCCGAGCCCCCCCACCAGGCCGGCCGCCAGATCGGAAATGATGTCGCCGTACAGGTTCTCCGTCACCAGGACGTCGAACCGCTCCGGATTCATGACGAGCTGCATGCATAGGTTATCCACGAGCATCTCTTCGTGCTCGATGGTTGGATACTCGGGTGAGACACGCCGGAAGCAATCCAGGAACAGACCATCAGATTTCTTCATAATGTTAGCCTTGTGAACAACCGTAACCTTTCTCCGGCCCAAGGCCTTGGCGTACGTGAATGCGAAGATCGCGATCCGGGTGCTGGCCTTCTCCGTGATGATCTTGAGCGATTCGACGACCCCGGGCACGATTTCGAGTTCCAGGCCCGCGTATAGATCTTCCGTGTTTTCCCGGACAATGATCAGATCCACATCTTGGAAGCGCGAGATGACTCCCGGAAGGTTCCGCACCGGGCGGAGATTGGCATAGAGGTCGAGGGTCTTGCGCAGGCGCACGTTGACGCTCTCAAAACCGGTTCCGATCGGGGTGGTCACCGGACCTTTCAGGGCCACGCCGTTACGCCGGATGGAAGTGATCACATCCTCTGGAAGCGTCGCACCCGACGGTTCCATGGAGCCGCCAATGTCGAATCTTTCCCATTCAATTTTGACACCGGCCGCGTCAATGACGCGCAGGACCGCCGCTGAGACTTCAGGGCCAATGCCATCGCCGGGAATGAGGGTAATTCGATGTGTCATTTCATAACCTTTATCGTATGCTTACATCAATGTAGGGTGGAACAAGCGACGCGGTTCCACCAGTCGATGGTGGATGCGCTTCGCTTCATCCACCCTACAGTTGCGAGAAAAATAAAATCTTAGATGGTCCATAGTATATCATCTTGATGGCTATATTATTTTCCGCCCAGCAATTCATTTTTCACAAAATTCAGCGTGCTACCCGCGAGCAGATGTTTGCGCTCGCGTTCAGAAACTTCCAGGACGGTGATAATGGTCCGTCCCCCAGCCTCGACCGGGATTTCGCTGTCTCCCTGCTCAACGTGTCTGCGGACATGGGGGAACACAAGCTTCGTTCCTTCTGTAAGCAGGTCGTAATCCCCGGGATCTTTGAACCTGAGCGGCAAGACGCCAAAATTACATAGATTGGACTTGTGAATGCGGGCGAAGCTCTTTGCAATCTTTACGCACACACCTAGATACCGGGGTGCGAGGGCCGCATGCTCGCGGCTTGACCCTTGGCCGTAATTTTCCCCGCCCACGACTGCGACGCTGCCGCGCGCCCGGCAATCAGCGGCGAAACCGGGACGAATCTGCTCAAAAACAAATTCGCTGATAGCCTGAATGTTCGAGCGGAAGGGAAGCACCCGGCTGCCTGCAGGCATGATGCCGTCGGTGGAAATGTTGTCCCCGACCCGCAGGACCACTTCCGCCATAAGTGTTTCCGGCAACGGCTTAAGCTCGGGCAAAGGCATGATATTGGGGCCGCGCACGACTACAGTCTTGCGCAATTCGTCCGAGGGGAAGACGATTGACCGATCGTCGGTGAAATAGCGCTTCGGGTCCCGGATACGAGGGAACTTCATTTCCTCCGCCAGGTCACGGGGATCAGTAATCTCGCCACGCAGTGCGGAGGCGGTGGCCGTTTCGGGCGAACAGAGATAGACCTGGTCGTCTTTCGTACCGGAACGCCCGGGAAAATTGCGCGGAAACGTCCGCAGGCTCACTTCATTGCTGCCGGGAGCCTGGCCCATACCGATGCAGCCATGACAGCCCGGCTCATGGACACGAGCTCCGGCCGTGAGGTAGGAAACAAGGCCGCCTTGACGGGTTACATTTTCGAGCACCTGGCGGCTGCCCGGATTCACATGGAAAGAAGTCGTAGTATTTATATGCCTGCCATCCAGTATCTTAGCCGCGATCATCAGGTCCCGGAAGGAGGAATTTACAGAGCTGCCCACTATTGATTGATCGACCTTGATGCCGGCAACTTCCCGCACGGGCACCACGTTTCCGGGCGAGGATGGCTTGGCGATCAGGGGTTCAACCTTTGTAAGATCTATCTCCGCTTCTTCATCATATCCGGCGCCTTTGTCGGCGGAAAGTTCACGCCAGACTTCGCCGCGGCCCTGGGCTTCGAGGTATTCCTGGGTGCGCCTGTCGGACGGGAAGATGCTGGTTGTGGCCCCGAGCTCCGTGCCCATGTTGCCGATGGTTTCCCGGTCCGTAGCGGACAGGGTCTTCACGCCCGGGCCGTAGTACTCCACCACTTTGCCCACACAGCCTTTCACATCGAACCGGCGCAGCATCTCCAGGATCACGTCTTTGGCGCTTACCCAGTCGGAAAGCTTGCCCAGGAGCCTGACACCCAGCACAATGGGACAGGGGAAATAATAGGGGAATCCAGCAATGGCCAGGGCAACATCCAGCCCGCCTGCACCTATTCCGAGCATGGAAACCCCGGCTGCCCCCGGTGTATGGCTGTCCGAACCCAGCAAGGTCTTGCCGGGAATGCCGAACCTCTCCATATGGACCTGATGGGATACCCCGTTTCCTGCACCGCTGAAATGGATCCCGTAACGGGCACAGGCCGTCTGGAGATATTTGTGGTCGTCGGCATTTTTGAAGTCCGTATGCAGTAAGTTGTGGTCGACATACTGGACCGCCACCTCTGCCTTCGCAGTGTTCAGGCCCAGAGCCTCGAACTCGAGCATGGCCAGGGTGCCGGTGGCATCTTGCAGGAGGGTGTGGTCGATCCGGATACCAATGTCCCGGCCCGCGATGAGATCACCCTCGATAAGATGGTCTTGAAGAATTTTCTGGGTAAGGTTTTTCTTCATGATAAGCCTTTAAGAGCTAAGTAAAGCTATCCAGCCTTATTAAAATTCTTCGCTTAAAATGAATCTCTTCCAGACGTTAATCAATGGTAGAAAAAGGTACGTCTATTGATAGGAAACAACCCTCGTTGACATAACTTATGATCCTTCTTAACATTTATACAAATGACAGTAGGCTGTTGAGATTGCTTCGGTCGCTAATGCTTCCTCCTAAGAAACATGAAGAGTCATTGCGAGCAAAGCGCGGCAATCTTGCTTTTACTCATTATATATAGATTGCCACGACGCCTGAGAGGCGTCTCGCAATGACAGCAAGGTGGATGGTGGATGCGCTTCCCTTCATCCACCCTACAGCCTAGTCATTCCCGTGAAAACGGGAATCCAGAGGTTGTCCGATAAAACCGGATACTCGATAAAAGCATTCGGGTATGACAAAAAAGCTCATAAAACTCGAGGTGACTATGATTTTCAAGCATGATGTCATCGTTGTTGGGTCTGGTTTGGCCGGCTTAAGGGCCGCCGGTGAAGTGGCTTCAGAATACGACACGGCCCTGCTCAGCAAGGTTTATCCCACACGGTCTCATTCCGGGGCAGCGCAGGGAGGCATTGCCGCCGCCCTGGGAAACGAGGAAGAAGACTCCTGGCAATGGCACATGTACGATACAGTAAAGGGCGGTGATTACCTCACTGACCAGGATGTGGCAGAGATACTGGCAAAAGACGCCCCGCGGGCCGTCTACGAGCTGGAGCACATGGGCGTGCCCTTTAACCGGACGCCGGAAGGAAAAATCGCCCAGCGGGCCTTTGGCGGCCATACCCGGAATTTCGGGGAAGCCGCGGTCAAGCGGGCCTGTTATGCCGCCGACCGGTCGGGCCGGGTGATTCTCGATACACTTTACTTCTCGGGAATTCACAAAGGACTCAAAACCTACCCGGAATTCCAGATGCTCGATCTGGTTATGAAGGACAAGAGGGTAGTCGGACTGACAGCCTATGAGGTGGCCACAGGTGAAGTCCATTTCTTCCACTGCCGGGCCATTCTTCTGGCAACAGGCGGTTACGGTAAAGTCTTCAATATTACTTCCAATGCCTTTGCCAGCACGGGAGATGGAGTCTATTTCGCCTACAGCGCCGGCGTCCCGTTGGAAGACATGGAATTTGTCCAGTTCCACCCCACCGGGATCTACGGCCTGGGCGTGTTGATCAGTGAAGCGGCCAGAGGCGAAGGGGGCATTCTCCGTAACGACAAGGGCGAGAGGTTCATGGAAAAGTACGCGCCCACGATCAAGGATCTGGCCGCACGGGATGTGGCATCCAGGGCAATTCAGACGGAAATTCTGGAAGGCCGCGGGATCGGCGGCAAAGATTACGTCCATCTGGATTTAACTCATCTGGGAGAAAAGACGCTTGCTGAAAAACTTTCCGAAATATCATCGTTTGTAAAGATTTATCGCGGTATCGATGCGGCAAAAGAGCCTATTCCCGTTGCGCCAACATGCCATTATATGATGGGCGGCATTCAGACGGGCAGTCACGGACGCGTGCTTGATATCGAACAGAATCAGATTCCCGGTTTGTACGCCGCCGGTGAGTGTTCATGCCTGTCGCTGCACGGAGCCAACCGCCTCGGCTGTAATTCACTCCTCGATTTGGTGGTGTTCGGCCGCCGGGCCGGCATGTCTATGCTGGAGGATCTCAAGGACCTCCCCTGGGAAAGCCCGCCACCTGACCCGGATGCGGAAGTCCGGGATCACATCGAGAGCCTCAAAAAAAGAACAACCGGAGAGAAAACGGGCCGCATCAGAAAAGCACTGCAGGAAACAATGACCAGGCATTGCTCTATCTTCCGCAGTGAGGAGTCCCTGACGCAGGGACTTTCGCAACTGCGTGCCCTAAAGGAGCAATATCGCAATGTTGCTCTGGATAACCGCGGAACGCGCTTCAACACCGATCTTCTGGAGGCTCTGGAATTGGAAGTCCTGTTAGGATTGGCGGAAACCATCGTTTTATCCGCTCTTGGCAGGAAAGAAAGCCGGGGAGCGCACTTCAGGACTGATTATCCTGAGCGGGATGATGTCAACTATCTTAAACATACCCTGATCCAGAAAACCGCTGAAGGCCCCCGGTTATCAGCAAAGCCGGTAACGATAACCACCCTTACCCCCAAGCCGAGGTCATACTGACATGGAAATGAACTTCAGGATTTTTCGGTTTAATCCCGACACCGACAAAGAGCCGCGTTATCAGGAGTACCGGGTCACCGCAGAACCTGCGGAACGCATACTGGATTGCCTGAACCGGATCAAATGGGAGCAGGACGGCACGCTGAGCTATCGCATGTCCTGCGCTCACGGCATCTGCGGGTCCGACGGCATGAAAATCAACGGCCGCTGCGCTCTGGCCTGCCAGAAACTGGTCAAGGAATATGCGGACCAGCAAGTCACCCTGGAGCCCCTGCCCTTTTTCAAGGTTCTGAAAGATCTTACAGTGGATGTGAACGCCTTTCTGGAAGGCATCCTTTACGTCCGTCCCTGGCTCATCAATCTTTCCGAACCTCCGGAAAAGGAGCGGCTGCAAAGTCCGGAAGACGCCAAAAAGGTCGAGGATGTAATCCGCTGTATCCTTTGCGCCTGCTGCACGGGCGCATGCCCGGTCATGCTGGAAAATCCGCAATATATGGGGCCTGCCGCAGCGGTATGGGCTTATCGCGATACATTTGATTCCCGGGACACGGAACACCAGGAACGCCTGAAGCGAATTGATTTCCCCAACGGGATCTGGCCTTGCAAAAACTATTTTGAATGCACGCGCGTCTGCCCGAAAAAGATCCCCGTCACAAAATGCATCAACACGTTGAAAAGAGAAATTGAAAAGGAGCTTCGTTCTTAATAAGGTATTTATGTCAACTCGTGAAGAAAAAGATTCCCTGGGGATTGTTTCCGTACCTGCAGAATCCTACTGGGGCGCGCAGACGCAGCGGGCAGTGGAAAATTTCCCGGTCAGCGGCGTCACTTTCCCGGCCGTCTTTATTCGGACACTGGCCCTTGTCAAAAAGGGCGCGGCAGTTGCCAATCAGGATTTGGGGCTGCTGGATAAGAAACTGTCTGAGGCCATCATTCAGGCGGCGCAGGAAGTAGTCGACGGGAAGTTGGATGGACATTTTCCCCTGGATGTTTTTCAAACAGGTTCCGGCACTTCCACAAACATGAACGCCAACGAAGTCATTGCCGGCCGGGCAAACGAGATAATCACAGGAACAAGAGGAGGCAAATCACCGGTACACCCCAACGACCATGTAAACATGGGACAGTCGAGCAATGACGTCATCCCCTCGGTTATCCACATTGCCTCTCTGATAGAAATCAATAATCGGCTTCTTCCCGCACTGGCGCGGCTTCAACAGAGCCTGGCCCGGAAATCCGGAGAATTCGGAAATATCATGAAGATTGGCCGCACTCATCTCCAGGATGCGATTCCGATCAGGCTCGGCCAGGAATTCGGGGGATATGCACGCCAGATAGAGCTGGCCGTAATGCGGATCAAAGCTGCCGGAACATCTCTTTCCGAGCTTTCCCTGGGAGGCACGGCAGTGGGAAACGGCCTGAATACGCATCCGGAATTTGCCCGTCGCGTGATCACCCTGATCTCAGAGGAGACGGGGTTTCCTTTCTCTGAAGCTCGGAACCATTTCGCCGCGCAGGCGATGCCGGATGCCGCGCTGGAAACCAGCGGCGCCCTGAAAGAGCTGGCAGTGACTTTAAGCAAGATTGCGGGCGATATCCGTTTAATGGCATCGGGCCCACGGTGCGGCCTGGGTGAGATCAATCTCCCGTCATTGCAACCCGGTTCTTCTATCATGCCCGGTAAGATTAATCCTGTAATAATCGAAGTTGTTGTGCAGGTGGCTGCCCAAGTGATCGGAAATGATACAGCCATCGCCATCGGCTGCCAGGGCGGCTTTTTTGAGCTCAACACCATGCTGCCCCTCATTGCCTATAACCTTCTTAATTCATTCAACCTGCTTATCTCAACGGCTACGCTCTTTGACGAAAAGTGTGTTCGCGGCATTACCGCCAATGCCGAGCGCTGTACGGCAGAAATAGAACAGAGCCTGGCCCTGGCCACTTATCTCACTCCCAGGCTGGGCTATGACCGCGCAGCCAAGATTGCAAACGAAGCGTTTCTGACCGGGAAAACCGTCCGGCAAGTCGCCCGCGAAAGCGGCCTGCTAACGGATGATGAGGTCGAAGCGGCACTGTCAAAAATCTATTCCGATATATGAACAGCAAAATGTAGGTGAGGTATCCAATGGACAAAAAAGTTACAGTGGTAGGAGCGGGAAATGTTGGAGCAGCGACAGCCCAGAGACTTGCTGAAAGGGAGTTGTGTGATGTTGTTTTGATCGATCTCATCA
Source organism: uncultured Syntrophaceae bacterium (assembly GCA_964645835.1). Taxonomy (GTDB): domain Bacteria; phylum Desulfobacterota; class Syntrophia; order Syntrophales; family UBA8958; genus CAZBME01. Next base: position 27,224 of record CAZYDG010000028.1, read on the forward strand.
AAGGCTTGCCCCAGGGCAAGGCACTTGACATGATGGAGGCTGCACCGATTGAGAAAAGTGATGTCTATCTTTTTGGAGCAAACAGCTACGAGACATCTGCGGGCTCGGACATAGTCATCATCACTGCCGGTATCCCCCGCAAGCCGGGGATGAGCCGCGATGACCTCCTGGCCATCAATAAGAAAATTGTCAGTGAAGTTACAAGTCAGGTTGTACGGTACTCACCGGAGACGATATTGATCACAGTAAGCAATCCCCTTGATGCAATGTGTCACGTTGTCTACGATGCCAGCGGTTTTCCCAAAAACAGGGTTATCGGGATGGCAGGCGTACTTGATGCGGCACGCTTCCGCGCATTCATTGCGATGGAACTTAAAGTCTCTGTTGAAAACATTTACGCCACCGTTTTGGGCGGACACGGCGATACAATAGTGCCGATTCCCCGATATACTACAGTAGCCGGCATCCCGATTACGGAACTCCTTCCCGCAGAACGCATTGAGGCCCTCGTTGAACACACAAGAAAAGGCGGCGCTGAAATCCTTGAGATGCTGAAAACCGGCAGTGCTTATTATGCTCCAGCTTCAGCGATTGCGGAAATGGCCGAGTCGATTCTGAAGGATAAGAAGAAGATCCTTCCCTGTTCCGTCTATCTCGAGGGTGAATACAATATTAAGGGACTTTTTGTAGGCGTACCGGTTAAACTGGGGAAGGAAGGGGCAGAAGAAATAATTCAAATTCCATTGACGGAGCGAGAAGCCGCAGCCCTACAAGAATCGGCTTCATCGGTTGAGAAGCTGGTTATGGCAATGAAGAGTATGCATTGACGGGCTGTTGAAAAAGGGCTGGATGATTCTCGCTCCCTCTCCATTCGATGGGAGATGGCCGCGAGAGGGTGACGTCCTCGCGGAAAGAGAGTGTTATTCCTAGGAAAAGAGGGGGTCATTCCCACATAAAGAGGGTGTCATTCCTAAGAAAAGAGGGTGCCATTCCCACAGAATGAGGGCGTCATTCCCGCAGAAAGAGGGTGTCATTCCCGGTTCCTCTTTCTGTCATTCCCGTGAAAACGGGAATCCAGAGGTTTTAAAGTTACTTACAGTGTATTACTGGATTGTCGGATCAAGTCCGACAATGACGGATGGGATTGACAGACCGCAGGAGAATAAATCTTGGAAATTAAATATCACGAGAGACTGCATGCGGATGACAGAAATCTTTGCCAGCTCGCCATAAGTGAATTGGAGGATATTTACACAACCCTCGGTCTTTCACCGCAGGAGCTTGATCTCCTCGACATGCCGCTACGCTCCTTTACAGTGCATTTCCCTGTGCGAATGGATTCGGGAAAAATAAAGATGTTCGTTGGGCACAGGGTTCAATATAACGATGCCCGGGGTCCGGCTAAAGGCGGCCTCAGATTCCACCCCGAATTAACAATTGATGATGTCAAAGATCTTTCTTTCCTCATGTCACTCAAATGTGCGGTCGTCAACATTCCATTCGGCGGCTCAAAAGGCGGCGTAGTGGTAAATCCCAGAGAGCTCAGCACGAACGAGCTCGAACAAGTCACAAGAAGTTACATACGGGCAATGGCGAACTATATAGGTCCTCATAAGGACATCCCTGCCCCCGATGTTTATACGGATGAAAGAATAATGGCATGGATCCTCGATGAATACGAAAGAATCAAAGGGGAGCATATAACTGCAGTGGTTACCGGCAAGCCCATCGAACTGGGAGGAATCAAGGCAAGAAGTTATTCAACATCCCTTGGCGGCATCTATGTCCTCGAGGAGGCGATGAAGAGAATCAATATGGATAAATCTGCGGCGCGCATCGCTATCCAGGGATTTGGGAAAGTGGGTGAAAACGCCGCCCGGTTACTGCACGAAAAAGGCTATAAAGTAATCGCGGTAAGCGACATCAGGGGTGGAATAATAAATAAGGACGGGCTTGATATTGAAGCCGTGATGAAGCACGACAATGAAACCGGAAGTGTTGTGGCTTTCGCAGGAAGCCGCAACATAACTAACGGGGAACTTCTCACATGCGAGTGCGATATATTGATTCCGGCGGCACTCTCGGATCAGCTGAATGCAAGCAATGCCGGTGATGTAATGGCAAAAGTTGTGCTGGAGCTTGCCAATGCCCCGACAACAAAAGAGGCGGATAAGGTATTTTTTGAAAAGAACATATTGCTTATTCCCGACATTCTGGCCAACGCAGGCGGTGTTGTCGTCAGCTATTTTGAATGGAGCCAGAACCTGAATAACGATTACTGGGAGGAGGATAAGGTTCTGGAGCGGCTCAAGAAAATCATGATAACCGCGTTCAACGACGTCTATTCACAATGCGAAGAGAACAAGTTCACAATGAGAACGTCTGCCTACAAGCTGGCGATAAAACGAATATTGTATGCAGAAAAATTGCGCGGAAATCTGTGAGATTAGCAGGCTGTTGAAAAAAGCCCATCTACTGCGTTGCGCTGCAAGTCCCGTCAATCGACGTACCTCTATGTACGCCTCAATCCTCGACTTTCGCGCGCCTTGCATCTGGACATTTTTAAACAGCCTGTAAGTCATTCATGTTGATTCATTATAAGCAACGATGAACAGGCGATGAAATGGAAACAATATCTTGCCGTCTGGCTGCACAGGATAGTCAGATCGGCAGGCTTCCAATATCTGATATTGGAATAAATGCCTCAATTCTTTTTTGGGCAGTCTTTCCAGATAAGGCCTCAATCCTGTTCCGGCGTACCAATCCATCAGGCCCTGATGATTTTCCATAATGTGATAATATGTGGTAGCCCAGACAAAGATTCGCTCGGTGAGGGTGGACAGCAAATTATAATAGAAGCTCACATCGTTATATGTCAATAAAGTCTCACACCCCTTCATGATATCCCTCCATTCTTTCCTGGCCGACACTTGCAATACAGCTTGGTGGAGCGGAGATTTACTGTTCGCTGGAACTTGAATGGCTAATGCGCCATGGCTTCTTACACAACCGAATAATTTCTTAATTACATTTTCCTGATCGGGAATCCATTGCAGAGCGGCATTGGAGAAGACGATGGTGTACTCGGTCTCGGGCGCCCAATTTACGACATCGGCTAAAATCCAATGCACCTGCGGATCGGTATGCGTCGCCTCCGCTATCATTTCCGGAGAACTGTCCAAACCGATTATGTCCGCATCCGGCCATCTGTCTTTTAAAACCTTTGTGCTGTTTCCAGGACCGCATCCGATATCAATAACATTAACCGGATTGGAAATGTTTATCCTTGAAGCCAGATCACGTGATGGCTGAGTTCGTTCATCTTCGTATTTCAGATACAAATCCGGGTTCCACATAAGTTTTCCCCTTTAACAGATTGTCGAAAAAAACGTCCATCCCGCGCTTTCGCCGAACCTCCCCCTGCACCCCCTCCAGAGGGGGACAACACAGAAGCGGTTCCACCGGCGGATGGTGGATGCGCTTCGCTTCATCCACCCTACAGCTCCGTCATTGTCGGACTTGATCCGACAATCCAGCAATACACTGTAAGTACCTTTAAAACCCCTGGATTCCCGTTTTCACGGGAATGACAGAAAAATGAACGAAGGAATGAAAGAAAATCAAAAAGTAATCCCATGGAAATGGAAAGGAATCTCAGGGAAATGAAGTGCTTATTCGCCCCTCCTTTAACGATAAGGGGCGAATAAGCGGATAACTTTTTTAATAGAAGTTTTTACCGAAAAGGCGCTTGCTCATTCCGGTCAGATCGGCCCATTTCATGGGACCGCCCTTATCGGCGGGGAAACCGACACCCCAGATCATACCTACATCGATCATGCGCACATCATCGACCACTTTTCTATCCAGCAAGTCTTTTCCCGTTTTCACCATGGCTTCGAGAAGGATTTCCGAAATCTGCTCCAGAGACAAATCATTCTTCTCTCTTTTCCCGATGAGCGGCAGAACTTCAGGATCGACAGTGCCGTCCTTCAGGAAGAACCCCTTCCCCGACTTCTTGACGCCCAAACGGCCCGATTCCACGACATTGGCCAGGGTTTCCTGCCTGATCCCCATACCTTTGAGGACCTTATACGGGATATCAATTCCCACTTCGTCCGTAAGACGAATGGGACCTACAGGCATGCCGAATGAAGTCATGGCATTGTCAATCTTCTCGATAGAGTTGCCTTCCTCCAGGCAGCGGAAGGTTTCCATGAGCATGGGGAACAGAAGCGCATTTACCACAAAGCCTGCATTGTCCCGGCACACGATGGGACGTTTCTTGATGGCGGCGGCGAAGTTGAGTAGATTATCGACTGTATCCTGGCTCGTCTGCTCACCGCGGATAACCTCTACAAGCTGCATCAGCCAAACGGGGGAGAAGAAATGAAGCCCACCGAATCGCGCCGGATTGGTAACATATTTTGCCATCGTGGTGATGGGAATGGATGAGGTATTACTGGCAATGATGCAATCGTCCTTTACGACCTTGCAAAGCTCGCCATAGACCTGTTCCTTGACTTTCAGATCTTCGAAGACGGCCTCGATGACGATATCGACATCGCTGAAACCTGCGCCATAGTCAGACGTAACAGTTATCAGGTTCATGACGTCATCAACCGGCACCTTGAGGCGTTTTTTCTCCGCCATGCCGTCCAGAATCTTGCGGACAAATGCCTTCCCCGGCTCCAGCGCTTCAGGAATATCTTTGACAAGAACGGGGGCTTTCATGTTGGTGATGATATCGATGATTATTCCGCGGCCCATTGTGCCGAAGCCCAAGACACCGACCTTCGCGAGCGGTTTCGGTACGAAACCCTTAGTCATCATGGCTTTGGGCTTGTCCGTCATACCTTTGATGAAGAATGTGTTGATGCTGCCCTTGGCCTCGTTCGATAGAATGGCCTCGACGAAATTTGTCTTTTCGAATTCCAATCCTTCCATCAAGGAAACCTTAACGCCGTCCTGTATCGATTTCAAAGCGAGCATTGGACCAGGCAGCGCCCTTCCCCTTGTCGCCTTGAGGGATGCATGTTTCGCAGCTTCAATAATATCGTCTATTTTCGAAAAATCTTGCTGGGGCCGCTTCAGATTTGCCGTTCCGGCGATAATTTCACCAATAAAAGCCTTTGAAGCCTCAAGCAGATCGGCATCTGCGGGAATCAGGCGATCGATGACACCGAGATCAAGCGCTTTTGCTCCGGGCAACATTGTACCCTTAATGATCAATTCCGCGGCAATGGGTCCTATCAACCGAGGAAGGCGCTGTGTCCCGCCGCCGCCGGGGAAAAGACCGACATTGCATTCAGGAAGGCCGATCATTGTTGTCTTGCCTTCTTTGGCGATCCGGGCAGTGCACGCCAAGGCCAGTTCCAATCCGCCACCAAGGCAAAATCCATGGATTGCGGAAACTACAGGAATCTTCAGTTTTTCCAGTCTGTTGAATGCGCTATGAAAAAGTTCAAGGGTCTGACGGACTTCTTCGGGTTTCGATAATGCGGCGAGGTTCTTCAAGTTGGCGCCGGCAAAGAAATTATCGGGCTTACCTGAAATAAGTATCACACCCTTCAAGGTGGTCGCACTTTCCAACTCATTCATCAACTCAGAGAAGCTGGAAAAAGCCGCGTCTGTCCATGTGTTCATGGCGTCACCAACAACGTCAAACGTCACGACGCCAATATCGCCATCTGCCTTCAACTGAAAAATCTTACTCATAAACGTTCCTCCACTCTTTAGTTTATCAGAAAAAGATAGGTCTTCCCCTCCGACTCCTGGCACAAAGGTTCATATCGGAGACCTAAGGGATAGCCATATCCAATGCTGTTTCTCTGCAAGCTAAGATTTTAGTTGCTCTGATGCGGGCGACCAATGACCATTTACAGCATGACTGCCAAAGATGTAAACTCATGATTCGATTATAAAAAGATTCTCCCACAGATTAAAACGAATAAATTTGACCGGCAGTCATTAAATGACCCACACTTCAACATCCTATTTTTCACGCCTTTTCATATCACAATTGACGATCTTTTGCCTAAAAAATTTCTGCTTCAGGCGCTGAATATAACATCCCACACCCGAATCAGTGCCGAATTAGTTAGCATCCCGGGAGGTAGTACAATTGCTGGACCATTAATAAAGTCTTTATCAGAGGCGGTTATCTCAACCTTCCCAAGCCTCTTTTTCATTGACACGCCATCGCGTTTTTTCTATAGTTCAAATCTAAAATAGATTCTTATCAGATACATAAGGCCTCATTAATTACCTTACAAAACGATGCTGAACGCTTTAAAAAGAACTGCTATCGAAAAAACGGAATCCTCATTTTTGTCATTTTATCATTCGTAATATAAATGCCCATCTGGCTCTACCGGGGCAAACCGTCAGAGCGCTTTCAAAGAAGGAGGGAATCATGTTAAAGACATGCCTGGCAATTGTCTTTTCGATGCTCATCGTTCTCGCTGCCGGCAAATCCTTCGGCATGGATCCGGATTTTATAGAGCTGGAACCTAATAACACCCCTGCCCAAGCAAATGCCATTAAACTTGACCAGACGGTTATCGGCACTTTCCATTATGGGGACCGTGATGCGGGAGATTACTATTCCCTCACTGCGCCCGGGACGGGCAAGATGACGGTAACGGTCGTATCTGCCAATCCGGACTGCGGGATCATGTTAGGTGCGATGGGTTTTCACAGCGGCAGAGGAGAGACATCATGGGTGCCGTCATCCGGCACTCAACCGGCCTGGATATACAGCAAGAAAGGCGAGACGCCCGTAAGTTTCTCATTTCCGGTGCAGGGTGGACATAAGGGTTATATTCTGGTGTCCGGCCCTTTTCTTACCATAGGCGGTTATTCCAAGAACAACTGGTCCATCACCTCGTGTACCAAAGACGGCGATTACTATCTTATCCCCACGGTAAACGAAAAGCCCAAAGGTCTGCCCGCAGTTGCCAGTGACGGGAAGAGGATCCTTCCTCCCCTTCAGTATCGGCTCAAGGTCACGTTTTCAGGCGAATGGCAGAGCAAAGGGTTCAGGGTTGTCGTCCAAGACGAACAAGGACGGCCGGCTGCAGGGAAGCCCGTGCGATTAGGTAGCGCACCCTGCGCGGTAGAAGGAACGACGGACGGAAATGGGACCGCCGTCCTGCAAATGCCTTCTAGTTGCCGGTAATCTAGGCGCGGCAGCAGCAAATATCAGTGGCTTTCTCTATTATTGCATTATCAGGAGGGCGCAATGGAAAAAGAAAAAGAACGCTCAGGTATCAACCGCAGAGATTTTCTGAAAATCGGGATGATCGGGACCACATCGGCCATGATCGGATGGGAAGGTATGGCATGCGGCATGTCCTACGCGGCGACGGGGCCTTTTGTTTTTCCGCAGCCCGTCTATCGGACCCTGGGCAGAACGGGTCTCAAAATCACGATCGTCAGCTTCGGGGCCATGCTGACGCCGGAATCGGAAGTTATGAGGGCTGCTTTTGACCATGGCGTTAACTACGTCGATACGGCGCGGCGATACATGGGCGGGAAGAATGAAGAAATCGTCGGCAGGGCCTTGAAGGGCATCCGCGACAAGGTTTATTTGGCCACTAAGATCACCCCGAACGCCAAGACGAAAGAAGATATCTTAAGAGATGCCGAAACGAGCCTAAAGGCCCTGGGAACAGACTATGTGGACATCATTCAACTTCATAACCTGACCGGCAGGGACAGAATATTTGCGTCTGAATCGCGGGAGGCGTTGCTTAAACTCAAAGAACAGGGCAAAGCACGCTTTCTCGGTGTAACGACCCACACCAACCAGGCCGAAGTCCTCAATGCCCTGGCGGATGACAAGGATCAGTTCTTCGATACGGCCCTCGTCGGTTACAACTTCAAGAGCGGAGAGGATGTCACGGCGGCCATTGCACGCGCGGCAGGGAAGAATATCGGCATAATCGCCATGAAGACACAGGCAGGGGGCTATGAAACGCAGGCATTGGGTCCCATAAGTCCCCACCAGGCGGCCCTGAAATGGGTGCTTCAGAACAAGAATATTACGGCGGCCATTCCCGGCATGAAGGATATGTCCCATCTCAAGGAAGATCTTTCCGTCATGGGTATGCGGTACGGCTTCCTGGACGATCTTATCCTGCAGCGCTACGGTGCGGCGGTACAACCGTTTTACTGCCATCTTTGCGCCCAATGCGAGGCGACATGCCCCCAACAAGTCGCCATCAGCACGATCAACCGCAGTCTCATGTACGAGGAGGCCTACAAAAGCCATGACCTGGCCCGGACGACCTATCTGGAAATCCCCTGGGCATATTCCGCCTCTGCCTGCCTTGACTGTGGGCAATGCGTGGCGAAATGCGCCAACGGCCTCGATATCGGCGATAAGATGAAACGGGCCAGAACATTGCTGGCTTGAGGAACGAGCAAGGCAGATGGTGGATGCGCTTCGCAGGACCTCCCCCTGCACCCCCTCCAGAGGGGGACATTTCTGCTGGGTTGCAAATTTCATTACCGGGTGGAACAAACGGAGGGTACCACCATCCTTGAAGGGAACTTCCCTCCCCTTCAAGGGGAGGGTCAGGGCGGAGATGGGGTTTAAAAGACTGCATTCGTGAAAATCTACAACATCAGACTTGTCCCCCTCAGGGGGACACTTCTGCTGGGTTACAAATTTCATTACCGGGTGGAACAAGCGGAGGGTACCACCATCCTTGAAGGGAACTTCCCTCCCCTTCAAGGGGATGGTCAGGGTGGGGATGGGGTGTAAAAGACTGCATTCGTGAAAATCTACCACATCAGACTTGTCCCCCTCAGGAGGGGGCGCAGGGGGAGGTTCCCCGAGAAAGCACGGGATGGGAGTTTTTCAACATCCTGCTGGAGGTTGCCATGCGTCATCTTACCCTGATGTTTACCCTTATTGTCTGCTTGACGGCGGCGCTTCTGTGCCTGCCGGTACCGATCCATGGGAGTGAGCTTTCCCTCGAAAACGTTTTGCCACGCACATTCGCCGATGGATGGTCACCCGAGAACAAGACGAAGCTATATAGCAGCGACACTCTCTATGAACATATCAATGGAGAAGCGGAACTCTACATGCCTTATGGGTTTGATCTTCTCGTCACAGTCAGTTACGCAAACAAGAAATACCCCGATCAGTTGGTCGTCGCCGATGTCTACCGCATGGGTTCCCTCCTTGACGCCTTCGGGATATATTCCAATTACCGCAGGCCGGAGGACAACACTATCCCCATAGGCGCCGAGGGGTTTCTCTCATCGACTCAGATGATGTTCTATCAGGGCCGTTACTTTATCAGGCTGCAGGCCACGGGCACGACCGGCCTGAAACAGGAGATCTTTCAGGCTTGTGCAAAAAAGATTTCCGGTAATCTCCCCGCCGATTCATCGCACCCAAGGGAGCTGGAGTTTCTGTCCGTGCCGGGTCTGATACCGAAGACTGAACGCTATCTTGCGAAAAGTCTATTGGGTTACGCCTTTTTCCGGAGAGGCTTTGTGATGGATGCCGCCCCGGCCGGCGATTCCATGCGCATCTTTGTAGTAACCGAAGATTCAAAGGAATCGGCACGCAAGTCATTTGACGCCTATCTGGCCTACCTGAGAGAAGAAGGGCAAAGCGCTCAAGTCGTGGAAATGAAAGGCGGCAGGGTATTGACGGCTGCCGATTCCCTTTATGGGGATGTGATTGCCGAGGAGTCCGGTTCCTACCTCGTCGGCGCCATCAAGATAAAAGACAAAGATGCCGCGAAACGCATTATTGGGCAATTAAGGGCAAAGATCGGCAATCGCTGATCACCATACCATCTAACTCGCCAGCAGGGGATAAACGGGCTTCCAGACCAGATCCCAAGTCGCTTTTTTCCAACGGGGGACTGAAAGAATTCTAAAGTTTTTTCACTTATGCTCCGATATAGTAAATGAGGTATATGGAAGGAAGGGAGTGTCATTTATCAGAGAAGATAATCTGTCCGGTTTCAACAGTCTAATATAAAAGAAAAGAAAAATGAGAGCCGCACGAATTACGTCAGTCTTTATTCTTCTAATTGCTTTGAGCAGTTATGCATTTGCTGCCCAGAAAACGTTTATCCGTGATTATACTTACGAAGCCAGTGAATTGGACGATAAGATTTCCTGCCAATCTATCGCCCTGGAACAAGTCAAACGCCTCCTTCTTGAGGAAATGGGAACATACGTGGAGAGTTCGACCACGGTAAAGGATTACCAACTGGACCATGATAAGATCACGACGCTCACGGCAGGCATCGTGCGAACGAAGATCCTGCAGGAATCATGGGACGGAAAAACATATTGGATCAAGGCAAGGCTCTCCGCTGACTCCGATGAGGTAGCCGAGGCAATCGCCAAATTGAAAGACAACCAGGAGACCGTTAATGACCTGAAGGATGCAAGAAGAGAGGCCTTCGATGCATTGGCGGAAGTAGAACGCCTGAAGTCGGCGCTGGCAAAGGCTGAAGCAAACCCGGCACAGAAATCCAGGTATGACGAATCGGTCCGCCGGCTACAGGCCACGGATTCGCTGGAGAGAGGCCAGTCATTCATGGTCGCCGGAGACTATGAAGAAGCAGTCGAGGCCTATAATCAAGTCATCGCCTTAAAACCCGATGATGCCAAAGGATATGGAAACCTTGCCGCAGCCTACTTCTATCTCGGGAATTATAAACAAGCATATGCAAACTTCAACCGGGCTGCTAAATTCAGGCCGGACAATCACTATTTAGCCAAGAACCGGAATATCGCGTATAAAATGATGAAGACACCGAATCAGGCTATTTCCGTTGAAAAGCATTTTCCGCTGAAACAGGACACCGTCCGAGTACAGCATACCTATCATGCTCCAGCCCAAACACACGCTTCGCATCATCAGCTTGCGAGCGGTGTGAAACAGGAAAGGGCCCGTGTGTCACAACATCCCCAACAGAAAATCCAAAAAAATTACAACCCGGCAGTAAAGACGGCTATGCTCCAGGAGAAGCACCAAGAGAAACTACGACAGGAAAAACTTCGCCAGGATAAACTGCTCAAGCAGCAGGCACAGATTGCCAGCGCCAAGTCCACCTCTTCCGTGCAACAAGCCAAGGCGCAAAAGAAAATCCAGGTTGCAACACATCCCAAACCATAAACATAACATCGTTGGAAGTCGTTATTATTTCCCCGTTTATTCCCACTTTCCACCCAGTCATTCCCGTGAAATCAGGAATTCAGGAGTTTAAAAGCGCTTGATGTATTGCTGGATTGTCGGATCAAGTCCGACAATGACAGAGTGCATGTCATTATTACGAAAATAGAATCTTTGTAGGGTGGAACAAGCGAAGCGGTTCCACCGGCGAATGGTGGATGCGCTTCGCTTCATCCACCCTACAGTCTGGATTGGCGGATCAAGCCAGATAATGACAGAGTGCATGTCATTCCCGTGAAAACGGGAATCCAGAGGTTTTAATGCGTACTCGTTGTACATTACTGGATTGTCGGATCAAGACCGACAATGACAGAGTGCATGTCATTATTACGAAAATAGAATCTTTGTAGGGTGGAACAAGCGAAGCGGTTCCTCCGGCGAATGGTGGATGCGCTTCGCTTCATCCACCCTACAGTCTGGATTGGCGGATCAAGCCAGATAATTACAGAGTGCATGTCATTCCCGTGAAAACGGGAATCCAGAGGTTTTAATGCACACTCGTTGTACATTGCTGGATTGTCGGATCAAGTCCGACAATTACAGAGTGCATGTCATTAATACGAAATAGAGTCTTTGTAGGGTGGAACAAGCGAAGCGGTTCCTCCGGCGAATGGTGGATGCGCTTCGCTTCATCCACCCTACAGTCTACACTTCGGGGCTATTGAGTCAAGAAACATCAGTTTTGTCATCGCGAGCGGTCCCTCGGAGCGCGTGGCGATCTAAAAGCAAGATTGCCGCGCTTTGCTCGCAATGACTCTTCATGTTTCTTAGGAGGGTAAAAACTTCTTGACAGATTTCATTTTATCCACTAGAACCACAATCATTGAAGTTTAACTTTAATCTTTAATGAATATGGCGAAACTTAAAATCGGAGATATTGCGAAGCACAGCGGCATTCCCGCCTCCACCATCCGGTATTACGTCCGGGAGGGGCTGTTGCCATTGCCCGAAAAGGTCAACAAGAAGATGGCCTATTATGACGAGGCTTGTATTGAGCGCTTGAAGGTCATTCAGCACCTCCAGGAGACGCGGTATTTCCCCCTGTTTCTCATCAAAAACATTCTGCGCCGCATGGACGAGGGCTTGAGCCTGCCCGAAGCGGAAAGCGTCGAAAACGCCGTCTTCGGAAGTGCGAACCGCTCTTGGCAGGGGCTTGTGGACCGGGCAACCTTTCTGGCCGAAACAGGGCTCACGGAAGAAGAACTCCGGCAGGCCGAAAGGATCGGCATCCTGATCCCTTTCGTTCAGGAGCCGGGAAAGGCGTTATACGACAGTGACGATATCCGGACAGGCAGGGACAGCCTCCGGAGGCTCATTGATTACGGCCTAGACATTCAAGATATGTCCTTTTTCGTTGAACTGGGGAAACAGATCGTGGAACGGGAAATGGACCTGCGCCGCAAGATCGTTTCCGACAAAACAACGAAGGAAAATACCCGCATTACTGCAGAAATCTCCGAGACGGGGGATTTTTACCGGGAATATATCATGCGACGCCTGTTTCAACGCCAAGTCCGGGAGAACATCAGGAAGAGCCTGGCCAAAAAGAAGCGAAACGAGAAGGAAACGCCATAACGGCGATTGTGTATACGAGGAGGTTATAGATATGTATAAGACAGCGATCACAGAGATGTTCGGAATCAAATACCCCATTATTTGCGGCGCCATGATGTGGCTGTGCAAGCCCAAGCTTTGTGCGGCTGTGTCCAATGCAGGCGGCATGGGAAATCTGACGGCGGGAAACTACGAGACGGCTGATGCCTTCCGGGATGCCATCCGGGAAACGCGGAAGCTTACCGATATGCCCTTTATGGTCAATATTACTCTTCTTCCTTCCGTGCGCATCACACCGGAACATCACAAGATGTATGTCAGGATCTGCGCCGAAGAAAAAGTGGCCGGTATCGAGTTTTCCGGCACCCCCCTGGACAAGGCGGCCGGCATGGAATCGGTCGATCTGCTGAAAAAGGCGGGCGTCAAAATGTTCCATAAGGTCGGCGCCGTGCGTCATGCCCTCCATGCGCAACATGTGGGTTATGACGGGATTTATGCGGCGGGCATCGAGGAGGGAGGCCATCCGTTAAATGACGACGTAACTTCAATGGTGCTCACCACCAGGATGGTCCAGTCGGTAAAGCTTCCTGTTGTGACCGTCGGCGGCATCGCCGATGGGCGAACCATGGCGGCGGCCATGGCACTGGGCGCTCAGGGCGTCATGATGGCCAGCCGTTTTGTGGCCACTGTGGAGTGCGACGTCCATGAGAACATCAAGCAGGAACTGGTCCGTCGGCAGGAATTCGAGACCGTCATTTACGGCAAGTCCATAGGTCTCCAGGGGCGTGGATTGAAATCAAAAGTCCTTGAGGAAGTGCTAGCCATCGAAGAGCGCGGCGGCGGCTTCGAGGAACTTATCCCCCTGCTGTCGGGCATGAAAGTCAAAAAGGCATGGGAAACCGGCGATGTTCATTATGCACCTCTCATGGTAGGCCAGTCCATCGGCCTCATCAACGATATTCCCACCTGCCGGGAACTTCTGGAACGGATGGCCGCCGAGGCCCGGGAACGCTTGTCCAAGGCCTGCGAGGTCTGCGGATAAACCTCATTTGAAATTTTAGCAAGGAGAATAACGATGAAAACACGAATTACGGAAATGTGCGGTATCCAATATCCTATCATCCTCTCCGGCATGAGCTGGATCAGCGTTCCCAAGATGGTGGCGGCCGTGTCCAACGCCGGAGGTCTGGGCATCCTGGCTACAGGCCCCCTCAGCAGCGAGCAGACCCGGCAGGCCATCCGGGAAATCCGGTCCATGACGGACAAACCCTTCGGCGCCAACGCATCGCTCATGTTTCCAGGGGCGGCGGACAATGCAAAAGTTCTTCTCCAGGAGAAGGTTCCCGTCATCAACTTTGCCTTGGGCAAAGGCGACTGGATTGTCAAAGAAGCGCACAAATACGGCGGAAAGGTCTTTGCTACAGTTGTTAACCTTCGCCACGCCCAGCGGGCCCAGGACTACGGGAGCGACGCCGTGATCGCCACAGGCCAGGAAGCGGCGGCCCACGGAGAAGAGGTCACATCCCTTGTTCTGATTCCCCACTTGGCCGAGAATCTCAAGATTCCCGTAATAGCTGCCGGTGGTTTTGCCGATGGCCGAGGATTGGCGGCGGCCTTGGCTCTGGGGGCGGAGGGCATCGCCATGGGAACCCGCCTGATGACGACAAAGGAAAGCCCTCTTCATGAGAACTATAAAAAAATGACCGTCGAAAAAGAAGTCTACGACACCCTGTTCTCGAAAAGGTTTGACGGAATCCTCTGCCGGGTCATGAAGACCGATGCGGCCAAGGCAGCCATCAAACGCGGCCTGAATCTGCCGGCGGCGTTTTTCAACTCTCAGGATATCGCCAAGCAGGTCGGCCTCCCCTATTTCAAGCTTTTCCTTGGCGTCATGGCATCGGGATGGTCGAATGCCAGACAGCTGGCCTTCATGGCCAATGCCTTCAAAATGATCAAGGATGCGACGGAACACGGCGACACACAGACCGGCGTCCTGCCCGTGGGCCAGGTCCAGGGACTCATTCATGACACACCAACCGTGGCAGAACTATTTGCGCGCATGGCCGACGAAGCTAAAAAGGCCCAGGGAAAGTTGACAGCGGCCGTGTCGTGATGCTTAATATGAAAAACCGTTAACCTGCCGATAGCCGGGGTTTTCCAACCCCGGCCCTGGTACTGTGTAACATTATCTTTTTCGTGGGGGTAATAGGTATCGTGTTCCGGAATATCGGCCACAGCAGATAGTCACGGATAAGAAAGGAGGAATGGATCATGGCAGTAAAGGCGGCGATAGAAAAATACAGTACCGTCATGGGCAAGGAGGTCTTCCTGTCCGACTGGAAGGAAGTTGTGCAGGAACAGATCAATCAGTTTGCCGATGCCACAGACGATCATCAATGGATTCACGTCGATGTGGAAAAAGCGAAACAAGGCCCCTTCGGCAAGCCCATCGCCCACGGCTTTCTCACCCTTTCCAATCTGTCCTACTTCAGCTACCAGATGCCTGTTAAATTTGAAGGATCGATGATGACCATCAATTATGGCCTTAACAAGGTCCGTTTTATTAACCCTGTTCCGGTTGGTTCAAAGATCCGGGATCGCATAGTCCTTTCAGCCCTGGAGGAGAAACCGAACAACCGTCTCCTCATGACGACGACGCACACAATCGAGATTGAAGGCAGCGATACACCGGCCTGCATAGCTGAATTTCTGGCCATGGTGTTCTTTTAATTCCCCTTGTCAAAACAATCTAATAGGCGTATGAAGTTTACCGACCGATGGAAGATTCGACTTTTTCGTGCCAGCAATGTGGTACCTGCTGCCTGGCCAATTATATTGCCTTTGTGACCGATGAAGACCTTTCCCGCTGGCGGGCGGAAGACCGGGAGGATATCCTCCATGTCCTGGAACACGGTCAAGTTGTTTGGGCTGGTGACCGTCTGATTTCAACCACAGACGGCCATTACGAAGGTGGGTGCCCTTTCCTGGAAGTTGACGGCGACCACTTTCTCTGTTCGATTTATGAAACCCGTCCCGAGGTCTGCCGAAATTACCAGCCGGCCTCATCGGAGATATGCCCCCAATGGAAGGGATACCGGAAGAGTAATTCATAAAGTACCCCCATTTTCTTTTGACATCTTCGATAGTATCCGGTATTTCCAGATAAATTCACATGCGAAAAAATATTTGATCATTTCTTTCCCACAAAGACTTTTTACTTTTCCTAAGACATCACCTGGAGGAACACAGCAATGGCGAACAGTGAAAACCCAGGGAACACCGCCGGTAATGATTTGGAAGAGCTTTACCGCATTCTTGCCGAGAAATCGTTTGGCGGCGTGTATGTTGTCCAGGACGGCGTTTTTCAATTTCTCAATTGCAACGCGGCTGCCTATGCCGGTTACAAGGTTGAAGAGTTGATCGGCAAGCCAACGCCAACCATTGTTCATCCCGAAGACAAGGAGATCGCAAGGAAGCATGTCTCCGACATGCTCAGGGGGATAAGATCATTCCCTTATGAGTTCAGGATTATAGACAAAAAAGGTGTCGTTCACTGGATCATGGAGACCGTGACCTCCATATCCTACTGCGGCCGGCCCGCTGTTCTGGGTAATTCCATGGATATTACCGAACTCAGGAATGCAACTAAAAAAATGGAAGACCAGAAGGCGCTGGCTGATTCTATATTGTCGGCCATGCCGCAGGCCGTGGTTGTGATGAAGCACCATGAGATTTTGTTTGCGAGCGATGCCCTGGAAATGGTCTTTGGCTGGAAACCTGCAGATATCATCGGAAAAAATATCAAAATGCTCTATAAAAGCGAAAAGGATTTCAGGAACAGCAATAAATATATCAATCTGATATTTGAGAAGGATAAAACATGCAGCCTGGAGACCTTGTGCCTTCATAAGAACGGCAAGGAGATGATCTGCATGCAGTACAATTCATTCATCGGATCGAGCGCAAAAAACGGCGAGATCGTCGCCATTTTTGAGAATATCACCGAACGCAAGCATGCGGAGGAGGAACTCAGGGACAGCGAAAAGCGATACCTGGAATTAAGCATTACAGATGCGATGACTAAATTATACAATACCCGTCATTGTTATAATATCCTGGAATCGGAGGTGGCCCGCGCAAACCGATTTAATCATCCCTTATCAATCCTCATGATGGATATTGACAATTTTAAACGTTACAACGACACTTATGGACACATGGAAGGCGATCACGTCCTCACTGGATTTGCAGACGTTCTACGCCGGACCGTAAGAAAAGTCGATTATGCCTGCCGGTATGGCGGAGAAGAATTTATCGTCATATTACCGGAAACTATTGCGGATAATGGCGTCATTGTAGCCGAAAAGATAAGAAAAGAATTTAAAAAGGAAGTATTCATCCCCGTCCCTGGCGTAAGTGAGCACGTCACCGTAAGCATCGGCGTTGCACAAATCACACCCCAGGAAGGATTGGTGGAATTCATCAAGAGAGCCGACAAACGTCTTTATAAAGCAAAGGAACAGGGGAAGGACAGAGTGGTATTTTAGCAGGCTGTTGAAAAACGTCCATCCCACGCTTTCGCGGGGACGGCGTCTGCTGCGTTGCGCTGCAAGCTTCCCCGGCCTTCACCGGGGCAGGCTACATCGACGTACTTCTATGTACGCTGTCCCCCGCTGGCGGGGGTGCAGGGGGTGGTAGCCTCAGCTTTTGTGCGCCTTGCGTCTGAACATCCCGGATCAGGTCCGGGACAAGCTTTTGAACAGCCTGCCCAAAAGAGGTAAGATATTATGTCAGAACCCCTTCGCATTCTTATACTGGAAGATAACCCTGCTGATGCTGAATTGATCCAGTTTGAACTCCAGGAAGCAGGGTACATCTTCACTTCGAAAGTCGTAATGACTGAGGAAGATTACATCCTGGGACTCCGGGAGTTCTCCCCCGATCTTATACTTTCCGATTATGACCTGCCCAAATACAATGGTGCATTGGCGCTTGCCGAGGCAAAACAGCTGCGTCCCGATACACCCTTTATCCTGGTGACAGGCGCCGTCACTGAAGACCGCGCCATCGATATCCTCACCCAGGGGGCCAAGGATTACGTCCTGAAGCACCGCCTTCAGCAGCGTTTGATCCCTGCCGTCCGAAGAACCCTTGCCGAAGCGGAGGAACACAGGGCGAGAAAGCGGGCAGAGGCCGAACTCCGCGAAGCCCACCGGACCCTTGAGGAGCGGGTCAAGATAAGGACTGCGGAATTGGAAGCGGAGGTGACAGCCCGAAAGAAGACTGAAAAGGCACTGAGGAAGTCGGAAGAGATACTCAAAAAGACGTTCCGCTCCAACCCTGCGTGTATAGGTCTGAGCCGTTTTCACAACGGTCTCGTTATCGAAGCCAATGATGAGGCGCTTAATGTACTTGGCTATAATGCAGATGAGTTCATCGGTCATTCCATCAATGAACTTCGCGTCTGGAATGATCCGGCAGACCGGGAACGCATGTTGCGGGACCTGATGGCGGTAGGCAGAAGTATCAATCAAGAGTACCGATTTCGCACGAAGGCGGGCAAATTACTGCTATGCAACCATTCCGCAGAATTGATTGAAATTGAAGAAGAGCCTCACATCCTTTTCACTTTCATGGATATTACCGGGCGCAGGCAGGCCAAGGAAGATCTGTTGAATACCTATCAGCGTCTCCATGCGTTGATGCAGGCGGTTCCCGTGGGCATCAGCTTCTCCGAAGACACCACGTGCCGGAGCATTACCGGCAATCCCGCCGCCCTGGAACAATTTGAGGTCAGGCCGGAGGATAACCTGTCGGCCTCCGCGCCGACTGATAGCGCACCCGGCCGCCAGGTGCGGTTCTTCCATAACGGACGCCAAATCTCCGACGCGGAACTGCCGCTTCAGAGGGCTGTTGCCGAAAAGAAAGTGATCCCGCCCATGGAACTCGAAGTCAGACTTCCAAGCGGGCGAAGCTGGTACGCGGAAGCCTCCGGCGCTCCCATTTATGATGCAGAAGGCAATGTCTCGGGGGGCATCGCCGTGACTATCGACATAACAGCGCGTAAAGCGGCAGAGATGCAGGCAAAGCGTAGCCGGAATACGTTCTCTAAGCTGATCGAGCGGTCCCCATTCGGTACCTATATAGTTGATTCACAGTTCCGCATCGCCTTCATGAATCAGGCTTCTCAAACCGGAGCGTTCTGCAATGTGCGCCCGGTGATCGGGCGAGATTTTTCCGAGGCCATGCACATCCTCTGGCCCGATCCCGTTGCCGAAGAGATCATATCCCATTTCCGACACACGCTTGATACCGGTGAGCCCTACTACTCGCCGCGCTTTTTCAACCAGCGCAACGACATTGAGATTGTGGAATCTTACGAGTGGGAGCTTCATGGCATAATGCTCCCGGATGGGCAATACGGCGTCATCTGCTATTATTACGATTCCACGAAGCTGCGTGAGGTTGAGGCAGCGTTGCGCCGGACCGAGGAACGGCTTGCAACCGATCTGGAGGCGATGACACGATTGCAGAAAATCGGCGCCCTATTCGTGTCTGACGGCAATATGGACGAAATTCTCGGCGAGATCGTCGATGCGGCGATTGCCATTTCAGAAGCCGATTTCGGCAACATTCAACTTTTCGATCCGAAAACCTCAGACCTGCACATAGCCGCGCATCGCGGATTTCCTGATTGGTGGATCGATTTTTGGAACTCGGTTTCCAAGGGCCGGGGAACTTGCGGCACCGCCCTTGAGCAAGGTGCACGCGTCATCGTTGAAGATGTGGAACAAAGCCCAATCTTTATCGGTACACCGGCTCTGGAAATCCAGCTCAAAGCCGGCGTGCGTGCGGTGCAGTCCACGCCCTTGCTTAGTCGATCGGGAAAGATCCTGGGAATGTTCTCCACTCACTACAAGACGCCGCGACTCCCTGATGATAGTGCCCTGAACCTTCTGGACCTGCTCGCACAACAGGCGGCGGATATCATCGAGCGGGCGAAAGCTGAGGAGGCGTTGCGGCAAAGCGAATTTCACATGGCACGGGTGCAGGAAATCGCTCACCTCGGGAGCTGGGCCTGGGACATTGAAGAGAATCATCTTTACTGGTCTGATGAAACCTACCGTATGTTTGGGCTTAAGCCAAAGGAATTTGCTCCCCGGAATGAGGATTTTCTTGGCTGCGTCCATCCTGAAGACCGGCCGCGGGTGGAGCTGGCCGTACAGGAGACCCTAGCACATGAACCTTACAACCTCGAATTCCGTATTATCCGGAAGGATGGTGAAGAACGATATGTTCACAGCGAAGGACAGATAACCTTCGACAAAAACGATAATCCGGTGAAGATGGAGGGCACGGTTCAGGACATCACGGAGCGCAAGCAGGTGGATGAGGAACTGATAAGACGAACACAGCAGCTGGAAGAGGCCAACAAGGAACTGGAGAGTTTCAGCTATTCGGTGTCTCACGACCTCAAGGCCCCTCTTCGGGCCATCGACGGGTATTCCAAAATGCTTACGAAAAAATACGGCAACGTCCTTAATGACGACGCCTCGCGCATGATAGGCGTAATTCGCAGCAACACGGAAATGATGAGTGCTCTCATCGATGACCTTCTCTCTTTTTCCAGGGTTCACCGGGGCAGCATGGCCGCTTCGGAAATTGATATGAACAAGCTTGCCAGCGAAGTATGGAATGATATACATCAAGCCGTTCCGGATCGGGAGATTGAATTCAAGCTCTCCAAGCTGCCGCCGGGATTCGGGGACAGAACGCTCATCCGGCAGGCCCTTGTCAATCTTTTCTCCAACGCCGTCAAGTTTACAACAAATCGAAAGCCGGGCACCATCGAAATAAGCAGCTATACCGAAGATGGCGCTATTGTCTATTGTGTAAAGGATAACGGCGTCGGATTCGATATGGCTTATTATCACAAACTCTTCGGCGTCTTCCAACGTCTCCACAGCCATGAGGAGTATGAGGGAAGCGGCATAGGGCTGGCAATCGTTCAGCGGATAATCAACCGGCATGGCGGGCGGGTCTGGGCCGAAAGCGAATTAGAAAAAGGCGCAACGTTTTTTTTCACGCTGCCGGGTAGATCAAACCTTACGAACCTGTAACCACCACCTGATCCCCAGACTGTGCCGCAATTCAAATATTTGCTACATTCGACTTGCTGCAGTCCAGACCTTCAGGTCTGCGATTTTGATTAAGGTGTTAAAATTACGAAGTATTAGCAGGACTAAAGTCCTGCGCTACATTCTAATCGATTAGAGAAACCATAATTGCAACAAAGTCTCGGGGGTGGGGATGGGGTGAAAACTCATGAATGCCTGAAAATCAACCCCATCCCACTCCTAACCTCCCCCACTCACATCCCTTATTGCCAAGGGTTGGAAGAATTTTCATTTAAAACATTTAATCGCTCGTGCGATCGTTTCCTTGACATCATCAGAAACGAGGCTATAGTCCCAGCATCCTGCCGACAATTACCTTCATGACTTCCGTGGTTCCCGCGAAAATGGGAATAACCCTCACGTCGCGTGCAAAACGGCAAATGGGATATTCCTCCATGTATCCGTATCCTCCGTGAAGCTGGACGCAATGGTACGCCACGCGGTTGGCCATCTCCGGAATCCAGGCCTTCGCCATGGATACTTTCATCACAATATCCTTTCCGGCAATGAAGTCATCAATAAGGTTGTCCAGGAAGGTCCTGCCCAATTCTATTTCCGTCGCCATCTCTACAATTTTGAAGGTGTTATGCTGAAATGAGCTGACGGGCTGTCCGAATACCATCCGTTCCTTGGAATATTTTATGGTCATCTGAAGCATGGCCTCGGCCATTGATTGCGCCATGATCGAGCTGACAAGCCGTTCACCCTGGAGTTTCTTCATGAGAAAGGAGAATCCCTGACCTTCCTTTCCCAGAAGGTTTGTTGCGGGAACACGGCAGTCTACAAAGCTCAATTCAGCCGTATCCTGGCTGTGGAACCCCATTTTATCGAGGTTCCTTCCTTTTTCAAACCCCGGCGTTCCCGCCTCGACACAGATGAGGCTTACACCCTTGAAGGGCGGATTCGCCTTGGTGTCCGTCTTGACGGCGACAATGACAAGATCGCAGTTTATTCCGTTGGAAATGAAGGTCTTCTGCCCGTTAATCACATAATCGTTGCCGTCTTTAACGGCAGTGGCCCGGATGGCGGCCAGATCCGACCCCGTTCCCGGTTCCGTCATGGCCACGGCCATAATGATATCCCCCGATGCGCATCCCGGTAGCCAGCGTTTTTTCTGCTCTTCGCTTCCAAAGCTGTGCAGATAAGGAACGACAATGTCGCTGTGAAGCCCTGCCAGAAGGCCCGTCGCGCCCGCAAAGGCCAACTCCTCATTGATCACGACGGAATATTCATAGCCTGCATTTGACCCGCCGTATTCCTCTTCCAGCCAAGGGCAGAGAAATCCGTTTTCCCCCATCTTCTTCCAAACACTTTTAGGGACGATGCCGTCGTGTTCCCATTTTTCTATGAACGGGACGACTTCCTTTTCCAGAAACTTTTTGAAACTCTCACGAAAGATCTGATGCTCCTCTTTAAATAGTTGTCTCGGCATAAGCAGCTCCTTTCACAACTTTTTAAGGAACACGAAGAATAACCGCTTCCCCTTGGGCAAGGCCGCCGCAAATGGCCGCTACACCATATCCGCCGCCTCGACGCTGGAGTTCATACGCGATATGCATGGTAATCCTCGCCGCACTGGCGCCGACCGGATGCCCGATAGCAATGGCGCCGCCATTGATGTTTGTCCGGTCCATGATCGCCTGCCATTTATCATTATCATCATTTGCCAGTATTTTCGTGGACGTCAGGGTAACAGCAGCAAAGGCCTCGTTGATCTCTATCATATCCATCTGTTCGATGGTCAATCCAGCTTTGTCCAGAGCTTTACGGATCGTATGGGCCGGGATCTCGGCGATGGCCCGCGGTTCCATGGCTGATGCCACGGAAGCCACAATCGTAGCCAAGGGTTTCAACCCTTTTTCCTCCGCTTTCCTTCTTGTCATGATGAGGATGGCGCTGGAACCGGCACTGAGAGGGGGCGCATTGCCTGCCGTAACCGTCGGACTTCCGTAGATGGGCTTCAACCTGGCAAGCGCTTCCAGGGATGTTTTCCGAGGCGACTCGTCCTTGTCGATGACAATGGCCTCGCCTCTTTTTTGCGGGACGACTACGGCCATAAGTTCTTCACCAATCTTATACTTACCTTCGGCAAAGGCTTTCGCGTATTTCGCCTGGCTTTCTACCGCCCATGCGTCCTGCATCTCACGCGTTACGCCATGTTCCACGGCGACATCCCCTGCATCCTTGGCGACCGAGTTGAATCCTTTGGCCGTGTAACCCAGCTCAAAAAGCCCATCGATGAGTTTGATGTGTCCCAGTCTGGTTCCTTTTCTCAGGCCTGGGGCAAGATGGGGTGTCCGGGGCATGTTCTCGGATCCCACGGCCATGGCGATTTCCGCCTCGCCTGCCTTGATGGCCCGCACGGCGAGCCGCAGGCAGGTTAGGGACGAACAGCAGGCCCGGTCAAGGGTGAGAGATATATTATCTGCCGGGAATCCCGCAAGCAGTGTGGCCTGCCGCGCCGGTACATCGGTCTCCAGGGCCACTTCGGCCAGTACGCAACTGCCATAGCTGATATCATCGACTTCACCGGGATCTATCCCGGCGCGCCGGACGACCTCCTGCATCACCATTACACCGAGGTCAATACTGGGGATATCCACCATGGCGGAATCAAAATTACTGAAAGGTGTCCTTACGGCACTGACAATAACAATATCATCTTTGGAATCCATCTTATTAGCTCTCCTTCATATCTGCGAAAAAATTTGAGACATTAATTATTGCCATACCGGTTATTTGGCAGCCATGCGGATTGCCCCGTCAAGCCTGATCACTTCGCCGTTGAGCATGCTGTTTTCAATAATATGGCGGGGCCATGGCGGCAAATTCTTTTGGCCGCCCCAGCCTTGACGGGAACGGCACCATTTTGCCCAGGGCTTCGCGGGCCGCCTCCGGCAGGCCATGCAATAAAGGCGTGTCGAACAGGCCGGGGGCAATCGTCATGACCCGGATGCCGTAGTCCGCGCATTCCCTGGCGATGGGCAGGGTCATGGCCACAATGCCGCCCTTGGAAGCGCTGTAGTCCGCCTGGCCGATCTGGCCGTCGAAAGCCGCCACCGAGGCTGTGTTGATGATGACACCCTTCTCGCATTCGGCATTGGCCTCGTTTTTAACCATCTGTTCAACAGCCAGCCTGATCACGTTGAACGTGCCGATAAGGTTGATCTGAATCGTCCTGGTGAAAAAGGCCAGCGGCATGGGTCCCTTTTTTGACAGGACCTTCATGGGTGAGCCGATCCCTGCACAGTTGATCGCAACGTTGATGGCGCCGAAGGCTTCCATCGTCTTGTTGACGGCTGCCTGAACACCTGCATCGTCAGCTACATCCGTTTGGCAGAATATGACATCCTTGCCTAGTTCGGCGGCAATTTTCTCCCCCCTGTCCGCTGCAAAATCAAAGATAGCCACCTTTGCCCCACCATCGACCAAATTCCTTACGCAGGCTTCTCCCAATCCGGAAGCGCCGCCTGTGACAATAGCAATACTGTTTTTAACGATCATTGTTTTCTCCTTTCCTTATGATGCACCAAGTTTTTTTCTTATATCTTCACGCAGAACCGATTTGAGGATCTTCCCCACGGCATTCCTGGGAATGACATCGACTAGTTCTATGCGTTCAGGTATCTTGTAGACGGCGATCCCTTTTTCCTTCATAAAATTCTTGATCGCTTCGAGATCCGGTTTTTCTTCGCCTCTGGGAACAATATACACACAGACCTTCTCACCTAAAGCCTCGTCGGGCATGGCAACAGCCGCTACGTCGAGGACCGCGGGATAACCGAGGAGCATATTTTCAACTTCCTGGGCGCTGATGTTAAAGCCGCCCCGTATGATAATATCTTTGGTGCGGTCAAAGAACCCGATACAGTCATTGTCCTTGACCTGGAAAAGATCGCCCGTGTTGAAGAAGCCATCCTTATCAAAGGCCTTTGCCGTGAGATCCGGCCGCTTAAAATAGCCGGGGATGACATTGGGGCCTTTGTACCAGAGTTCGCCGACACCGCCGACTTCCGTTATTCCTTCTCCGGTAAGAGGGTTCAGCACCTTGAGTTGAAGACTCCGGCGAAGGGGCGACCCGGTATCGGCCCATTTCGAACCCGGCTTACCGTATTGCGGGAAATGGTCGATACGCATCTCCAGATCCGGGATATCATTGGGTCCGGCAACATTGGCCGACGCCTCGTTCTGCCCCCATATATTGGCAAATTCGATTCCCCATCGTCTTTGCAGTTCCTGCACGGACCACAGAGACGGCGGCGCGGCGCCGATCGTGATGGCTTTCATCCCGCTTAAATTGAACTGGTCCACTTTAGGATGCTTCAGGATGGCATTTACAATGGCCGGCACGAGCAGGGTATAGTGGATCTGTTCCGTCAAGAGCTGCATTATAAACGTGGGACCGTCAAAGGGATGGTGAAGGGCCAGTTTTCCTCCACTCACCAGCCATGGAATATAAATGGTTCCGAGAGACGCCATGTTAACCAACGGACCGGCCGTAATCAGATCATATCCCGGCTTGATGGGAGCGGTTTCGTACTGGAATGCAGCCAGAAACAACCAGTTGTTGTGACTCAATGGGCAACCCTTGGGTTGGGCTTCCGTTCCGGAGGACCAGCAAAGGGTAAAGGCGTCATTGGCGTCGATGGTGATGCCGTCAAGACGGCCCGTGATGTCCCCTTGCGTCATCTGACGAACTTCCGGCAAGGTGATGATGTGCTTGATGGAAGAATATTTCGGCTGGATCTTTTCCACCAGTTCCCGGTGTTTGAATCCGGAGAATTCATCCACGGTGATGAAGGCCCTGGCTTCCGTCATACCGGCGATGTATTCGATCTCCGATTGGCGCCACTGCATGGGCATGGGCGAAATTAATGCCCCAGCCCTGGTGATCGCCAGATAAAGCATGGCCAGTTCCCAGCAGTTGGGCAACTGCACCATGATGATATCGTCTTTTTTGATGCCCTTGGCGACGAGGGCCTCGGCAACGGCGTCGGCAGCCCTGTCGATTTCACGGAACGTCAGTTTCTCCGGCTTCAGGCCCATAAGCGCCTCTTTGTTGGGCGGATCGGCCAGGCCTATGTTGTCGGGTGTTTTTGCAACGTTTTCCTTAAAGCAGTCGATCAGTGTTTTCTTGCCCCAAACCCCTTTGTCGGTCCAATTACGAATATTTTCTGCGGATGCGAAAATCATAATCCAAACCTCCTATTTGTTTAAATTCCCCCGTTTATAAAACAAATGAAATTTGAAACACCGGTCCGCTGATTCCTGAAATTCCCCCTGCTCTCTTGAGACTGAGTCACAATGTCTAATGGAGTAAGTGGAGCGACCGAAGCAATCTTGGCAGATTGCCACGTCGGCCAAGGGCCTCCTCGCAATGACAAAATCCGGGCTATGACACAGACCCCTTTGGTAGAGAGGGGGATTTTCGTATCAATAGATTATGAAACTTTTTCTTCTCCTTTTTTTGCCTCCATATCCCTGAGTTCCCGGCGAAGGATCTTACCTACGGCGCTTTTCGGTAAAGCCGCTATAAATTCGACAATCTTCGGCACTTTGTAAGCCGTTAGGCTCTGCCTGCAGAAATCGATCACTTCCTGCGATGTCAGATCTTCCCCCGGCTTGGTCACTATAAAGGCCTTGACGGTTTCCCCCCGATAGGCATCGGGGATGCCGATCGTACAAACCTCAAGCACTTTCGGATGGGTCATGAGCAACTCGTCGATCTCTTTGGGGTAAACGTTAAAACCCGCAGCAATGATGACATCCTTCTTCCGATCCACAATCGTGACATATCCGTCTTCATCAATGAATCCGACATCGCCTGTCTTCAGCCAGCCATCTTCTATCACCAATGCCGTTTCGTCCGGTTTTTGGTAGTACCCCGTCATGACCTGAGGTCCCTTGAAGCATATTTCACCGGTCTCGCCGGTTTTCAGTTCCTGTTGGCCGGTTAAGAGGTCCACTATCTTCAAGTCGGTATTGGGAAACGGAATGCCTACAGTACCGGGCTTCTCATCGCCGCCGTAAGGTGTAGCGGTTCCCATGGGTGATATTTCCGTCAGCCCATAGACATTAATCATCGGCACATCCCGAAGGGCCTTAAGCTTCTGGATTGTATCGACAGACATGGGGGAACTGCCGGTTACATAAACCTTGACAAAAGACAGATCCATCTTCCTGAATCGTTCGTTGTTCAAAAGCGCAACATAGATGGTCGAAACACCGGGCAGGATCGTGGGTTTGAACTTTTCCAGGAGATCCAGAATGCGGTCCGGCTCGGGCCGAGGCACCAGGATATTGGCCCAGCCTGCATAAATGCTTGTATTCTGTATGCCCGTCCATCCTGCGGAGTGGAAAAAAGGAAAGATGGCGAGCATGCTCTCCTCGCCATCTTTCGAGACAGGAAACCAGCTTCGGAACTGCTGGGTATTATAAGAGATATTGGCATGGGTCAACATGACCCCTTTGCTGACCCCCGTTGTCCCCCCTGTATAGATCAGCGCCCCCAGATCGTCCAGATCGGGCGTCTGATCAACCTGCCCGCCAGGATAGGCGTTTAAGAGATCCATAAATCGGAACACGCCGTCCTGAGGGGCAACATCCGCCGGAGGAAACATTGGCTTCAGCGGTTCCGGCAGGTAATCGGCTATTGAGCAGAGGATGACCTTCTTCGCCCGTGTTTTTTCCTGGAGTTTTGCGGCCAGAGGGTAAAGCATATCCAGCGTCACCAGAACGGTCGAATCGGAATCGTTTAGCTGATGGGCCAGTTCATGCTCCGTGTAAAGAGGGTTATTCATGACGTTCACGGCGCCGATACGAAAGGCGGCGTATTCGGCGATTACAAGCTGGGGGATATTGGGCAGCGCCATGGCAACCTTATCCCTCTTTTTCACGCCCAGTGAAAGCAACGCCTTGGCGAAGCGATTCACGAGGGCTTCCGGTTCCTCATAATTAATGAATGTCCCCATGAAGACAAGGGCCGGTTTTTTGGGAAAGCGCTCGGCCGTCCGCCTCAGGGCAGCCGGCATGGTGATCTTTTCAAAATCCAGTTCGGCAGGAACGCCTGCCGGATAGTTTTTGTGCCAAATCCTTTGAAAGCTCATGGGTTCCTCCTTTTTTCGTAAAAAAAATGGTGTACCCGGATCTGTTACTATACCAAGCTGTATTCAAAAGGATATCGAGGCGGCAACCACCCCTTAGATCCCCCGCCAGCGGGGGACAGGCGACCCCGGCCTTCGCCGGGGCAGGCTGCGGCGTATACTGAAATACGTCGAGGAGCCGATGACGATGCCAACAAAGATAGCCGAATGAAGGCAATTTGGTACTAAACTCTTTCAAAGATAGTCGCCGGCGCCATGCCCCCGCCCGTGCAAAGCGAGACAAGGGCGTATCGTGCCTTGCGCCGCTTAAGTTCGTTGATGGCCGTAACGCTCAGGCGGCAACCCGAATTACCCACCGGATGCCCGAGCGCCAGGGCGCCTCCGTTCACATTCAATTTTTTCATATCCGCGTCGAGTTCCTTGGCCCATGCCAGCGGGACGGGCGCAAAGGCTTCATTGATTTCGAAAATATCGATATCGGCCATGTTCAGCCCTGCCCTGCTCAAAACCTTGGGCGTTGCATAAATCGGACCCGTAAGCATTAGCCGGGGGTCCGAACCGACGACAGAATTGGCAGCAATACGCGCCATGGGCTCCAGACGGAGTTCTCGCATTTTCTTTTCACCCATCAGTACGACAGCCGATGCTCCGTCAGTGATGGTGCTTGAGATACCCGACGTTAACCACTTGGAGTTTGGAAGAATTTTCAGAGAATTCAGTGTCTCATGGTTTGTGTCCGGCCGAATGGTTTCATCGGTATCACGGGTGATGGGATTTCCTTCCTTATCGACACCTTTCATCGGCATAATTTCATTTTTGAAATAGCCTTTGATGGATGCTTCATGGGCCTTCTTATGGCTCGCAATGGCGAATTCCTGGCACTCTTCCCGTGTTATTTCCCAGCGGTCCGCGATCATCTGGGCACCGGCAATCTGGTCTGCCATGCCGTATTTATCGAGATAGAATTTTCCAAATGGATGCCCCATGGGTTTGCCCGTGTACAAAGTCCCGTTCAAATCGGAAAACATCGTGTATTTCGACATGAATTCACATCCGGTGGCAATTACGATATCCATAGTGCCGGACGCGATCATGCCGTGGGCAAGTTGAATGGCCGTAAGGCTGCTTCCGCATTGTCTGTTGACGGAAACGCCCGGTACGGAAATGGGAAACGATGAAGCAAGGATACCCATACGGCCAAGGGTAAAACCCTGTTCACCAACTTGATATACGGTGCCGTTGATGACATCTTCCACAAGTGCAGGGTCGAGATCTATTCGTTTGACGACCTCGTCGAGAACTGCGCCGAGAAGTTCCGGAGCCGTCCAATTGCGTAGATACCCGTTTTGCCTGCCGATAGGCGTTCTCACGGCACTAACGATAAATACATCATTCATTGATCAGCCTCCTCCTGCATACTTTTTCATTGATCAGTTCTTTATGATGTTATTATTCACAAAATGCCTGAACACCCCCTTTCACGCATAATGTAATGGCCCCTTAAAAAGGTATGTAACACTTACTTACTTTGACAAGCGGTATGTAATGCATACTTATCTTCGTGTCAAGCCCTTTCTATTTCATATTTTCCTGTTCTTACGTGACAAATAGAGTGTGGAATTGTAAAAGCAGCTGTGTAACAGGCTGTTGAAAAACGCCCATCTGCTGCGTTGCGCTGCAAGCCTCCCCGGCTTTCGCCGGGGCAGGCTACATCGACGTACTTCTATGTACGCCCTCATTCCTCAGCTTTTGCGCGCCTTGCATCTGAACATTTTTGAACAGCTTGTCTAAAGTTATTAAGCATCCATGGGAATACATTTCCCATTATCCGGCCCAGTCCGTTGCTTAATACCATTGAAAACGAATTTACAGATTTCATCAGTATATAATTCGGGCATGACTTCCGTTCCGAATATTACTTTCGGGAGGCACATGTGTTCAATGGCGCCATAGATCATTTGACGGGCATACCGAGGCGAGATATCGGCACGGATATCTCCACGCTCGATGCCTTCTTCGATAATTTCCAAAAGAAGATTAGAGTATTCCCTAAGCTGTTCGTAGGTTTCGCTTTTGAAAAAAGCAGGAAAATTACGGATTTCTACGATCAGGATCTTCGCAAAAACCGGCGTGTCATGATAATAATTCAACGTTGATAAAATGAACGCCCTGATTTTTTCGAAGGTCCCTTCGGAATCCTGAAGATGTTGACGGAGGATCTTGATAAAATCTGAATTGTATTCCTGCAAGACATCGTGCATGAGATTCCGCTTGTCTTTGAAATACTTGTAGATCAGGGCTTCGTTGACCCCTGCGGTCTCTGCAATTTCCACCCAGGTAATGGCATCGAAACTTTTTTTCTTCAGGAGCGATATCATGGCTTTGGAGATCTTAATGCGGCCCGGCGGGACTGATGGTCGTTTCAGATCTTTTGATCCGTTAACTTTCATTATTAATTATACCTGCATAAGGAGAGATTTTTAGTAATAGGTTTAAATTTATAGTTAAATGCAAAGCCTGTTGTCAATGAAAATATTTAGCGCCGGCAGGGGACAGAATGAACTGTCCGCCTCTGCAGGGTATTAGCAGGTTGTTGAGCATAGCAAATTTTGTAACAATCTCTCTCTTGACAATCGGATGTCTCCGCAATAATTTAATAAACAAATTATCAAGCCGACAAAAATTGTCATTCTCACCCGAAAAGAAATATATTCCCGTTCTCCGCCTTCGCGGGGATAAGTTTCACGGGAATAGAAGAGTATAAGTTTCCGGAAACAAATTGCGCCGGACCATTATCCGGCCCTCCCCACGAATGGAGGTTGATATGGAGAAGCGCGGAATTCGATTCTACTCAAGATTGATCGCCGTAATTATGATCACGTTGGGTCTGTTTTGCTTTACCGCCCATCGCTGTGAAGCCCAGACGGGAAAGGCCTATGTCTCCACGCAGGACGGGACGAAAATGCTCATCTTCAGTCTCACAAACCATACCCTGATCAAAACCATTCCGATTTACACCGCCACACCTCTTGGCCAAGTCCTTCCGCCCAATATAAACGACGTCATTGCCGTGGGGAACCGCATTTTCATGACCGTCCCCGGTCCCGAGATTTCGGCTGCGGGCATCAACGAGTTGAAGGTTATTGATTCCCGGTCCGATACCGTCGTGGCAACATTGAAGACGGGCCTGACCCCATCGGGACTCCTTGAATACAAAGGTCGGGTTTATGTCGTAAACCGCTATGCGAATTCAATCCAGGAGATCGATCCCGGCACCCTGAAGATTGTTCGAACCATTCCCTTTGCGCCGCCGAAGCAGATCGCCATGAACAACCCCCTCTTCATGGAAATCGTCAACGACAAGATATACCTGCCCTTTCCCGGCGGTCTGGAAAGACCGGGGGTCATTCAGGTCATTGATCTGAAGACGGGGGCGCCACTAAAGACCATTGATTTCACATCGGTCAGTCCCTCTGGCCCCTTCGCGATAAAAAAAGTAAGTGATGGCAAGATATACCTTGGAGGCATCCGGAGCGTCGCCGTCCTGGATACCCAAACGGACAAGATTACTAAGACAATTATCCTTTCAGGCCGCGATATTTATGTCCAGTCCTTTACTATGTCCGGCGGGAAGGTTTATGCCGCAACCGGCGTAAGTACCGTAAGCGTCATTGATCCCCGTGACGACCAGTTTGTCACGGAAATCGATATCGGCAATCACGACTATGCCAGCCATTTGAAGGCTGACGGCGCCGCCTTGGACAACAAAGTCGTCATCGCCGATGCAGGTCACGGGCTGAAGATCATCGATACGGTCAAGGACAGGTTTGTCATGACAATTGCGTCGGATGAACCTGTTGGACCAATCGCCATCATACCGTAGGAACAATGTCAAAGGGCGAAAGGAATCATGTAACACCTTTCGCCCTTCGTCTATCAAACTACCGGCCGCTGCAACGATACCTTCCCGCATTGCGACATGTGTCAGCGGCTTGGACAGCTTACCGCTTCTTCTCCGAAATCCTCGCCCAGGCATCACGCAGCGTCACCGTCCGGTTGAAAACGAGAGCATCACCGGTGGAATCGTCATCAGCACAAAAATAACCAAGGCGTTCAAATTGAAACGGGCTTCCCGGAACAGCCACGGCCAGGGACGGCTCGACACGGCAGTCGGTAAGGGTTTCAAGGGATTTCGGATTCAGGTGAATCAGATAGTCATCCCCGCTTTGCATCGGATCGGGAACATTGAATAGACGGTCATAAAGCCGCACACAGGCCGGGGTACTGTGCTCCGCCGACACCCAGTGGATCGTCGCATCGACCTTACGGCCATCGGGTGCGAAACCGCTGCGTGTCTCCGGATCATAAGTGCAATGAATTTCCTGGACGGCGCCGGACTCGGGATCTTTCACGACACCCACGCATTTGATAAAATAACCGTACCGGAGCCGAACCTCCCGCCCCAGGGAAAGGCGGAAAAACTTCTTGGGCGGATCTTCCATGAAATCCTCCTGCTCGACGTAAAGGACCTTCGAGAAAGGAACTTTCCGTGACCCCATGCCCTCATTTTTCGGATGGTAAGGACAATCGAATTCCTCCGTCTGCCCTTCAGGATAGTTGTCGATGACTACGCGCAGAGGGCGGAGAACGGCCAGCACACGAGGCGCTTTTTCATTAAGGTCTTCCCGGATGCAGTTTTCCAGGAGTGCCATATCTATGATACTGTCATTTTTGGCTACGCCGATACGCTCGCAGAAATCGCGGATCGCAGCGGGCGTGTAACCGCGGCGGCGCATCCCCGACAACGTAGGCATCCGGGGATCGTCCCAGCCGTTGACGAGTTTCTTAGTCACCAGTTCGATCAGCTTTCGCTTGCTCAAGACCGTATAGTTGATATTGAGGCGGGCAAACTCGATCTGCTGCGGCGCATCAGGCCATTTCAATTGTTCCAGAAACCAATCGTAAAGAGGCCGGTTGTTTTCAAATTCCAGCGTGCAAATCGAATGGGAGATCCCTTCGATGGCATCGGAGACGGGATGGGCAAAGTCATACATGGGATAGAGGCACCAATCGTCTCCGGTCCGGTAATGAGTTTCTCTCTTAATTCTGTAAACGACGGGGTCCCGCATGGTGATATTCGGAGAGGCCATGTCGATCTTAGCCCGGAGGACCCGGCTCCCTTCCTCAAATTCCCCGGCCCGCATGCGGGTGAAAAGATCGAGGTTTTCCGCAATGGAACGGCTTCGGTAGGGACTCTCCTTGCCCGGCTCGGTAAGTGTGCCTCTGTAGGTTCGCATCTCATCGGCGCTCAGATCGCAGACAAAGGCCTTCCCCATTTCTATGAGTTGAACGGCATAGCCATAGAGCTTTTCGTAATAGTCTGAAGCATAATAGAGACGATCACCCCAATCGAAGCCCAACCAGCGGACGTCGCGGATGAGAGAGTCGACATATTCCATGCTTTCTCCTGCCGGGTCCGTGTCATCCATGCGCAGATTGCAGGTTCCCCCATACTGGGCGGCGATGCCGAAATTCAGACAAACGGACTTGGCATGTCCAATATGGGGATATCCGTTCGGCTCAGGGGGAAAACGGGTCGCCACACGGCCATTACGTTTGTTATTCTTTATGTCGTCATTGATGATGTCCCGTATGAAATCTGACGGGAAGGATTCTGGGGTCTGTTCCATGGTTTAGTATCCTTTCTTCTAACCAAATATTGAATCGGATGTTCTCCATCAACATTTCTCTGTATCACATTTCTCTCCGCCATGCCGACATTTTTTCCCGGAAAAACGGCACAATTTTGTATAATTACACCTGATATGACTTTATTAAACCGAATGACCCTTTAAACGTTAAGAAGCGTCATCACGACATCAGCCACTTTGCAGCAAGTTCGTGACTCCTGATTCCATAAACTTGACCCTGATGATAAAATTGCTATAATATATTTATAATTAAGGAGGAAAAGCGACAATGGAACTGAAAGAGGCAATCAAAGGAAGGCGAAGCATCAGGAAATTCAAAGAAGATCAAATCCCAAAAGAAAAGCTTCAGGCAATTTTCGATCAAGCCCGCTGGGCGCCATCCTGGGGCAACACTCAATGCTGGACGTTCCATGTTCTTTCGGGGCATCCTCTGGCGGCCTACAAAACCGGCATCAATGAAAGGATGGCCAGGGGCGAGGCCCATGCCTCGGATATTTCCATGCCCAATAAGTGGCCTGAACTGCTGAAAAACAGATACAGCGAAACAGGCAAACTAGTCCTGTCGTCACTCAGCATCGCACGGGAGGACAAGATTTCGCGCAACCGGTTCTACGAAGATATGGCAGTGCTTTTCGGCGCCCCATGCCTCGCTGTCGGCTGCATCCCCCGGGAAATCCGCGGCGAATACGCCATGCTGGACATGGGACTTATTATTCAGACACTCTGCCTGGCCGCCTGGGATCAAGGCATCGGTTCATGCATCATGGCCGTCTCCGTGGGGTATGCGCCGCTCTTACGTCAGATCGCAGCCATTCCCGATGACAGGCTGATCGTCATGGGCGTCGCCTTGGGTTTTCCGGATGAGAGTCACCCCATTAACCGGTTCCCCCGAATACGTATGGAAATGGACGATTTTGTGACCTGGGTGGGTTAAGGGTCTGTCAGGAAATTACTATTGCGTTCAGGCGACAGGCCCTAGGCTGTTGAAAAACTCAATTTGGGAAAGCGCTAATGGCACCCTATCCACTTAGTCATTATCCGGCTTGACCGGATAATCCAGCATCACTTCGGATGCATTCTAAAACCTCTGGATTCCCGTTTTCACGGGAATGACACCCTTTCACATAGAAGTACGTCGATGTAGCCTGCCCCGGCGAAGGCCGGGCAGACTTGCGGCGCAACGCAGCAGACGCCGTTTCCGCGAAAGCGTGGGATGGGCATTTTTCAACAGCCTGGGCGGATAGCTGCTGCCGTGGAAGGTTGAATTAGCAAGGTCATCCCCTGAACGGCTTCTAAAAAATCCCCCCGGACGGAACCAGGCGGTTGAAATTCACGGCCGGGATGAAGGGTGGTTATGGTTGTGCGTCCAATGATCTTCTTCGTTTTTCGCCCTTCGGCATCCGTCATCCGGATACTCCAAAAGTTGTGAAACACGAGAGGAACACCGTCCAGAGTACCGACATAAAGCATTATATGCCCTTTCAGCCAGAGAAGGGTCAGATAGGGCACCCCTTGGGCAACGATAGCAGCCTGCTTTTCCTCCCTGGTTTTCCCCGAAAGATCGATGAGATATCCGCTTTCATTCGCCTGATCGGCTGAATGTCGGGGCAGCCATAAACCAAAGGGCTCAAAAAGATCGCGAATCATGGAAGAGCAATCCCGTTTCCCATCCTTGCCTCCCCATCCATAGGGATTGTCGATCAATTCATTGGCCAGTTCGGCCATGTGAAGGCTAGTCATGGCATAAGGCCGGCAGACCGCCTGGGTTTTCTGAATATGGGCCGTTCGTATGACCGCTTGCCCATTTTTCCCCGTAACGGCCACCAGGATGTCCAGTGAATGATCACTTTCTCCCGCCTTCGGAAACATCGACCCAATGGACGCCTTGAAATACCGTTTTTTATGAACACTTACAGGGACGCCATCCTTGATCAGACTGACATAGGTCCCGTTTTCCCATTCCTTTACAAAACCGGCATCGACGGTTGCCAGATCGCGGCGCATCACCCAGCCGAAGGCAAAACCCGCATCGATCAAGCACCATTTACGATCTTTTGAATAGTGAGCGATAAAAACAGGCGTATTGACCGGAATGGATGAAACCTGAAGCCTGTCGAAACCATCATCGCGTTTCCCTTTACGGGTCTTCTTGAGAGGAAGAACACGATTTGCCGGTAGTCCTCTCATATCTGTTCGGCATACCGTAATGGCTTGAACCGCCGCATTGGGATATCCGTTGAGTTGTGCGTTGGCGACAAGTCTTTTGACGACGGACCGGCCGCCCTTCTTCCTTCCTTTTGTATCTATTTTGGTCACGTAGCGTTCAAAAAAGCCTTGGGTCTCTGCCTTTCCATATGGGGCCTGTTCCTGATGCCATGGGGCAAAATAGTTACGGTCGTATTCCTTTTTCCATTCACCCTGTTTTGACAGCGGAGCCAAATCGACGACAGCCCCCTGCAACAGATAAAACCGGTGATCCTGAGGTAATTCGCGGATGTCGCGGATCACCTCAAAGGACCGGCTGCAGCCCACAGACAGGCAGACGATAAGAAAGAGCGTACCCAGAATAAAAAATTTTTTTCTCGCCATTATAAGCCTTATTTCTCGCCCGGCAGGGCACATCAACGGATTTCGTAAATGGATGTTAATTTGTTTTAGATCATTCGGCAATGGATTTTCAAACAATTTTATAAATTTAATGTTGGGAGTACGTGATATGTCCGGTTTGTAGCACACAATCTGTCCGGTTTGTTAAGATCACCTATGGAGGTGATCGATGCGACAGACGGAGATGCTACAGGAGATCCGGAGGATGCGATTTGAAGAGGTATATTCGGA
>CAZYDG010000029.1:0-48409 GCA_964645835.1 uncultured Syntrophaceae bacterium
TGGCTTCGGTGTATTCTTTTTTCGATTGCGGACTCATATTCAACCTCCATAGAAATGGCGGTATTCGGTAATATCGAATTATGAGTCAACGATCCTTTTTATTCACCTCCTTCGGTAACATTTAATTTGAGGCAATTCGCATGTACCTGCAGGCCATGTAACTAATAGCGAAAAAGTGTATAATCGACGATGCGCAAATAAATGAAGAGATAATGGGAGGAAATCATGGAATACTGGAAAAATGAGACGGAGCCTATCGGATATTTCTTGAAACTCATCGAAGAGGCAATCAAGCTGCCTGATATGTCGGAGGGACTGAAGAAGGTGAATCAGCTCATCCTTTTTGACTACACGGAGGACGGCCCGAACTGCGCCTGGTGGTAGGACACAAGGGGAGGCGAGATCAAATACGGCTCGGGAATACCGGAAGGGAAGCCGGACCTGGTTATGAGCCTGTCCGCCGATGACGCCCATCGTTCCTGGTCGAACAAGCTCAACCCCGTCATGGCTATTACAAGAAAAAAGATCCGCGTGAAGGGGTCGGCCACGGGGCTTTTGAAGCTGGCGCCAAAGCTCAAGAAGATTGCTGAGATCTATGAGGAGATTCTCCGGAAAGAAGGACGGGAAGATCTCATTCTGAAATAAAGGGAAAAGAGCATGCAGGAGGTTGCGGCCATGAAGGGCAATACCGGAAAGATCATTAATGTCGATCTGTCGGCGGGTAAGGTGGAAATCGAGACGCTGCCCGAAGATTATTATAAAAATTATATTGGCGGCAGCGGCCTTGCGGCAAAAATATTCTGGGACCGCGGGCGGTTCGACATCGATCCTTTGGCGCCTGAAGCCATGCTGATCTTTATGAACGGTCCCTTTGCGGGACTGCGCCTCTCCGGCGCCAGCCGCAACAGTGTGGCGGGCTGTTCTCCGTTGACCGGGCACTGGGGCGATTCATCCTGTGGCGGTTTCTTTGCCCCTGAACTGCGCTATGCCGGTTTTGACGGTATTGTCATCACCGGCAGGGCGGCTACGCCATCCATGCTGATCATCGAAGACGACAGAGTCGAGATTGCCGATGCCTCTGCTTACTGGGGGAAAAACACTCAAGAAGCTACAGATGCCTTGAAAGTGAAGTACGGTAAGGGCGCCCGAACCCTGGTCATCGGTCCGGCTGCAGAAAATCTTGTCAAATATACGATCATCTTGAATGACGGCCATCATGCCACAGGGCGGGCAGGATTCGGCGCCCTCATGGGGTCGAAAAACCTCAAAGCCATCCTGGTGAAGGCCGGGAAGAAGAAAATGGATCTGGCCGACGCGGCCGCCTTTGACGAGCTCAGAAAGGAAATCAACGAGAAGACGAAAGAATCAGTCTCGGCTAATGTCCTTGGAGAGAACGGCACGGCGGCAAATCTGATCGGCGGCGTTTACAGCGGCGATGTCCCCGTGAAGAACTGGACGTCCAATTTCTGGGAAGAAGCGGCGGAGGCCCTGACGGGGAGCACCCTGACGGAAACATACCTGACGAAACGAGGCGCCTGTGTCTACTGCACCATTGCCTGCAAGCGCGTCGTGGAGGTGAAGGAAGGGCCATTCGCCGTCGCCGAAGGGCCGGGTCCCGAGTATGAAACCATTGTCGCCTTCGGAACTCTGATCGGTTCCGTGGACCTTGCGGCGACCTGCAAGGCGGGCCGGGTGTGCAATGACCTGGGCCTCGATACCATCTCTGCCGGGGCGACGATTGCCTGGGCCATGGAAGCCTATGAAAAAGGCGATCTCACAGACGACGATACGGAAGGGATTCCCCTGCACTGGGGAGACCTCGATACGGTCATCCACACCATCCTCCCCATGATTGCCGAAAGGCGGGGCAAACTAGGGAACCTACTCGCCGACGGCAGTCGGGCGGCGGCAAAGAAAGTCGGTAAAGGTTCCATTGACTATACCGTGCAATGCAAAGGACTGGAAGCGCCAATGCATGACCCCCGCGGCGGAGGGCACGGCATGGCCCTTACGTATGCTGTGAGCCCCCGCGGCGCCTGCCACGTCGCCGATCCCATGCTGTTTGTCGAGATGGGGGCGCGCTATTATCCGGAAATCGGCCTAGACTACGAGTTGGAGCCGAAGAATAATGAAAACAAACCGGAAGCTGCGGCCATCTCCATCGTTATCGGCGCCCTGGAAAACAGCGCCTGTTTCTGCCAGTTTGCCGATTCGGAGGTTTCCATTCCCGACTGGGTAGCCCTGTTCAATGCTGTGGCCGGCTATGACTGGGACATTGATGAGATGATGCGGGCCGGAAGGCGGGTCTTTTACCTGAAGCGTCTGATCAACAGCCGCTACGGCCTGACGGCGGAGGACGACAAACTGACGCCGCGCATGCTGGAACCTGCCAGAGACGGCGACCCCGAGGGGATCGAGATCGATTTTGAGGGGATGAAAGAACGGTTTTACGAGATTATGGGTTTCGACCGGCAGCTGGGCATCCCCACCCCGGAAGCTTTAGCGGCCTGCGGTATGGGCGAAGAGACCGGACAGGTATGGCAGTCCCCCTGACCAATAGCTCTAATTATGCATCATTATCCTGGAACTGCCCTCAAGACTCACAGGAATTCCCAATGCACGGGCAGGACGTTGTCTTCGCCCGTGCCACCCTGCCCACAGTAACATCGTCGCTCACTGCAGCCACCCGCCCGGCATCAATTGTTTTTATTTTGTGTTTCCTTTTGCTTCTCTCTCTGATCTTTTTGAATATTCCGATTGGGTAACATCCCTTGAACATACTGGTGAGATACTCAAACCGCCCCATGAAAGCACGCGGACTGACATAGACGGTCTTGCTTTTACCGTTGGCAGTGGATGGTCAAGTGTGATGGAATGGAGTATTTACGGTCGAAACCAGGCTGTACGTATGACTGCTGCATGTCGGCGAAGCCGCAGGCTGCAATAGCGTTCCAGAAGATAATCAGCTTTTCCGGAGCAACCTGCATTTCGGAAATTGAAGTTGTTTGGGCAGCATGGCCACGAGGGCGTGAATTGGATAGTGTGTAGGTAACCTCTTGCAGTCTACGATCCGGCAGGAGCGTACTGATAGTCCAACTCCGCTGTTCACTCTTGCCCACTCCCGGCCTGAATGAGAGGGAAAAGTCGGTGGGTACGGTGCGATCCGTGAGAGCCAAGAGATCACAAGGATGGGCATCGGCAATGTATAAATGGTTCAGCCTTTTCACCTCCCAGGATTTCAGTTCTGCAATGTGGCTTGCCAACAGAGGGTCCGGCCAAAGCTTCCAGCTTTTCATGAAGAGTCTACGGGCACCATAGGGATCTTTTTCCTGTATGGAAACAGCCTGATCCCAAAACTTTTTGGCACTGATCCGCCTCTGTTCAGCCTGTTCTTCCCAAGCCTTCAGTCTGACCTCCTGCTCTGCACTGGAGGTGAGTGCTAGACTGCTCTGCAACATTGCAAGCCCGTCGATAAAAGAGCCTTTCCTGCAGAGCTGCTCTCCCTGTTGCCATATAAGAGATGCCGCATCGCCTACGGGTTGTTCTGCTATGGCAATCTGCGCCGTCCAGTAAATGCAGATGAAAGAACTCAGCGCCAGAAAGAGCTGACACATAAGATACTTCTTCCAGAATAGAATCTTCATCATTACCCCTCAGTGCCACATTTTCTGAAAAATACAGATTGCCCACATTTATTCTAGGACACCATCAATTTGGATAATAAACTCAGTTAGATTTTCTTTGCATTGTGAAGGACGAGGACGTACCGTCACTGGCCGTTGAGGTTCCCGTCATTGTTCTGCCATCAGGAGAGATTGTCA
Organism: uncultured Syntrophaceae bacterium; assembly: GCA_964645835.1. GTDB lineage: Bacteria > Desulfobacterota > Syntrophia > Syntrophales > UBA8958 > CAZBME01. Next base: position 3,822 of record CAZYDG010000029.1, read on the forward strand.
AGGTGTGCTTTCCCGTATTCTTCCTTTCAGCAGCCAACCGGGATGGGCCAAGCGTTATCTTGTAGGAATACGAGATGGTGTCTCCCTCCCTCTTGCCCCTGCCGTACCAGACGCGCGGTTGCCCGTTGATAACATAATACCCCGTCACATTCACAGTGTTTCCATCTTGGGAATACACTGCGACTGAGCTTGCATCACCAACTTCTCCATAAACACCGTCAAAAGTGGCTGCAGCAAATGCCGTATTTACAGCAAAAAGCAAAAGAGCCAAAACAAAACTTACCGACAGAACTTTTTTCTTCATTTCCATTTCCTCCATTGAGCGATTGTTATGGTTAGTTTATCTTTAGCGCAATGGACAATCAGTCCGACTGCGTATTGCCGTTTTAATAATTAGTTGTTTTAGACCCAATCGGCATCCCTGACAGTTGCCGCTCTGACGGATTATTCCCTTCGGAATCCAGCTTCATAAGCCATGCGCCGTACTTGGTTATTATCCCGGCATTATTTTTGATATTGTACTTGCCGGCGAGGATAAATCCCCCATCACGAATCACATCAATCGATTGACAAGCATGCCCGGACCCTGCCGACCCCAAAGCGCCGTAAGTTCGGGCTGCGACGATATTGCCGGAGTTATCCATTCTCGCAAACAAGATAGCGGTAATCTTCCCGTAATCATCACCCGTTAAGAATGTTGTACCTATGGCGTATCCTCCTTTAGGAAGCTCAATCAGCCCGCCATAGGTTACCCTGGGTACAGTATTATTGTTCAAGAACTTCCGGAATTGAGCTCCATTGCGGTTTCCCATCCTGGCTGAATTTGGCAACTCGACCGGTACCAAATTGGTTGCCCAGGAAGGATCCGGCCACGTTGGTAAATACGGCAAAACCTCCGTCTGCCGTTGCAATCAGAGAATGCAACATCTGCAGGGACTCCTTTCCAAACCGGGGAGAAACATCAGTCGACCACACGGTCTCGCCCTTGTCGTCAAGACGGATTACACGAAAGCCGAAATGTTTATCGATGTTCTGTTTTCCGATGTGATATGCCATAAGATATCCGGAATCCCGGCCAACAAGCCAAACTGAACGCGCAGCAACCACGCCGATCCTGGCATCAAGAAATCGTCGCTTCCAGACCATTTCACCCGTTGCGTCGATCTTCGTTAATAATATAAACTTACAACTAGTTGTCCCCGAGGCGATCAGGTATGTGCCATCCGGGTTCTGAACAATGGCGTTACCATGCAAACCCATGAAATCATCCCCCATGTCCATTTTACTGTAGCGCTTTTCCCACAGAGTCTTGCCTTCCCTGTTGAGTCTAACCACCCAGAGTTTTGAAACGCGGTTTTCTGATATCTGGCCGGTGGCAATGAAGCCACCATCATGGGTTTGTTGAACATCTCTGCCATAGCAAGTTTCCTCAGAAGAAAGGTTGACGTCTTTATTGCCGAAGTTCCGTTCCCATAACTGCCTGCCGGCAGCATTGGTTTTTGTGATGAGCGTTCCACCGCCGCGTATCAGGCTTATTGTGATAAAGCCGCCGTCGTTCGTCTGGTGTGCCGCAGTGTATTGGGAATCAGGATCTTTGCCGCCCGTTAAATGATCAAATTTGGTAATTTGACTGAAATACTTGGGAGAACCCTGAGATGATGCAGCTTTTGATTTTGTAGCGGCCTTTGGATCTGCATGTACCATTGCGGGAAATACAAGTGTCAGGCTCAACAGAAGCAGTAAAAGTCTCGAAACCGAGTTCAGCATATTCATGATTCACCTCGCCGTCGAATTATCTCAAGAAAATATGTGAATAGTGGGCCTGAAAATTTTTTTGGGCAGATGCAGGTGAGGATAATGTACGTGCAGCTTAAAGTGGCGAGTGGTCGGTTCATAAATCCTTTTGCTACATGCAGGTTCTTAATTCCACTATGCCCGACGTTTAAAAAAGCTACTTCTTTCATTCAGTCGTCAACATGTTCTGCCCTACATATCACGATTGGAGAATAAAAGATCATTATTATTACATGGGCAACTGAATATAGTGTCATTATGCGGCTTGACCGGATAATCCAGTATCTATTCAGACTGTAGGGTGGAACCGCTTTGCTTGTTCCACCCTACAAAGATTCTATTTTCTTAGTGGTGACAGGGAAAATGAAATGGGGAGTCCTATTTTGTTTTAAGCCTGAACGGTGGTGGTGGTATAAATTCTCCCGGCTGAACCTTGACCGTTGTCGTGTAGGGTTCGCAACCGTCCGCTTCGATCGACAATGTGTACTCTCCGGCCGGAAGATCGAAAAAAGCAAAGCCTTCCTTGCATAAGAAATCTTTAGACGAAAGAAAGGTTTTGAGCACTTCCCGGTCGCTCATGTCATCCGAGGGCGTAAGCGTGCGCTTGATTCCTGCGCCTGCGAGAACGACGGTGCGGATTTTGATCTTGTCCGGCAATGCCCGGAGATACCCCCAGTAACTGTCATCAGCCGTCGCAGAAACGGTGATTACACCGGCAACCATTCCTTGTGGGCTCAAAGTATAGCTGATATCGGTGATTTTTCCTGCCTTAATGGAAATGGGATGGTTCGCCGGATCGGTCTTAAAACCCAGGGCGCAGAGAGTCGCTTCGTAATCGCCGGGTGTGATCGCCCCGGTCTCCTGCACGGAAACGGCGGGATTAATCTTGAATTGTGTTTCCTGATTGTCTCCCCTTGTGGGAACAAGCACAAAGGACATTTGCATGGGAATCTTTACATCGGCGGGATGAAAAATATGGCGGATATCGACGTAGCCGCTGTCGGGCAAGATGGCGTTTTTAAGGTTTGCCTCCGTTGTCTCAACGATTGCTTTGTACTGTGCAATGACGTCCGCGCTGTTGAGAATGCTGACATGATCTTCATTAAAACCCGTCACCTTCAGCGCGTCCGACTGTGCTCTCAGGTCAAGCATGCTTTCCAGTGTCACGGTGTTGTCGTTGTTCTGCCTGAATACGCTTCCATTGCCTTTGTGGCCGAAAAACAGGTAATACCGAATCGTCGGAGGAAGTTTTACAGCAAAAATATTACGGATAAAATCGCTGTCTGGTTCCACATCCTTCCAACTGGGAATCACGGCTGGTGATTTTTCCACACCTGTCTTTGCTCTCTGTTCGCCACCCCATGGCGTTGATATGGAAATGAAGAGTTTCACGGCCCGGTTATGCGGATCCTTTTCGATCAGTGCGGCGCGGGACACAAGCCCCCCCATGCTGTGCGCTACAACGAACAACTGATCGAAGTTATATTTTCGATTGAGATCATAAAGTTTTTTGCGCAGGAAAAATGAAGTTGTATGCAGCCGGGCTCCGGAAGGATAATGGAAAATCCATGGCTGATATTGGGAACGGTCCATGGTCTTTATAAAATATCTCCAGTCCTGTGGGGAACCGGCAGCGCCGTGAACCAACAGCACCGGTATTTTATTACGGTCGTATGGCTCAAGGAAATATACATTGCAGCCTGTGAGTTTGAATGAATCCAGCGGCGCCCAGAATCCCTTTTCTCCTTGCTCCGACGAGAAGACCGCATCGTCCAGATTAGCAATTGCACCCGCCGAGGTGGAGGGTTTACTCCTGCCTCCGGAGTAACGCAGCAATGCCCCATCCAGTGATGGGGCCTGCGGTTCCCGTTGATCGGATATCTCCAGGTCGAGCCCCCATTCGACTCCTCCCGGCTGGGGAGAGATCGTTTTTGATTTTCCATAATGCCCGGACCTTTCTCCCGGATCATAGGCCATATTGCCGTTTGCATCCTCAAAGGCAAAGATGCGATAGCGTCCCTGCCGAACGAGCAGTTCATAGGGCCCCGGTTCATTCAGCACGGCATAATCACCTATGAGAACCTCATCTCCTTGTTTTGTGTAAGCGATGACAATAATCGGCTTTTTTATGGGCGAGTGGCTGATGATTTCGCCGAAAAGCAGGCAGGAGTCTTTTGAAAACTGCACATCTTCCCTAAGCTTGACCAGGGCGCAGCCACCGGTGAAAAAAATAACCAAAAGCGTCAGGGATACAAATTTATACCAACGCATGGGAAACCTCTCTTGATTCTTCCAGCAAATTGTTGAAAAACGTTTTTCAACAAATTTTTAGGTCCTTGGGGAGTTTTTCGCAACCCATGCCGCATATGCGTCCATGAATTTTATGAGAAACTCTCGAGTTGTTTCACTTGCAATTTTCCCGTCAGTGTCAAACAGTTTCGCGGCGCTCCCAATGTATGCTTCAGGCTGCTGCATGGTGGGAACATCCAGGAATACGAGCGATTGCCTGAGATGATGATTTGCGCCGAAGCCGCCAATTGCTCCGGGTGAAACGCTTATCACTGCACCGGGCTTCCCTTCCCAGATGCTCTGACCGTATGGCCGTGACCCCACGTCGAGTGCGTTTTTCAAGACGGCGGGAACTGATCGGTTATATTCCGGTGTGACAAAGATGACGCCGTCAAATGACTTCACACGTTTTCGAAAGGCCACCCACTCCGGAAGCGGGGTCCCCTGGTCATCAAAGTCCTGGTTATAGAGTGGAAGTCCGCCGATCTCGATTATTTCAAGCATGAACGATTCGGGAGCAAGGGTAATAAGTGCTTTGGCGATTTTCCGATTGAATGATTCTTTGCGAAGGCTTCCAACAAAAACAGCAATATTTCTATTCATCCTTTATCCTCCTTGTTTCTTTGTCTCACTGATTTGATGAATCCTGCTCGCTGAGATGGCTGCGATCGTTGAAAAGGACTACGCCGGGCGGTTCTTCATTGAAGCGGATTACAGTCCTCGATGCGGTACCAACACAAGTACTGCGGAATTCGGATAAGCTGATATTCCGGATCTTACAAAGAAGGGCGGCAATAGTGAAATTGTGGGAAACGATCAAAGCCGTTTCATCCTTTTGTATGATGCCTACAACAACCCGCCATGCGCGGTCTTGCACCTCCATAAAAGATTCCCCGTTCGGCATGGTGACGGATGCCGGATCGGAGAGCCACGTTTTCAGGAAATCCTTTTCACAAGCCATCAATTCCTTGAAGGTCAAACCTTCGAAATTGCCTTGATCCATCTCCATCAATCCCGGATGGATCTGAATATCTAGATGATGGTACTGATTGATGGCTTCCGCCGTCTGATAGGCCCGCTTCAGCGGACTGGCATGGATAGCCGAGACGGCCTGATCCTTCAGGGCATGAGCGAGCCGGCCCGCCTGATCCCTGCCGATATCGCTGAGTTCCACGTCACTGACGCCCTGAACCCGACCTTCCTTATTCCAAATGGTTTCCCCATGTCTGACCAATATAAGCTGCATCGATATTTCTCTCTCCATACTTTGCCGGCAAGCTGTTCTGCTTTTGGCGTCATGATTCATTCGGACCTGACGTTATTGCCAAGTTATGATGGTCTCGTGAAAATTCGAAAATATTCAAGAATCGTCATTACGGTGAAAACCGGAATCCAGATATTTCACTACGTTACACAAGCACTAGACACCGGTTTTCACCGGTGTGACGACTCATTACGATTTCATCAAGTATAGGCAGCCCTGTCATTCCTGTCAAAGTATTTTGCTACGGCCAAACGACGGTAGCGTTTTGCCTGTTTTTCTACGATGGGCTGATGTTATCCTCCGGGGAATCGAATGGTTCGGCAAACAAGTCGCTGTCCCATGCATGGTCGTAGAGGGAAGGATTAACATCCCGGTCATTGGTCAGGAGCTGTTCCTGGATTTGTATCTGTTCCTTGGCGTTGAAGATATAGAGGCCCTCATCATGACGGTGGGGCGAAAGTTTCCTCATGGCCGCCTCATCGTATTTGATGAAATTCTGACCTGCCCGCATGGCGCTGTACCGGCGGAACCCCAATTTGACGAGGACATCGACACCCATGCGGATGGACGTATCGAGAGATTCCCGATAAATATCCTGAAGACCCATGTCAATAAACTCGTAGGCGTCGAGACGGCTTTCGGCGCGGACCATGATGGTCAGATGGGGAAAACGATTTCTTGTCTTTTCCACAAGGTCTATATTGGCGTCCGGTTCACCGATGGCGGCGATGAGAATCCGGGCCTTGTCAGCCCCTGCCGATTTGAGGATGTCGATCCGTGTTGCATCGCCATAAAAGACGTTAAATCCCATTTTCCGCAGCAGATCGACCCGGTCCGAGTCCTTGTCGAGGATTGTCGCCTGGATACCGTTGGCCCGCAGAAAGCGTCCCACAGTGCTGCCGAAATGACCGAAGCCGGCAATGATCACGGGATGGTGTAAGTCTATGGTGTCGGCGTCTTTGTCAGCCTTTTCCTTTGTGCCGAATCGGGGGAGAATGATCCGCTCGTTGAGCAGAGACATAAGCGGTGTGACGGTCATAGTGAGGGCCGTAATGCCCATCATGATGTCCGTCCATGAGGCCGACAGTATCCGGAGCTGGTGCATGAACGAAAACAGGACGAAAGCGAATTCCCCAACCTGGGCCAGCCCCAGGGAGAAGATGAGATTCTGATCGAAGGATAGTCCCGTCAGTCTTCCTGTCAGGATCAGAGTAAGGGTCTTGACGGCGATTACGGCGCCGACGAGGGCGACGAAGATGACCGGCTGGGCCAGGATAAGCCCGAAGTTGATTCCCGCTCCGACGGAAATGAAAAACAGGCCAAGGAGGATGCCTTTAAAGGGCTCGATGTCGCTTTCCAGCTCGTGCCGATACTCGCTGCCGGCCAGGACGACCCCGGCCAGAAAGGAGCCCAGGGCCGGGCTCAGGCCTACAAGGGCCATGAGGTAGGCTGTGCCCATTACGATAAACAGGGCGGCGACAGTGAAGAGTTCCCGAAGGTGCAGCCTGGCGATGAATCGAAGGAAGGGGACAACAAGGTAGCGCCCGATGAGGACCACGAGGTTGACGGCCACCAAAAAAACAATGGTCTGTGTCCATCCGGTTAAGCCTGCAATCCAGGGCGCTTGTTCTCCCGGCGAGGTTCGGGCGGCGCCCATAGCCAGAAGAGGAAGAACCGCCAGAATGGGGATGACGGAAATGTCCTGAAACAGGAGGGCGGCGAAGGAGCTTTTGCCCGATTGGGTCTCTGCCAGGCCTTTTTCACGGATCGTTTGGAGGACAATGGCCGTCGAGGACATGGAAAGGGCGAGCCCGCAGGCAAGCGCCGCCTGCCAGGTGAAACCTACAGCCAGGAAGAAGCCCCAGAAAAGGAGCGTTGCCAGGCCGACCTGCAACATTCCCGTTCCCATGATCAGGTGGCGCATCCGCCAGAAATGGGTTGGTTCCAACTCCAGCCCGATGAGAAAGAGCATCATGACGACGCCGAATTCGGCAAAATGCATGAGTTCCTGTCCTTCTCCGGCGATGAACCCGAGACAGAAAGGGCCTATTATGATGCCGGCGGCAAGATAGCCAAGAACCGATCCCATACCCAGCCGCTTGGCAATGGGAACAAAAACGATGGCTGCCGCCAGGAAGATTAGAGCGTTATGGAAAAAGACGCTGGTCATTGTTTTCCGGCCTCCTGCTTCTTCATCAGCCAATCATTCAGGAATGGGAAGGACCTCATGGCATCGATATCAAAGTTTCCCTGTATCAAATCTTCTATGAGAGCACGGTATAGCCCGGCCTGAACCATCAGCCCTTCATCCGTAAGCAGGTGTGTTCCCTGGACGGCGAATGGCGGCAGATAGATCATACTGCACAAGGTTGCCGTTTGTTCAAAAGGCGCCAGAAATTGACGAATCGTGAAGCGATGGTGGCCGCTTGCAGTATAGGCCTCTCCGGCTCCCCCGGAGGTAAGTGTGTTGAATATAATCTTGCCTTTCAGATTATTACCGCCCGCCCCATGAGCCCATCCAAATTCGAGGACCATGTCTATCCATTGCTTGAGGAGGGCCGGGGCGCTGTACATATAGAGGGGATGATGCCAGATGATAACCTGATGTGTCAAAAGGAGTTCTTTCTCTCTGGCAATATCGACATTGAAATCCGGATAATGCTCATACAAATCGTTGAGGGTTACATGGGGCATGTTTTGGATATTTGAAAGTAAGGCGCGATTGACCCGTGACTTTTCAAAACGCGGGTGGGCAAAGAGGATCAACACCGAATTGATTTTTTCTGCCCCTTTGCCATCCATTGGGAAAACCCTTTCGCTCGTTTAATTCTTACGATTAGTATCTTATGACACAGACGGGCACTAGACTGCAATCTTTTAGAAAGACGGGGGGAGAGTGTGGGCATTCTACCTTATCATAATCCTTGAAAAATGGGCTTCAGGAAGTTGTTTGGGAATCTCTTTTGGGTAAGTCCTTCAGTTAATCGCTTGATGCTTTTGCCGGCAGCGAAAAGTGGAAGGCTGATCCCCCACCCTCTGCGCTTTCCGCCCAGATGTGCCCGCCGTGCCTGTTGATAATGCGTTGGACAATGGCGAGCCCAACACCGGTTCCTTCATATTCCTCGGGGTGCAGCCGCTCGAAGACGCCGAAAAGCTTGTCGTGATACTGCATGTCGAAACCGATGCCATTGTCTTTCACCGTATAGATGACATCGCCGTTTCCGCTGTCACGTCCGCTGAGTTCTATAGCTGCCCTGCTTCTTTCTTTTGTGAACTTTACTGCATTGGAGAACAGATTGACGAGTACCTGCCTGATCAGGGAAGAATCACCGAACACGGGCGGCAGGTCATGGATTGTAATTTCTATGCTGCGATTTGGATTATCCTCCATAATTCCTTTCCAGACACTACTAGCCAGGGCTGCCAGATCGAATTCTTTTGCGTCTACACGTGTCCTGCTCAGCTGGGAGAAGGAGAGCAGATCTTCGATGAGCGCGCCCATCATCTGGGTGTTCTCTCGAATGACATTGAGCCGTCTCGTGGCATCTTCGTCTATATGGTCTCCGTATTTTTTCAGCAGCGACTTTGAGAATCCATCGATGGCCCGCAAAGGCGCCTTCAGGTCATGAGAGACGGAGTAGCTGAATCCTTCCAACTCCTGGATGGCGTCTTCAAACTGGTGCGTTCTCTCTTCGAGGCTGGCGGTACGTTCCTTGAGCGCCTCTTCCGCAGTTTTGCACTTGGTTATGTCCTGGAAGACCGTTGCGAATTTTCCTGTGCCTGGCGAAAAGACGGATATTGCAAAATGTTTCTTCATCGGCGGAAAATATGTTTCGAAATAGTACGGCTCGCCTGTTGAGGCAACCTTTGTATAAATTTCAAGATAGGGTGCTTCAGAGGTTCCATAAAGCTCTGAAGCCCGCCTGCCGATTGTAGAGTCCTTTGTCAGTGCGGTGATTCTTTCATATGCGGGGTTCACGTCGGTGATTATGTAATCTACGGCTCTTTCATTTTCATATACAATTTCATGGATGGCAAGGCCTTCGTTCATTGTCGAGTAAAGCGTTCGCAGGCGATCTTCATTTTCCTTCAAGGCCTGCACCGCCTCGTGGTGGTCAGTGACATTGAGGCTCATGCTGGCAAGCGCAATTACTTTGCCGTCCCGGATGATCGGTGAGAGATGCCAATTGAACCACGACTTGTGAAGCGGGTTGATGTCGTAAGGGAAATCCGTGTAATTTATTGCGTTGCCCGTCCGGACGACTTCGTCGAATACTGCAGTTATGCCTTGTGCTTCCACCGCCGGGGCATACTCGTATAGGTTCTTTCCCACCATGCCGGAGCTCCTGAACGGTTCGGCAAAGAGTTCCTGATAGTACTTGTTATGTGCCAGAACCGTATAGGGAGATTCAGCATCGAACAGGACAAGGCCGGCATTGGTGTTGTTGAAAAGAGATTGAAGCTCCAGTGTTTTTTTGTTTAATTCATCCTCAATCTGTTTGTGCTCAGAAATGTCCATGACAAGGGCGACAAGTCCCGCTACTGATCCTGTTGCATCGCGGTCCGGAACCAAAGTCGATGAAATCCAGCGCGGCCCACCGGTCTTATAAAAGATATGTTCTTCGTATTTGACAGTTTCGCCGTCCATGGCACGTTGCAAGTACGGTTGTACGACACGCCATACTTCATCTCCCATCACGTCTTGAACGTGGCGGCCTTTCATATCATACGGAGAGAGTCCGAACCAGTGCCTGTAGCCTTCATTTACGCGCTGGTACCGAAACTCTTTGTCGATGTAGGAAATCAATGCCGGTACCGTATTCATGACCAGCTTTAGCCTTTCCTCACTTTTGCGGAGATCGGCTTCGCGAGCCTGCACCTTATCAGCCATTGTGTTGAATGCCTCGGCCAGTTCCTGGAATTCAGATACAGGGTTGGTCATTTCCTGCCGGTGCATTTCTCCGTTTCCGATGGCCAGGGCATGGGCACGCAATTTCCGGACCGGGCCTGTTATTCTTCGGGAGACGGCTATGGCGACAAGGAATGCAGCAAGTGAAATGGTCAAAAATAGAAGGGCACTATTGAGGACAGAGCTGATAATCGGTCCTGTTAAATCATCTTCACGTGTTCCTGCCGACGCAGCCCAGCCGATGAAAGGAACCGGAACAAAACCGACAAATCGGGTCTTGTTTTCAAAGGGAGCATAGACAACCTTGGTAACCTCCTTTCCTTTCAGGGCCTCACCGAATTCAGGAAACGGCTTGAGCCAGTTGCGCTCTTCCCAGGTCGTGCTGATTACCGGATATCGATAGACGAGCATGCCCTTGCTGTCGACAAGCGCATGACCTCCGCCTTTGCTTCTTTTAATTGAAAGAGTGGATCCAAGTTTCTCAGGAATGACGGAAGCCATTACGATGCCGAGCAGATGGCCTTTACTATCTCGCACTCCCCGGCTGATTCCGAAAACCGGTTTCCCAGTGGTCTTTGCAATCACTAGTTCGCTTACCACCCATTCACGGCCGTCGATAATTTCCGGGACATAAGAACGGTCGCCGTAGTCGACGCCTATCATGCCTGGATTACTCGAATAGATCACTTTGCCTTTGGCGTCAAGCCAGGAGAAATCTCGTAATGCGGCGTTATAGCGGCTGGTTTTAAGAAGTCGCGAGATATCCCTTTGAGTAGACGGCTGTGATGATGTTATAACAAGTCCAATGGTGAGTTCCTGATGAAGAATATCATTTACAAATGACTCGAATGCTTTTGCAACGGCTCGGGCGCTTTCCAGGTTATCCCGAAGTGCATTGTCTCGTTGGGTTTTATAACTGTCATAATGGATGTAAGCCTGGATGGCAAGGTTCGGAATGAGGATGGAAAGGATGAGCAGGATCAGTCTGCTTTTGATACTTCTTCCCTTTTGCTGAAGAGGTTTTGTCATAAGCTGATATCCGTGGATTGCCGTTGCCAAATGCTGCCGCCAAGTCTATTTCACTTACGGTGATGTGAGATACATATATACTTTCATAGGAGAAAAAAGCTGAGATGGCCATAAGGATATCCCTGATTTGAAGCTTCGAAATACCTGAGATTGATACAATAAAGAATTCCGACAGGACTGACGTTTTCCAATCATTATTTTTCCGCTCCATTCTCTGCAAGTTAACCAACAATTATCTGCATCCAGGACCAGCGACTAGAGATTTTATTGGTTTAAATTTGCCCATCATTTCCGGCTCTCTCGCAATCTCCTCAATAAACCTGACAAATATCCCGGGAATAACCACTCTCTGTGATTTAAAGCCGTCGCTTAGAGCGCGTTCCACTGTTGATGCCGTTTCCTTTAAAGATGCGTCACGCGCAGGGATAATGTAGACATGAATACCATCGGTATCATGAACAACCTGATATTCCTTGATTTCTTTTAATGAATCCAGGAGTATGTGAAAAAAGATTGAAGAGATTGGAACCAAACCGCCGGCTAATGATTCAAGGCAGATGATGTCATCATTACGGCCATCAATGTGGCTGATACACCTGAAAGGCCTCCCGCATTGACACGTTTTCACGGACATGGTGAGCATGTCCGGAAGCTCGTAACGGATCAGCGGCTGGGTGTAGTTAAACAGGTTTGTTATAAGAATCTTGTGCCCCGGCGTTCCATCCGCAACATGATGGTTATCACTGTCGACAACTTCAACAATGCAAAGATCTTCAAAGACGTGTAATCCCTCGTGATACAGGCAATCGACTGCCATTACGCCTTCAGTTGCACTGTAGCCGTTAAAAGGAGTAATATCCCAGACATCCCTGATCTTTTGCAGTCTTTCCACTGTGAGTACCTCAGCCCCCGTAAGGATTTCAAGGGGATGAATATTCAGTTTCCCGTCAATCTGCTCCTGAGCAAGTAATCCGGCAATGGAAGAGTAGGTCTTTATATATTCCGGTTGAAACTCGTTCAAGGCTTTTACGATTTCTCCAATCGGCATTGTGACATTCAGCTTCTGCACTGCATGAAAACCAAAATCGATACCGGAACCTGCCAGACTGCTCAGGTGATGCGGACTACCACTTCCAATCAAGGATACCCGCATCCGGTGGGCAGGTTTCAGGCCTGCAAAAGATTTCAGCCTCATAATAGCGGCAAGAACGGTAATTCTCGCCCGCCTGTCATATACAAAAATTCCCTTGTGCCCGGATGACCCTGATGTTGTCAGGATGGTATATTTGCCCAAATAATAATCTTCCTTATCTACGCTTTCGATATAATCATGAAGGTCAGCCAGCTTAACGCGTTGATCTGCAAGAAAGGCGTCGTAATTCTCCATTACCGTTTTCTTTTCAATTACAGGCAACTCTTCCAATCGGACAAGGTCCTCATCGGGCAATTGACGGTATAGATCACGATAAAAGGGAATTTGCCGGCGGGCGAATCCAACCAGCAAACGAAGCTGAGACAACTGGTATTCCATAAGCTGGCCGCGCGACCAGGATTCTCGTGCTTTCAGACTTCGTGACATAACGGTGGCATATTTGATGTCATAAAGTCTTTTCAGAGATTGTCCGATTCCCATTATCACATCCTGCAAATGAAACTGACACTGAATGACTTTGTTTTGAGGAGTTGAAAATTGATATTGATTGATATCGATAGCCGCCGGATATTAAGAAAGTATATCATATTTCCCTCCATGAAGGGAAAAAAAACAAAAAAAAGGCGGGCTGAAACGGCCCGCCTTTTTGCATAATCGGCTGAATCTCAAGCGGCTTCCAATTTTACAGCGCATACCTTGTATTCGGGAATCTTGCCGATGGGATCCAGGGCGGGATTGGTCAGGCAATTGACCGCCGCTTCGGCAAAATGGAAGTTCATGAATACAGTCCCTTCAGGTGATTTCTCCGTCAGTTTCGCGTTGGCCGTAACACTGCCCCTGCGGGAGGTTACCTTCACTGGTTGTCCATCCCGGATGCCGAACGCCAGGGCGTCCGCCGGGTTGATCTCTATCAGACTTTCGGGGCAGCGTTCCATAGACCCTTTTGATCGCCTTGTCATGGTTCCCGTGTGGTAGTGATAAAGCACACGGCCCGTTGTGAGGATCATCGGATATTCTTCATCCGTAGCCTCGGCAGCCGGTATATAATCGATGGCGTGAAAGAGGCCGCGGCCCCTGGTAAACCGGTCTTTGTGGAGGAACTTGGTTCCCTTATGCTCCGGCGTTGGACATGGCCATTGAATCCCTTCTTTTTCCAGGCGTTCATAGGTGATGCCGCCGTAACTCGGCGTGACCCGGCTGATCTCTTGCATGATCTCTTCGGCGGAGCCGTACGGCATGGGATAGCCCATTCGTGTAGCAATAGCGGCGATGATCTCCCAATCGGCCTTGGCCTGTCCGGGAGGTTCGACGGCTTTTCTGATCCGCTGAACCCGCCTTTCCGTGTTGGTGAAGGTGCCGTCCTTTTCGACGGAACAGGCTGAGGGAAGGACGACGTCGGCCATGCGGGCCGTTTCCGTGAGAAAAATGTCCTGAACAACCAGAAAATCGAGATTCTTCAGGGATGCCTCAACGTGGGTGAGATCGGGGTCGGACATCATGGGATTTTCTCCCATGATATAGAGCCCCTTGATCGATCCGTCATGGGCGCCTGCCATGATTTCCATGATGGTCAGGCCCGCTTTTCCGGAGAGGGTAACGCCCCATTCCTTCTCGAACTTCGTACGGGCCTCGTCGGCAACAACGGGCTGATAGCCGGAGAAGACGTTGGGCAGGGCGCCCATATCGCATGCCCCCTGGACATTGTTCTGTCCCCTCAGGGGATTCACGCCGCCGCCTTCAATGCCGACGTTTCCGCAGAGCATGGCCAGGTTGGCGATGGATTTGACATTGTCGGTGCCGGTGATGTGCTGCGTAATCCCCATGGCATAGAGAATAGCGGCCTTGGGCGCTTCAGCATACATCCGGGCGGCCTTCTTCAGGTCGGATGCGGCGACGCCTGAAATAGATTCCACATACTCGGGTGTGTATTTTGCGACGGCCGCTTTAAACGCCTCGAAACCTTCCGTCCGTTCATCCACATACGCCTTGTCGTAGAGATTCTCAGTTAGGATCACATTCATCAGGCCGTTGAAGACGGCTACGTCCGTTCCCGGCTTGTTGCAGAGCCGGATGTCGGCGTATTTCGCGAGGTCGATGTCCCTGGGGTCGATTACGATAAGTTTCGCCCCGTGTTGACGAACGGCTCGCTTCACCTTCATGGCGATGACAGGATGGTTTTCCGTTGTGTTTGTCCCCGTTGCCAGGATAAGATCGGTGAACTCGATCTCATCAATTGAATTCGTCATAGCGCCACTGCCGAATGCGGCGGCCAGACCGGCCACCGTAACGGAGTGTCAGAGACGGGCGCAATGATCGACATTGTTGGTGCCGATCACTGCCCGCAGAAATTTCTGAAACAGGTAATTCTCCTCGTTGGTGCAGCGCGCCGATGAAAGCCCGGCAAGGCTGTCCGCGCCGTGGGAAGCCTTGAGGGCGGCGAATCTTTCGGCAATCAGGTCAAGAGCTTCGTCCCATGTCGCCTCCTGAAGTTCACCACCTTTCACTTTCCGGATGAGGGGCATCTTCAGGCGATCAGGAGAATTTGCAAAGTCCATCCCGAAACGGCCCTTGACGCATAGACTGCCCACATTGGGTTGGCCATGCTCCCGGTTGCCCGTTACCTTGACGATCTTTCCATCGTGAATATTGAGATCCATCTGACAGCCGACGCCGCAATAAGTACAGGTGGTCTTCACTTTCCGCATTTCCCACGGCCGGCCTTTGAAACGGGCCTGCTTGAATGTGATAGCACCAACGGGGCACGCATCGACGCATTCCCCGCAGAAGTAGCACTCGGAATCGATATAATCCGTATCGAAAGCCGGTCCTACCTTGGCCTGGGAACCGCGATTGGAAAAATCGAGGATTTCGTTGACCTGTATCTCATTACAGGCTCGAATACAGCGGCCGCAGAGAATACACTTGTTGAGATCCCTGGCGATCATAGTGTTGGATGTTTCAAGATCCAGGCCGGGGGGCTGGATGTTGAAGCGGGGTTTTTCGATCCCCATGCGGTAAACGAGGTCCTGGAGTTCGCAATCGCCGTTACTCTCGCATGTTAGGCAGTTATGGTCGCCCGAGGACCAGATGAATTCGACGACCATGCGACGGGCGTCAAGCACCTTTTTTGTATTCGTCTTGACAACCATGCCCGGCGCCACCGGCATAGTACAGGAGGCAACGAGCGAGCGCGCTCCTTCAACTTCGACGACGCAGACGCGGCAGGCGCCGACCTTCGTTGTTCCCGGGTAATAGCACAGGGTTGGTATAAAAATGCCCTGCTCCCTGGCGACATCGAGGATGGTCTGTCCCGCTTTGGCTGCTATTGTTTTTCCATCAATTGTGATGGCAATATTTTTCTCCATTGTCTTTCCCTTCAATCATAATCATTGTTCAAATATAAAAAGCCCATGATAAGCCGTGGGCCGTCAATCATTATCCTTTAGCATTGTCATGTCGGATTATCCCGGCTTCAGCCTCCCGCCGTCTGCGGAAAAGCCGTGTTGGCGTATAGGTATTCCATTTTTTCCTTATGCCTCAATTCTTCCCGGGACATTCTGAGAAGGAGGTCCTTCACCTCACCGTCAGGATGGATTTCCGCCAAGCCGGCGTAAAAATGATAGGAGTTCAATTCCCGGTTCGCTGCTACGAGATAAATATCTTTTGTGGTCATATCCTTTTGAATATCAGGTTTTTTCAGATATTCGGCGATCCGTTCGTTGACCGGCTCTTTCATGTCCAGGGTGTTCATCTTTAGCTGGCCATTACGATAGCGAGTCAGATATTCCTTGTGCTTTTCTTCCTCCGCGGCCAAGAAAATGAGGGTATCTTTGGCTTCGCTGTCCTGAACCGTTTCATACAAATCGGTATAGAATCGAAAGGCCTCTTCCTCGTTGCTGATAGCCCGTTCGAGGATGGATTCCAACATCCCGTTCTCCATCATTTCCACCTCCTTAAGTTTATGGATGTGTTTTTGCTCTAGGGATATATGCCATGATTTAAAAAAATTTCCAACCCCCCGGTTGCCTAAGGCAGCGATAATATATGTCGGGTTGTCTTTGGAGTCAACGGAATACTTATGCTGAAACTAACATATGTAAGCTTCTATTCCCCTTATGACGGGTGTCTTGTTTTTCAAACAGAGTGTTGTTGGGGGCTATCCGTACTTTATTTTTGGTGAATGATGTTTGCTCCGTCAAAGCCGTTGAAGGTTGTGGCGGAGGCGATGCTGTATGCGCCGATGTTTTTTGTGCAGAGGTAGTCGCCGATCTCCAGGGTTCCGGGCAGGTGTACTGACAGGGAAATCTTGTCGAAACTGTCGCAGGTTGGCCCGACCACGGCGCAGACCTCTTTCCTGCCTTTTTTGAAGGAGCTGAAATTGGGAATCCAGTGGTCATAGACGACGCCGGAGAAGGTGTGGTAGACGCCGTCGTTGATGTAATAAAAGATCTTTCCATCCCGCCTTGCCTTACCGATTATTTCCGTGATCAAGGTCGCCGCCGTTGCCACGATGAAGCGGCCCGGTTCGGCGATAATCTCGACGTCATCGGGGAAGAGCCTGTTGCATTCGCCGTCGATGAGTCGGGCGAGGCTCTCGAATTCAGGGACCTGGGCGTCGTAAGGGACGGGGAAGCCACCGCCTATATCCACGATATTCAGGTGATATCCTTTTTTCCGGGCATCGTGAAGGATCTCGGATGCGATGGCCAGGGCTGCCGTATAATTGTCGAAATTGGTGCATTGGCTTCCGACGTGGAAGCTGATGCCTTCTACAACCATCCCCGCCTCGAAAGCCTGCCGGATCAAATGATCCGCCTCTCCCGGCTCGGCGCCGAACTTGGAACTCATCTCGACCTGGGAACCCGTATCGGGCACCTTCAGCCGCAGTACAAGGCCAGCCGTATCGCAATAGGCTTTGATCTTTTGCAGTTCATCCAAATTATCAAATGTTACCAGGGGCCGGTATCTCTTGATCTTGCTTAAGGTCTGGCGGTCTTTGATCGTATTGGAAAAGATGATCTTGTCCCAGATAAAGAATTCTTTGTCCTTTTCTTCAAAGTGTTCAATGTATTCGTAAACTTGCATGAATTCATTGTAGGAGGCGACATCGAAACTCGATCCTTCATGAAACAGGGTCTTGATGATCTCCGGGTGGGAATTGGCCTTGACCGCATAATAACATTGAACGCGGGGCAAGTGTTCTTTGAACAGGCGGTAATTTGCGCGAATCTTCTTATGGTCGAGGATAAACAGCGGCGTACCGTGCTGTTCGATTAATTTGACGAGGCTCTTCTTCAACTGATCAGTCCTTCTTGGCGAGTTTCATTTCCTTTTCGGAGCGAGCTTGTGCATGAGTTTTTCAAGGTGCTCCACTTCCTTGTTGTTCTCCAGGTAGGAGGCTGTCAGCTTTTTGCGTAATTCATCTCCCAGGTCGTAGAGTCTTTTTTGCTTTTTGGGTTTAGTCGTCTGTTTGACGTAGGCCACCATCATGGGGAAGGCCACGGTCACGTCGAGATAAGCCGTTACGGTTTCGTCAAGTTTGGTCGGGTCGATCTTTCCCCAACTGGCCGCCTCGCTGGGAGGGGCGCCGGACAGGCCGCCTGTATCGGGCCTGGCGTCGGTGATGTTGATGTCGTAGTCCTGGCCCACTTCGGGGATCATTAGGACTTCCTGAATCTGGGGTTCCGTCTGAAGCATGAAGTTTTTCGGGCTGCCGCCGCCGATGAGGATGACACCCGTCTTTCCCTTTTCATACCGTTTGGCGTTCAGGATGATGGCCGTCGAATCGTTCACGTCAATGCTGGGGTTGATTTTCAGCTTGAAGAGGCCTTGAAGGCCTGCCGATTCAGCCAGAAGCTCGAGGCCGGCCAAGTTCATTCCAATGGTCGAATCGCCGGGTGACGACGTGAAGATGGGAATTCCATTTCGGTAGGCGGCGGCCACAATGCTGACTTCGCCCAGGTTATTCTTTTTTTCGTAGGCGTTCATGACCTTTCCCAGGTGATAATAGAATTCCCTGGTACCCATTTCCTTCTGGAATTCTGGACGGATCATGATGGTCCGCAGCCTGCGATCCGTCTCCATCAGTACGTCTTCATAGTCGAAAAGGATGTCGTATATTCGGGTGACGCCCTTGTCCCGTAAATCGACGTCATCAACGGTATGGGACCCCCGGTGCATGGGCAGATTGAAGGCGAAATGCAGATCGTGATACATATTTGCGCCCGTAGCGGTCATCCAATCGACAAACCCGTGATTCATAAGGGGGATGACGGCTGATGGCCCAAGGCCTGCGGGGGTCAGGGCGCCGGCAAGGCTCAGGCCCACCGTAACGTCCGCCTTCGCGTATCGGTCTCGCAGCAAGTGACAAGCTGCTCGTAGCCGACCACCGTTGTAAGCGTCCATATTGTCGATCAGGGTAACGATGTCCGTCTTGTTTGAGATAGGTTCAGGAAGAATTCTCTTCCCTGCGAGATACTTTGCTTTGCCCGGACACGTTGCTGTTTGTTTTGTCATCTTTTGCTTTCCTTTTTTTATGATGGTAAAATTAGCTTCCTGCGGCTTTCTTGATCAAGTAATAGGCGACAATGGCAAACCCGCCAACGAAAATAACAAATAAAACGCCCATTTGCTCTATAAAAGTCAGCCCGCCATACCAGACCATTGCTTTATCATAATACTGTCCCCATAATGCGGTAATCTTGTCCATAACCGTCCTCCCGTCTTTAACCCATTGCTGTTCACGTGGATGGTGGATAACAGAAATTCTCTTCGACGAAATAGCAAGATCAGTCTGTAATGGCAAGGGATTTGTTGAGGATATGTAGGTTTGGGGGTAACGAAGTAATTGTCTTAATATTATAATTGTTTTTTCGAGGCGTTACTGCGAACCAGGGAATTAAGTTCAGATATGGAACGGTTTATTTCCGTTACGCCCCGTTCCTGGTCGGAAGACCCTTCGGCTATTTCACCGATCAAAACGACAGCCTTGCCGACGGAGTCGGCCACCTTGCCGAAGTCGCCATTTGTCTTGACGACAAGTTCTGTCACTTGTTGAATCTGCTTGGCGGTTGTGTCGATCATGCCTGCCGTGCTTTTGGCCGAATCGGCGGATCTCATAGCGAGATTTCGCACTTCCTGGGCGACAATAGAAAATCCCGCACCTGCTTCGCCGGCCCGGGCGGCCTCAATGGAGGCATTGAGGGCCAAGAGGTTGGTCTGGAAGGCGATCTCGTCAATTGTTTTGACGATCTTGTATGTTTCAGCACTTGATTGGGAGATCTCCTGTATGGAGGAATTCAGCTTTGACATGGATGCATTGGCTTCAGTGACAACGACTTCAGCGGCCTTCATCAGTTTGTCCATCTCCGCTGCCGATTGGGTGTTTTGCTTCGTCATGGCAGCGATCTGTTCCGAGGTTTCCGACAGTTGCTGCGCACTGGATTCAATTTGGGTAAAGGCGTTCGTCAGATTCCTGCTGATCTCTTCAAGCTTGCTGCGCGTTCTTTCTTGATCATCTATGGCCTGCTTCTGTTCAAGAATGGCGTTTTCCTGCGCAGCGAAGGCAAACCTGAGCCCTTTGTCATTGAAATAGAGGGTAATGGTCAAGGAGAGAAACGGGCCAATTACGTTGGCGATCTGCGTCTCCATGAGTTGACTCGCCGTCAGGGGAATTGTCGGCAGGGCAACGCCATTGATCTTCAAAGCCGTGAATATGATGATTTCGATGAACATGACGGCAGCCCAGGCCAGCATGCTGCGGTATCCGATAAAAGTGGCAGCAAATACGGGCAGAACAAGGTTCCAGGCCAGGGCGCTTGAGGTGATGCCGCCGGTCATGAAGGGCAGGATGGAAAAATGCCAGGCCAGAGAGGCCATAATAGCATTACCCATGAGGTTCAAGGATGCTGTGAATTTGAAGATCAGGGGAATGATGACACAAACGATGATCATGACGGTCGTCATGCTTATGACAAGGGGTGTCGATCCCAACTTATACCATTTGATGACATTGGGCAGGAAAAACAGCGGAGCGAGTTGGGTGAAGATAACAAGCTGAGTGGCCCGCCTCATGACATTGGGATCATGTGTCAGATGAGGCGGGATGAACCAATTCAGATATCTAGTTACCATCTTTGAGTACTCCTGGCCGTTTACTTCATCCCCCTTTGTCAGAACGGGTTCGTTAATAGCGGTTATAATTGTTGAAATTGTTGCAATCATCATGCCGATATAAGAAAGAAGTCTTTATCTGTGAGGATAAGGCAAGGATTGCTTGTGCCATGTCCTGTAAATACTGAAGAAATTGTTTTCCCGGTGTTGGGTGATGCATCTTGCAGAATTCTTCAGCTTGGTCTACATTAAAGTGAACATTCATAAATGATATCAAGTTTTAGCAAAAGGATATCGCAGCGGCAGGGAAGAGGTGGGTTTGGTATAAACTGTCAATTCGTTGACGAAAAGGAAAGGTCGATATGACGATATGGCCCCTCCAGCCGATCCTATTTGAGGTAAATACCTGGGTTTGGCTGGACGAGTTGCGACGCAGGTATGGGAAGGGTATGACGTTGGGCGACGTACCGGCGGAAGTGTGGGACGGCCTTGCATGCCGGGGCATTGATGCAGTCTGGCTGATGGGTGTCTGGGAACGCAGTCCCGAGGGTATTGGGATCATCATGGCGAATGAGACCATTGTTGCCGGTTTTCGCCGGATTCTGCCCGATTTTGTCCCGGAGGATAATGTCGGGTCCCCCTACTGTATCCGCCGCTATGTCGTCGATTCCCGCCTGGGCGGCCCGGAAGGGCTGGCCATCGCCCGGCGGGAGCTTGCCCGGCGAGGCGTTCGTTTGATCCTCGACTTCGTTCCGAATCATGTGGCGCCCGATCACTCCTGGACGGTTGATCATCCCGAATATTTTATCCAGGGCGATGAGGGGGATCTTAAGCGGGACCCCCAGGCCTTTATGGCTGTTGGGGGGCGGATCTTTGCCCGGGGAAGGGACCCTTATTTTCCGGCCTGGCCTGATGTATTGCAACTCAACGTCTTTTCCCCCGCCTTGCGCCTTGCCGTATTGGAAACCCTGGAAAATATTGCCGGTCAATGCGACGGTGTGCGCTGCGATATGGCTATGCTGGTGATAAACGATATCTTCGAAAAGACCTGGGGGCATCGCGCCGGAGTTCGGCCGGCATCGGAATACTGGCCCGATGTCATCGGGTCCGTCCGGTCCGGCTACCCTGATTTTCTCTTCCTTGCCGAGGCTTATTGGGATCGGGAATGGGACCTCCAGTCCCAGGGATTCGATTTCTGTTATGACAAAAAGCTCTATGATCGCCTCATATCTGGTCCTGCGACATCCGTGGCGGGCCATCTCCGGGCGGAGGCCGCCTATGGGGACCGCCTCTGCCGTTTTATCGAGAACCATGACGAGCCCCGTGCCGCCCATGCTTTTCCCGGATTGAAGGCGAGAGCCGCCGCTGTTGTTATGGCGACAATTCCCGGCGCACGGCTCTTTCACGAAGGGCAGTTTTCGGGACGCACGGTGCGGCTGCCCGTATTTCTTGCAAGGAGGCCTGAAGAACCTGTCGACGATGCACTGGAGGCTTTCTACGGCCGCTTGTCGGCAATTATCCGACTACCGTGCCTGAGAGAGGGCGACTGGTGTTTGTGCGATGCGACGGGCTGGCCCGATAATCGCAGCTTTGAAAATCTTATCGCCTGGTTCTGGTCCCGCGGCGATGAACGAATCCTTGTCGTTGTGAATTATTCGGAAAAGGCGGCCCAGGGGCGGATAAGGATTCCGGGAATCGAGCCTTCTGGAAAGATGTGGCGGCTGACGGATCTTTTTACGGATACCGTCTACGACAGGACGGATGAAGACATGTCCGGCGCCGGGCTTTACGTCGATCTTTCCGGCTGGGGTTTTCACTTATTTTCCCTTTTTCATGGTTGACACGCTATGAGCCATCATCTTGTGCAAACGGGCTATGCGGCCCTGGTAGACCGAATTAACCGCTCTCCCCAAGGGGCGGCGCCTTCGGATTTACTCTACCAAATCCTGAAAATCCTGTTCCGGGAACGGGAGGCGGCCCTAGTGTCGTGTTTGCCCATCAAGCCTTTTACGGTGGAAAAGGCGGCGGCGATATGGCGGATGAAGACAGGAGAGGCGCAGAAGATCCTCGACGACCTTTCCGGACGGGCCATTCTGTTGGATATGGAGGATGACGATAAGCAGACCTATATCTTACCGCCGCCCATGGCGGGGTTCTTCGAGTTTTCCATGATGCGCATCCGAGGCGATGTGGATCAAAAGGCCCTGAGTGAGCTTTTCTATGAATATCTGAACGTTGAGGAGGATTTCATCAAGGACCTCTTCACGGAAGGGGAGACCCATCTGGGGCGCGTATTCGTCCAGGAGGCGGTTCTGCCGCCGGAGATCGCCCTGTGCGTCCTCGATTACGAGCGGGCCGGCGAGGTCATCCGAACAGCATCGCACCGCGGCATCAGCCTTTGCTACTGCCGGCACAAGATGCAGCACCTGGACCGTAACTGCCAGGCTCCCCTGGAGATTTGCATGACCTTTAACGGCTCGGCCCAATCCCTTATCAAACACGGCCATGCTCGATCTGTCGATACAGCGGAGTGCCTGGACCTTCTGGCAAAGGCCTGTGATCTCGGTTTGGTCCAGTTCGGCTCCAATGTCAGGCAGCAGGTCAGCTTCATCTGCAACTGTTGCGGGTGCTGCTGCGAGGCCATGATTGCCGCCCGCCGTTTCGGCCATCTCCACCCCGTTCACACGACGAATTATCTTCCCATCCTCACGGCGGCATCCTGCACGGGCTGTGGCCGGTGCGTGACGGCCTGCCCTGTAGAGGCCATGGCCCTTGTTTCCGCCAACGATGCCCGACAACCTAAAAAGAAGCGGGCCTTCCTGCGGGAAGAACGCTGCCTCGGATGCGGGATCTGCATCAGGTCCTGCAGAGAGAGGAGTCTGACCCTGACGGCCCGCAAGGAACGGGTTTTGACACCCCTCAATACGGCCCATATGGGTGTGGTCATGGCCATCGAGCGCGGGAAACTCCATGAATTGATCTTCGATAATAAGGCCCTGGCGAGTCACCGGGCCATGGCTGCCATCCTTGGCGTCATCCTGAAATTACCGCCCGTGAAACAGGCCCTGGCGAGCCGTCAAATGAAATCCCGTTACCTGGAGGCCCTGATCCGGCGTTTTGCATCATGAGCCGTCACAGGCCTTTGGTGACATTATCCCCGGGTAGAGGATCGGGACCTTTATGCCTGGGGCAGGGCTGTGTCGGTTGGGTGCCTGCGATATAGAACTCTTCCCGCTGTTGGGGACAATACGCCGTTGCCAGGTAACCCGTCGTCGGGTCGATCGAGACGGAAACGACCGTGTCCGGCTTCGGGAAATCGACGACCGGCTTGTCGGCCACTGCCGTACGCATAAAGCGTTGCCAGATTGGGGCGCAGACCGTCCCGCCAGTGAAGTCTTTTCCTCCGGGCCGGGGTTTGTCGTAACCGACCCAAACACCCGTAATGATTTGAGGCGTGTAACCTATGAACCAGGCATCCCGGTAATCGTCGGTAGTGCCCGTCTTTCCGGCGGCAGGCCGTTCCTCGCTGAAGCGGTGAAGCGACTTGGCCGTGCCGTAGATCATGACGTCCTTCATCATCTGTGTAGTGATGAAGGCTGTAGCCGGGGCAAGGACCGGGGCGACGGCCGGGGGATTCTCCGTCCATTGATTCCGGACCCGGTCGTAAATGCGGATAATAGTCCTCGATTCGGCGCGCAGGCCGTTTATCAGGGGCGTATAGGCCGAAACCAGGTCGTTTAAGGTGACATCTTCCGTGCCAAGGGCAAGGGAAAGATCATGGGGGCCTTGCAGAGGCAGGCCAAGCGTCGCTGCAAAACCCACAAAATATGGAGTGCCGATGGTTTCCATCAATTTGACCGTAATGACATTGTTCGAGTAGGCCAGGGCCTGCCGGAGGCTTATATCCCCATAATGTTTCTTTCCGTAGTTTTGGGGGGTCCAGAACTGGTTATTTCCACTATTGTAAGAAATAGGCGCGTCATTGAGGATGGTTCCGGCCGTAAAACCTCTCTCCAGGGCGGCGGCATAGATGAGGGGTTTTATAGTTGAACCGGGCTGCCGCTTGGCAAAAAATGCCCGATTGTAGGCGCTCTCCTTGAAATCCACGCCTCCGACTACAGCCAGGACATCCCCTGTGTTTGCATCCCGGCACAAA
Organism: uncultured Syntrophaceae bacterium; assembly: GCA_964645835.1. Taxonomy (GTDB): domain Bacteria; phylum Desulfobacterota; class Syntrophia; order Syntrophales; family UBA8958; genus CAZBME01. The sequence goes on from CAZYDG010000029.1 coordinate 28,528, forward strand.
AGCGCCCCCTGCAATTGGGGAGACAGCCGCCGGACCCCTTCCCGCAGGATCTTCTCTGCGTGCCGCTGGAGATTCAGGTCAATGGCCGCGATGATATCCAGACCGCCTTGTTCGGCGACGGTGGCCCCATAACGTTCGGTCAGTTTGTACCGGATGTGGGCCAGATAATAAGGCGCTTCCCCAGATTTAATGACAGCAGGCAGCTGGCGTTTCAGCTTTTGTTCCGTCCGGGCCGTGATCATCTTGAGTTCCACCATTCGCTTGAGAACGATGTTTCTCCGTTCGCGGATCTTGGCCGGTTCCCCCAGGGGGTTATAGCGGGCCGGGGCTTTGGGAACGCCGGCCAGGATAACGCATTCGACATCCGTCAGGTCTTGCGGATTTTTATCGAAGTAGATATGAGCAGCCTGGGCAATGCCCCAGGCCCCGTTCCCGAAATAGACCTCGTTGAAATACATCTCCAGAATTTGCTTCTTTGTGTATTTCTGCTCGTATTCCACGGCTAGGATGCCTTCCTGAACCTTCCGGCTTATGGTCTTTTCGCCGGAAAAGTATTTATTCTTGATGAGCTGCTGTGTGATAGTGGAGCCCCCTTCGGCCATCCTTCCCTTCACCACGTCCTTGACCAGGGCCCGGGCTATCCCCCGGATATCCACGCCCGGATGTTCATAAAAGCGGGCGTCTTCGACGGCAACGAGGGCGTTTTGCAAAAAGACGGGAATCTGGTCGATGGTGACCCAGAATCTCTTCTCCGGCAGGATACGGCCGACGAACCGCCCATGGTTGTCGAAGACCTTGATGGAACTATAGCCGGCGGGCAGGGGCACGGATGCGGCATTTCTCTCCTGGGCAAAGGCCAAAGTGGAGAGGAATAGAACCAGGTACAGGCTACAGATAGTAACTGCTGCAAAAGACTTTAAACACGGGGCGATACGGTTAAGCAAGACGTTCTTTTCTCCTTTGCTACAAAAGCGATATCCAGTGTCGGATTGCCTCAAATCATTTGAGGCAACAGACCGTTTTTAAACGTTTCCGGTCCAACTACCGGTTTAAAACGGGCGGGATTCTGCACCTATTACGATCCGAAATCAAGAAACATTTTTATCGCCTATCAGTCTGTTGAAAAATGCCCATCCCACGCTTTCGCGTATAGCCTCCCCCTGCACCCCCGCTCGAGGGGATATACCTGCTGCGTTGCGCTGCAAGCCTTGCATCTGAACATCCCGTATCAAGTACGGGACAAGCTTTTGAAAAGACTGTTCAAGATCAAGTGTTTCAACAATATGTAAGGATATTAGCATGTATGGCAGTTCATCCCAAGTCCACCACCGCAAAACTTAAAAGACTTTGATGCAATATGACCACGAGAAGCGGAGTATTGGTCTGAAGGCGAATAGGATTTTTCCAACTCGTATCAGTGGTGTCATCCTGGAGGTGAACCAGAGTAAAAATCCCCTGCGCCGGAAGGCCAATGCCCCACTTCTCTTCTCTCGATTTGGCTGAAATTTTGTGGATTAAGGCCCATAACATCCGATTGCCATTTCAGCATGGTTAAAGTATAGGAATAAAGCAATGCCGACGTGCACGTATAGAATGGAAATAATGGATTTGAAAGGACAAAAGTAGGTATGTTGAAACGGGTCTTGATTGTGATCCTGTGTTTTTCGCTCTTGCTGACGGGCCTTGGGATTCTGGATGGTGGTTGCCTCCCGGCGTCGGCTGCCGGGGAAAAGATCATTGTCGGCATTGCCCATGATCCGCCTTTTGCGTTTAGGAATGAACAAGGCAAGTGGGTCGGCATTATGGTCGATTTCTGGTATGCCATTGCCCAGGAGTTGAAGATCGACTATTCATTCAAGGAGATGACCCCTGAAGAAATATTGGAAGCCCTTCGCACGAAAACGATTGACTTCTCGTGTAATGCCATTTTCATGACGGAACAGCGAGAAAAGTCCTTTGAGTTTACTGTTCCCGTTGCCACTGCGCGTATTGCTGTGGCGACCCTTCACGGTGAGGATGACCACCCCTGGATGTCTGCCGTGAAAATATTCTTTTCCTGGGGAACAATTAAAATGTTGATTGCCTTGCTCATAATACTGGTATTGCTTGGCTTTATCTTCTGGTTTATCGAGCGCGACAGCAATGCAGAGCACTTTGGCGCGGGGTTGCTTAAGGGTGTGGGGTCAGGTGTCTATTGGGTGGGATCGACAATGGCCTCCGGTGTTTGCTTCGGCGTCAGTCTGAAGTCCCTCGCAGGCAGGATATTGGGTCTTTTGTGGATGCTGGTCTGTGCCCTGGCTTTGAGCGCGTTTATCGCGTCCCTGACGTCGTCCCTCACAACGAATCGCATGAATGAGCAAAAGATTACCGGTGATAATTTGAGAAGTATGCACCTGGGAACGGAAGCCGGTACGGTGCCTGCCTCCGTCATCGATAAAATCGGCAGCCGGATTACCTATTATAAAGATGAAGAGGCGGTACTAAGAGCCCTCATGGGTCGGAAAATCGATGGTTTCATTTACGATGAAGCAACGCTGCAATATTATGCGGAAGGGAAATACCGGGGTATCATTACCGTCCATCCAACGAGCCTCAGAGAACTCGTGATCGCCTATGGCATCCCCAACCACAGCCCCCTGCGGAAACCTGTCAATCAGGTTATGTTGAAAGTCCTTGACGAACCATTGTGGGAATCCATTCTGGGCCGTTACGGCCTGGATAACAATTTCGAGGCAAAGCCCATCCTGGGTGGAAGAGCGCAGAAACGGAGGGTCGCTGCCGGAGGATAATTATTCTTTTATTTTTGTGAAAAATGGCTTAAATCAACATAATGCAATTGATGAATCATTATTTAAGGAGGTTATCGTATGGGAAGACAAGTAAGATTATCCGTTATGGTTATTTGTGTTCTGGTGTTTGCAACAGGCGTATGTTCAGCTGCGAATTTTGTGTCGATGGACCCCCGCCAATATTCAGTTGATGGCAAAATCATAACGATCAGTAGAGCGTATGCAAATGATCCATATGTTCTTATGTTCAGCGATCCGAACACTTTGAAGCAGGAAGTGTCGGTCCAGAGCGATGGAACCGGGATCTATAGAATTATCTGCCGTGTATTCAACTATCAGGTATCCTTCATCGTTGAGAAGAGCTTCGGATTACAGGAAATCTTCCTGGGAGGCGGAGGCGCTCCGAAGACGCCTAGCGGCGATACGCAGCAGGATGCGGCAACTGCTACCATGATAAACAAACAATTGATGATCAAGATTGTCAAAGACCTCACTGTTGAATATATGAACCAGGGAACGACGGTGAAGCCAAACTATAAGAAATCCCAACTGCTCAAAGCCGGAAGTTGGATAAGAGTTACCTTTAAATAATGATGATAAGCTTTACTAAGGGGAAACAACAGGCGCCATGGCCCGATTTGCAGTAATTTAATCTCTTTTTGGTTCCCTGTTTTTTGCCGCCTGGGTGCCATGCTGAACAACCCTGGCAGGCAAGAATGAACGAGACTTGGCTGCCGGTCAACACCGACCCGTGGTACATCATAATTATGCAAGGCAATTCCGTTTTTCGTCTAAGAACAATTACGGGTCTGACCGGATACTTGATGGGCAGTAAAATCCTGACTGACATGACGCCGTCCACGGACAACAGGTTGGACGGCATGTTTCTTAAATTACCCGATGGCGTAAAGGGACTGCAGGACGCTGGTATAGAGAAGTGGGAGAATCAAAGCTGGCTGCGTGCAGTCAGTTTCCTGTATCGCCCCCTTTCAGGCATTCCCCTGCTCGCCTCGGGACCGGCCACGGTTTCCATCGGTGTGGACGGATTCACGGAATGGCGCCGACTTCCCTCTTCAGGTGCTCTCTCTATTAGCGGCGCTACCTAATGGTTCCTGTATGATGCAAACTTCAAAGAGCTTGCCTCCGGCAAGATCAGCGGTATCCCTTTATTTTCAGGTGCCGGATCAAAATATCTGGCGCTGTATGGCATTAAGGGAACACCAATAACGCTTATCCTCATAACGCCTTAGCAGCCCTGTTTGTGATTCAAGGCCGCCTTGATAAACTTTCGGAACAAGGGATGAGGGTCCGTGGGGCGTGACTTGAATTCGGGATGGAACTGGCAACCCAAAAACCAGGGGTGGTCCTGAATCTCCACGACTTCCGCCAAACGGCCATCCGGCGATACACCGGTTATCCGCAATCCCTTTTCGACAAGCTCGGATTTGTAGTCGTTATTGAATTCATAGCGGTGGCGGTGCCGTTCTGAAATCTCCTTGGACTCGTAGGCGTCGAAGGCAAAAGACGATTCCTCTAAATTGCAGGGATAGGCGCCGAGTCTCATGGAGGCGCCCTTTTCCTTCACGGCCTTCTGTTCCGGCAATAGATCGATGACGGGATAGGGCGATTCCTCGTCGAATTCGGAACTGTTGGCCTTATCCATGCCACAGACGTGGCGCGCATATTCGACGACGGCCATCTGCATACCCAGACAAATGCCGAAATAGGGTACACGCCGGGTTCTGGCGAATTGCACGGCCTGGATCATGCCTTCAATGCCCCGGTCGCCGAAACCACCCGGGACTAAGATACCGTCGGCGCCGTCGAGCTGGTGATCGAGACCGTCTTTTTCAATCTTTTCTGAATCTACGAACTTTAGGTTCACGCGGCAGTCGTTGGCGATGCCGCCATGGACCAAGGCTTCGTTGAGGCTTTTATAAGAGTCGGTAAGGTTGACATATTTTCCCACAATGGCGATGGAGACCTCTTGTGAGGGGTGGGTCATTTTTTCGACGACGTTCTCCCATGCCTCCAGGTGAGGCCTGCCCGTCCAGATGTTCAGCAGGTCGACGATTTTTTCGTCTACGCCCTGGCGGTTGTAGATTATGGGGACCTCATAAATGCACGATACATCCTTGGCGGTGAAAACCGATTCGATCTCCACGTTGCAGAAGAGGGCGATCTTGGCCTTGATGTCGTCACCCAGCAGGTTTTCCGTCCGGCACAGAAGAATATCCGGCTGGATGCCGATTTCCCGCAGGGCCTTGACGCTGTGCTGGGTCGGTTTGGTCTTTACCTCGCCTGCCGTCTTTATGAATGGGACCCAGGTGAGGTGAACGAAGATGGCGTTTTGCTTGCCCACCTCGTTACGGAACTGCCGGACGGCTTCCAGGAAGGGAAGGCTTTCGATGTCACCGACAGTGCCGCCGATTTCAACCAGGGCCACGTCGAAGCCTTTGGCGGTTTCCCTGATGAAATCCTTGATCTCATTGGTGATATGGGGGATGACCTGAACAGTCTTCCCCAGGTAGTCACCCCGCCGCTCCTTGGTAATGACGGAGTAATATACCTGGCCGGTCGTCAGGTTGTTGCTCTTTTTCATGCGTGTGCAGGTAAAGCGCTCATAATGGCCCAGATCGAGATCCGTTTCCGCGCCGTCGTCGGTTACGAAGACCTCGCCGTGCTGAAAGGGGCTCATGGTACCCGGATCGACGTTAATGTAGGGATCGAGCTTCTGGTTCGTCACGCGAAGTCCCCGGGATTCCAGAATAGCCGCCATTGATGCGGCGGCCAGGCCTTTACCGAGTGAAGAGAGAACGCCGCCCGTAATAAAGATAAATTTGGTGTTTTTCATGTCCGCTCCTTATTATTTACCGGGGATCGCCCCCGATGGTGTATTCCGATCCTAAATCAAAGCTCTATCTTCGTTGTCTTCGTCATCGGCTACTCGACGTATTTCTGTATACGCCTCAAGTCGCCTCTTCCTCGCCGCCTTGATATCATCTTTGATGTAGAATCGGAATTAAATGCCCTGATCATTCCTCCGGCCCTTCCGTTTTTTGCAGCGATTGCCGAATCTGACCGGCAATGACTTCTGCCGTTTCAGACATGAGCTTTCCTACGGAAAGCGCCTCGATATAGCGATCGTCCCATGGCAGATTGTATTCGTTGATAATATTTCGTATATCATTGAATTTATAACCCAACACATCGATCTTTTCCCGAACGGAGAGTGCTTCGTTGAAATGCACGTGGATCAGAAGAAGGCTCCGTACATGCTGGTGTTCTCCCAGGATGGGAATGATGACGATGGGCGCCCCGTCAAGTTTGCCGAGTCCGACGTAAACGTGCCCCATACTGACAAGGGTCCGCTTGGTGCCCATAAGGGTCCGGGATTGTTCGGTGCGGGAGGTCATGGACATGGAGATGCCCGACCGTTTCGCGATGGCAATGGTCGAGTCGTCCGTTGGGTTGCCGTCGGCATCCAGGTTGTTGACATCGTAGAGGGTGTAACCTGTGATGGCGCCGATGGCCGTCTGCATCTTCGTGATGGCCAGGACGTTCTTGCTCGTCAGGTGCTTGGGCGAGAAGCGCATCTCCTCGATCAGGTCGAAGATAATCCCCGTCAAGAGGCGTTCCTTCCGACTGGTGCCGACGGTTACGGTCTTTGCCTGATGGCGGATGGCGTCAATGGGCCGGGACAACTCGTCGATGACTTGCCCCAGGCATATATCCAGACGGTCCAGGGGGGTGAAAAGGCCTTCTTCATCCGGGAAATCCTGCCAGAAATCCTCCATGGGAATCTTGCCCACGGCATATTTCAGGAGGAGGACCATATCGGAAATTGTGTTGGCGGTGGCTCCGGCAAAACCGTCCGCCCGTCTGCGCTCATTCAGTGAGGCCGTAAAGTCCTGAACCATGTGGCGGAACTGGCGGTCGGCGATCCTCTCGTAGAAGGAGACGCTGCGCTTGCCTTGGTCCGACAGGGTCAGGTTGAGCCGGCTGCGGAATTCCCGGAAAAAACGTGAATCGTTGTCTATGCTTTGGGCGGCGTAATAACCCCACAGATGGCCAGCCACGGTGTTGAGGATGACCGAAAGGGGCTGGGGGGCGTTGGGAATGGCGATGACGGAGTCGGCGATGCCATTGAAACGGTCTTCTCCTTCATCGGCGAAAACGACGATGCCCGCTTTGTGGGCACGGAAAATAGCCACGTCCTTGACGATATCGCCGACGACTGTTTCGGGGTTTCCCGCGGCGCAGACGATGATCAGGGGTTCGGCAGACAGATCGATATGTTTCTTGTTCTCGACAACATCGGAGGAGATGGTCTTGTAGCAAAGTTCGCTAAGCTTGATGCGGATCTCATCGGCGGCGGCCTTGTTTGGCCCGCTACCGACAATGGCCCAGTATTTTTTCCCCCGGGCCAGGAGATCCACGGATTGCCGAATCGTTTCCTTATGGCCCATGACCCTTTCCATGGCGCTGGGCGCATCCTCCAGGTTGCGGAGTTCATCGACAATGGTGTGATCGGGGAGGCTCCGGAGCAATTGGGCGAAACACAGTCCCAACAAGTGGCCGGCCACGATCTGGGAGTAGAATGCCTTGGTGGAGGCCACGGACATTTCGATATCCCTGCCGTCGCTCGTATAAAAAACGCCGTGGGATTTGGCCGTAATATCCGACTGGCGGCGGTTGACGATGGCGATGACGAAGGCCCCCCGTTCCCGGGCCATGGTGACGGCACGGTTTGTATCTGTTGTTGTTCCCGACTGGGTTATGGGGATGACGAGTGTATCGCTCAAATCCTCTTGCAGGGAAAAACCGCTGAGTTCCGAGGCGATCTTGGCTTCGACGGAAATTGTTGTTTCCTTCAGATAGCGCTTCCACCCGTCGGCGATGGCGGCTCCCGCCACAGCCGCCGTGCCGTGGCCGATGATGACGATATGCCGGATGCCGCCGCTCAAAATGGCCTCGCGGATCCTGGGCGGAAGAATATCATCACCGAAATTGAAGACGGTCCTGCCGTTTTCCGTGAACCGGTATTTACCTTGCAGGGTCTTCCTGACCGATCTTGGCGATTCGGAGATCTCTTTTAAAAAGAAATGGGGGTAAGCACGACGGTCGATGTCACGGGTCGTCATTTCCGCCTTCTGCAGGTCATTTCGCGTCAGGGAGATGGGCGTGCCATCGTAAAACAGGGCGTTGATCTCCGACACGTCCCCGCTCGCGGCCTGGTCGAGGATGAATATCTGACCGTTTTGTTCCGGCGCATCGGGACGGGACGGCTTTTCTCCATCCATCTTGACAAAGAACGATGTCCGTTCGATGAGGCCGTAAAGTTCGGATGAAAACAGGTATGCGTCGCCGGATAAGCCCACGTAAACGGCCTGCCCGCTACCCTTCAGGGCCAGGTAGACCTTTCCCGGCTCCGTATCGCTCGCCATGGCAATGGCATGGGAGCCCTCGAAATCGCCGACGGCCAGGCGGAAAGACTCGGCAAGATCGTTGCCCAGATTCAGGTATTTTTCGATGACCAGGGGAATGATTTTCGTATCCGTTGTAATTGCCGAGGCAATGAGGTCCCTATCCCCTTCCAGGGATTTGCGAAGTTCCTGGTAGTTATCGATATCGCCGTTTAAGACGACGTTGATGCCCCACGTGCCGGGTCCGTAATGGGGGTAATCCTTGTGGCCGTCGGTCGCTGTCAAGCTGAAGTTATTGATGGGATGGCAGTTTTCTTCCGTGATGGAGCCGACTGACGCCCAGCGTGTATGGGCCAAGGCCGTATCGAACAGCATGTCCCGGCCGGCGAACTCATGGAGGATGGCATCCCGGCCGACGTCTTTCCGCAAAGCGGCAATGTTCTTGCCCAATTCCCCGATGATGGAGAAGGTCTTATAGGTAAAGGCGACGGTTACGGGGGATTTTTCACCGTCTCCCATTGAAACGGTAATGGTCCCGTTGGACAGATCGCCGAGCGTCGAACGTTTGGTAAAATCATCGTAAAGCCCCTTCACCTTCAATGACGCAGTTATTTCGTCCAGGGCCGACCCGCCGGCCAGGGTAAAGCTGACTTGGATGCCCGCGGAATCACGGCCCCTGACCTCCAGACGATCCAGTGCGTTGAGGATGAAGTTCAGGGAATTGTAATGGCGGAAGGCGGCGTCGGTGAAGTCCGGGAGCGGCATATCGCCCGCCAGGGCGCTAATTTTGCCCATGTTCTTAAGGACGTCTTTTTCCAGCCCCCAGATGATGTCCTTCATAAGGGTCATGCGGCTGTTGATGATCTCCGCATCTGCAGTGGAAAAGGCAGCGGCGTTGTCCTCATAGCATTGTTCTTCTGACGAGAAAAATTGTTTCAGCTCGTCAAGAAAATTTTGTAGGAAGCGGGCCTTATCCGGCTGACACAGAACCTGGCGGCATGCCTCGTTTCCCTTGAGGTCGTGGAGGGCCTGGTTCATTTCCGTCAGGCACTGGGAGCCGTCCAGGAAGGATGAAACGGGCATGGCCCCCGATAGGATGGTCAGTAGATCATTTCGGCGGATAGTCTCAAAACATCGCTGCAGGACCTCGTCGGGTGAGGCGCCGTCGGGGTTCTTTTTCCCCTTGATCGTGAGGATGCCTGACAAGCCGCAGCAGAAAGTTGCCCGGTACAATGGGAAGAAGATGATGGCCCGAGGGGAGACCTGCCCGGGAGGGCATCCGATGTAAATTCTCCATGAGGTTAAATAATTCAGCAGTTTCCTTATAAAAGTCATCGCCATGGCGTTTCTCGTTTCGTCCGTCAGGATCTGCAGGAAGGCAAATGATGCAAAACCCGATAGGTTATGTCGTCCACGATATTTTGAAGCCAGGTCGTGCCGGTAATGGCCGTATCGTGATCCAGACCGCGAATGGTCTGGATGTAATATTCTTCCCTGTCGATGTGAAGCTGGAGAAGATTCAAGAATTGATCCCGCCTTTTCGTGTCGACTTCTTGTTCAAAACCGCCGGTGAGACAGCCTATAATAGCCGGCCAGTTTTCCTGAAATTCACGGGATTGACGGATCAGACCCTCCCTCTGTGGACTGCTGGTGATCTTTTCGGCAATGCGGATGGAAAGATCCATCTTTTCGGCCAGACTTTGCAGGCGGTTGCACCGTTCTTCCATGATCATGTCGAGATTATCCAGGGCGCCCGCATACAAAGCCCGCCCGTTATCGCTCTTTTCCATGAAAAGCCTTCTGACTTGGATGTACCATTGTCTGAGGGCGAGGATGTTTGCAATATAAATGATATTGTTTAAAACCCGGCGTTTGACGTCGGCATAGAAACCCTGGTAAAAGCTCATTTCGTAGGCGGAGGACCGGCTTTGGCCGATGAGTTTTCCTCCTTCGGGGTAGTCTCCCCGGAGAATGGTACCGGCCAGGATGACCGTTCCGTACCCCAATCGGATAGGGCCGATCAGACCGCCCTGCCCGCCGAGAAAGATCGGTTGCTGATTGAGCATGACGCCACGCGGGACGTCTCCGATCAGGGAAGCTGTTGCCTTGTCCTGGTTGGGCGTATAATTGAAGTGGATGAAAGAACTGCCGACTTCGCTGTGGTTTTTCCGGCTGTTGCCGCCCGACATGAGGCAGTCGCACAGATTGATCAGGCTGCCCAGGGTGACGAAGGGAAAGAGGATCGTTTGCTTCAAGCCGACGGTGTGAGCTCCACTACTTTCTTCTTCGAGGATGCACCCTTTGCGGACATGGGCCCCGGCTGATATGTTTGCCTTGTCGAGAAATACAGAGGAATTAAAGAATCCTCCTTTGAGCTCCACTTGAGAACCCAACTGACAATCCACCAGGGTAACGGGCCCTTCGCAGCCTAATGCGACATGATCGGCGATATAGGTCTTGTGACCGGAAATCCTCGTCCCGCTGTAGAAAACGACTCCTTGCCCCGATATTCTATGGGGATTGACTTCATCTCCGACATCGACTGTGGATGGATGGGGCATCTTAACGCCCTTTTCGAGAAGCTTGACGATGATCGGCGGTAGAGACCCGTTGGTTTTCATGGTTCAGAAGAATTCTCGATTCCTAATTTGACCATTTTGTTCTGGAAGGTATTGCGGTTAATGCCCAGATAATCAGCAGCCCGGCTCTTTATGTTGTTGCTGCGCTTGAGGGCAATACGGAAGAGGCTTCTTTCAACAATGGTCACAACATCTTCATAAAGCTGGCTTTTCTTGCCGTGGCCCTGACACAGAACGGTTGTGATGTGCTCAAGTTTTTCGGCAATGATTTCCTCGACAATGCAATGAGGTGAGGAGCCAGCGGCCTCTTTAATGGGGCCAGCCTTCTGATTTTTTTCCTTCATGAACAAGATCCTTTAGGAGAAAAGTTTTAAATAAATAATGCCCGTCAGAACGGTTGCGGCAATCCATGCGGCAACGATATTGGATAGCTGACCGCCTGATTGATTGATTTGGACTCTTACCTCATCTTCGATTTCGACGGCTTCTGAAGGAATAGCGTCGATGACATTTCGGACAAGCTGAGGAAAACGGTCATAAGCGTTGGAGACAATATAAAACCCCTTCGTCGTGGTCAGGAGGATGTAAATTTTGGCGCGTATCCTCAGATACCCAATGTGGGTAATGTCTTGCCAGGCGAGGGCCTTCGTTCTAAAAAATTTTCTTATCTCAAGCCCCGTATCGCTGACGGTAATGGTTCTCTTCACTGCTTCGGCGAGAACGAAAAATGCCGGTAAGAGAATCAGGGCGAGTACAGCTCTTTCAACGCCGGTCCCTTTGAAGACGAGGGACAGGATGAACAGGGCAACCAGGAGCACAACGTCTATTGCCAAAGGGATGACAAAGGATGAACTTATCCGATAAGTGTTTTGAGGCATATAATCCTGACGTCTGTCGTTTGCTTTCTGCGAGCAGGCTATTGAAAAACGTCCATCTGCTGCGTTGGGCTGCAAGCCTTGCATCTAGACATTTTTGAACAGCCTGCCCAAAATCGAGTTGTTTTTCAGCAACCTGCTATGTTTCCCTTACAAAATCGCCGCTTTTACCGCCGTGTTTGGCCATGAGTCTGATATCAGTCAGGGTGATGGTCCGGTCTACGGCTTTACACATATCGTATATCGTCAAGGCGGCAACGCTAACGGCCGTCATGGCTTCCATCTCCACACCCGTTCGCCCCCAGGTTCTGACGCGGACATCGATATCTACATCGCCCTTTGTTACGTTGGGATAAAAGGATACATCAACGCCTGTAATTTCCAACGGATGGCACATAGGAATGATATCACTCGTTTTTTTCGCGGCCATGATGGCGGCCACACGGGCGACGCTGTATACGTCCCCTTTAGGAATTTTACGATCCTCAATAAGGGCCAGGGTCTGCGGTTGCATCCGAACCGATCCCATTGCCCGTGCTTCTCTCGCAGTGGGGGATTTAGCAGTAACATCCACCATGCGGGCATTGCCCTTTTCGTCTACATGGGTTAATCCGTCTTCCGCCATGGGCCCTTATGTCAATGCAAGATTGATGGAACGTGAAAAAGCTTTATGGACCTTAGCACAGGCTTCGGAGCCCGTCAAGAAGGTAAAGAAAATGCATCCGTTTGATGATTCCGGGGTGTTATGCATGAAATGATAAGGGAATAGTAATAATAAAGCAGCCACTATTTTTTTTAATAGTAATAATTTACATAATTGGTATGCACTATTTAAAAACTCCTTGCCGAATAATCTGTTTTCTTATAATGGTTTAAACAAATTTATCTATAAAATTTTAAGGAGTGTCCGTCATTGATCATCAAAGCTATCAGTTGCACCGTCATCGGCATTGAATCATACCGGGTCGATGTGGAAGTCGATACATCGCCCGGTCTGCCCCAGTTTTCCACTGTCGGTCTTCCCGATGTCGCCGTCCGGGAAAGTAAAGATCGCATCAGGGCGGCAATCAAGAATTCCGGCTACCCCTTTCCCCGACAACACGTGACCGTCAATCTGGCACCGGCTGATATCCGTAAGGAAGGAACAGGGTTTGATCTGCCCATCGCGGCGGCTATCCTGGCAACAGAAGGCCTGATTAACGGGCAGCATCTGACACAATACGCTCTCATGGGAGAGCTGTCTCTCGACGGCGGGGTGAAAGGCGTTCAAGGGGCCATTTCAGCGGCCTTCCAGGCAAAAACCATGGGGCTTACGGGAATTATCATGGCTGCCGGCAATGCGCCGGAGGCGGCTATCGTGGAGGGGATCGACGTAATTCCCGTCGAGACCCTGGCGGAGGTCGTCGAGTTTCTGTCGAGAAGGCAGACAATCGTGCCCCTCCGAATGGATATTTCGACCGTGTTGGAACGTGAGCAATCAATCGCCCTCGATTTCGCCGAGATTCAGGGACAGGATCAAGCCAAGCGAGCCCTGGAGGTCGCTGCCGCCGGGGGGCATAATTTATTGATGATAGGTCCTCCTGGAAGCGGGAAAACCATGCTGGCCCAGCGAATCTCCTCCATCCTTCCCGATTTGTGTTTTGAAGAGGCCGTGGAAACAATGAAAATTTATTCCGTCGTGGGTCTTCAGGACCGCAATGAGGGGCTCTTGGGTAGGCGACCGTTCCGGTCGCCACACCATACCATATCAGACGCCGGGCTCATCGGCGGGGGCCAGTCGCCCCGGCCGGGCGAGATCAGCCTGGCCCACCACGGCGTTCTTTTTCTCGACGAATTTCCTGAGTTCCGGACCAATGTCCTGGAGGCATTGCGACAACCAGTGGAAGACGGTCAGGTGACCATTACCCGGTCTGCCATGACCGTAACTTATCCCTCCCGTTTTATGCTCGTTGCCGCCATGAATCCCTGCCCGTGTGGATATTACGGTGATCCGCGTCGGACGTGCCGGTGCAGCCCCCAGCAGATCCGCCAGTATCAGGGCCGACTATCGGGGCCTCTTTTGGACCGCATCGATATACATATTGAAGTCCCTGCTGTGACTTATCGGGAATTGACAGGGCGTTACGCCGGTGAATCGTCGGGACGGATCAAGGAACGAATCGACCGGGCTCGGAAGCTTCAGAAAGACAGGTTTTCCGATGGGACCATGCCCTTGAACGCTCGCATGTCCGACCGGGACGTGAAACGTCTATGCCGTGTCGATGATGCATCGGGCCGGTTGATCGAGATGGCCATGGAGAAGCTTGGCCTCAGCGCCCGTGCTTATACCCGCATCCTGAAGGTGGCCCGGACCATCGCCGATCTCGACGGCCAGCCGGAGATCACCGCTTCCCATGTCGCCGAGGCTATCCAGTACAGGAGTCTGGACCGGCGGGTCATTTAATCTATTTTCACATTCTCGGCGCTTTTAGCAGATTTTTGACATACTCGAACTTGAAAAGTCTGCTCAAAAATGTAAAATCTTCCCAACCCACCTTTACTTAAAGGAGGGATTCGTTCAGTACCCCTTTCGAAGGGGAATGTAAGGGGATTTGCATATAGAGTGGCATGAAAAATCATGTTGATGAAAAGGAATATTATGAATCGAATGTGGGATTGCCGCATCTGAATCCTTTGTGCACGCGCCGCCAGACCTTGAAATGGGGCGGCATTTCGGTTATCGGGATTTCGGCGATGGGGCCGCTTCTGGCCCATGGGGCAAGCAAGCCCTTGATCATCATGGAACAGGCACAGGGTATCGTCGTTGCAGACCCTCTCAGGTGTATCGGGTGCGGGCGTTGTGAGTTGGCCTGCACGGAATTCAACGATGGCAAAGCGGCTCCATCCCTGTCGCGGATTAAGGTGAACCGCAATATGGACTTCGGCGCCGCGGGGATAGGTGACTGGCGTACGGGGCATGGGAACTGGGGTGACGGACTTATTGTCCAGGACCTATGCATGCAATGCCCACACCCCGTGCCCTGCGCTAACATCTGCCCGGAAAACGCCATTTTAGTGGACCCGAAGACCGGCGCGCGCCTGGTTGATTTGGAGAAGTGCACGGGCTGCCGGGCCTGTCTGCAAGCATGTCCGTGGGAGATGATTTCCTATGATCCCGATTCCCGCAAGGCGACCAAGTGCCACCTCTGTCAGGGAAAACCCAAATGTGTGCAAGCCTGTCCGGCAGGATCGCTGAACTATGTCTCGTGGCGCGATCTAACAGGCGACGTGCCGGTGCGAAATCGTCTGACGGCCATGCTTCCCCCGGATCGTTCCCGAAGCTGCGGCGAATGTCATCTGCCTGGCTACGGGCAAAATATCCGGCAGAGAAAGACTGGCTTCGGTTGGATCGTTGACCTGGCCGGCACCATGCTCTTGCCTTTGGCGCTGGTTTCTGTCATGGGCCATGCCGTCCTGAGAAGGATTGGAAAACGATGAAAGAAATTTATCTCCATCCGCTGCCGCTTAGGGTCTGGCACTGGGTCAACGCCTTGATGATCATGATCCTCATTGTTACGGGCATCAGGCTCCGCATTTCAGGGATAGCCGCCCTGCGGTCTCACGATCCGTACCTTGTGCTCCATCTATACGCCGGCTGGGCAATGGCGGCATCGTCCCTGTTCTGGTTCACCTATGCTATCGCAAGCGGTCATCTTAGAAGGCATTTCCTGATGAAGAATAATGACCTTGCAGGCATACTCCGGCAAGTGAGGTATTATGCGATATCTATTTTTAAAGGAGATAAAGATCCTTTCGCGCCTTCTGCCGAGCAAAAATACAACCCTCTGCAAAAGCTTGCCTACGGCTCTGTAATGCTAATCATTGTTCCTGTTCAGGTGATTACTGGACTATGCTTCAGCCATATCGGCATCCTGCGGGGATTCATCCTTTATTGGAATATGGCGGGGCTTCTCGATGCCGTTCATGTTATCGTCGCTTACGTGTTTATTTTATATCTGATCGTTCATATCTATATGGCCACCCTGGGCCCGACGGCTTTTTCCCATATCCTGGCGATGATCACGGGCTTTGCAGAGACCGGGACCGATCCGGCTGGCGAGGGCGAGACATTGAACGGGAAGGTGACTTTGTGAAGGCATACGGAGGCTGGGCGGGAAAGGTTCTGCGTGTCGATCTGTCGAACAGCAGAGTCTGGTGCGAGGAGACCGTTGGAAAATACAAGGATTACCTGGGTGGGACGGGAATCGGATACAAGGTTATGTGGGATGAGGTCCCGGCAGGGACGGGTCCTTATGATCCCGAAAACCGGATCATCTTCGCGACAGGCCCCTTGGCGGGAACCAGCGCCCCCTGCAATGGCCGGACAGCTGTCACCACCCTCTGGCCGACTTGCTGGCCGACACCTCTTGTGGCAAGCGGGCACATGGGCGGCCGTTTTGCCGCCAAACTCAAATATGCGGGCTATGACGCCGTCATCATTCAGGGGAAAGCTGATTACCCCGTCTGGCTGTCGATTATCGACGATCAGATAAAGATCAACGACGCCCGCCGGCTCTGGGGGACAGGCATCCGGCGGGCGACAGAGGATATCTGCAAGATCATGGGTACTGACGCCGTCGTGGCCGCCATCGGCCAGGCGGGTGAAAACCTTGTGCCTATGTCCGTGGTCATGAATTCTGTTTCCCACTCGGCAGGCGGAATCGGGTCGGTTATGGGCGCCAAAAACCTCAAGGCCATCGGCATCATGGGAAGTGGAAGTATACGGATCGCCGGCGACAGGGAGGCGTGGGAGAAACTGATCCGTTACCATCTTTCCCTTATCGGGGCGAACAATCAACATGTTGTACCGAACTCACCCCAGCCGTGGGCGGAATTTCACAACCCCGCTTCGCGCTGGAAAGGAAGCCGCGGGCGCTTCTGGGGCGCTGCCGCCCGGCCCATCGAGACAGGGGATTGTGAACCCCACGACCTTAACCGGATTGCCTACCGGTCCAACAACGCCGTCCATTTTATGGGGGAAAAGGCCTGGCAGCATACTGTCCGGGGTAGCGGCTGCTCGGGTTGTCCTGTAGCATGTCACTCAATGATCAAGGTCCCCCAGGTTACCGGGAAGTATGGCATACCGGCCATTGGACAAAATACCTGCTTAGGTCTGGATTTTGGCCGCAACTTTTTCAGGAAATTCCCCGACGGGCCGAAGGGCGTGACGAACATGGAAGCCTGCATGGTCGGCATGCACCTGGCGGACGACCTGGGCCTCTGGTGCAATTACGGGCAACTGCAGCGGGACTTCCAGAAACTCTACTACGACGGCACCATCGGGCAGAAGCTTGGGGGGGCGGAGTTCAAGAGCTATTCCTGGAAAAAGTATGAAAACGGGGACCCCTCATTTCTCTTCGAGCTCCTTCCCCGGATTGCCGCCCGTGAGGGTGAACTGGGATATGCCCTCGGACTGGGCACAGGTTCGCTTCTCGCGCGCTGGTCCATTCCGGAAGAATCATGGGGTAAGGAAAAGGCCCTCTCCTATTGGAAGATGGGCCATCCCAAACACCATTCAACCGAGGATGCCGGACAATGCGGGCTTTTGATCAATACACAGTATAACCGAGATGCCCAGTGCCATTCACACACCAATTTCATACGGAATGGTCTGCCGCTTGAAGTTCAGAAGAAACTGGCGTCCGAGATCTGGGGATCATCCGATGCGATTGATGCCATGGCTGCTTACACGCCGATGAACAGGGCGAAGGCGAAAATGGCCAAATGGTCGCTCCTGCGTAAGGAACTCCACGACTCGATTGCCCTGTGCAACTGGATGGGTCCGTGGGCGGCATCGCCGCTCCGGGAACGGGGCTACAAAGGCGACAATTCCCTTGAGTCAATGCTCTACCAGCTGGCCACAGGCGACCGGAAGGACCGGCAAGAGCTGGATCTTGTGGCCGAGCGCATCTTTGTCCTTCATCGGGCGTTGACCATACGCGGCATGGGAACGAAAGAGATGCGTGCCAAACATGATACTTTTCCTGAGTGGGTATTCACGGACAAGTCCGGCAAGGCGCCCTTCACCAAGGGATCGACGGCGATGGATCGAAACGATGTCCAACTGGCCCTGGATATGTTCTATGACGAGATGGGCTGGGATCGGGGTACAGGGGCTCCGACGTCTGCCACATACGCCCGGCTGGGCTTAGCAGGCTGTTGAAAAATGCTCATTCCACGCTTTCGCGGGGACGGCGTCTGCTGCGTTGCACTGCAAGCCTCCCCGGCCTTTGCGCGCCTTGCATCTAGACCTCCCGTATCAAGTACGGGACAAGCTTTTGAACAACCTGCTGAAGGATACAAATTATGAAAGTGGAAGAAAATAGGCCGGGACAGGAAATACCGGAACTTGTGGCCGAACTTATCCAGGAGCGCAGTGAGGCCGGTCAGCTTGTCTCACAGGATGAGATTCTCAATTTCTTGATCGACAAACGATTTTGTATGCGGAACGAGGAAGCGCAAATCTGCCATACCCGGCAAATGCTTAGGGAACTGATTGTGAATCATCCGGATCTGGAGGAGATTGCCGAAGGCAAATGGCGATGCTATTATTCATCGGCGTCCATGACCCGGTCCTATGCCGGTCTGATGCTTCAAAAAAGGATTGGCCGATTGCCCTTAATTGCTGAAGCCGTTCGGGAGAGTTCAAGGGTGAACCAATGCCCTGTAGCGGTGGATAGTTTCACACGGTATCCATTCGACCTTTCTGAACATGATATTATCGACGCGCTTGCTGCCATGATCCAAGCGGAGGAGTACGGCGACATCGCCCAAACCGTGACGTCAGTATCGGGCATCTACCTCTATTCGTCCCGCCACCTGGATTCCGACTACGCCCATGTCCTTGCAGAATGGCTTGATGTCGGACAATTTGACAACCCATGACCGCCTGTCTTGGTTTGCATTATCTTTCTAAGAGATTGTTACAAGGAGGGATTCGGTTCAGCCCCCTCTACGGCGATATCAGCGGGTCTTACTAACCGGCGCAAATTTTTCGGACACATCGACAATCAGGTCCTGTGCGGGCAGTTCCTGATATGAAATTACGTCTTTCGGCAGCTTGTCCAATTAGATCATTCTTACCGTCCGGTCGGTCTGGCTTTGAAAATAGTAGCGCTTGCGCTTAAGATCCGACAATGATGTCCACGCAGTCGAGTCCTTAATCATTCCTTCTCCGGTAGGGGAGGTCGCAACGATCGAACCTTCGGGAATATGGAACTGGTTGAGAATACTGAAAGCCCTGGCGATGGCTTCATCCGGTCCTATTTGAAATTTGGTGGTGAATTACTGATATCTTACTTGATATTTGCCTCCAGAAATGTACTGATAGTTTTTAAACCATGGAGGCCATGATGGAGAAAAACACCAACGGCATCGCCGCCCTGATCCTTGCTGCCGGCACTTCGTCCCGTATGGGTACGTTGAAACCCCTTATGTCCATTGGAAAAGAGACGCTTATCGAACGGGCGGCCCGTCTTTTCAGGGAAGCGGGCATCACGGAAATCGTGGCCGTCCTTGGTCATGAGGCGGAGCGGATCATGCCTGCTCTTGTACAGAGTGGTGTTTGCCCTGTTATTAACGCTGATTACAGCGACGGTATGTTTTCCTCCGTTCAGACGGGCGTACGGGCCTTTCCGCCTTATTGCCGGGCCTTTTTCCTCCTTCCTGTCGACATGCCCCTCGTCCGTTCCGAAACAATCGGACTGCTTCTTGAATCCTTCACCCTCGCGTCCCTCCCGGCACTCAACTTGGAGAAAGCGGAAGTTAAAGGAGAAGGGGGGGGAAAATATGGCTTGGTATGCCGCCCCTGTTATCAAGACCGGAGGGGCCACCCGCCTTTGATTTCAACGGCCCTGATCCCGGATATTCTTGCATTTGACAAACCGGGGGGGCTTCGAGCCGTCATTGCCTTCCACTGCCGCCGTATTGTCGATGTACTCTGCGATGACCCGGGAATTTTGATCGATATCGATACGCCTGACGATTACGAGCGTCATATCCGGTCTTTATCGCGACAAGTGTAAGCTATGCCGGCCCGTTGCCTCAAATTAAAATGTTACCGAAAGTGTAGTGACAAGAGGTAACGTTGCCTCATAAAGAAAGTTACCCCGGTTTGATGTGTGAGAAGATCGTTTTGAGTTTCTTTTCCATAGCCTTTCTTAGCAGGAATGGGT
>CAZYDG010000030.1:0-33284 GCA_964645835.1 uncultured Syntrophaceae bacterium
TCCTGCTAAGAAAGGCTATGGAAAAGAAACTCAAAACGATCTTCTCACACATCAAACCGGGGTAACTTTCTTTATGAGGCAACGTTACCTCTTGTCACTACACTTTCGGTAACATTTTAATCTGAGGCAACGGGAGGGACACTGGATATTTTAGCGCCTGCCCTTCTGGCTTATGAACTTGTGAATGCCCTGGTCATTGCTGGCAAGCGGGGACGCCTCGACGAAAGCGCGGTCATGACCGCCCTGGAAGGTTTCAAAAGCTTGGGAATCACTCTCTTTGACCCGTCGGGGCATTATGACAGAATCATTCACCACTGCCACACATATGGCCGTTCCGCGTATGAAAGCGCCTATCTCGCCTTGGCCGAACAGGAAAACCTTGATTTAATAACTGCCAATGAAAGGCTTTTCAACAGTGTAAAAGAGGCATTGCCCTGGGTCCGGTGGATCGGAGATGCGAACATATACCAATCTGGATAATCCAGGAACTATCTCACCTTTGCCCCTGTCTTGGGTGTCCGGTCGAAGCCGATGAGGGTGAGGCCCTCTTCCGTATCCGTTGCCAGAAGCATGCCCCTTGATTCGACGCCCATGAGTTTCGTGGGCTTGAGGTTTGCCACAATAATGATTGATTTACCCACCATTTCTTCCGGTTTGTAGTCCTTGGCCATGCCGGCCACGATCTGACGTTCTTCACCGCAGTCGATCTTGAGCTTTAGGAGCTTGTTGGATTTGGGAACGAGTTCCGCTTCCAGGACCTTGGCGACCCGCAGGTCGATTTTCTCAAAGTCTTCGTAGTTGATTTCCTCTTTAAATGTCGGTGCTTCCACTTTCTTTTCCTCTGCTTTCTCCTCTTTGACGTACTCCACCCTGGGGAAGAGGGCATCGATGCGCTTCAGGGGGCTGCCGGCGGGGAGAAGTCCCCACTGGCGGATCGATGAATAGGTTAGGGTTTCCGGCGATGCCATACCGATATGATCGAGGATTTTGGCCGCCGTTCCCGGCATAAATGGCGATATCATGATGGCAATTATCCGGAGGGATTCCATAAGGTTGTAGATAATCGAGTCGAGCCGTGCCCTGTTTGCCGGATCTTTGGCTACATTCCAGGGTTCCTGTTCCACGATGTATTTATTGACGATATTGATATACTCCCAGATTGAGATGAGGGCTTTGTGCAGCCCCAGATCGCGAAAACACTCATCCACTTCGTCCGCTGTCTTCACGGCGGCATCTCTCAGAATGTTATCCGATGCGATCATTTCCCCTGCCGCGGGAATCTTGTCTTTACAGTACTTGACGGCCATGGCCATGGACCGGCTTACCAGGTTTCCCAGGTCGTTGGCGAGATCCGCATTGATCCGCTGGACGAAGCCCTCTTCACTGAAGCTGGAGTCGAGCCCGAAGACCATGTCACGAAGGAGGAAATAACGGAAGGTGTCAAGGCCGTACTTGTCTTTCAGGTCCAGGGGTTTCACGACATTGCCCAAGCTCTTGGACATCTTGCTCTGATCGACGTTCCAATAGCCGTGGACGTTAAGATGGCGGTAGGGTTCGATGCCGGCGGCCTTTAGCATCGTCGGCCAATAGATGCCGTGTGGTTTCAGGATGTCTTTGGCGATAAGGTGTTCCGCCACGGGCCAGAATGTCTTGAAGTTTTCCCCGTCAGGATAACCTATACCCGTGATGTAGTTAATGAGGGCGTCAAACCACACGTAAGTTACATAGTTATCATCGAAGGGCAGATCGATGCCCCAGGTCAGGCGGGTTTTGGGCCGGGAGATACACAGGTCGCCAAGGGGTTCACGGAGAAAGGCCAGGGCCTCGTTCTTGTAACGCTCGGGACGGATAAAATCGGGATGATCCTTGATATGCTGGATCAACCAGTCCTGATATTTGCTCATCTTGAAAAAATAATTGCTTTCCTTGCGGAATTCCGGCGCCGTCTGGTGGTCGGGACATAAGCCGTTCACGAGCTCCTTTTCCATATAGAAGCGTTCACAGCCGACGCAGTAATAGCCTTCATAATGGCCGAAATAGATGTCTCCGGCATCGTAGACCTTCTGGAGGATCTGACGGACGACCTGGACGTGGTTCGCGTCGGTCGTACGGATGAAATAGTCGTTCGTGACGGAAAGTTCCGGCCACAGGTTTCTGAATTGGGCGCTGATTCCATCGGCATAGGTTTTTGGGCTGACGCCGGCTTTTTGGGCGGCTTCGGCAATCTTGTCGCCATGCTCATCCGTTCCGGTCATGAAAAATGTTTTATCCCCCGAAAGGCGATGATAGCGGGCCAGAACGTCGGCGACGATAGTCGTATAGGCATGGCCGATGTGGGGCGAGGCGTTGACGTAGTAAATGGGGGTCGTAATATAATATGTCTTATCCATAAATTATAAATCCTTGATGTTTAAGACGGCTTCTTTGCCGCCTTCATATAGCACAGCGATTTCCTGGCGCAAGACATCCTGGCGAACAACCTTCGCTTTGTCTTCGCCGATTTGAATGATCTTGCCGCATTTGGGCATGTGCTTCTTGATTTCCACGTAGCCGTCGTATTCGTACGAAAGACAGCACATGAGCCTTCCGCAGAGCCCCGAGATTTTTTCCGGATTGAGGGACATGCCCTGTTCCTTGGCCATTTTCACGGAGACGCGATCCAGGTTATGGAGCATGCTTGCACAACAAACCTCCCGGCCGCAAATGCCCAGGCCTTTGACGATCCGCGCTTCCTGGCGGGAGCCGATCTGCTTGAGTTCAATGCGGATCTTGAACCGTTGAACCAGGTCCTTGACGAGGTCGCGGAAATCGACACGGTTGTCCGCCGTGAAATAAAAGATGACCTTTGTCCGGTCGAAGAGATATTCGGCTTCGATTACTTTCATGGGCAGATCACGATGGCGGACCTTTTCGATACAGAAATTCCTGGCTACACGTTCCAGGTTTTTGTTCTCTTCCAATACCTTGAGGTCTTCATCTGTGGCCTTGCGGAGGACCTTCTTGAGGGGCTGCTGATCGTCGGCCAGGGTTTTGAGGTCCGTGGCGATATAGCCCAATACCAGGCCATGGTCCGTTTCTACAATGACGGGATCGTTTTTCTTCAGGCTGAGACCGGACGCATCGAAACTGTAGATCTTGCCTTCTCTCTTGAATTTGACACCGACCGCTTCTTTCACACAATCCTATCCTTCCTTTATTAAAGCGCAAGTTTAAACATGGCCGCTTCTAAAGTCAATGTTTTATTGGCATTTAGCTCCAAAGACCGGGTCAGGCGATCGATTATGTGGATGTTACTTACCAGTTGCTTTGCCGTCAATCGGTCTCCCATGGCCCGAATTGTGTCTTCATGATCGGCGTTAATCAGAACCTTTTTGTCTCCCAGTTCCCGGTAGACCAGGACGTCCCGTAAGCAGGTCTTCATAATGTCGAGCCTGTCCCCCAGGCTTTTCTTGTCTTTACCGATAAAATGAATGAAAAACAGCGTCCCAAGGGGGTTCGATTCATGTTTGGCGGCCAGATACTCCATCATCTCGTTGCGTACGCCAAGATACTCATCCCGATTTAGCTGCAAAGCCCTGCTGATGCTGCCGCCGGATGATGCGGCGAGGGTATCCGCCTCGGCGTTCGTCAATGCGTGCTGGTCTTGCAGGTAACGGGACACGATCTCCCGCGGTAGGGGCTGAAAACGCAACGGCTGACACCGGGAGAGAATGGTCATCGGCAACTGGTGGGGATGGGAGGTCACAAGGAGCAAGATGTTTGACCGGGACGGCTCTTCCAGGGTTTTGAGCAGGGCATTGGCCGCTGTGGGATTCATCTTATCGGCATCGTTCAGAATAAAGACGCGCCTGCCTCCCTCCAATGGCCGGAAAGCCATGGCATTCATCATGTCCCGGACGGCCTGAATTTTAATAAAGGCCCCATCCGGTTCAACAATAACGACGTCGGGATGATTGCCGTGATCGATTTTCAGGCAAGAGGGGCAGCGGTCGCAACTGTCATTATTATTATCCGGCTCATTGCCCGGCGTGTTGTCCTGAACGTTGCACAGGAGCGCCTTGGCAAAGGTAATGGCTATGGTTCGCTTGCCGATGCCTTCCATACCGTGAAAGAGGTAGGCATGGGCAAGCCGGTTCCGGACAACGGCATTGCGCAGAATGGCGATTTGTTGTTCGTGTCCGTAGATAGATTTAAAGGACATGGCGTTCCTTGATCAACACATCCAAATGATGGCGCACCTCACGTTGGATTGCGGAGATACCCGGAGAAGCGTCGATAATGCGGAATCGTTCCGGATCCTGCCGGGCCAGGGTGAGATAACCTTCCCGGACCTTGTCGTGGAAAGATATTTCTTCACGCTCGAACCTGTCTTCCGCCGCTTGGCCACGCCGGTTTGCAATACGGCCGAATGCTCTTGAGAGGCCTTGTTTTACGTCCAGATCAAAGAGCAGGGTCAGATCGGGTTTCAGGTGATCAGCGGAAAAATCGGTCAATGTCTTGATGAACGAAACGTCCAACCCTCTGGCGTAACCTTGATAAGCCACGGTGGCGTCGGCAAAACGGTCACAAAGAACTACATTGCCTTTGTCCAGGGACGGAGCGATAACCTCTTGAACATGCTGGCTTCTGGCGGCGCAGAAAAGCAGAAGCTCTGCCTTGGCGCAGAGAGCGTACGGCCCCCTGTTAAGCAGAATATCCCGAATCCTGCTGCCCAAGGCCGTTCCGCCCGGTTCGACGGTTGAGATGAAAGGGTAAGAGCAACTTGCCAGGTATTCACCGGCCATGCGCATCTGGGTCGTTTTCCCGCAGCCTTCAATACCCTCGAAGGTAATGAACAATCCCATGGTGGCCGATCTGGCCTTTTAAAGAAGGCCGAACTTATTTTTCTTCTTTATCCTCGCCGGGAATAATGGCCTCCACGGGGCATTGATCCGCACAGGCGCCACAATCCGAACAAATACTGGCATCGATGACATACTTGTCATCGCCCTCGCTGATGGCTTCCAGAGGGCATTCATCTTCACATGAACCGCAGGCAATGCAATCATCTGTTATTACGTAAGCCATTTTTTCTTCTTTCTCCTCCTCATTATATGAGAAATCTAAGTCCCTTCCCTCGGTGGCTGAAACGAGACAGTCATGAGGCCGGGCAAATTATTCAATACAAAAAACCATAGCCCTGCTAAGCGGAAATGACGGACTTAACCTCCGGAACTTCCTGCTTGAGAAAACGTTCAATCCCGTTTTTCAGGGTCATCTGGGACATGGGACACCCGTGGCAGGCGCCCGTTAATTTTACCTTTACGATGCCGTCGTCGCTCACATCCACCAACTCCACATCTCCGCCATCGGCCTGGAGATTCGGCCTGATTTTATCGAGGGCCTTTTGTACCAATTCTTTCATGGCTCAACCTCCCTGAGGGTATCAGATATTAATGGGGCATTTCATCAAGAAGCTTCTTGATGAGTTTCTTGGCCACATCGGGAAGGGCGGGCTTGATGAATTTATAGCTATCGTCGAGGTGATGCCCTGCCTTCCACATGATCTTTCCCGTACTGGCCTCAACCATCTTGAACCCGAAGCCGACCTTGGCGATTTTCTCATCGTTTTCCTTCGTATAGAACCAGTAGTCCACGTTGACAATCAAAAAAGCGTCCACCTTTGCCGTTTCGCCAATAATTTTGCTAAGATCGGGGTCGGAAAAGTTTACCGTTTTCAGCTTGACCGTGTAATCGAGGACCGTTTTCCGGAAGGCTTCATTGGAAAGAAGCATCGTCTTCATCTCATCGCCTGCGACGATATCTTTAAACCATTTCTTCTCCGCCAGGGCGCCGGCAATGATGAGATCCGCCGTTCCTCTTGCCTCTTCATAGGTTCCGACATCTACGGGCAGGACGCCGATGCGCTTCGGGTGGAAATTTTTGGCGTCCTCATCCACCTGCGAATAGCGGAGCCCTCCGCAACCAAGAAGACCAAAAACGAACAGAACGATGACAAATGATGCGATACCGATTCTTTTCATGGTTTTGCCCCTCCTCTTTATGCCCTGATGACGGATATTAAACATACCCACATTACCGAACAAACTCCTGCTACAACGTAATTGGTCTCCAGGATGCCTTCGACGACAACACCGGAAAATCTCGGTTTCCTATCATAAACCTTAAAACAAATCCATATATAAAATATGGATAATGAAAGAAATGGGCTAAGTGTGGATGTCCATCCCATAGGCCAGGCAATCCATAGAAGGAAGAGTAAGAAAACGGAGACGAGGGTGAGGAGCCGTTCGGTTCGTTCACGGCCGATCAGAACGGGGATCGTTTCACGGCCGATCAGCTTATCGCTTTGAATGTCGTGAATATCGGACAGGGCCGAACGGATAAAGACAAGGCCGAAGACGAAGCAAAAAGCCACGGCCATGGCAGGCGTCAAAACCGGTTCATGGGATATCTGGGGGAGGACGGCGGTTACCGTGGCCCATGCCGTGGCCATAGCGATGTTTTTTGAACCGGGCAGGTCCTTCAGCCCCCGAAAGCGCCATGAATTCGGGAATATGGCGGTATTGTAAAGGGCGCCGAGGACTGACATGCACAGGAGGATCAGGAAGGCCGCCCGGCCTGCGAAAAAACCGATGGTAAGCGCCAGAATAAGAGACGCCGCCGCCGTCGCCAGATAAGAAGTTTCATGATGCCGGTAGGACTCTTCCCTAAATGAGCCGATGATTGTGCTGGTCCTCCGATTGACGAAGCGGTTGATGGTGTGCATGGCATAAACAAACAGGGCCGCCAGAAAAATCTGGGGAAAATGGACGGGGAGATTCTGGAGCATCATGGCCGTTAAGGACAGAAAAGCCGCGCCGATGGCGGAATAAACATCCGTGCGGACGGTCCATGTCCAGATATTGAAGAGGAAAGGCGCCCGGCGGACCTTTTCTCCCTGATAGGTTGTAATCGTATCGACAACCCGGTCGATAATCCAATTGGGTGTGGAAGCCCCAGCGGAAACGCCGATGTCTGATACGCCGATGATGGCGTCTTTATTCAGTTCTTCAGCCGTTTCGATCTGATAGGTCGGTGTCCCCTGCCGTTCCGACAAAGCGGCAAGCCGCCGGGTGTTGGCGCTGTTTCTACCCCCGACGACGATCATGGCATCCATCTCCTTCGCCAGGATACGGACCTCCGTCTGGCGTTTTTCCGTGGAGTCGCAGATGGTATCGAAGACGGCGGCCTCGGGGAATCTTGCCCGTATTTTCTCGACAAGAGTATGATATTCTTCCGGATTTTGCGTCGTTTGGGCCACCACGCATACCTTACCCAGATCCGGGAGCCGATCCACATCCTTCGGATCGCTGATGACGATGCCCCGGCCTGCCGTGTATCCCAGCAGGCCGTTTACCTCCGGGTGTTCTTCATCGCCGGCGATGAGAACCGTATAATCTTTCGCGGCGTGTTTCTTGATGATCGCCTGGACTCGTCCTACCCGCGGACAAGTAGCATCCATGATTCGGATGCCCATCTCCTTGATCCTGTGCCTTTCGGCCGGGGAAATGCCGTGGGCGCGGATGATGATCATGGTCCCGCGGCCGGTGCTGCCGATTTCATCCAGGGAATCGATGGGGATGATCCCCCGTTTCTTCAACAGATCGATGGTTTGGGGATTGTGAATAAGGGGGCCATAGGTATAGACGGTTTCCGTCCCCTTGTGCTGGGCCAGGTCGAGGACCATGTCCACGGCGCGTTTGACGCCCATGCAAAAACCGGCAGTCGTAGCGAGCTTAACGGCCATGGCGCACCATATTTTTGATCAATGAAATCATAAATTTTCAATATGGGAAATCACAATTGCTTTAATCTGGCGTACATAAAAAATTCCCTGTTACCCGCCGGCCCCTTGATGGGCGACGGGCATTGTCCTAGGACCTCAAATCCAATTTCATTTAAAAAAAAGCCCATGCGGGCAAGGATCTGTTCATGAAGAACCGGATCGGTCACGACGCCGTTTTTCCCCACCTGTCCCTTTTCGGCCTCGAACTGGGGTTTGACCAGGGCAAGAATGGCTCCATGGGGGGCTAAAAGGGGGATGACCGGAGGAATAACTCGTTTCAGGGAAATAAAAGAGGCGTCGATTGTGGCCAGGTCGATGGGTTCCGTGATGATCCCCTGGGGCTTGAAATTGCGGATGTTGGTCCTTTCGATGACGACAACCCTATCATCTTGCCTTAATTTCCAGGCCAGTTGGCCGTAGCCTACGTCAAGGGCGTACACCTTTGCTGCACCCTCCTGGAGGAGGCAATCCGTAAAGCCCCCCGTCGATGCTCCTACGTCGAGGACAACGAGGTCCCGGATGGAGACGCCAAGTTTATCGATGGCACCTTTGAGCTTCACACCCCCTCTGCTGACGTAAGGGTGTTCACCCTCTTTGCCTTTAAGGCGGAGAACGACATCCGGTTTAACCTGGAGGCCTGCCTTGTCCACGAGACGCTCATCCATGAGGACGGTGCCGGAGAGGAGAAGGGCGGCCGCTTTTTCCAGTGTGGGCGCCAGACCGCGATCGACCAGCAGTTTGTCCAGCCTGACTTTTGCCGTCATGGTTTTACCACGTCATGATTCGCCGGGCCGCTTCAAAAATGCCGTCACGGTCGATGCAGAAGGTCCGGCGCAGTTCCTGCTGTGTGGCGTGTTCGACGAACTGGTCGCCCACACCCAGCCGCACGATACGGTTATCAGATATCCCCTGGTCTGCCAGAAGTTCCACGACGGCGCTGCCGAACCCTCCCATAAGGACGTTCTCCTCAACGGTGATTATTCGTTTGTAGATCCAACCGGTTTCACTAAGGAGCTTTACATCCAGGGGTTTAACGAACCGGGCATTGATGACCCGGGCCTGAATGCCTTCTTCGGCCAGGGCGTCTGCTGCCTCGACTGCGGGAGAAACGGTATTGCCGATGGCGATGATGGCCAGATCCGCTCCTTCCCGGACGATCTCTCCCTTGCCAATTTCGAGGGCCTGGGGCGTTTCATCGAGAGGAACACCCAGGGCTGTGCCCCTCGGATAGCGCAGAGCAACGGGCCCACCGAATTCGATGGCCGTTTTGAGCATGTGTTGAAGCTCGTTTTCATCCTTCGGCGCCATGATGGTCATGTGGGGAATTGACCGCAGAAAAGCAAGATCGAAGAGCCCCTGGTGTGTGGCCCCGTCGTCGCCGACGAATCCGCCGCGGTCAAGAGCCAGGACGACGGGCAACTTCTGCAGGCAGACGTCGTGAAGGATTTGGTCGTAGGCCCGTTGCATAAACGTGGAGTAGATGGCGACAACAGGGATCATGCCTTCCGCCGCCAAGCCTGCCGCAAAAGTCACGCCGTGCTGTTCCGCGATGCCGACATCGTAGAATCGTTCGGGAATCGTCCGGGCAAATGAATCCAGGCCCGTCCCGTCGCACATGGCCGCTGTGATGGCTACGATTTTTTCGTTCTCCATTGCCAGCCGGACAAGGGTGTCACCGAAGACCCGCGTATAGGTCGGTGGCGTACCGGGTATGCCATTGTCCGTTACCTTCCCCGTTTCAACGCAGAATGGCGGTGTGCCGTGGAAACGCTGCGGTTCCCCCTCGGCGAAAGCAAAACCTTTGCCCTTCTTCGTCAGGACGTGAAGGAGGACGGGTCCCTGGATCTCCCGTACGTTTTCCAGGGTCTTGATGAGGTAATCCAGCCGATGGCCGTCGATGGGTCCCACATAGGTAAAGCCCAGGTCTTCGAACAGGGCCCCCGGCAGAAGGAAGCCTTTCAGGGATTCCTCGACTTGACGGACGAATTTCAACATCTGTTCGCCGATGACCGGTGTGTGTTTCAGAAGAGACTTGATTTCCGTCCGCATCTTTCTTGCCGTTTCTCCGGTCATGATGCCGTTCAGGTATGCCGACAAGGCGCCGACATTCTGGGAAATGGACATCTCATTGTCGTTGAGGATGATGATGAGGTCTTCTTTTCGGTATCCCGCCCAGTTGAGGCCTTCAAAGGCCAGCCCTGCCGTCATGGACCCGTCGCCGATGATGGCGATGACCTTGTGATTTTTCTTCTGGAGACTTCTCGCTTCGGCCATGCCCGTGGCCGCCGAGATGGATGTTCCGCTGTGCCCCACGTCGAACACATCGTAAATACTCTCCTTGCGCTTCGGAAAACCGCTGACGCCTCCCTTCTGGCGAAGGGTGGAGAAGCGGTCTTTGCGGCCTGTCACGATCTTGTGGGCATAGGTCTGGTGGCCTACGTCCCAGATGACCTTATCACGGGGCGTGTCGAAAACATAATGGATGGCCAGGGTCAATTCCACGGCGCCCAGGGACGATGCAAGATGCCCGCCGCACTTTGCGACGGTGTCGATGATCTTCCGGCGGATTTCCTGTGCCAGGATGTGAAGTTCGGGAAGGGCGCAAGCCCGGATGTTTGCCGGGTCGTTGATGGCGTCGAGAATGCCTTCCTTTTTCCGGTTTTCTCTCATTAGTATTCTCTTTCCATGATATATTCGGCAATGCGCCGGAGGGGCGCCGCCTTTTCATCGAAATGGGCCAGGCTGGCTGTGGCCTCCTGTACCAGGGATGCAAGCTTGCTTCGCGATGCTTCCATCCCCAGAAGGGCGGGAAAGGTTGCCTTGCCACGTGAAGTATCGCTGCCCGTATTTTTTCCCATCAAGGCGCTGTCGCCCGTGACGTTCAGGAGATCATCGGCAATCTGGAAGGCGAGGCCGATCCGGCGGCCGTAATCGGTCAATGCCGTTATCTGTTCTTCGTTTCCTCCCGCGAGAAGTGCGCCTGATCTGACGGACACGCGGATCATGGCGCCGGTCTTCCGTTCATGGATGCCGTAAAGGAAATCCGTATCGACGGCCTTCCCTTCGGCCCGGATGTCCATGACCTGCCCCCCGACCATGCCCCATACGCCTGCGGCGCGGGCAATCTCCGCCATTGCCTGTATGAGACGCGACGCATCCATGCCGTCCATCCGGGCGGCACCGGCGAGGATGGAAAAGGCCTCCGTCAGGAGGGCGTCCCCCGCCAGGATAGCCGTGGCTTCACCGAAGACCTTGTGGTTTGTGGGCTTGCCCCGCCGGAAATCGTCATCATCCATGGCCGGCAGATCATCGTGAATCAGGGAATAGGTATGTATGCACTCCAAAGCGCAGGCTATGGGCATGACCAGATCCGGGGAGCCCCCGACCGCTTCCGCCGCTGCGATGCAGAGAATGGGCCGTAAACGTTTTCCTCCGGCAAACAGGCTGTAGCGCATGGCATTGAAGATCTCCGCCGGATCGTTATTTTCCGCAGGGATCAGCCGGTCAAGGGCCTTATCCACAAGTTCCTTGCGGTCCCTTAAATAGGTTTGAAGCATCGAATCATGATCCACGGCAGTCTTCTTCCTCGTCAAAAGGGGCCAGACAGGGATTGCCCTGTTCGTCCTTTACCAGCATATCGACCCGCCGTTGCGCCTCTTCCAGCTTTTTCGAACACAGGCGAACCAGCTTGATTCCTTCCTCGAATGCCTTGAGGGATTCTTCGAGGGACATATCGCCCCCTTCCATTTGATGGACGATTGCCTCCAGCCGGGTCAGGGAGTCTTCAAATTTATCCTTATCCTTGGCCATGGCCATTCTCCTTATAAACTTCGGTGATCGTTGCCTGAAAAGCGCCACTGGCCAGGCGGACCCGTACTGTCTTTCCGGCAGCGACCGTGGCCGCTTCCTTGATGATCCATCCTTCGGGAAGCGCCGTTGTCAGGCTATATCCTCTCTGCAGGACCGCCAGGGGGTTCAGGGTATTAAGTGCCGTCTGCCGGGACTGGAGCCTGTCTTTTTCCCGCTCCATAACATGATTCATAAAAGTGGTCATGCTTTTCCGCCATTGTTCCAACATCAATCCCCTTTCCCGGATCCGGGCGGTGGGCGAGGCATGGTGCAGTCGGGAGGTAAGCTGTTCGACCCGGTGACACCGGCCGGTCATGACCTGCCCGGCAATGGACTGCATCCGGTCCAGGGCGTATCCCAGTCTCAGACGCCGATCCGCCAGGGTCCGTCGCGGGTCTTTCAGACGTTGTCCGAGATCGGCCACTTCCCGACACCGATCTTCCAGGGACTGATACTGAAGGGCCGTCAGGCGCC
This sequence comes from uncultured Syntrophaceae bacterium, assembly GCA_964645835.1. Lineage (GTDB taxonomy): Bacteria > Desulfobacterota > Syntrophia > Syntrophales > UBA8958 > CAZBME01. The sequence continues at coordinate 12,152 of CAZYDG010000030.1, forward strand.
GGGATAGAGAAGACACGGTTGCGAGAAGATCGGTACGCTTAGGCACCGCAAGTTCCGCCGCAGCGGATGGTGTCGGCGCCCGCAGATCGGCAACAAAATCGCTGATGGTGATGTCCGTCTCATGGCCGACGGCCGAGATGACCGGGATTTCCGAAGCGAATAAGGCCCTGGCGACGGCCTCTGTATTGAATGGATGGAGGTCCTCAAAGGAACCGCCGCCCCGGGCCAGGATGATCACATCGATATCTGCCCTGGCGTTCATTGTTTTCAGGGCGGCGATGATTTCATCGGGGGCTTCCGGCCCCTGGACGCGGACGGGGGCGATGACCAGATGGACTCCAGGGAAGCGACGGGCCGTCACATGGAGAATGTCACGGATCACGGCACCCGTGGGCGATGTGATGATGCCGATGCGTCCCGGCAGATAAGGGATCTTCTTTTTGCGATCCGCATCGAAGAGACCTTCTGCCAGAAGGCGGGCCTTCAATTGTTCGAAGGCCTTTTGGAGGGCGCCCAGACCCTGGGGTTCCACCCGTTCAACGATGAGCTGGTATTCGCCCCGAGGGCCGTAAACGGTCAGCCGCGCCCGGCAGGCGATGTGCATGCCGTCCTCCAGGTCGAATCCTCCCTGCTGCATTCGGCCGAAGGCCTTCCCCGTATAGGGGGCGCGGAAGATGACGGCCCGGATCTGGCTTTTTTCGTCCTTGAGGGTAAAATAGATGTGGCCCGACGCAGGACGGCGGAGATTGGAAACTTCCCCTTCCACCCAGAGAAAGCCGAAGTGTTCCGAAAGAAGGCTGTTAATGCCGTCGTTAAGCTCGGAAACGGTCCATATATCTTTTGTTTTACTCATTTGGGTCCATACCTTTGACTCGGGCGTATCAGAAAATTCATGCCGTGACAAGGATATGTTTTCGGCCCGGTATTGACATTGACGATCCAAAGCATTAACCTTTCAAAATATTTAGGAGGTCTATTATGACGAAGAAGGATTTTCTGAAAAAGCCGGTCCGCCATATCGACATGACATCCTTTGATGCCGTGAAGATCATCGAATCCATGAAGGGCATGTCCTTTACGGCCCGAGATCTCGCCGATGGGGCGGACATATACAACCGGATGCTGAAAGACCGTAAGTGTGCCATTATCCTGACAATTGCCGGAAGTACGTCCGCTGCGGGCTGCATGCAGGTATATGCCGATCTCGTCCGTTACAACATGGTCGACGCTGTCGTGGCCACGGGCGCCTCCATTGTGGACATGGATTTTTTCGAAGCCCTGGGCTTCCGGCATTACCAGGGAACGCCCCATGTGGATGACACGGTCCTGCGATCCAATTACATCGACAGGATTTACGATACTTACATCGACGAGGAGGAGCTTCAGACCTGCGATCGCGCCATCTGCGAGATTGCCGATAGTCTTTCGCCCCGGCCCTATTCGTCACGGGAATTCATTTGGGAGATGGGCAAGTATCTGACGGCGGCCCATGCAAAGAAAAAGAATTCATTGGTCCAGACAGCCTATGAGCATGACGTTCCTATTTTTTGTCCGGCCTTCTCCGACAGCAGCGCTGGTTTCGGTCTTGTCCTCCATCAGCATCGGCGTCCCGAGCGGCATGTGTCGATTGATTCCGTCAAGGATTTTCGGGAGTTGACGGAGGTTAAGATGTTGGCGGAGACCACAGGGCTCATCATGATCGGCGGCGGCGTTCCGAAGAATTTCACCCAGGATACGGTCATCTGTGCGGAAATCCTGGGCAAGGAGGTTCCCATGCACAAATATGCCGTTCAGATTACTGTGGCGGATGTACGGGACGGCGCATGCTCCAGCTCAACCCTGAAAGAGGCCGCCTCGTGGGGGAAAGTCGATGTCTCATATGAAAAGATGATCTACGCCGAGGCGACGGCGGTCCTGCCTTTGCTTGCCAATTATGCCTATATAAAGGGACATTGGAAAAAACGCAGAAAATGGGCTTTTGCGAAGCTGTTTACCTAGGAGTGGAGGCCGAAGTATCCCGTTGCCTTAAGGAAAAAGATAAAAAATATTGACGCAAAGGGCGAAGTTTGCTATACATGTATAGCAAAGGAGGGAGCATCATGTTAGCTATCAGACTGCCAGAAGATATTGAAGAACGGTTAAACCAGTTGGCAAAGAAAACTGGCCGAACAAAGACCTTTTACGCTCGAGAAGCCATTCTCGAATATATAGCCACTCTTGAAGATATCTATCTGGCAGAAGAACGCTATGATGAAATTCGCGCCCGAAAAAACAAACCCATACCATTAGAAAAGGTGATGAAAGAATATGGTATGGAGGATTGAAATAGCTCCTGATGCGAAAAAGGAATTAGACAAGCTCGACATACAGGTCACCCGGCGCATCTTGACATTCTTGCACAGAAGGCTCTCCTCGCTCAAAAACCCCCGAAGTATCGGTGATGCACTCAAAGAGCCAAAATACGGAGAATATTGGAGGTATAGAGTAGGAGACTTTCGCATTATTGTCCGGATCGAAGATGATGCTTTATTGATCCTTGTATTGCGGGTAGGCCACCGAAAACAGGTCTGCAAGCAGCACCACTAAAATTCATATGAAATTAATATTGGCCTTTTTCTGTTCTGCTTTCTTGTCTCTTTAACTGCATGTTGCAACTCCATCGAGAGAACAATTGTACACGCATGCAATCTTCTGCCTCTACGGTTGGTTTCTTATCAACTTATGGCGTTCCATAAATTATTCAAACATTCTTGCCTTTTATTAAAAGGCTTTACCCTGAATGCAACTTTTTACTTAATCTTTTCTTCAAGATCGGCTAATAAGACATTCTCAATAATGCCGAAAGGAGGGCGGAAATGATTGAATTCTATAAAATGAGCGGCAGCGGAAATGATTTCATCCTCATCGACAACCGGGAACATGCCGTAGAGGCGGCCATCGGCTCCCGGACGGTCGTGGATTTTGTTAAAGCCGTCTGTGAACCTAAGGTTTCCCTCGGCGCCGACGGTTTGATTCTTATCCAGACCTCCGGTAAGGCGAATTTTGCGTGGCGGTTTTTCAATGCCGACGGCAGCGAAGTGGAGATGTGCGGTAACGGCGGGCGCTGCGCTGCCCGTTTTGCTTTTCTCAAGGGGATTGCCCCCGAGCGGATGTCTTTTGAAACCGTGGCGGGGATCATCGATGCGGAAGTCAAACAGAATGTCGTCAAACTGCGGCTGACCGACCCCTTCGATCTGAGATTGGGAGAGGCTCTGTCCATCGACGGACGAGATTATAAGGTAGACAGTGTCAACACTGGTGTTCCTCATGCGGTCTATTTTGTCGACAACGTGGCGTCCTGCGATGTCTTTGAGATCGGCCGGAAGATGCGCTATCACGATCAATACCAACCCAGGGGTACGAATGCGAATTTCGTCGAGCCGGTGGATCGCCATGCCCTGAAAGTCCGCACCTATGAACGGGGTGTCGAGGATGAGACCCTGGCATGCGGGACGGGCTCTGTCGCTTCAGCCGTGGTCGCCGCCGCCCGTGGGCTGGTCGAGTCACCTGTGGCCGTTGAAGTCAGAAGCGGCGAAACGCTGACGATCTATTTTGAAAAGACCTCTCAGGGGTTCGAGAGGATTTATCTCGAAGGGCAGGCGAAGGTCGTCTGCGAAGGCAGGCTCTGGGAAGAAGCGTATCAATAATAATATATAAGGAGACATATCGTGCAGATTGCAGAACGGTTAACTAAAATTCCCCCCTACCTTTTTATGGAGCTGCGTAAAAAGATCAACCAGGCTAAAGCGGACGGTGTCGATGTGATCAGTCTGGCCATCGGCGACCCCGTGGAGGCGACGCCGGAAGGTGTTATCGATGAATTGTGCCGGACGTCCCGTGACCCTTTGAACCATCGCTATCCCACGGATGAAGAAAAAGGCATGATGGCCTTCCGCCAGGAAGTAGCGCGCTGGTACGCCAAACGCTACAATGTCGATCTCGATCCGGCGACGGAGATACTGGGGCTTATCGGTTCCAAGGAGGGGTGCCACCACTTCATCCTGGCCCGGATCAACCCCGGCGACGCCGTTCTCATGACGGATCCTGGCTATCCGGCCTATCGGGCCAGCATCCTTATGGGCGGGGGAGTGCCCTACAACGTACCCATTCTGGCCGAGAACAATTATTTGCCCGTTTTCTCCGACATCCCCACTGATATGGCCAGACAGGCCAGGGCCATGTTCCTGAATTATCCCAACAACCCGACGGGGGCCTGCGCGACGAAGGAGTTCCTGGGGGATCTCGTCGCTTTTGCCAAGGCCTACGATATTGCCATCTGCTATGATAATCCCTACAGCGAGATTCTTTTTCCCGGGCAGGAACGGATCAGTTTCCTCATGGCCGAAGGAGCGAAGGACGTGGGCATTGAACTGAATTCCCTGTCCAAGCCGTTCAACATGTGCGGCTGGCGGATCGGCATGGCCTGCGGCAACCCCGATCTGATCGCCGCCATCAGCAAAGTGAAAGAAAACACGGATTCAGGCATTTTCAACCCCATCCAGTTTGCGGGTATCCATGCCCTTAAACAAGAGCAGGGCTTCATCGACGAAATGGTGACTCTTTACGGCAAACGTCGGGAACTCGTTCTCAAAACTTTGAAGAAGATCGGTATCAACTTCACACCCCCCAGGGGCACATTCTACCTCTGGGTCCCCGTTCCCAACGGCATGACGTCCCTGGAGTTCACCAACCGCCTGTTCGACAAGACGGGAATCGTTGTGGCCGCCGGAACGGCCTATGGCAAGTACGGTGAAGGCTATGTCCGCATCTCCCTGACCGTTCCCGACGACCGCCTGGCGGAGGCCATGGCACGTATCGAGAAAGAATTTAGAATTTGAGGTTTCCTTATGGAAATTGGCATAATAGGTCTTCCCGGCAGCGGGAAAAGTACGCTGTTTGAAATCATGACGGGTGTCAAAAGCCGCGAAATACACGGCGAGCCATGTGTCCGGGGCCTGGCCACCGTACCCGATCAGCGCTTTGACAAGCTGGTTTCGATCTTCAAGCCGGTCAAGGTTTCGCCGGCCAAGGTCCCCTTCGTCGACGTTCACGCGGCAGGGGAAAAGGCCTGGAACATGATCCGGCAAAACCTCAGCGGCGCCGACGGGTTGGTACATGTTATCGATGGCTATACGACAGGCGATCTTGCCGATCTCGTCGCCGATTATCGGAAGCTCGAAGATGAGTTGGTCCTGTCGGACCTGATGATCGTCGAGAACCGCCTCGAACGATTGGGGAAGATGTCCAAAACGGCCTTCAAACCCCTTGATACGGCCCAACTGGAAATCCTGCCCCGCCTCAAGGCCCACCTTGAAGGGGGCGGCGCCCTGCGTGATCTGGCCCTCAGTGCTGACGAGATCCATACTTTGCTAAGCTTTTCCTTCTGGACCATAAAACCGGAATTGATCGTCATTAACCGGGGAGAGGACCGGCCCGCGCCGGTTGAGGCTTTTCAAAAGGAAACGGCGATCCCCATACCCGCCATTGAGGTTTGCTGTCTGGTGGAGGCCGAGATCGCCGCCCTTCCTCCGGCGGAACAGAAAGAATACCTGGCCGCTATGGGCATCGAGGAAGCGGCTTTCAGCAAGGTTATCCGTGGGGCATTTGCCATGGTCAAACAGATGGCCTTCTTCACCGTCGGCGAAGACGAGGTCAAAGCCTGGGTTATTCCGGTCGATACAAAGGCGCCGAGGGCAGCCGGGGCCATCCACAAAGATTTTGAAAGAGGTTTCATCAAGGCGGAAGTCGCGACTTATGACGACTTTATCGCCTGTGGAGGGACCAACAGCGGCGTCAAAGCCGCCGGCAAACTTCGCCTGGAAGGTAAGGAATACCTCGTCAGAGATGGCGATATTATTAATTTCCGATTTAATGTCTGAAAAAAGGGAGACTGACTATTGGATATCATTGAAAAATATCAAAAGAAGGCTATAAAGGCGAAAGGGCTGACTGCTACAGAGGCCCTGGACCTGTTTATAGAAGGGTCCGGCCGGCCCTTTCGCGTTCTGGCGGCGGCCTCGGAGATCCGTGAGCATTTCAAGGGCCGGGAGATCATTCTATGCGGCATTGTAAACGCCAAATCGGGGAAATGTTCTGAAAATTGCGCCTTTTGCGCCCAATCGTCCCACTATGAAACGGATATATCCGCCTATCCCCTGAAGTCGGCGGCCCAAATCGTCGAAGAGGCCGATGAGGCAGGCCGGGGCGGTGCGGAAATGTTCGGCATCGTTACGAGTGGCAAGGGGATCAAGTCGAAAAAGGAGTGGGCGGAGATCTTCAAGGCCATCGAAGGGATCAACGGCCTCGGCATGAAGGCCTGTGCTTCCCTGGGGATGCTCGACGCTGAAAAGGCCGGCGCCTTGAAGGCCGCCGGCTTATTTCGCTATCATCACAACCTGGAAACGGCCCGGAGTTATTTCAGCAACATATGCTCCACGCACGATTATGAAGAAGACATCGAGACGATCAGGGCAGCCAAGGCGGCGGGCCTTACCGTCTGTGCCGGGGGGCTTATCGGTCTGGGCGAGGGCATCACCCACCGGATCGAGATGGCCGAAACCATCCGGGAACTCGGCGTAGAGTCTGTTCCCCTGAATATCCTCAATCCCATCAAGGGAACACCCCTGGCCCGGGCAATCCCCCTGCCGCCCCTGGAAATTCTCATGACCGTTGCCATGTTCCGTTTCATGCTTCCCGACCGGGACATCAAACTCTGCGGCGGCAAGGAAAAGAACCTGCGCCAGCTCCTGCCTCTCAGCATCATTGCCGGCGCCAATTCACTCATGACGGGAAATTATCTGACCACAACCGGCCGAAACAGCGCCCTGGATCAGGAGATGATCGCCGATCTGGGCCTGCGGGCCACTCGTGAGGCCAGACCCCTGTGCTCCTGCGCGGCCAAGGCGAAAAAAGGGAAAAAAACCTTTTCAAAATAACCCGTCGCTATGCTAATAAAATTTTCGATGACCTATCAAATTTCATTCGCGGAGCAGCATTATGGGAGAGGGTATTAGCGATTACACCAAGGTTTGTGTCGATCTCAGGCGCCATATGTGGATGGCGGGCGTTGAGGAGGAATTGCGTCGCCTGATCTGGCAGATCGCCGTTACGGGAAAATATATTTCGGCCAAGATTCACGAATCGAACCGTAAACTGGCCGGATTCAAGAATATGTACGGCGAGGAACAACTGGCCCTGGATAAGGGTTCGGACCAGATATTACAAAATCAGTTGCAGTTTTCCGGGTTCGTCCGGGATTATGCCTCTGAGGAACAAGACCATGTCGTTACCATCGGAAAGGGAACGGAGACCTACTTCGTGACAGCAGATCCTCTAGATGGATCTTCCCTTGTCGATGCCAATCTGGCCATCGGCACCATCATCGGCATTCATAACAACTCTTTTTTCGGCAAAGGTCGCGATACAATGGTGGCGGCCCTTTATATCACCTATGGCCCCCTGATCACGATGGTTTATGCCGCCGGTGACGGCGCCCATGAGTTCGTCCTGAATCGGGAAGGGGAGTATGTCCTGTCCCAGGAGGGCATTCGTCTCAAGGAGAAAGGGAACATTTACAGTCTGGGCGGCCTTCGGATGGATTGGACGCCGGAGCACCGCCAATTCGTGGAATATTTGGAGGAAAAGGGGTACAAACTGCGCTACAGCGGCGGATTCGTGCCGGACATCAACCAGATCCTCATCAAAAACGGCGGCATCTTTACCTATCCGGCCTTGAAAGACAGCCCGAACGGCAAATTGCGCCTCCTGTTCGAACTTCAACCCATGGCTTTTCTTCTTGAGGCGGCAGGCGGCATGGCCACAGACGGGATCAGGCCCATCCTTGATATTCCCGTGGAGGCGCTCGGGCAGCGAAGCCCCGTCTATATCGGCAGCCGCTTTGAAGTGGAAAAAGCCAGGGCTTATCTGGAGGGGCGCCAATGATTCACGAGACAGCTACCTCTTTAAAAGCGGGGATTGAAGGCGTCCTCCGGGTTGATAAAAGTCAGGTCGAGGTGATTGACAAGGAGCGGTTTCGTCGCGACTTGATCGATGATCTCATCTATACGGCCGTTTTCAGCGCCGACGAATCCGTCCGGCAGGCGGCCCGGTGGCTCATCCGCAGGGGAGGAGCCGCAGTCGGAGCCTATGCGGCCTCAATCCACGATTTATATTGCGCCATGGGGCAAAAGGAAGTGGCCGGCTTTACCGTTCCGGCCATCAATATCCGTACCCTGACCTTCGAGACGGCCCGGGCAGTTCTCCGGGCCGCCCTGAGGTTGAAGGCCGGTCCGGTCATCTTTGAAATTGCCCGCTCGGAGATCGATTATACGAGCCAGCGTCCGGAAGAGTTTACGGCGGCCGTAACGGCAGCGGCTATCAAGACCGGTTATGAGGGGCCCCTTTTCCTTCAGGGCGACCACTTCCAGATTAATGCCGGCAAGTATAGCAAAGATCCCGTCCGTGAGGTCCAGGCAGTCAAGGATCTGATCTGGGAAGCCATTGAAGCCGGCTTTTACAATATCGATGTCGATACGTCGACCCTCGTCGATCTGTCCCGGCCGACCATCAAGGAGCAGCAGCAACTCAACTATGCCCTGGCCGCCGAATTGACGACCATGATCCGGGATCTCGAACCGATGGGCGTGACCATTTCCATCGGCGGCGAGATCGGAGAGGTTGGCGGGAAAAACAGCACCGTCGAAGAGTTGGCGGCCTTCATGGCCGGTTATGAGGAAGAACTCAAGAAGAATGGCGAGGCCATGAAGGGCATCAGCAAGATCAGCGTTCAGACGGGGACCAGCCACGGCGGCATTCCCATGCCGGACGGCACGGTGGCCCGGGTCAAACTGGATTTTGATACCCTGGAAGTCCTGTCCCGTGAGGCCAGAGAGAAATACGGGTTGTCCGGCGCCGTCCAGCATGGCGCATCGACCCTCCCGGACGAGGCGTTTGACCGGTTTCCATCCGTAGGTACCGCGGAGGTACATCTGGCCACCGGATTTCAGAATATGATTTACGACAGCCCCCATTTCCCCACGGAACTGCGGGACCGTATCTACGGCCATCTCCGGACGGCCTGTGCGGGTGAGCGAAAGGAAAATGATACGGAAGAACAATTCCTCTACAAGACCCGCAAAAAAGGTTTCGGTCCATTTAAATACGATTTGTGGCATCTGCCGGAAGAGAAACGCCGGGCTCTCGGGCAGGTACTGGAAACCCAGTTTGCTTTTTTGTTCGAGAAGCTGAATGTGGCAGGCACGCAGGACATCCTGCACCGGTATGTCCGGCCTGTCGATGTTCCCTTGAATGTTCCCGGCGTTTTGGTAGCCTGATCGTGATTTGGACGTTGGTAAACTCGAAACAACAGGGGTAACGGCATGGACGAAATGACTGACCGGATCGAGAGCGCCGTATTGGAGAATATCCAATTGTTCCGGGCCGTGGATATCGAATCCATACGAGGCATCTTTGATTACTGCGAGGTGTTGAATCTTAAGAGCCAAGAGATACTGATCACTCCGGGAAAATACAACCGGTCCGTTTTCTTCATCCTTTCGGGCCGTCTGCGGGTTCATCTGCGGTCGCTGGCCGACGAACCCATTTCCATCCTGGGGCCGGGCGACAGTGTCGGTGAAATGTCCGTTATCGATCTGCAGCAGACAAGCGCTTATGTCGTGGCCGACGAAGATACCCGGATTCTGTCCATGGATGAGGACATCCTGTGGTCCCTTGTCCGGTCTTCCCATGCCATTGCCTGCAATCTCCTGTATATCCTGACTAAAAGGCTCCGGCATGCCGACAGTATCATCTCCGGCGGCCTCTTCATCGATCGTGAAAAATGCCACGGCTATATGGACGCCGTGACGGGTCTTCCCAATCGGGATTGGCTCTACGATTTTCTAACGCGTCATTGCCACAGGGCCTCAATTTCGGGTGCTCCCTTGTCTCTTATCCTCGCTGATATCGACAGTTTCCGGTCATTCACGGATAAATTCGGCAAGTCCTGCGGAGATCGCATGCTTTATGCCATTGCCTATACGATGAAAACCCATCTGAGGCCTACGGAGATGATCGCCCGATATGGCTTGGCCGGTTTTGCCGTCCTTATGCCCGATACGGATATGGCTGCCGCCCGGACAGTCGCAGTGAGGCTGAATGAAAATCTCTTGAATTCAACACCCGTCGTGCCCGATCTTGCCGATGCTGACCGGCCGGCCATTTCCATGGGTGTTGCGCAATTTCGGCAAGGGCAGGATGCGGACATCTTTCTTGCCGAGACGGATGCCGCGTTGGATCGAGCCAAGCAGATGGGAGGAAATGCCATCTCTGAATAGTCTTTTCGTTTTGCTCCCCAAGAGAAAGCCGTCCATGCCGGGTTTGATAAAGATCATGGCTGGAATGCCGATAACCGCCGGTTAACGCGGAAAGGGATTAGTGTCATGCCTGTTTCAACGATCCTGATTGTCGAGGATGATCGCCTTAGCATTAAAATCATAAAGCGGGCCTTTCAAAAAGCCCTCCTGACAAATCCCCTTCAGATCGTAACCGACGGTGAAGAGGCTGTTAACTATCTGGCCGGTGAAGGCAAGTATGCCGACCGCACCCTTTACCCTCTCCCGAGCCTTTTACTGCTCGATCTCAATCTGCCCCGTCGGTCGGGGCATGAGGTCTTGAACTGGCATGGGAAACAGAGTGAACTCAAAGATTTGCCGTTTGTGATCCTGTCTTCGTCGAATAAATCCGATGATATTGAAAAGGCCTACGAGTTGGGAGCCAAGAGCTATCTGATCAAGCCGGTCATGCCCGATTCACTTAAGGAAATTGTCGATATCTTTACGCTGTTGCCGCAAGATAATCCGCACATTCTCCTGCTTGACGACGACCCCGATATTCAGATCCTGGCCATCCGGGAATTGAGAAAGGCCTTCCCCCGTATGGAAGTCGAACGGGTAAGCCTGCCCGAGGAGTTGCCCCCGGCTCTGGAGCGGGGAGGTTACGATCTGGTCATTACGGATTATGAAATGCGTTGGACGGACGGGATGAAGATACTGCGCATTATCAAGGCCCGTTGGCCCGAATGTCCGGTCATCATGTTTACCGGGTCCGGCAGCGAGGAGATCGCCGCTGAGGCAATGAAGGCGGGCCTGGAAGATTATATCATTAAGAAGCCGAAACATTTTGCCAGATTGCCTGGAGCTGTCCGTCTGGCCCTGGCCCGTGCCCGCCACCGGCGGAATGCGAAACAAGCTGACGCTCGATATCGCCGGCTGTTTGAAAGTATTCCCATCGGGCTTTTCCAGTGTTCACCTTCCGGGTTGATAACCAACGCCAATCCCGCTTTTTGCTTTATTTTGGGCCATGGCGATCCTTCGTCCTTCCTGAACCGGGAGCTGACGGACATCTTCAGCAGGCGGGAAGACGCGGAGCGATTTCAAAAGCTACTTGGGCAAAACGCCTGGGTTCACGATTTTGAAACGCAGCTCACGCGCCGGGACGGCGCCGTCATCTGGGGTGTCATCAATGCCCGGATAGTCACCGATGAAAGCGGGCAGCCCCTCTCCTGTGAAGGGACTCTGGAAGACATTACGATGCGGAAACATGCCGAAGAGGCCCTTTTGGAGTCGGAAGGGAAGTACCGGGCCGTTGTGGAAAATTCTCTGGTCGGCTTTTATGTGATGCAGGACGGCGTTTTTCGATACGTCAATAAGCGATGTTGTGATATCTGCGGCTATTCCTACGCGGAACTTGTCGACAGATCGGGTCTTTTGGATTATGTCCATCCGGACGACAAGGCCATGGTCGAACATGAATTGAGCAAACAACTTGCCGGCGATGTCGAGGATATCGAATATGAATGCCGATGCATTAAGAAAGACGGCGATATTATTACAGTCAAAATCCTGGGCCGCCTGGTCCACTATAACGGACGTCCGGCGGCGGCGGGCAGTGTCATCGACATGACAAGGGAAAAGAACCTCGAATCGCAGCTCCGTCAGGCCCAGAAGATGGAGGCCGTGGGGACCCTGGCGGGTGGTGTGGCCCATGACCTCAACAACATCCTGACCGTCCTCATCGGCTGCGGCAGCCTCCTGCAGATGCAATTGGATAAGGAACATCCACTGCAGAAGTATGTGATTCAAATCCTGTCTTCGACGGAAAAGGCGGCTAATCTTACCAAAAGCCTCCTGGCCTTCAGCCGCAAGCAACCGATTACGCTCGTACCGATAAAGCTCAATGACCACATTCGAAAAACATCGGCCATCCTGCACCGGCTCTTGACGGAAGATATCGAACTGCGGATGGTTCTGACCGATGAAGATACATCCATTTTAGGCGATCAAACGCAAATCGACCAGATCCTGTTCAATCTGGCGGCCAATGCCCGGGACGCCATGACCGGCGGCGGGGTCCTCACCATTGAGACGAAGATCATTGAAACGGATGAATATTTCCTTCAGCTCGAAGGCATCAAGGAGCCGGGCCGTTATGTCCTGCTGTCCGTTTCCGATACAGGGACAGGTATCGATGCCCGGACGCGGGAAAAGATATTCGACCCCTTCTTCACGACGAAAGAGGCGGGTAAGGGAACGGGTTTGGGGCTTTCCACAGTGTATGGGATCGTTCGCCAGCACAATGGCTTATATCCACGTTGCCAGCGAACCAAATTGCGGGACGAGCCTCAACATTTATTTTCCCGCCACGACATCGGCATTCGAACCGGTTCCCGTAGTCGACACACTGCTGGAAAGAGGTGTCGAGACCATTCTGGTGGCGGAAGACAACGAAGACGTCAGGCGGTTCATCGGCGAAATCCTGATTAATCACGGTTATTCAGTCATCAATGCCAAAGACGGCGAGGCGGCCATCGCCGAATGCCGGGAGCACCATCATATCGACCTGCTGCTCCTGGATTCCGTCATGCCGAAAAAGAACGGCCGGGAAGCCTATGACGACATCATCAAGTTCAAGCCGGATGCAAAGGTTCTTTTCATGAGTGGCCATACACGGGATGTGGTTCTTGACCGGGGCGTGGAAGAGGGACGATTCGATTTTATTGCCAAGCCTTTGTCACCCCATGACCTGTTGAAGAAAATACGGGAAATTCTGGATCGATAAACAAGCTTACAAACAATTGAATTAATTATGATAACCCATTCATAAAAAAACGAGTGGCATATTTTTCTGTTTTTGTATAAAATGACTGACGGTCAAAAACAAAAAATGAATATCTCAAGAAAAGGGGGATAAAAAATGAATTATTTGCTGCAACCGAAGAAGTACAAAGGACTCATGGCCGACGAGGGATCACGGGCGATAGCGGAAAAGACGGTGGCCTTTTTCGAGACCATGGGTAAAACCAAGCTAACGGAGGACTTCAACAAGAAGGTCTGGTACCGGGAGTTTATCGATTTTCTTGGAAAGGAACGGATATTCGCCAAACTGCTTACGCCGAAAGAGTATGGCGGCGGTGACCCGGACTGCCGATGGGACACGGCGCGAAACAGCGAATACAGCGAACTGCTTGCCTTCTACGGATTAGGCTACTGGTACTGCTTCCAGGTGACCATCCTGGGATTGGGGCCGATCTGGATGAGCCCGAACGAGAAGGCCAAGCAGAGGGCGGCCCAACTTCTCAGAGAGGGGGCTATTTTTGCTTTCGGCCTGTCCGAACGGACCCATGGCGCCGACATCTATGCCGTAGAGACGACCCTGACGCCTGCGGGATCGGGCGCCTGGACGGCAAATGGAGAGAAGTATTACATCGGAAACGGCAACGAGGCCGAGATGGTCTCCACCATGGGCAAGATCAAGGACGGCACTGATGACTACACCTTTTTTGTCACAAATTACAAGAACAAGGCCTATGAACTGAAAAAGAACGTCATTTCCCACCAGGAATACGTCTCCAACTTCGCCCTCCATGACTACCCCATTACGGAAGAGGATATTCTCTCCCGGGGCTCCCATGCCTGGGATTCGGCCCTCAATACGGTCAATATCGGCAAATTCAACATCGGTCCGGCCTCCATCGGCGTTGCCGAACACTGTTTCTATGAGGCCATTACCCACGCGGCGAACCGGATTCTTTACGGCATAAAGGTTACCGACATGCCCCACGTCCGCAAAAACTTCATGGACGCCTGGCTGCGCCTGGTGGGTATGAAGCTCTATCAGCGCCGCGCCACGGACTATTTCCGGAACGCTGCGGATAATGACCGCCGCTACCTCCTCTACAACCCGACGAGCAAGATGAAGGTCACCCTACAGGCCGAAGAGGTCATCAATCTTCTGTGGGATGTCATCGCCGCCAAGGGCTTTGAAAAAGATACGTACTTCTCCATGGGCGCCGCCGACATCCGCGGACCGTCAAAGCTGGAGGGCACGGTCCATGTGAATGTCCAGCTTATTCGCAAGTTTATGAAGAACTATTTCTTCAATCCCGCCGAATATAAGCCGGTGGCTCCGGATTTTGCCGCCAAAGACGACCTGTTCCTGTTCAACCAGGGTCCGACCAAGGGGCTCGGTGCGGTACAGTTCCACGACTACAAGGCGACCTTCGAGGCCTTCCGGGATCTGCCCAACGTGGCAACATTCATTAAGCAGATCGCGCTCTTCAAGGAGCTGCTGGAAAAGGCCGGCCCTGATAAGTATCAGGATCTGGATCCCTCCTTCTCCCTGCCCCTGGGCGAGATGTTCTCTATCGTTGTCTATGGCCAGTTGATCCTCGAACAGGCGGGCTTCGACAATCTGGATCGGGATATCATAAACCAGATCTTTGACTTCATGGTTCGCGATTTTGCCAGGTTTGCCCTGCAAATCTATGGGATGCATAATGCCAAGGACGAGCAGCGTGCCTTCTGCAAGGAGATTATGCTCATTAAATCCGTTGGCGACGATGCCCAGTATAACCGGATTTGGGAGAAATGCGTATTTGCGTTAAATGGTGAGTATGCGATGAACGAGTAAAAGGAACATCCGGCGGGCTACCCTTTCCTGGCGGTGGGGTAGCCCGTTTATTCCGGGATCGGTGAAATTTCTTTCTTTGGCAGCATGAAGTAAAAGGTTGCCCCCTTGTTGGGTTTGCTTTCCGCCCAGACCCGGCCGCCATGCCTTTTCACGATTCGCTCGACAAGCGCCAGACCTACGCCCGTTCCATCATATTCCTCCTCGTAATGGAGCCGCTTGAAAAGACCGAAGATCTTATCGTGAAATTTCATGTCAAAACCGATGCCGTTGTCCCGGACATAATAGATTGTTCCTTCGCCCCCGTCCATGCTGCCTGCCTCGATTACGGCCGGCTTCCTTTTTAGGGTGAATTTGACTGCGTTTTCCAGCAAATTGATGTAAACCTGCCGCATCATCGACCAGTCTCCCAAAACCGCCGGTATTTTGCCGATAGTCAGTGACATCTCCCGGCCGTGATTGAGGGCAAGCTGTTGCTGCCACACATCCCTGACGATCTCCTCCATATTGACGTTTTGTTTGGCCACAACCTGCCTTCCGATGTGAGAGAAGGCCGTGAGTTCATTGATAAGCCGCTCCATCTTCTGGATATTCTCTATAATCGTCTGGAAGAGCCTTTGGGTTTCCCCGTCCAATTTTTCCCCCGCTTTTTTGAGGATTATCCTGGAATAACCGGCAATGGCCCTGAGGGGTACCCGGAGGTCATTGGAAACGGAATCGTTGAAGTCCTTCAGGTCCTTGTTGATCTCCACCAACTTCGCCGCATTCTCCGCCAGTTCCTCCTCCGCCTGCTTGCGGCCCGTGATGTCGCTGATCGCGGTTCGGCTCACGGATGCACCCTCTGTATCCCGGGTGACAATGGACTCCATCCGCGCCCAGAACGTTTTTCCGTCTTGGCTCAGCATTCTTGCCTCGCACAATTGCGGAACATCCGTCTTAAAGAGCAGCATTTGATGCCGGTAGAAGGTGTCTTGATCCTCCGGAGAAATAAAGCGGGATATGGACTGCTTGACCAGGATACCTCTAGGGATGCCCAACATGGTCGCAAAAGTGAGGTTGGCCTCCAGGATCAACCCGTTCTCGTCGATGCTGCAATAGCCTACAGGAGCCAGATCGAACAGTTCCAGATAGCGTGACCGTGATGCATCCAGTTCTTCATGTGCCCGGCGAAGATTATCGTTTTGCATCTCCAGTTCGATCTGATGCACTTGCAGCTCATGGATCAACTGACGTGTTTCCTCGGGGGTCAGCGATTCCACGTTTATCTCCATTGTATCGGCTTTTTTTCGGAATGCTTTCTCCGCCAGCTGTCGCAGTGCGTTGCTTTGCCGTAAGGTATTTTCTTTTTTCGTCATAACAAAATTTCTACACTTTCTTGAACGGCCCCCAAACGGCCCCCAAACGGCC
The DNA here is from genome assembly GCA_964645835.1 of uncultured Syntrophaceae bacterium. Classification (GTDB taxonomy): domain Bacteria; phylum Desulfobacterota; class Syntrophia; order Syntrophales; family UBA8958; genus CAZBME01. Next base: position 28,562 of record CAZYDG010000030.1, read on the forward strand.
CCCGTCCTTGCTCTTTATCAGGTAGAATCTCATCATTGTTAATCTTTCGCTATTTCTCTTTCCGTAGTCGAAATGGCATAAACCTTACCGGTCTCGTTGATTAACGGCGTGGCGGTGAGCAGTACCTCTATGATCCTGCCGTCTTTGGCGACCCGCCGGGTGTGGTGCGGTTCCAGCATGCGGGCCTGGGCCAGTCGATTTAACGCGGCCACAGAATCCTCTTCCTGTCCCTCCGGAATGAGGTCAATAAGGTTCTTCGTTATGGCCTCGGCCTCACTCCATCCGTACATCCTTTCCGCTCCCGGATTCCATGCCAGAATGCGACCCTCCAGATTCAGCAGGACGACGGCATCGGAAGCATCATACACGACAGCGGCCAGGCGGCGGATCGCCTCGGAATCCCGCGCCAGTTCCCGGAGCCGTTTCATTTCCGTGATCTCAAAAAAGGTAAGCACCACGCCATCGATGACATTTGCCAGGGTTCGATAAGGCCGGATGCGGAGGAGATACCAGTCACCCGTTTTGGTCTGCACTTCCATCTCTTTGGGAATAAGGGTTTCCAAAACATCCTGAGCGTCCTCTGACAGTCTGTTATAGCCCACCAGGTTGGAGACGATGTGCCCAACGGGCCGCCCTATGTCCGTCGGAATCAGATTGATTACCTGGGTGGCCGTGGGGGTGAAACGGCGAATATTCAACTTACGGTCCACAAAAACAGTGCCCACACCCGTTCCGGCCATGAGGTTGTTCATGTCGCTATTGGCCTGTGACAGATCGGAGACCCTCTGCTGAAGCTCGGTGTTGACCGTGGCCAATTCCTCGTTTACCGATTGGAGTTCCTCCTTGGAGGTCTCCAGTTCCTCGTTGGAGGATTTGAGCTCTTCGTTGGAGGTCTCCATTTCCTCAAGGGTGGTTTGGAGGTATTCCTCTTTGGCCCGCAGAGCTTGCTCCAGCGTTGCGGCCCGTACGTCGCTGTCCATTGGAGGAGCGGCCGGGCCGGCAGCCGTCAGCTCGGTCTGGGTGGGTGGGGGCGCGTATTCTGCCGGAATGTCTTCAAAACTGACCAGGAACAAACGGCCGGGGGCATCGGGTCCTGCCTCCAGCGGTCGAACCGTCAGGTTGATGGTTACGGTCTGCCCATTGGTTTTAAATTGCAACGCCGGGTAGCGCACCGTCTCAAGGTTGACCGCCGCTTTGTGCACGGCAACGGTCAGTTCCCGCCGTAATCCTTCGCGGACCATTTTGCTGATACTCATGGCAGTATCGCCAGGTGCGGGTTCCAGGTATGCGGCTGTGTGACCGTGGATAAAGAGAATATCGCCGCGCTCATTGACGACCATACTGGCCGGGGTGTATGCGCGGAGCAGGGCCTGTTCGGTCAGCTCGCGCAAAGAACCTTTCTTCACATTGCGTCGCCCTTCTTTTACCGGCCCTGATAACATCGACTGAAGATATTTCCCCGATACCATGAAAGGAACGCTCGAAATGGTTTCCTTGCGTTGATAGAGCTTCCATTTGCGGTCCAGGATAGTGAAGAGGTCCAGATAATCCCCCACCGTCTCAGAGTTTCCCAGAAAAAGAACGCCGCCGGGGTTTAAGGCGTAATGAAACATGGGAATGAGCTTCTTCTGTAATTCGCCGCCCATATAAATCAGCAGGTTCCGGCAGATGATCAGATCAAGTTTGGAAAACGGCGGGTCCCTGACGACGTCATGCTCGGAAAAGACAATCATGTCGCGAATGCTTTTCTGGATGCGGTAAGTGTCGTCATCGGGCGAATACGTGAAAAAACGCTCAAGTCTATCCGGCAAGACATCGGCGGAGATGGTGGCGGGGTAAACGCCTGCCCGGGCTATATCGATGGAGCGACGATCAATGTCCGTGGCAAATACCTGCACCATGAAGGTCTGTTTCAGCGCCTCGATACGTTCCCGGAGAAGGATGGCGATGGAATAGGCCTCCTCACCTGTGGAACATCCCAGGGACCAGACGCGAATGGCTGAACCTTCGGGCTTTATGGTCACAAGATGGGGGATAACCTTTTCTTCAAGGGCTTTGAAGGCTTCGGGATCTCGGAAGAAGTTGGTAACACCGATCAGGAGGTCCCGGAATAGGGTCTCCAGCTCCATTGGGTTTTGTTGCAGGTAGCGTACGTAGTCGTCCAGTTGGGTAATGCGATTAATGACCAGGCGCCGCTCTACCCGGCGGATGATGGTGTTGGGCTTGTATTGAGAAAAATCATGACCGGACTGGGCACGAAGCAGAATAAGTATCTTCTTCAATGCATTCTCGTCTTTTGGTTCCGGTGCGGATAGCCGCCGGATAGAATCGCCGAACACGCGCGTCGCATAAGCGATAAGTTGGGCAGGCATCTCCGCGGGCGGTAACACAAAGTCCACCATGCCGGTGGCAATAACGCTTTGAGGCATGCCCTCGAACTCGGCGGACTCAGGGGTCTGGGCAATGACCAGGCCACCTTCGCCTTTTACTGCGCGTGCGCCCAATGTGCCGTCGTTGCCGGTGCCCGAAAGGATGATACAGATAGCCCGTTCATTCTGATCCTGTGCCAGGGAACGGAAGAAAAAATCAATCGGCAGACGCATGCCGTGGGGGGCGGTGGGTTCCAGTAATTGCAGAGAGCCGTTTATGAATGCCATGTCCCGGTTCGGCGGGATAATATACGTGCAGTTGGGCCTGACTTCCATCCCATCCTCGACTTCGTATACCTGCATTCGGGTATAGCGCCGGATCAGATCGGAAAGGATGCTCTTGTAGTGCGGGGCCAAGTGTTGCACCAGGACAAAGGCCATGCCGGGGTCGGTATCCGCGGGCATGCCGGAAAAGAAGGCTTCAAACGCCGCAAGGCCGCCGGCCGATGCGCCAATTCCGACAATGGGGAAATTTTGCTGCGGCACTTCGGGGAGCAAACCGGATTCGGCCAGATCAGCCGCCACTGAATGCGGAGGCGGCTGGACCGGCTCGGAGGGCAGGTCTTGAATCTTCGGCTTCTGAATGTCTTTTTTCTTCCTGGTCATGTCGGATTCCTTAGATACGAATACATTGTATGTAATACCTATTATTCAGTATAGTCAATAAAATACTGATTATAAAATAAACTACCCCGCCGCAAGCAGCGGGGTATTAAACCCCTTTCGTCATGCCGGACTTGATCCGGCATCCAGTCCCGATTCTCTGGATTCCGGCCTTCGCCGGAATGACGGATGCGTGGCAAGCCGCGGGGTATTAGACCCGAAACGAATAAAGCGGTTGATGATTGTGAGGCGGATGTGAAGAGGTCGATCATAGACATATGATTGCCGCTTTTCAGATGCCATTTCCGTATAACGATGTCTTGAACTATTTGCTTGACAGACTTGAAGCCCTTCGCTATTGATAAAAAAGGTTATGAATTTATAAGGTAATTTCACTTCATCCCAAGCTTACACCGTTTGCCGCGACAGTTAGTATCAGATTTCCAAACAATTCAAATCAATAATCGAGCGAACCGTCCACAGTCCGACCAGTCCGTTAGACGTTATTTTTTGGTGAAAACCATGGTCGAGAAAAAGGCTTTTTTCAGGCGAGAAGGAGATATGCGCCAACAGGCGGAAGATATCTCCATGAAGAAAGCGTATCTATTGCTGGAGAACGGGGTCATTCCGTCAGCGGAGGAAGTGAATCGCCTGTTCCATGAATTGCATGTGCACCAGATAGAGCTGGAAATGCAGAATGAGGAACTGTGCCGGGCTCAGGTTGAGCTTGAAGAGATTCGGGCGCGTTACTTTGACTTATATGACCTGGCTCCCGTGGGCTACATTATAGTCAACGAGGATGGGTTGATCGTGGAAGCCAATTTGACTGCCGCGACGTTGTTCGGGGTGGCGAGAAGTGCTTTGACAAAAGTGCCGCTCTCCCGTTTCATCTTCAAAGAAGACCAGGATATCTATTACCAGCGCTTTAAAAATATTGTTAAGAGCTCAGAATCGCAAACGTTTGAGCTCCGGATGGAAAGAACAGACGGGACGCTATTCTGGGCGGCCTTTGAGGCCACTGCGATGAAGGATAGCGACAGCATTCTTTTTTGCCGGGTTGTTCTTAGCGATATCTCCGAACGCAAACGACTGGAAGAAGAACACAGGAAAATCGAAGATAGGCTTAAGCTGGCCCTGACTTCATCAAATATGGGTGTTTGGGAGTGGGATATCGAGACGGGGACTGTATTCTGGTCACCGGAATTATTCGAGATCATGGGCGTGAATCATTTTAACAAAACATTTAACGGGTTTATCGATGCCCTGCATCCGGAGGATGTCGCCCGCGTCAAGCTGGCGCTCAAAAAGGCAGTGGCAGAAAAAGAAGTTTTCACGGAGGAATACCGGGTCATTTCCCCCCGGCGAGGCGTACGCTGGCTGTATAATCTTGGCCGGGCCAGTTATGATATAAAGGGCAAGCCGCTGCGCATGACCGGCACCGTTCAGGATATCACTGACCGAAAGCAAATCGAAGAGACGTTGCAACGCTACAAGCTGATGTCTAAACACAGCCGGGACATCATGCTGTTCATAAACAGTGATATAGGGCACATCTAGGGGTCAGCTCACGAAACGGAAATTATCGTACGCTAAGGCGGTGAATCACCAGCAACCACTCCCAGATTGGCAGCAGACGTGTCCGGTTGAAGTATACCTTAACTGGACGTAAGGGAGAAGACCAAAAAGCGTCA
>CAZYDG010000031.1:0-33352 GCA_964645835.1 uncultured Syntrophaceae bacterium
CTCCGATCTTTGATCGGCCGTTTTTTCAGAGAACTACCACCAATTTACGGGGCACAGTGGCTACTTGAATGGCGGAATGACGTCGCTTATTGTTAAAGAACAGATACTTATACTCGTTTAAATGTGTGCGAAAGTTGAGTCATTAATTTTATTCGTAAAGGTAGATGTTGATATCGTCGTACCAGACAAGACCTCTAAAAGACGCATTACATATAAATATTAAGCATTATTATCGTTGGTTTTATTTAAAGAAATATCTGTAACCAACAAATGTGTTGCACCTAGCATCTTCTATCCAGGTTGAGACAGGTGATGATATACAGGACGAGGACGATTAGAGCGTCATGTTGCACTATCTAATCGATTCTAGGAGATCGAAAAATTGAAATAATATTTGTTGCTGTACGAAGTTTTCTTGACAACAAGTGTAAAGACGAGCCGAGATCATTACTTCCATTGGAAAACATATCATGTCCAGTAATCTTTGTTTAAAATACACAGCGAGGGGCAGATCTCGCATAGGACAGTTTCTCACAAATAAAAACAGACAATATCGTATTGCCTTATATCCGATATTATTCTATCTACCCTTCAAATTCAAACTTTATGCAGGGAAATGAATATCCGAAGTTTAGTACGGCACCTTTAATTCTTTATCTGTTTTACGGTTTTGAAACTGAAGGGCTGTTTGGTGACGATGTCGCTATCACATCTTTGCTTCTAAAACATATTCGGTCTACCCCACCTGCTTCATTACAACAACGCAGAAATTTAGGTTCCAATGGGAACAAGTTCTTATCAAACAAATCAAATAGGAGTTTTTATCATGAACAACTTATCTTTCCGCAAGTTTTTAACATGTACTATGGTAGTTGTCTTCTTTTTGACCAGTATACCGTATGGCCATGCCAACCAATCTGCGCCCCCCATTACTTACGAGCAGGTTAAAATGATGGAAATCTTAAAAGCCCTCAAATTAGATCAGGAGAGTTTATCCCAAACAGACGATAGATCACGATCACTCGCAGAAGCGCATTTTACACTTCTACCCAGCGAATTTGACGATGTAAAGGCTTTTCTCGCCAATAAATTATACTCATCCGGGACCCAAGAGACTTTTAAAACGGCTGTCAGGATGACCGCGGACCGCATCAATCCCGCAAAAGTAGAAGAGCTGCGAACTACGCTCGGAATAACGGACCACGCCCTAGAACTTACCGCAAGCCTTATTAAGGAAAATGTACCTAAAAAATCGGATTTGACCTTAGCCTGTAAGATTTTTATGATATACGTCCTTGCGTGCCTCATTTTAATAGTTATACTAGTTTCACTTGCCTTGCTATATTTTTTCTTACCGTTCCCAGCTATATGGGCTGTCATAGGAGCCTGGAGTTTTGGTACAATCTTAGCGTGTGCGGCAATAGTACAAAATTGGAACGAAGACATGTGTAAAATCTCCGCCTAAACAGCATGTCATCCTCCTTATAAGCGGTGTGGGGGCAACACTCTACAGGTCAGCGACCTGCGGGGGTGTCCCTCCCACGCCTGTTTCATATGCTTATGTCCAGGCGACTCTTTACCCACACACGATAACGCTTCCATCATCCTTTTATGCAAACGAAACCGGCCAGTCCGCCCCACAGCCAGCAGCACCGCCTGGACACATACTGCCGGAGCCAAGTGATGGAACACAATACTACCCGTAATACTTTAATATTTACTTATGATCGTATGCTTGACTCGTAGATGGAGACAATAACCAGCGGTATTGCCATTTCCTGTAACCATGCCTGAGTATTACGGGTTCAAAGCTTCTACAAGATAGCAATCCCCCCCATTTTCGGATGTATATTGACAAAACTATAATTTAATCAAAAATTTAAAACAGATTCTACTTTGTCTACTCCGATTTTCAAAGAGACATCGCAGAAAAACGTACCATATAGCGTACGATTCATTAGTTATATTCGATAGAATTAATATCTGCCGTTTATAATTAAAATGAATGGTTGATAATAATATTATTCACGATATCAGTTGGTTACACGGGGTGGTTGAAATCTGAAAAGTGAAGGGGGCGATAACCGAACAGGTCCCCTGACGCGCCGCACCCCAAAATATGCGATTTCGGTTTTAGATATTTTGACACAATGTCAATATTGTGAATCATTAATTACCCTTATGGATTATTTCTTACTTGAAATAGAAAAAGGTACAACTAAACACGATTTAGAATTACGTGAATATTTACGGCGAGTCGGACTTTATATTTAAAACATACCGGGGATATCTTCTCCGTATTGGCGGGCGGCTGTGGCCCATCGGACGATTTCCGATACTCACAGACGGCGAGTAGCTGGTGATCTTGCCGTTTTCAAAACAATCCCAGTGGGTCGGCGCGGTGGTTATCCTACCCCGTGAGACGATAGTGTCGGGTTGCTTTCGTGTAATCCGACACTTAAAATTATTTTTCTCTTTATCCTTTGAATCAAAAAATAATAACTATCACCATTGGAAATAGGCTTTAAAGGTGCGATAGTAGGTCCGGTGTCATAAAAGGAGAAATCTTGACCTGGGCAATCCTGAGTAACTGACTCAAGGAAACAATGAATATTCGTAGCACAAATAGGGCCTTGGTGTCTATATTGGCCCAAAATTGGTAGTGGGTCAGTCTGATAAAAAAATAATTATTGATCTTCCCGTATAAAAGAATATTATCCAAGAACTATAAGCCTTCCAACCCTTTTGATAATAAGGAGGTCTGCATGGCAAAATCATCTAAAACGGTAGGTCCTGGCCAGAAAGTCGTAGATTCTGGAATTTACGAGAGTACTAAATCTAAGGAAAAATCAACGCTTGTAAAAAATAAACCAGCCCCACCTACCCCAGAAAAAGGAGAAAAATGGAAACAGGTGGTTGATACTAACCCGAACAATTGATTCTCTCATTAAGATGTTTTTCGTTTATCAAGTGTGACCAGACAACCCCTGACAATAACTAACTTATTATTTGCGCTTCGTCTGGCCTTAACAATAAAACGGTAGGCTCGACACCATCCTTTTCTAAGCGAAGGTAAATAATGTCCTCGGGGGGCTTATTATCACCTTCAACAAATCCCGAAGAAATAATGCAATTATTCCCCGCATATTTCTGCCTTAATACCTCATTAAAATTATTATCTAGTATATGTATCATTTTTACTAGACATTATAGAACGTATGTTCTTGTCAAGAAAAAAAATGGGGAGTGCGTTAACACCCCCCAAATTTTTATGACAACAGAGCAATGATCTTGACCACAACGGAAAGTAATGCCGCAGCTGAGAACAAGAACTCTGTTATCAATTTGAGCTTTTTCATAAGATACTCCTTACGATAAAGCCCAAGCCGGCCTGGGCTACCATAGGTAATGCGCCCAGAGAGTATTTTGTTCGCGCCCTAGCTGGCGCTATCGCTCCGCCGTGTACATCGGCGAATTGAGGTCGGATAAGCAAAAACAATGATTATTCTTTAGCATGGCTTTTAGGCTCCAGTTTTACACGGCTGGGACGTGACATGACAAAAGAGTCGATTGTAATGCTTACCCTTTAGCCGGAGAGCCGCTCCGACCAGGGGGCTGGCTGGCCCCCTACCATTAAAGCCTACGGATTCTATACCGCGCCAATGGATGTCTTGAATGTTATAAGATAAAATACAAAGATTACAAGAAATAAATTTTGGGGAATATTAAATTAAATTAATTATTTCTTTCAAAGTCCACACATGATCCGCAAACACCTGCTTTCACCACCGGTTTAAACCTCAGTAACAGTAATTGACAAAATGACAATATATTCAATGATTAACTGTTCAAGCATAGTCTCGATTTGAATTGGTAAGATATTTTATTGATGCCGAGGAAGGTGTTGGCAACTTGTGACCCATGGAGCGGTTGGAGCGGTCGGCCCCGCAGGGGGGAGCCAGGACCGCGACTACAACCCGCGCTACAAGGGAACGAAAGTTGCCAATCGCCTGACGAATAGGCAACATAAAAAAATAAACATCTTTTTTATTGTTCCTAAATGGCTACATGGTGGTTACATAGCAACACCAAAAAGGGGCAAGAAAAAAGGCGACTCGCTAACTATGCGAAACGCCTTAATATCTGGAGCCGATGAGCGGATTCGAACCGCTGACCTGCTGATTACGAATCAGCTGCTCTACCGGCTGAGCTACATCGGCTTTGATGATGGATGGCGAAACGTGATGCGGGGCCTTTCAGGCCGGTTGTTTCCTCGGACCCCATGAGTTTTCCGGTTCCTTTAACCTAAGCGATTTGACTTGTCAAGCCGAATCAAGCATTTTCCCAAATCCGCCACCAAAACCCCAAAGAATTGATGCATGTCTGCCCAAGAAAAGCGGGGTTTTGGTCTGAAGGCGAATTGGATTTTTCCCGATCCGTATCAGTGATGTCATCTGCAACATGCTAAAATGGGAAAAATCCCCTGAGCAGGAAGGCCAATGCCCCGCTACCACCCCTTCGATTTGGCTGAAATGGTGGCGGATTAAGGTTTTGACTTTACCTTGACATTAGATATCCCTTAACATATGATTTGCCTTATTTTTTTACATCCAGGCTGTTGAAAAACGCCCATCTGCTGCGCTGCAAGACTCGACATTAGCCTTCACGGGGACACGTTCCGATCCCTTCGGGCTTCCGGAACATGTCCCCGATGTTCCTCGACTTTTGCACGCCTTGCATCTGGATATCCCGGATCAGGTCCGGGACAAGCTTTTGAACAGTCGGCCCAAAATCTAGTGTTTCATCAATCTGCTAAAGGAGGGATGGTCTTGAACAGCCGCTTAAAAAATTTAATCACCGTTTCCCCTATTAAGATTACTTTTTTTATTATCATTTTCGCTGTCATTGCTTTTTTTGCCGATACGCCTTTTTTCCGTTTTATGGAGTTGAAAACCCTTGACCTGAGGATGGTCTCACGCGGCGCTGTTGCCCCAAGCGGCGAAGTAGTCATTGCGGCCATTGACGAAAAGAGTTTGAGCGAACTGGGCCGCTGGCCCTGGTCCCGGACTGTCATTGCCAAGCTGGTCGATACGTTGAAGAAAAATGGCGCCAAAGCCGTCGGTTTCGATATCGTTTTTTCCGAACCGGAGGCGAGTTCCAGTATGAAAACCATCACCCAGCTTTCCCGAGAGATGAACGCCATGGGGATTCGAGATCCCCGTATGGCTAAACTGTTAAAGGAAAAACAAATGGGGTCCGATTCGGATGCCGCCCTGACCAGGTCTTTGGAGAAGGCCGGCAACGTGACCCTGGGGTATTTCTTCCACACTTCCAAAAAGGATCTTGCCCACGTAAGCGCCAAAGAGATGGAAGATGCGGAAGCGCTTATCGGCAATTCCCGTTATCCCATGGTCAAGGAACGGGCTAAACCGGATGAAATGAACATCATCCATGCCTTTGCGGCCAATCCGAACTTGAAGAATCTATCCCAGGCCGCCGTCAACAGCGGATACTTCAATGCCTTTCCCGATCCTGACGGTGTGATCCGCTGGGCGCCCCTGGTCGTCAAGCTTGGTGACAACTACTACTTCTCTCTTGCCCTGGCCACCCTGCTGCAATATCTGGATATGCCCATGGCCAGCCTGACCCTCAATGAGGCGGGTGTCGAATCCATCCGGCTGGATGATTTTGCCATCCCCACGGATGAAAGCGGCCGCTTGTTGATCAATTACCTGGGGCCGGCCCGTACCTTCCCCCATTACTCTATTTCGGATATCCTTCGCGGCCGAGTTGATCCGGGTATATTCAAGGACAAGATTGTCATCGTCGGCGCCACGGCAACGGGCATCTATGACCTTCGAGTGACGCCATTCAGCAATGTCTATCCGGGTTTGGAGATCCATGCCACAGTCGTGGACAATATCCTCAATCAGAATTTTTTGGAGCACTCTGCCGTAACGACCTTTGTGGACGTCTGTTCCATAATTATCCTGGGTCTCGTCGTCGGATTGATTGTGCCGAGGCTGCGCGCCGTCTACGGCGTTATTGTGATCCTTGCCATGCTGGTCGCCTTTGTCGTCGGGAATACCATGATATTCATCTATCTGCGGACATGGCTCAATATGATCTATCCGCTGTTTACAATGGCAACGATATATCTGATGATCACAGTATATCGTTACATTACGGAAGAACGGGAGAAGAAAAAGATCCGTGGCGCCTTCCAATACTACTTGACAGCCTCCGTCATGAACGAGATCCTGAAGGACCCAACGAAACTCAAGCTGGGCGGCGATAAGAAGGATCTGACGGTCATGTTTTCCGATATCCGGGGATTTACAACCATTTCCGAAAAACTGACGCCACAGGAACTGGTCCATCTTCTGAACGAATACCTCACTGCCATGACGGATATCGTTTTCAAATACAACGGCCTTCTGGATAAGTATATTGGCGACGCCATCATGGCCGTCTGGGGCGATCCCGTCGATCAGCCCGACCATGCCCTGCGGGGATGCCGGACGGCACTCGATATGATGGAGACCCTGAAGAAGCTCCAGGTCAAGTGGCAGCAGGAAGGTTGGCCCCACGTCGATATCGGCATCGGCATAAACAGCGGCGATATGGTTGTGGGCAACATGGGGTCCGACATGCGTTTCGACTACACAGTCATGGGCGATAATGTGAATCTCGGTTCCCGCCTGGAGGGGACGAATAAAGAGTACGGGACCCATATCATCATCAGTGAATCGACATACGACAAGGTCAAGGGAGATGTCTTCTGTCGTGAGCTGGACGCTGTCCGGGTGAAAGGCAAAAAACTTCCCGTCAAGATCTATGAGTTGATTTGCGACATGAATGATGCGCCGGTCCATGAGCCCTATGTACGCCTTTTCGAGGAGGGTCTTTCGAAATACAAGGAGGGACATTGGGACGAGGCCATTGCCCTGTTCAGAAAAACGCTGGACATAAAGCCTGAAGATCCACCGTCCCTGGTGTATATCAGCCGGTGTGAGGCATTGAAGGAACATCCCCCCGAAGGCGAATGGGATGGAGTTTTCACTATGACGAAAAAGTAGAGGATTGCCTTGCCGGACATTCAGACATACAGAAGCTGGGTCGAGGTCGATCTCGATAATTTTGAAAAGAACTGGAAGGAAATGAAGCGGCTCATCGGCCCTGACGTGAAGATCCTTCAGGTTGTCAAGGCCGATGCCTACGGTCATGGTGCCATAGAAATTGCCGATGTGGCCCTGAAAAACGGGGCTTTCTGCCTGGGGGTGGCCAATGCCGACGAGGGTGTGCAACTCCGCGTCGGTGGTATCAATGTGCCTGTAATCGTCTTGAGCCCGTCTCCCGTCGGCGAAATCGGTGAAATCATCAAATACGGCATGACCCCCTCCGTATCGGACCTCCATTTTGCCGAAGCGTTGCAGGACCATTGCCGCAAAGCCGCCATACGCCTGCCCATTCATATTGAGGTGGATACGGGCATGGGCAGGGGCGGCATCCTTTGCTATGAGGCCATGGACATCATCAGCCGGATACTCGAATTTCCCAACCTCTTTGTTGAAGGGATATTCAGTCATCTGGCCTCAAGCGAGACCCTCACGGACGAAAATGACCAGCAATGGGCGCTTTTTCAGGACTTGCTCAATCGGCTTGCCGCAGCGGGTATCCGCATTCCCATACGTCATATGTCAAACAGCGGCGGCATCATGAATTACAGCCGGTTCAATCTCGATATGGTGCGTCCGGGCCTCATGTCGTTCGGGATTCACCCATCACCGGAAACCAGATCGCAGGCGCGGCTCTATCCCGTCATGGCCTTCAAGACGCGCATCGTTTTATTAAAAGATTTTCCTGAAGGTTACGGCATCGGCTATAACCATACATACGTCACGCCGCGCCCCACGCGGATTGCAACGATTCCTGTCGGCTATGGTGACGGCTACGGTGTTATACTCTCAAACCGTGGTGAGGTCCTTATCCGTGGGACAAGGGCCCCTATCGTCGGACGAGTTTCCATGGATATGTGCACGATAGATGTATCACATATTCACAATTGTGAGGTCGGAGACGAGGTGGTACTCATGGGCACTCAGGGCGGAGAGTCGATTTCCGCAAACGACGTGGCTGAACGGGTAAAAACTCATGCCTATGAAATCCTGTGCGCCATGGGGAAGCGGGCGCCCCGCGTGTTCCTTCAGGCGGGGAAGGAAAACGCCGTCCTGCCGCGCCTGCGCCGGATATTTATCCCTGAAAAGGAAAAATCCATCGCCAGAATTGACAGTATGATCCGCCATTGCTTCCAGGCGCGGGCCTGCAACGAAGAAATGGGTGATGCCATCTTTTATGAGATGTTCGAGACACTCTTCGGCAAGGAAGACCGGCAGTTGGAACTCAGGGAAAATTTTCACTACGACATCACTGTTGCCGAATTCTCGGAAGAGGAGATCGTTGCCGTTGGCTATCGTCCCGATACTCTGCGGGTTACGACCCATATCGAATACCGCAAAGAGTTGAAACATCATGAATTCATGATCGGCTGTGCCTTCGATAATGAGCAGCTTGCCGCCCTGTTTCAAGACCCCCGGTGTGAATACCGCTGGGTCATGAATCGGGGGGACAATCCGGTTATGGAACGGGATTTCCGGGTATCCCGTGTGCGCATTGATGAGGAGGATGTTCCCATAATACGCACGGAGACCACCGACCGGGGCTACGAGGTCTGGTGTGGCTCTGCCGGTCTGAAGAATAAGATCAACAGCCAGGTCAAGGTGACCATTGAAATCTTTACAAAGAAGGCAAAAAGCAATAACATCTTTTCCGTTTATCTGGTCTATCCTACGCGGGGCCTCGATATTTCCTTCAATTACGAAAAGGCGAGGTTCAGGCATGTCCGCGAGATCAGCTTTTTTGCTGGTAAGCATCCCTATCCTGAGGTAAGGAGGGACCGGGGAAAATCGATTAAAATCAAGGTCAGCGATGATTCGTGGATTTTCCCCAACAGCGGTGTGACATTTATTTGGGATTTATAAAAGGATTGTTTTAACTCATGAAAAAATTACGTGTCGGAATCATTATGGGAGGCATGTCGTCGGAACGGGAGGTTTCCTTAAACAGCGGCAGAAACGTTTACGACAACCTCGACCCTGAATACTATGAAGGTATTCCCGTTTTTATGGACGCAGATGGCGCCCTGTGGATTATTCCCTGGCAGCTTGTATCACAGAATACAACCGTCGATATCGCCGAGCACCTGGAAGAGCAGGCGCATCGGATTGCATATGAATCCCTGAAGACGGAAATCGAATTCGCCTTTATCTGCCTCCATGGCAAATACGGCGATGACGGCTGCATACAGGGCCTGCTGGAGCTTCTGAAAATTCCCTATACGGGGCCCGGTGTTCAGGCCTCTGCCCTGGGAATGGACAAGAATATGCAGCAAAAGGTGCTCCGGGCGTCTGGTTTAGGAACACCCGAAAGTATTGTCGTTTTTCAAAAGGAGTGGAATGAAGACGGAGAGCGGGTGAAGGAGCAGTTGTTGACCCGGTTTTCCCTGCCTTTTTTCGTGAAGCCGAGCCGTGAAGGTTCCAGCATGGGCGTATCCATGATCCGTGAGGCTTCGGATATCGAAAATGGCTTGAACGAAGCTTTCCGATGGGATAATGCCGTCCTTGCGGAAGAGGCTCTTTCGGGAATCGAATTTTCGTGCATTATACTGGAAGACGAAGATGGATTCCGCGCCCTGGACTTGACGGAAATCCGTCCCCAAAGCGCATTTTACACCTATGACGACAAATATATGCCCGGCCGGTGCCGGAAATTCACACCGCCAAAAAATATTGCTCCGGATGCCGTGGAAAAGATCAAGGCAGAGGCTGTGCGGGCATTCCGAACCTTAGGATTCCGATCCTACGGCCGCATCGACGGTTTTTACCAACCCGATGGCCGGATTCTCATTACGGATCCCAATTCTTCATCGGGCATGGCGCCGTCGTCATTTTTCTTCGAACAGGCAGCCAGTGCCGGAATGTTGCCGTCCATGATCATCGGGACGCTTATCGAGAATGCCTTGCGGATTCATCGCGAGAAGCTGGGGCCATTATAAGGACATGAGAGGCAATTGAACTTACGACCCATATCAAACTCAGGAGGCATGGCTTTATGAAAAAACGATTAAAGTATTTTATTGCAGCATTCGCTATGGTCTTTTCCATCGCTTTGGTCACTCAGGCTTACGCCATTGAATTAGGCGCACGGGCCTATATGTGGTTTCCGGATTTCAAGACGTCGGACGCGCAGTCAACAAGCGGCGGTGTTAATGGTTCAAATATCAACATGAAAGACATGCTTGGCATCAGCAACAAAGCCACCTATGCGGTGGAGGCTTATGGCGGCGTGGGGCGCCATCATGCGAGCTTTTCCTATACCCCATTCGGCTATACGGACAACACGGTTTTATCCTCCAGCCTGAATTTCAACGGCGCGACTTACAACGCAGGGACCGGCGTCAAATCTGAGTTGTCATTTTCCATGTTCGACCTCAAATACCAGTTCGATCTCCTCAATATGGAAAACATCCTGGCGGGCTTTTCGGTAGGGCCTATGGGACAGATAAAATTTTCAACGGGAAGCTTTAAAATGACCGCTCCCGGCGCTGGTCTCGATCAGAACAAATCCTTCAATTCCGTATTGCCCATGGTAGGCGTGGGCGCCCACATCGGACTCATTGCCAAACTGCTGGAGGCCAGATGCCAGATAACGGGGGGCGGGTACAGTTCCGGTAACTATTCAGTGGAAGCCTTGGCGGATGTGTCTGTGACGCCCTTTCCCTTCATGGCAGTCCACGGTGGTTACAAGATTGTGAAGTTGAAGATGGACGTTAACGACTATACGATGGATTCCCTGTTTACCGGGCCATACATCGCTTTGACCGTTGGATTTTAAAATATTGGATAAAATGATACCTATGGAAAACACTGAGAAAGCGAAAAGAACCGTCGGCGTGATCATGGGGGGCGTGTCGTCGGAAAAGGAAGTCTCCCTGGAAAGCGGGCGTAATATCTTCAGCAAGATGGACCGGAAATCGTATGATCCCGTCCCTATCTTTATGGACAGTCAGGCCGGTCTATGGGAAATTCCCCTGAAACTTCTTATGCGCAATAGTACCCGCGATATCGAAGAGGATCTGGCCGAAGATGCAAAGCCGATTCCCTATGAATCCCTCAAGGATCGGGTCGATCTAGTCTTTCTCGGCCTCCACGGCAAATACGGCGAAGACGGATGCATTCAGGGGCTTCTTGAATTATTGAAGATTCCTTATACGGGTTCCGGTGTCCTGGCCTCCGCCATCGGGATGGATAAATACATGACCCGAAAAGTTCTGGCCATGGCCGGTATCGACGGACCGGCAACGGTCGCTGTGTCATGGAAATCCTGGATATCAGGAGGACACGATGAAATCATTGCCCGGATCGAAAAAGAGATCAGTTTTCCCTGCGTAGTGAAGCCCACACGGGAAGGGTGCAGTACGGCCGTTAAAAAAGTCGTTTCAGCAGCGGGAATCCCCTCGGCCCTGGAAGAGGCCTTCAAATGGGACAGCATGGCCCTTGTGGAGGAGTTCATGGACGGGATTGAGGTAACCTGCGGCGTCCTTGGGGGAGATCCACCTACTGCCCTGACGCCTTCGGAGACAATTCCCACGGATGACATCTTATCCCTGGAAGACAAGTTCCTCTATGGAAAAGGTGAAAACAAGACCCCGGCCCGTGTACCAGAAGAGGATCTGAAGAAGATCCGCGACGTGGCCGTAGCATCCTTTGTTGCTCTTGAGTTGAAGGGTTATGCCCGGATCGATATGTTTCTTCGAAAAGATGGGCGCGTTGCGGTCCTGGAGCCCAATACCCAGCCGGGGATGACGCCTTCGACCGTGCTGTTTCATCAAGCGGCGGCGGCAGGGATCACGCAGACAGGCCTTATCAGCCGCATTATCGAGGCCGCCGTTGAGGCCCATGCCTCAAAGAAGGGGCCTTTATAAGCAAGAGTGCTCAGGAAGGGTTTTGAAAAGGGATGCCAGAATTATTTTTTCTTCCGTCTCTTTCAGGGACTGTGTCGCAATTAGGGTTTCTCTAATCGATTCAGTTGTAGCGCAGGACTTCAGTCCTGCTAATACTGGGCAATTTTAACACCATAATCAAAACCGCAGACATAAAGGTCTGGACTACAGCAAGTCGGATGTAGCAAATATTTAAATTTCGGTACATTCTCTCAAGGGGTAGGTCAGGAGGGGGACGGGGTTAGGTTATATGGGCGGGGGAATCTTAACCAGTGAATAGCATTGTCGGCGCCATCGATCATGTCGGTCGTTCCGTTCTTTGGCTCCTGGAAGAAATGGGGCGGATGGTCAACTTTTTTCTGTCGGCCCTGGGTTGGATGATCAAGCCACCCCTGAGGCTCCGCCTTATCTTCAAACAAATGGAGTTTGTCGGCGTCCGGTCAATTTTCGTCGTTCTCCTCACAGGGACTTTTACAGGAATGGTGCTGGCCCTCCAGTCTTTTCACGGCTTCCGCATGTTCAGCGCCGAGAGCATGGTCGGCGCAACGGTGGCCCTGAGCATGACACGGGAGTTGGGGCCGGTTCTGACTTCCATTATGGTGACGGCCCGTGCCGGTTCATCCATGGCAGCGGAATTGGGAACCATGCGCGTGACGGAGCAGATCGATGCTCTTTACGTCATGGCGGCCAATCCGGTCAAATATCTGGTTGTGCCGAGGATTGTCGCCACGGTCATCATGCTGCCATTTCTGACGATTGTCTCCGATTTCATGGGCATTGTCGGCGGGTATTTCGTCGGTGTGGAACTGCTTCATATCAATGCGGGTTCCTTTATGAAGAACATCTCCAAGATGGTGGAGCTCAACGATATTTATAACGGCCTTGTGAAAGCGGCCTGTTTCGGGCTGATCCTCTCTGTTGTCGGCTGCTACAAGGGATTCAATACGACGGGGGGCGCAGAAGGGGTGGGCCGGGCGACAACGGAAGCAGTTGTTCTTTCGTCCATCACAATACTGATCAGCGACTATTTCTTGACGGCCCTGATGTTTTAATATGATTAAGCTTATCGATCTACATAAATCATTCGGCAGCCAGAAGATCCTCAACGGTCTCCACATGGATATAGAGGACGGCAAGACGACGGTGATCATTGGCCGCAGTGGCGGTGGTAAGAGTGTTCTCCTGAAGCACATAATTGGTCTTCTGAAACCCGATAGCGGTCAGGTGGTCGTTGACGGTGTGGATATTACCAAACTGGACGATCACGACCTCAACGATGTCCGGAAAAAATTCGGCATGCTCTTTCAGGAGGCAGCCCTGTTCGATTCCATGAATGTCTTTGATAACGTGGCCTTTCCCCTTCGGGAGCATACGGAAATGAAGGCGTCGGAAATCCGCGATGTTGTAACGGACAGGCTGCACGCCGTCGGGCTATCGGGTATTGAGCTCAAAATGCCGTCGGAACTCTCAGGCGGGATGAGAAAGCGGGTCGGTCTGGCCAGAGCCATTGCTCTGCGGCCGCGAATCGTGCTCTTCGACGAACCGACGACTGGCTTGGACCCGGTCATGACGGAGGCGATCAACCAACTGATCATGAATACACAAAAGAGCTTCGATCTCACTTGTGTGGTCATCAGTCATGATATTCAGTCCATTTTCAAAATTGGCCATAAAATTGCCATGCTTTACGAAGGACGGATCATTGCCTACGGGTCACCTGATGAGATTCAGACATCGGAGAATCCAGTGATCCGGCAGTTTCTTGCGGGTAGCACGGACGGACCGATCCGGATTATTTAAGGTGCGGAGGTTTTTATGACATCAGTCAGTTCAGAAGCGAAAGTAGGCCTTTTCGTCCTGGTTGGGCTCATCATCCTGGCCTACATGTCCTTCCAGGTCGGCCAGCGGGGCTTCAGCTTTAAGAAAGGATACCTGGTGGAGGTCGAATTCGATAATGCATCGGGGCTTGCGCCAGATGCTTCTGTCCAGATTGCAGGTGTCGAGATCGGACGTGTTGAGTCTATACGTTTAAAGAACGGCAAGGCCGTCGTTTCTCTGCGCATCCCGCAGGATGTGAAACTGGAGAAAGACGTGCAGGCTGGTATAAAGACACATGGAATTCTGGGGGATAAATATGTTGAAATTATTCCCGGCACCCAGGGTTCGGCGGCCATGCAACCAGGTGAAAGAATTACTCAGGTCGAACGCCAGGCCGATGTCGATAGGCTCCTCAACCAGTTGTCCGCTATTGCCGACGATGTCAAGATGGTTTCCGGCGCCTTGAGTAAGGTCATGGGCGGCCAGGCCGGTGCCGAGAATATGGGCGCTATCCTGGATAATATGCGTATGCTGACCAAGAACCTCAATACAGTGGTCGTCAGCAACGAGGCGAACGTTCGGGCCATGCTTGAAAATGCCCGAATGCTTACAGGGAATCTGAATCGCATCGTCGTGCAGAACGACGAGAAGGTCGGCCAGGTCATTGATAATCTCAAAGGGGCATCGCGGGAGATGGAAAAGACCTTTGCCTCCCTGAACGAGATCAGTGAAGGTGTGAAAAAAGGCGAAGGTACCATTGGCCAGTTGGTCCGCGATAAGGACATGGCCGCTAAACTCAATAAAACCGTTGCTTCCCTGCAGGAAGTCACGGACAAGATCAACCAGGGCAAGGGAACCATCGGCAAGCTGATCAATGATGAAGAGACGGTCAACAATCTGAATCAAAGCCTGACCGGCATCAGCCGTTATATCAACAAAACGGAGTCTTTCCGCACTAACATCGGCTACCGGGGTGAATATCTCATCAAAACCCAGGATGCCAAAAGTTATCTTGATCTTCGGATTCAGTCCCGTCAGGATTATTTCTACCTTCTGGGGCTTGCTGTTGATCCCCAGGGGCGAAGGACCGTCATAGAAAGCACCACAAATGGTGTGACAACGACAACAGAACAGTACGACAAGAGCGGTCTTTTGTTCAATGCCATGATCGGTAAGCGTTTCAAGGACATCGCTATCCGTGGCGGTATTATGGAATCCTCCGGTGGCGCCGGTCTGGATCTGTTCCTGTTCAAAGACAGGCTGAAGATGACCTTCGAGGCTTTCGATTTTGCATCGGACCGCAACGCCCACCTCAAGGCCGGTGGAGAATATCGCTTGTTGAAAAATGTGTACCTGAACGCCGGATGGGATGACTTTATCAGCAACAAGGGAAACAGCTCCCCCTATGTGGGCCTGTCCATCCGTTTCGAAGACCAGGATCTCAAATACCTCCTGGGTTCGGTTCCTGTTCCGACGAAATAAGAGACCTTGGCAGGCTGTTGAAAAACGTCCATCCGCTGCGTTGTGCTGCAAGCTTCCCCGGCCTTCGCCGGGGCAGGCTACATCGACGTACTTCTATGTACGCTGTCCCCCGCTGGCGGGGGTGCAGGGGGTGGTAGCCTCAGCTTTTGCGCGCCTTGCATCTGGGCATACCGGATCAGGTCCGTGACAAGCTTTTGACCAGCCTGCACAAAATCTAGTTTTTCATCAACCTGTTGAAGTAATTCTTGACAACAATGCCAGTGTGCATATATTAAGTCCGATTTTAAGACTGATTCTTTGCCAACTGAGAGGTGAGGACATGGGCCGGTATTTCAGCCCTGGAGAAGTCAGCTTAGCCGGGGTCGCCTTCCAAAACGCTGAGCAGCTTGCTTTTCGCCACTTCCGTGTCCGCCCGGAAGGCGAGAAAAGGTTTCGGTATGACGTGAAGACCCGTGCCTATCTCGATCATCACGAGGTCAGAGAAGGGGCGTTTGCCCATTTGTGTAAATATGAATACGGCAATGGTTATTTTTACCGGATTTGCCTTCAGGACGATCAGATTATTGACGCGGTAACCAGGGCTCATTCATTCATCAAGTTCAGCCCTTTGATGCTTTATATCGCCGCTCATGAACTGGTTCATGTCATCCGTTTCGACCGGGGTGAGGCGGATTTTGATGTTTCCGCCAATGAGAAGGTGGATGAAGAAATGAGGGTCCACAGTATTACGGGAGATATGCTTCAGGCCTGCATGAATCCCGATTTGAGACTCGTCATGGAGTGCTTCAGTAATCGCTATAATCTTGGCGAAGTGCTTTGCTAAAACAAATTGGAGGTTAGAAGATGCCAATTTACGAATACAAATGTAAAAAATGCGGTAAAGAGTTTGAGGTTTTTCAGAGGATGACCGATCCGGCGGTTAAGTCCTGCGGGTCCTGCAAGGGGCCGGTGCAGAAGCTGGTTTCCATGTCGTCGTTTCATCTGAAGGGCAGCGGTTGGTATGTAACGGATTACGGCGGAAAGAAGCCATCGTCGAACGAATGCGCTAAAGAAGCAGCCGAGTCGACATTATGCAGCGAATCGTCATCTGCGGATACGAGTGCTTCTTCAACAGCCACGTCATCTGATGATTAGGCTGAGGACTGAAGGTTTTAGGCTGAATTGAAAAAAGATGTAGCACAGCCCTTTAGGGCTGTTTGATGAAACTGGGCTAAAGTCATATACTACGCAAAAGCGGAAGGTGAAGAAAACCTTCCGCTTTTTTTGCAGTGACAATCCTATTTTTCTTTGGACTTTCCGTTTGACGTTTTTCCGTTTGTCGCCGCCTGAGGTCTTCGCCTGCGCAGGCGGGTGACGAGGAAATGTTCCATTGCTTCCTGTGAACAATCGGCCGGGACGACTTCTTTCAGGTTTTCCAGGGGTATTTCGACACGGGCGGCACTACGGTGTCCGCCGGCACTACCGAACTTACCAAAGGACTTGATGGCGATATTGCCGCAGTCCTGACGGTAGCCATCGCCCCGGAAGATGATCACGAGCTTATCCTTGATGATTCCTGCAATCACCACATAATAAATATTGACTACACGCAAATAAAAATCGGCGACCTGGACGCATACATCGGGACTATCAACTTTTCCCAGGAAGCACATCACACGATCCCGATAGCGTCGCCGGTGAAAGTAGGCGTGTTCAAAATACCTCAGATAGCGTTCCGGGATTTGGTTCAATTCGATACGCCGGATCAGTTGCCGGTTGGCCCTGGCAAAGGTGAGATAATAGGCGCCTATGTCTTCAAGGCTTGCATCCCGCTCGAAGTTGTTCGTATCGCTCTTGATGCCGTATAAAAGAGCTGTATACAGCCGCTTGGGGATTCTGACATGGGCGGCGAGGAGATACTCCGTAAGCATAGTCGATAAGGCGCCATAATCCTGCCGGACATCGGCCAACTCGGCATGCCAGACCGTAGTCACGGGATGGTGGTCCAAAACGATCTGCGGTTTAATGCCTTCAAGGGCCTTGCCGAAGAATGTCGGTTGGGCGTCGACGACTGCGTAAAGACGGTACTCACTGAGATCAACCTTATTCATGAGATGTACGGTGACCTTCATGGCACGGATGAATTCTATATTCTGCTGTCTAAGAGGCGCTTCCGTGGATACAAAGATGCATTTGGACAGACCCACGGTTTGACGGAGAATTTCCTGTAGGGCCATGGCCGAGGCAATGGCATCAGGATCGGGGCTGCCGTACATGAGGATGGCCAGAGAATCATTCGGCCGCGCCATGGATTTTAATTTGAAAACATTAAAGAGAGTATCTTCTTTTCTAACGAGGAGGGATTCAACACGTTTCATACGATTGCTATTCTTCCTTTAGAATGAGTATTGACTTCTCCGATGATCCTGGTGTCGGTCAACCCTGCCTGGTGGAGTTGTTCCAGCAGTCTTTCCGCATCTTCAGCGGCCAGGGCGACGAGAAGACCCCCAGCGGTTTGCGGGTCGTACATGAGGTCCAAAAGCCATTCAGGCAATCCCGGCGAGACATCGACCTGATGGGCACGGAATGCCCTGTTGCGATGAAGTCCGGCGGGAATCAATCCCGTTTCGGCCAGTTCCTGTACCCCGGGGAATAAAGGCACCGCTGATGCGTGAATGGTGATTCCGACGGCCTCTCCTTCAATCATCTCACAGGCGTGTCCCAGGAGTCCGAAGCCTGTAACATCTGTACAGGCATGGACGTTCGATGCTTGGGCGATATATTTGCCCGCTGTCCTGTTCAGGGTGGTCATGGCGTTAATAGCCAGATCCACTAGAGCGGCCGGGGCCATGTCCACTTTGATGGCTGTACTGACGATGCCTGTGCCCAGTGGCTTTGTCAGGATCAGCTTGTCACCGGCCTTTGCTCCCCGATTCAGAAGAACCTTTTTGGGGTGAATGACGCCCATGACGGACAGGCCGTATTTCGGTTCGTCATCTTCCACGCTGTGGCCGCCGATCAGGAGGACATCCGCTTCCCGCATCTTGTCCAGGCCGCCCCGCAGGATGTCCCGGAGAATGGCCATATCCATCTTTTTGACAGGGAAACAGACGATGTTCATGGCCGTAACGGGTTTTCCCCCCATGGCATAAACGTCGCTCAAGGCGTTGACGACGGCTATCTGACCGAAGATATAGGGATCGTCCACGATGGGTGTAAAAAAATCAAGGGTCTGGATGATGGCCAGATCGTCGCGCAGTTGATATACCCCGGCATCCTCGCTGTGTTCCATGCCGACGATAAGATTGGGATGGGACATCAAGGGTAAATCCTTCAATGCTTCGTGCAGGTCTCCCGGACCGATTTTACAGGCTCAACCGGCCCCGTGAACCGATTCGGTCAGACGGATATTTTCTTTCTCCATGCATCCTCATTCTAAGAAGAAAAAATGTTACATCATAGGCGCTGGATTATCGGCTTTATTTTAGTATATGTCAATGAGGAACATGAGGAAGATGTCCTTGACAAGGTGCAGTATGGCTTGTAGTAAGCAGGGAACAATGAATATTGATGGTCTCGTAAAAAAAGTCGCCAATCCCGTCATACCGGCGAAGGGCGGTATGCAGAACTTGTTGGAAAGACTGGATTCCGGTTTTCACCGGAATGACCAAAGCGGTTGAAGTACTTTTACGAAATTCATCAACACTAAGTCGTAAATAGATTGAACGGAGTTCCTGCAAAAAATCGAATTCAGGTGGAATATATTATGTCGCAGATACGTTATTACAGCACCAACCGAAAACTTGACGAGATCGGGGGCCAGGTTGGGCGCTTGAAGCCCTTCAAAGAGACCGTCTCTTTTCGGGAAGCTCTTCTCATGGGTCAGGCCCCTGATGAAGGACTGTTCATGCCCCAGTCCATTCCATTTCTCGACCTTGCGGATATTGCCGCCCTGAAAGGGAAACCTTACCGCGAAGCAGCCCTCCTCATCGCCCGTGCCTTTTTGAACGATGACGTGCCAATTGAAACCCTTAAATGGGTCGTCGAGGACGCCTATAATTTCGTAGTGCCCCTGGAAAAGGTATTGGAAGGGAAATACATCATGCGTCTCGATCAGGGGCCGACAGCCTCATTCAAAGACTTTGCCGCCCGCATGATGGCCCGGCTGATGAGCATCCTGCGCGATGTCGATCAGCGCCTCCATGTCCTCGTCGCGACATCGGGCGATACGGGAAGTGCCGTGGGCGAGGCTTTTAAAGGCGTGCCGGGTATCGATGTAACGATCCTATACCCGCGGAGCGAGGTCAGCGGCCGGCAGAAGAAGCAGCTCGATTCCATCGGCGGAAATGTCCAGGCCGTTTCTGTGTCCGGAAAGTTCGATGATTGCCAGGACCTGGTCAAGGAGGCCTTTTCCGATCCGGCCTTGACAGGGCTCCACCTTACGTCGGCCAATTCCATCAATTTTGGCCGCATCATGCCTCAGATGGTTTATTATATTTACGCTTATGCCCAACTGGCGAATCTGGGCGAAGAGATTGTCTTCTCCGTGCCGTCGGGGAATTTCGGGGACGCCCTGGGGTGTGAATATGCCCGCCGCATGGGGTTGCCCGTCAAGAAACTCGTCATGCCGACCAACGAAAACGATGAATTTCCGCGTTATCTGGAGTCGGGGATCTATGACAAGATATCTCCATCGAGGGCCTGCCTGTCCAATGCCATGAATGTGGGCCATCCCAGCAATCTGGCCCGTTTCTTCGATCTTTACGGCGGCAATGTAGACCGGACCGGGCATGTGCATGTGTATCCCGACCGGGAGGAGATGAGAAAACATATATTTGCCGTGAGCATTACAGACGGGGAAACGAAGAAGACTATCGAGCGGGTCTACAAAGATTACGGTGTCCTCCTTGAGCCCCATGGCGCTGTGGGTTGGCTGGGCCTTGAACGATACCTGGAGCGCTTCGGCGAAACGTCCCTCTGCGTTTCTCTGGAGACGGCCCACCCGGCAAAGTTCCCCTCTGAAATAGAGGAACTCCTGGGCATAGATCCAGCCTTGCCCCAAAGCATGCAGGATATCGACAGCCGCACGGGAACGGCAATAGAACTGCCTGCGGATTACAATGCTTTAAAATCGTACCTGCTAAAAGGACAGGCCTGAGATTGAAACGTCGCATCTATCTTTGCAGGCAATGGACCCTGGTGAGAAATCCCGGTATTATTCCTGAAAAGAAATGTCATCGCGAGACGCCTCTCAGGCGTCGTGGCGATCTTTGAGACTTCCGCCCCCGATCAGGTCGAGGGCAGGCTCTGGCCTTCAGCCTCCTCGCAATGACAAAAATGTGAAGTTTCTTAGGAGCGAAGTGAAGCAATTTCTAAGATTGCCACGCAGGCAAAGTGCCTGCTCGCAAAGACCGAATGAGCTTATTCCCTGAATAACGCCTTAAGGGTACAGGTCATGAATGCATCCGGTTGTGATCCTGTATCCTTAAATGTCTAATTTCCCAGAAAGCCATCGTTTTCCCATCGGCCGGCCTGGATGCCTCCACCCGGAAATGTCATCGCGCCCCAGCCGTGTCTTCGGTTGTCTTTAAAATCACCCACATACACGGTGCCGTCTGCATAGGTCATCTTTCCCTTACCGTTCCATTTGTCGTTATTGAATTCTCCTTCATACCGCTGACCGTCGGGATAGGTGTAGACGCCTTGCCCTTGCATCTTGTTGTTTCTGAATTCTCCTGTGTATACCTCGCCGTTGGGGTAGATCAAGATCCCTGTTCCTTCCCAGTGGTTATTATGGAAATCGCCCTGGTATTTCAACCCATTTGCAAACGTATACGTTCCCCGGCCTTCCATCTTGTTGGCAACGAAGGTCCCTGTGTAACTTTCTCCCCTGGCATAAGTCATTGTCCCCTGGCCCTCGAACAAGTTGTTGACGAAAGCGCCCGTGTACCGGTCACCGTTGGGCCATGTCAACGTGCCCTGGCCTTGCATTTTACCACCTTGGAATTCACCAATGTATTTTGAGCCGTCGGGAAAGTCGTAGGTTTTGATGGCCGGTGGATCGGCCATGACCGGGGCGGCAAGGATCGGCATACAGGCCCATAGAATGAGAAATAATCCGATCAGGACATTTTTTTTCATGGGAACCTCCTTGGCAGATTGTTGCTCCTCACTTTACCATAATGAACCTCTGTTCCTCTTTTGGGACATACCATTTGATGAAGTTGTAGACAATGCCCAGCGGGGCGGGTTTAATTCCGTGGAATCGACCGTGAATGATGGGCAGGGCGTCAGGGACGTAGAGGAACAGATAGGGCTGCTCCTCCGCCAGAATCTCCTGGATGCGGTCGTAACAGGCTTTCCGCTTCTTTTGATCGAAGGTGCTGCGCCCCTTTTCGATGAGGGCGTCCACTTCCGCGTTTTTGTAGGAAATGAAGTTCAATTCGTCGGGACCCGTTTTGCTGGAATGCCAGACATCATAGATATCCGGGTCCTGGGGGATTGTCCAGCCCAGGATCGTAGCGTCGAATTTTCTCTTGTTGATAAAATTATTAACGAAAGAGGCCCATTCGAGGACGCGGATCTTGACGACGATGCCTTGTTCGGCCAGACGTTTCTGGATGATCTCGGCGCACTTGGCCCGGACTTCATTGCCCTGGTTGGTAATGATCTCAAAAGTAAAAGGCTTGCCGTCCTTATCCAGGATGCCGTCACCGTCCGTATCCTTCCAGCCCGCCTCCGCCAGGAGGGCTTTGGCCTTCGCCGGATCGTAGGGATATGTTTTGACATTCGGGTTGTAGGCCCAGGTCTCCGGTTTGTAGGGGCCCGTAGCCGCCTTTCCCAAGCCCAGAAGGACGCCGCGGACGATTTCATCTTTATCCACTGCATAGGCGATGGCTTGCCGCACGCGCTGATCGGCGAAGAGGGGATTTTTAAGGTTATAACCCATGAAAACGTAAGCAAAAGAAAGAAACCGGTATTTGTTGAAATTCTTCTTG
This sequence comes from uncultured Syntrophaceae bacterium, assembly GCA_964645835.1. Taxonomy (GTDB): domain Bacteria; phylum Desulfobacterota; class Syntrophia; order Syntrophales; family UBA8958; genus CAZBME01. Next base: position 22,339 of record CAZYDG010000031.1, read on the forward strand.
AACAGGGGGCTTTCGGTCTGGCGTGTGTATTGGAGAGGCGTCAATCCCATTTCATCGATGCCGTTTGCCCGCAATTCGAGAAACATAGTAGCCGTATCAGGGATAATTCGCATGATGTAGCCGTCGATATAAGGCCGTCCCTCGTAGTAGTCCGGGTTGGCGACAAGGACGATCTTTTGGGACGTGACCCATTCCTTGAACATGTATGGTCCCGTGCCGATGGGGTGACGGGCCAGGGGAGATGTGGAGATGTCTTTGCCGGCAAGAAGGTGTTTGGGCAATATGGCGTTTCCCCAGCTCATAAGGGCGGGGGCGAAGGGTTTGTCATAAGTGACGCGGAAGGTGTAATCGTCGAGAACTTCCGCCTTCTTGACTTTCAAGAAGTCCCCTGCATATGCCGTGGGCGTCTTCGGATCGATGGTGACCTGATAGGTGTAAAGGACATCATGGGCCGAAAAAGGTTTGCCGTCATGCCATTTAATACCCTTGCGCAAATGAAAGGTAATGATGAGACCATCCTTTGAGATATCCCACGATTCAGCCAGATCGCCAACAATCTTGACGTCCTTGTCGTATTTCACGAGGCCGTTGAAAACCATGCCCGCAATCTGATGTGATGTATTGTCGGCGGACAGAAGCGGGATAAGGTTGCTCGCATCGCCGATGGATCCTTCCACGAGGATGTCTCCGTATGCGGGTCCCGAATCGGCGCGGTTATTTACGTCTCCTTTTTTCTCATCCGAACCGCAACCCCAGCAAACCGTGATGGCCAGGAACAGCAGGGTGATAGTTATATATTTGGCAGCCTTCATGGCTTGAGGATAATGGATTAATATCCCTTTTGCAACGAAATTTACATCATGCTATGATGATATAATTATTTCATGAAATTATTAAACCCTGGGCCTGCTTAGGGAAGGTCTTGCAAGATTCTTCCGGACCATATATAGGAATGACAAAATAATTTTGTTTCAAGGTCCTGTATGCAGAAGATAAGGTTTATCCAGAACAGGAGAATTTATCTAGCCTATAACGATTTCCGCAAAAACATCTTTTCCGAGCTTGCGCCAAAGGATGCCGATGCCATCCTGTATTTGCTGCCGTGGATGCTCAGTGTGAACCACCCTTCCGTCCCTGGTTATGTATCTCAGTTGAAGAAGTCGATCATGGTGTACGGCTTGACTGCGAATAGAGTAATCACGAGCCAGGAGCCGTCCTTTAAACAGCGGTTCGGCATCAAGGGCTCGGAGGCGATACTGAAACCATCCCACCATGCAGCCATGATTCAGGGAATATACTCGATCGGAAGCGCGGGAACGATCAGCCAGACGGGTTATTCCGACTGCGATATCTGGATCTGTATCAAAAAGGATGATTTCGATCATCGATTGCGTGAACACCTGTCACAAAAGATAAATCTGATTAAGGATTGGCTGGATGCCAATCTGAAGATGCCCGTCTATTTTTTTATTTGCAATGTCGAGGATATCCGGGAGGCTTGGTTCGGAGACTTAGATGATGAGAGTTGCGGCAGTGCTCAACGCAATGTTCTCAAGGAGGAGTTCTACCGGACAACCATTACGATCAGTGGAAAGATTCCACTTTGGTGGGTGTGTTTCGATCCGGCGGCAGAGGTTGACTATTCACTGTTTGCGGCGGAATATGACCAGGGTGTCTTTGAGGATTATGACTGCATTGACTTGGGGCCCTTAAATGCCGTCGACAGCGATGAGTATTTCGGAGCTGCCCTTTGGCAATTCAACAAAGCGCTGACCCACCCTCTCAAATCGGTCATCAAGATGCTTCTCCTTGAGATGTTTATGGCAGCCCCCAAAGGGGCCATGCTCTGCCACCAATTCCGCGCCACAATCTTGAGCCAGGGGATGGAACCGGTATTCTACGACCCGAGCATGTTTACCCTGAAAGCCGTCCTGGAAAATAAGAAAGAAGCCAATCCGGACATGTTTGCCTTCATCAAACATTGCTGTTACTTGCGCTATGAAATCAAATTTTTTTCAAAAAAGCAGACGATCAAGGAAAAACTGGCCAAAGAGATTTTTGATGATTTTCCCCTCTCCAACGAAGATGTGTACCACCTCAATGCGTTTGCCGAATGGCCCTTGGCGGATCAATTGGAGTTCGGGGATACGGTCTTTCAGTTGCTCATGACCATTTTCAGGGGACTTAAAGACCGGCAGCCGGATACGATGGCTATGATCACACGTCGTGATATGACCATTATTGCAAGGAAAATTGCTGCTTGCCTGGAGAAAAAAAACAACAAGATATCCGTGGTCAACAAACCGGTCGGCAACCTGAATCTTCCTCGACTTACCTTTACGGTTGACAAGAGGTCTTGGCGGGTGATACCCGCAGGTGACATAGGCTTACCTCTTGTGGCAAGCAATGAGATTGCTTATTGTATAGCCTATTTGGTCTGGAACGATATTTACCGGGATCTGGACATGCGCATGGCGCCCAATCATACACCGGTGACCCTTCAGGAGATCCACAATCTGGCGAAAAGAATCAAGGAAATTTTTGGCGTTTTCGATATTACGCGTGTCGATTTTGAGAATTTTCTGGAGTCGGAAAAAGTAATGAAGATGCTTGTCATCATCAGCTTTGAAGGCTCGATACATTTAAAGGACATGAATGATTTCAATATTGTCTATTGTAATCATTGGGGAGAATTGTTCTTTCACCGCTTCAACTCGCCGGAGAAGTTCCAGGCTTTTATCCAAGCCGGGGGAAAAAAGTTTCTCCGGACGGAGATGTTCTACTATATCCAACGCAACAGCCTTTACTACGAAAAGATCATCGAGCGCACAAAAAAGATCGTTTCACAGGTCTTTACGTCTGCGTACGCCGCTGCCCAGAGATAACGGATTTCCACTCGCCTCATATAACAGCCGCCCCCTGAATCACTGAGACTGTGTCGTAGCTTACTTCACATAACGGTGGCGAGAAAAGCCAAGATATACTATAGCTCCTGAACCAAATTAGCATGGAGGTAAAGAGTAATGGATGTAGCAGGTAAAGTGATGGTCGTTACTGGCGGCGCCAGTGGAATAGGTGAGGCCTTGTGCTGGCGATTTGCTGCTGACGGGGCAAAGGGTGTTGTTGTGGCGGACGTTAATGAAGAATTGGCAAAGTCCCTGGCTGCGGAAATTAACGGGACGGCTATTGCTTGTGACGTCAGCAAAGAAGATGATGTTATCCGATTGGTCCGCTTTGCCGAAGAAACATATGGGCAGATCGACCTGTTCTGTTCCAATGCCGGGATCCTCTTCATAGGCGGTGTGGAGTGCCCTAACGATAAATGGCAGAAGATTTGGGAAGTGAATGTTATGGGCCATGTTTATGCAGCCCGGGCGGTTTTTCCCGGAATGATCAGACGGGGCGGCGGTGCCTTCATGATTACGGCGTCGGCGGCGGGCCTTCTGAGTCAGATCGGTTCAGCACCCTATTCCGTCACAAAACATGCCGCGGTCGGTTTAGCGGAAAATCTCTCCATTACTTACGGCGATCAGGGAATCAAGATTTTTGCCCTATGTCCCCAGGCCGTTCGGACGGCTATGGCCGGACCGGATGGCGGTGTAGCTGCAGTGGATGGCCTCATGGAACCGTCCTATTTGGCAGGCGTAGTGATAGAGGGTCTAAGTAAGGAAGAGTTTTTGATCCTGCCCCATCCGGAAGTTAAAGCCTATATGCAGCGAAAGACCGGGGATTACGACCGTTGGCTGCTGGGGATGAGGCGTTTGCAGGCCCGATTTAACGAGGGAGGGCCTTTGAAAAGATAGAGAAAATTTCCTCTTGTCCCCCTTTGACAAAGGGGGAAGATATTTTGGGGCTTTACAAAGTGGAAGGTGTTTTGGTGTTAACTCTTCCTTGCTGCTTTGATGTCAGAACCGAAATAATAAACTTAGTCAAGCCGTATAAAAAGGAATGGGGGAGAGTGCCATTCCCGCAATATTTACAAGTCATTATTGCGAAAAAAGAATCTTTGTAGGGTGGAACAAGCGAAGCGGTGCCACCGGAGAATGGTTGATGCGCGTCGCTTCATCCACCATACAGTCTCAACCTAATTTTCATACACACGTGGCGGCACACTGGACATGAAGGTTTCCCGTGAAAAGGGAATCAAGAGGTTTATTAATGCGTACTCATTGAGTATTGCTGGATTGTCGGATCAAGTCCGACAATGACGAATATGGGGGCTGAATAATGACGGAGAGTTGGTGAGTACCGTCATTCACGTAAAAACGGGAATCCAAAGGTTTTCAGAATGCATCCGAAGCGATGCTGGATTTCCGGTCAAGCCGGATAATGACGTGAGGAGGACCTTCACCATTGTTTATCGCTTGTCGACAACCCTGGCCATTGTGTTGTCGGTTGCAGGGAGGCTTCTGGGCTCGACGAGGCGAACTGCGGTCTCGATGCCGACGACAGACCGTATCCGCTTCTTGATGAGATCCAGGAAGGCGCGCTGATGAAGAAGTTCCAGCCCGAAGATCTTTTCCGTAACCTCGATGTGCACCTCCATCGTATCCATTGCGCCTTTGCGCTTCACGATGATCTGATAGGGTGGCTTTTCCCCGGAAACGGCGTGGATGATTTCCTCGATCTGGGAAGGAAAAATATTTACTCCTTTGATGATGAGCATGTCGTCGGAGCGGCCCAGCGTCTTTATCATCCGGACAAAAGTTCTGCCGCATTCGCAGGGACCATAATCCAACCGGGTGAGATCACCTGTCCGGTATCGGACCATGGGGAAAGCCTCTTTTGAAAGGGTTGTCAGGACCAGTTCCCCCACACTGCCGGGATGCAGGATCTCTCCCGTTTTCGGATCGATGATCTCGGGCAGGAAAGCGTCTTCAGAGATGTGCATGCCGTTTTTGCACAGACATTCTCCCGCGATACCCGGCCCCATGACTTCCGATACGCCGTAGTTGTCAGTTGCGACGATGGACATGCGATCTTCAATCTCTCGCCGGGTATCTTCCGGCAACGGTTCGCCGCCGAAGAGACCGACCCGTAGGGAAAGCCCCTTGGCATCCATGCCGCGGCTTTCCATGTAATCAGCCAGGACCAAGGCATAACCGGCAGTGCAGACCAGGACCGTTGAACGGTAATCCTGCATGATCATGACCTGCTTTTCCGTATTGCCCGTGCTCATGGGGATGACGGAGGCCCCGATCGCTTCGGCGCCGTAATGGAGGCCGAAAGCGCCCGTATACAGGCCATAAAGGAAGGCGATCTGAACCAGGTCGTCGCGGGTCACGCCGGCGGCGGTCATAAAACGGGCCGTCAGATTGGACCATGTCCGGATATCGTTTTTTGTATAACCCACCACGATGGGTTTGCTCGTGGTTCCTGATGACGAATGGATACGTACGACCTCCCGTAAGGGGACGGCAAACATGCCGTAGGGATAATTAAGGCGCAGATTATCTTTCGTCGTGAAAGGAAGTGCCGTCAGGCCCGACAGGGATTGAATATCTTCGGGGATGATACCCAGTTCGTTGAATTTTTTACGGTAATAGGTAACGTTCTTGTGAACCCGGTTCACTGTTGCCTGGAGCTTTTCCAACTGCAATTGTTCCAGATCTTCCCTTGGCATGCACTCATGAAGGGGGTCCCAGATTTTCATAAATTACCTCCCGATTTTGTTACTAGCGTTCCCAAATCTCTTTTTTATCCCGTCCCAAATAGGCCCGTTGGACATCCTTGTTTTCCATGAGATCGGTGGCATCGCCGTCCAGAATGACCTTTCCTGTTTCCAGGACGTAACCCCGGTCGGCCGTTTTCAGGGCGACCTTGGCGTTTTGCTCAACAAGGAGAATCGTCGTCTTCTGCTTTCGGGACAGGTTTTCGATGACCCGGAAGATTTCCTGAACCACCAGCGGGGCGAGCCCCATGGAAGGCTCATCAAGGAGCATTATTTTCGGTTTTGCCATAAGGGCACGGCCAATGGCAAGCATTTGTTGCTCTCCACCCGATAAAGTTCCCGCCAGTTGCTTGCGCCGTGTCTGCAGTATCGGAAAGAGGCTGTAGACCATCTCCATCGTCTCGTTGGTTTCTTTTCGCCCCTGGCGTCTCCGGAGTCGAAGATAGGCGCCCAATTCGAGGTTGTCCTCCACGGAAAGAGGCTTGAAGACCTGCCTGCCTTCAGGGACCTGGGATATGCCGAGTTCGACAATGGCATGAGGGGCTAATGTATGAATCGGTTTTCCGGCAAAAAGGATCTCTCCGCCTTTGGGAGGCACAATACCCGAAATGGAGTTCAGGAGGGTCGTCTTACCCGCGCCGTTGGCGCCGATTAGGGTTACAATCTCTCCTTCCTGCAGATGCAGGGAAATGTTTTTCAGGGCATGAACCTGACCGTAATAAGTATTTATGTTTTTAATCGTCAGCATTTAATCCATCACCCTTCGCCCAAATATGCGGCAATAACCTCCGGGTTTTCCTGGATTTCCCGCGGCGTGCCTTCCGCCAGTTTCCGTCCCAGGTTGAGGACGACAACGGTGTCACACACATCCATGACGAGTTCCATGTCGTGCTCCACGAGGACGATAGTGACTCCGGAATCCTTGATCTTCTTGATCAAATCCGCAAGCCCCATTGTTTCGCGGCTGTTGAGGCCCGCAGCTGGCTCGTCTATGAGGATGATCCTGGGTTCCAGGGCCAGGGCCCGGGCGATCTCCAGAAGCCGGCCCTTTCCGAAGGGGAGACTGGCAGCTACCGCATCCGCCTGATCAGCGATGCCAACGTATTCAAGCCATCGCCTGGCCCGGTCTCGAATATTCTTTTCCTCCCGGATTTGATGGGGAAGCTTGAAGGCGCACGAAAGGATGCCGCTCTTGCTTTTCGTATGGAGTCCCACCATGACGTTTTCCAGAACAGACATCTGTCCGAAGAGTTCGACGTTCTGAAAGGTCCGTACCACTCCCAGGCGGGCGAGCTTTTCCGGGGGGCGATGGGATATGTTCGTATTTTCGAGATGAATCAAACCATTGTCCTGGTCGTAGAGGCCGGTTACAATATTGAAAAGGGTCGTTTTCCCCGCTCCGTTAGGGCCGATAACTCCGGTGATCATTCCCCGGACGACATGGAATGAGACATCTTCCAGAGCGGTCACGCCGCCGAAGGACTTGCTGATGCCTTCGATGATCAACATGTCAGGCCTCTTTCCTTCTCCGGGCGACAGCAGCGACAGACTTAAAGCCGCCGACTATGCCGCCCGGCATGAACATGGTCATTACGATCAGGAGCAGGCCATAGATAACGATATCGTAATCGTGAAATACGCGGAGAAATTCCGGGAGCATGGTCAGGATGGCGGCCCCCAGAAAGGAGCCGTAAATGCTGCCCAATCCGCCGATGATGACCATCGTGACGAGTTCCACGGAGAAGTTGAACCCGAAAGACGCCGGGGCGATAAAAGTCATGGTGTAGGCGTAGAGGCTTCCCGCGACGGCGGAGATGACAGCCGAGACGGCAAAGATCTGGACCTTCAGAATCCGGGCGTTGACGCCCATGACGCGGGCGGCCACCTCTGAATCGTTGATAGCTCTGAGAGCCCGGCCGATCCGGGAGTGTGACAGGTTGATGGATAAAAGCATCGTCAGAAGCGTGAATGCCCAGACCAGATAGAAGTTCGTCATGTCGCTGTCAAAGACCAGGGGGCCGGCGGACAGATTGGGAATGCCGGACATGCCCGAAGGACCGCCCGTCCAGTCAATCGTTTCGTTGAAGACGATATAGACGATTATGCCGAAGCCTAAAGTGGCCATGGCCAGATAATGGCCTTTGAGCTTTAGAATCGGGAATCCGATGATGAAGGCCATGATCCCCACGAAAACGGCTGCCATGCCCATGGCAAGCCACGGATTCACGTCGAATTGGGTCGTCAGAATCCCGGAGATGTAAGCGCCAAGACCGAAAAAGGCCCCATGACCGAGAGAGATTTGACCGGCGAACCCAAGGAGCAGATTCAGGGCGACAGCGAGCATCGTATTGATACCGATGAAAACGAGGACATTGAGCAGATAGCTGCCCTGCAGCAGAAGGGGCGTGATCAGGATGGCCAGACCGAAAGCGACGAATATGAAAAGGTCTTTTGTTTCTTTCGTTATCACGGACATTGGCATCATACCCGTTCCGTTTCTTTCTTTCCGAAGACCCCTTCGGGCCGGATGAAAAGGATGCACAACAGAATGATAAACGCAATGGCGTCCTTGTAACCCGCCGAGATCAGACCCGCGCCGAGGGATTCCAGGATGCCGAGGAGGAGGCCGCCGACGACTGTTCCCAGACCGCTGCTCATACCGCCAATGATGGCCGCACAGAATCCCTTGAGACCCAGCATTATGCCCATGTCGTAGGACGTCATGGTCAGTGGGGCAATGATGATCCCCGCAAGAGAGCCGATGGCGGAACTGATGATGAAGGACAGAAGGACCATGGTCTTGACGCTGATACCGACAAGGCTGGCGGCCTGGCTGTTGAAGGCGCAGGCGCGCATGGCTTTGCCGAAGATCGTATAATGGAAGAACAGTTTGCTTGCGATAATGATAAACAAGGCAACGGCAAATATCCAGAGGTTCTGGGGCAGCATGGTGGCCCCCATGATTTGCAGGGGATCGTTTCCTGAAAATGGGGGTAGGGCATGGGTGTCCTTCCCCCATACGAGCATGGTGATGCCGCGTATCAGGATGCTGGCGCCGATGGTGATAATAACCAGACTCAAGGGGTTACTGTTTTTCAGAGGCCGGATGGCCAGCCGCTCAAGCAGAATGCCAACGGCCGTGGATGCCGCAATGGCCAGTATAATTGCCGGAACGAGGGGGAGCTGAAAAGCGGAAAGAAAAAAGATGGTCAACATCCCCCCCAGCATTACGAACTCGCCCTGGGCAAAGTTAATGATCCCCGTCGCATTATAGATAACTGCGAAACCGAAACCGATCAGGGCGTAAATGGCACCGTTCGAGAGTCCGGACAGGGTGTATTGAATTATTTGACTGCTGTTATCCACTTTTTCTTTTTCACTTCCACTGGGTTATTTGGCCAGTACCCACTTTTTCTTTTTCACTTCCACGAGAACGAAGGCATCTTTTGTGAGGCCTGCATGATCGGCGGATGAGAAATTGAAGACGCCGCCGATGCCGGAGAAGGCCTGAGTCCTTTCCAACTGATCCCGGATGGCTGCTGCCGAGTCGCCGCCTCGTTCAATGGCGCCTTTCAGGAGCATGACGGCATCCCAGGCATGACCGCCGAAGTGGTCGCCATCAACCTTGTAACGCTTCTTGTAGTCTTTCACAAAAGAGAGAAGGGCATTCTTCTGGGGGTCCTTTTTCGGCAGGAGGTTGGCGACGAGGACCTTCCCGGAAGGGAGGATGATGCCGTCGGCGGCATCACCGGCCAGTTCGATAAATTTCTTGGACGAGACGCCGTGGCTCATGTACAAAGGAACCTTGAGCCCCAATTGCTTGACGTTACGCGCCACGACTGCCGGCCCTGGATTTGTTCCCCAGCAGATGAGGGCCTGGGCCTGGGAACCGCGGATCTTAGTGATTTGAGCCGTCATGTCCGTATCTTTCGGTCCGTATGTATCATCGGAAACAATCTGGATGCCATAGGCTTTCGCCTGTCCTTTGAGCTGCTCCCGCCCCGATGAACCGAAACCGTCTGAAACAGTCAAGATTGCGATTTTGTTTATGTTCCTCTTGTTAAGTTGTTCATAGATTCTGGCGACGGCCAGGGCGTCGTTCTGGGCGGTCTTGAAGACCCACTTCTTGACGGGTTCTGTAATTTTGATGCCTGCGGCACAGGATATGAGAGGAATCTGTGCCTTCTCGATGATAGGTACGACGGCCATGGTTTCCCCCGTCGTGCTGGGGCCGATTATGGCGACAACCTTATCATCCTTGATCAGACGGGTGGCCGCCTGATTTGCTTTTGTGGGGTCGCCTTGCGTGTCATATGTGACAAGCCGCAACATGCGTCCCTTTATACCCCCTTTTTTATTGATATCGTCTACAACCATCTGGGCCGTGTTGCGTTCCGGTTCGCCTAAAAACGAAGGGGGGCCGGTGATGGAAAACAGGGCGCCGATCTTGATCGGTTCCGCAGCAATTGCGGGAACCGCGACCAGCATCGACAGAAGCAATGCAAAAAATAATCTGTATAATTTTGTTGACATAAATGCCTCCTCTTTATTATCTCCCGAAGGTTCCGGGGTAATTTATCCATAAAAAAACATCAAGTCCGTTTGCGCTTTTTTTAACGAATGAAAATAATTTGTAGATTTGAATCGGGAAGGCCTGCTCGCCCATTGTTGAAATGGACAGCAGGCGTTAATACATGTAGGTGCTGGAAAGGATATAAAAATGTAGTTGATGCAGTAACTTTGCCATTATAACCTTGTGCCGTATGCTGTTGATAGCTGTACGGATATGTTATTTTCTGCAGACCGTCAAGAATTTATTTCCGTTGACGTCTTGGCTTCTTTGAGCCGGTCCAGCTCTTCTTTGTAAAGTTCGGCCTTGGCGCGTATCATTTCGATCTCTTCCCTGGCTTGCTCGAGTTTCTCGTCCTGCTTCTGCTTTTCTTCCTTAAGCTTTTCCTGGAAATCGTCGTAACCCACGTATAAGGCTAAAACACCGCCTAAAACGAGCATAACCGGAACGGCGCCCTTAATAATGATAAAAAGTTCGGCTCTCCATTCAATCAGGCCGATAATGCCCAGAACCACGGCAATGGCGCCGCCAATAATCATTGGCATATATATAACCCCCACTGACTATCATGGTACGATATTATAATTTATTAAAAATAACAGAAATGAGTAGAATGGGCAAGGAAAATAATACTGTTGGGAGTACGTGATATGTCCGGTTTGTAGCACACAATCTGTCCGGTTTGTTAAGATCACCTATGGAGGTGATCGATGCGACAGACGGAGATGCTACAGGAGATCCGGAGGATGCGATTTGAAGAGGTATATTCGGAG